>CANMJR010000040.1 GCA_947498025.1 Helicobacteraceae bacterium
AAAATATTAAAAGAGTAAAAATAATTTCAGCTTTGCTTGAAGATGAAGTAAATAACATGAATGAGAAGAAAAAGCTTGATTATATTATCAATAAAGCTATTGAGTCCTATTATGGTTCAAAAGAAATCAAATCACTCCTTGACTTATAAAGTCACACTTTACAGGGAAGTAAATAAAAAAATAAGATATTACTCTTTTTATCTCTGCCCTACTCTCTTTGGAGATTTTTTACTGATTAAAGAGTTTGGCAGCATGTGTAACAAAAAACCAACTAGAATCATAAAAGAGTATTTTTCCGAAATTGAGGACTCATTAGAAGTGATAAAAAGTTTTATAAATGCAAAGATTAAAAAAGGGTATTTACAAATAAATATTTAAAGGAAAAGCAATAGTATGGACGGAAAAATAATGATAACTTACAAAGTGTTATGCGATGGAGATTTAAGTGAAAAAATTTTACTTAGTCAGCTTCTAAGTAATGAGAAGATAGAAAAAGTTATAAAAGCAGAATTTGCGAAGGGATATAGAAATATTACTCTTAGCTCTAAAGAAGATGCGACACTTTATATTGAGACTACTAAAGAGCTTTATACTCTTGAAGTAGCAAAGGATGATTTTGCGGATCTGCTTACATTGGCGGAAGAGGATGCTAATAATAAAAAGCTTTTAAAAAAAGAGTGTTCACGCGTGGAGTTGGTGGATATTGAGACTTTGTAAAGAAACACCAATGACATCCCCCCCCCGACCCATAGGGTCTCCTTATCTAGCAGGATATGGCCGTTCAAGGAGGGTAGGACTATAAATGATTCCGTATCAATCAGATATTCTGCAATATTGCTTGATGGCATCAAAGAGCATTTTTTGTGCAAAAATATCACTCGCATTTATTAACCCTTTAGGTGCTTTTTGTTTGATAAAGTATCTTTTGATGGTTCGTTTAATACACCAAGAAACAAAAAACTTAGGGTTATTTCTTTTTAGCTTAAACACAGCATTGTAATATATATTTTTACTTTGAGAATCATTTTTAGTATCATAAAAGTTTTTTAAAAATACTTTTTCATCATCTTCTAGTTTATCGATTCCAGCAGTTCTTTTATATTCATCACAAGCATCCTGGTATAGCCAATCATTATTATAATATCCCATATTACTTCTCCTTTCTTTTCAAGATCTTTTTATATTTAATAATTTCTTTCTCAAGCTCATCAACTTTACTCATGTGTTCATTAAACTCTCTCAAAATAGAGCTTAAACTTTTTAAGTTCAAGTTTATCCTTTCAAAGTTCTTGCTTGTTTCATTTTGAATTTCCGTCGTAACATCGCCAATATTTTTAATACTTTTTTCATAGCTCTTGAGAATATTTTGTGACAAAATATCATAAGACGCCAATTCAGCTTCAAACATATTTTTATTGTTAATAAAAAAGTATTTCATAAAAAAAGCACCAAATATAGCACTGGCTAGGAAGAATAAATATAACTTCATTAAATCATACATACTTAAGTTTAGTAATCCTTCAATCATTTTCAATTTCCTCCCAAACATTCCTGATATAGGTGTGTGATACATTCAATCGATGCCTCTGTTGCAAGAATATAGAAATATCTCTAAAACTATATGCTTCGTTTTTTAACTTTTTAATAATGGACCACATATTCAAAAGCTTCTCTTTCTTTACTTTAATTTTAGATTTTCTATATTTATGAATTGATATGCTAGAAATCTTTGCAATTGCTTGAAGATTTGAACTTTTATTTTTAGAAACTACTAATTTATCGAGATTATATATTTCCTGTACTGCAACATAAAAAGCAGATAAGGATATAAAATCTCTATTTTGGATCGAATCTATGCTTTGAAGTTTGAAAAACTGGTTTCTAAGCTCCTTAAATACTTCCATTTTAATAATTAGGTTTTGTTTATTGAACCAATTCATTAAGCTTTTTTGATTTTTTAGCGATAGCTTAGTCAATTGTGCAAATTTTAAATTTAGAATTTCTAAATCATTCATAGTGAACCTCTGTGTCATATTCATTCTCAACTATATTCATTAATAACTCCTAAAGTAATTACAAGTGGCCACTTGATTGCTGAATAATACATATATAGTTGTTATAATTACCATTATGGATACACAAGTATCTATAATAGCTACATATAAAAATTATTATGGAGAAATTATGCAAAATAAGATAATTAGCAGGCTGGAATTCGTGCAAAAAGAAAAAAAACTTAATGATGCAGAGTTTGCTATTAACATGAATATTACAAGACAGACTTTTTACAAAATCAAAAATAATAAGAGACTACTACATATTGATCAAGTAATCTCTTTGAAAGAAAATTTAAATATCAATCCTAACTTTATATTACTTGGTGAAGGGCAAGCAAGTTTTATAGAAGAGTTGTATTATTTTAAAAATAAGGAGTTATTCGATGACTTTTATAAATATGATGGTACTTCAGATATTCTAAAGCAATATATATTAGCTCATATTTTGGATAAACTATATGCTAAAAAAACTTTTTTGGTTAAACTTGGACTAAAAGATAACAAATACGGCAACAAGCTTCATTGTTTTTTAATAAAGGTATTGAAAGAAAATATATTTGTAGAAAAAAAAGAGAACGCTAAAATTTTTTTGAAAGATGCAATTTTAAAAAGCCCTCAAAGCCTTCATTTGAAAGAAAAAGTTCAAAATGAACTTATTAAAATGCTAGAAAATTTAGATCAAACAGACTGTTATTATATTCTTCAAAATAGAAAATTAACAATAGATATTATATATGAAAAAATAAATAAATTAGATAGAGTATTTATGCAAGATTGTAAATGACTTTATTGCTTACCATTGTCTTTAAACGAGTACTTTATCAATCAAATATCAATAGATTTATCTTCACGAGTGCAAAAATATAAAAGTAATCAATCTAGTTATAGAAAAATATATGGATTCATACAACAAAAAAAGATTACATTCAGCAATTGGATATAAAACTCCAAATGAAATTTATTATCAAGCTGATAATACTTTAGATTCTAAGAGAGTAAAACTATTACAGATGGTATCGTAAAGAGGTGGAATTAAAAAAATTTATTTACTTGTCTTGAAAAAAGTGAGTATTATAACCTGTGTTAATCTCACATATGGTATCTAAAAACTGACTATTTGGTACCCAATGCCTGTAAATTGCTTTGTAAACAAATGTAAACTTTAGTGTAAATTGAACTTTTTTATTTTGTAAACTCAATGACCTTGGAAGTCTGTGTAGCAGGCATATTATAGAATACATCCTAAAAAAAGGAAACGGAGGTAATTTTTTAACAGTAAAAATATTTTATGCTTGTGGAGAGTCACTTTACAAAATAATTGTTAAACTTTTGTTTTAAAACCTCTTACTGTTTAGTAAGCATTGACCACGCCAATGTCAAAAGAATGGGGATTATTTGAGATCCTAAAAATTAAAGTTAGTCATAAAAGTTTACCTATATCTTTGATGTCTATACTATTAAAAATAGTGAAGCTTTTGGTATTTACCAAAGTAAAGTTGCCAGCCTTTTTAAAACTGTGAAGTTTATGTACTTACATAAATTGTAGAGATACAAAAAATCAAAATAGTTGCAAGTCTATAAAACTTGATAATTTGTTTATATGTTTCAAATGAAAAACCAAAAATAGATTGACTCAACGCATACCTGTGTAAAGAGGCAGGAAAACTTTAAAATAAAGAAAAAAAAATGAGAGGAAGCGTTTATTATCAAACTGCACAACTCGCAAAAGTAATATTTGTAGAGGGTTCCAAGAAAGAACAAAGAATTGATCCTTTGCATGAATATTATCAATGTGTTTCATCCTATAAGACGATGGAAACTTACAGAAATGTTTGGAATAATTTTTTTAATTACTTGCGCGAGCATTGGAACTTAAAAAATTGTGAACTAATCACTACTGAACATATTGTTGCATATTTTGAATACAAAATTGAATATTATCCCAGTAAACAGTATGCTGAGAAAATATCAGCAGCTCTTGGAAAACTTGATGTAGCGCTGAGTAAGTACTCAAAATATATGCATGATATACCAACAATATATGACTTTAAAGTGAGACAAAATATTCTTGATAACGCAAGAGACCTGAAATTGGTAGCAAATAACTACAAAAATAGAACATACCAAAATCCACTCATTATTATTAATAGCCTAATGTCAGAAAAACATAAACTAGCCGCATTTCTTCAATTAGAGGGTGGCGCGAGAGTAGAAGGTGTAGCTCTTATCAAGATTGAGCAGCTTAAGGGCTATACGATTGACGACATCTCTAAAGAAAAGAAAGGTGTAGTTGAGACAAAAGAAAAAGGTGGAAAAGTAGGAGATATCTTATTAACACCGGAAACATATCAATTATTGGAATGCTATTTTACAAATAATAATCTAAAAGTTTTTAAGATAAAGTACCAAGATTATGCGGATGACATTAAGCAAGCATGTGCACTATCAAAAGAAGATGCGCATGGGTCACACGGCTTCAGGTGGACCTTTGCCAAAAATAGGGTACGTGAGTATCAAAAACATGGTTTCACTTATGAGCAAGCCATCCAAGGTGTCAGTTGGGAGATGAAGCATTTTAGGGCTTCAATTACGAAACATTATTTGGGGTATTAGTAGCCATTGCATTGTCGGTATTTGGTGCACAAAAGAGTCAATAAAGTTGATTTGAGCAGTTGATTGATTGTATTCAGCTGCAAGGAATTGATAAAGAGAGCTAGAAAAAATAATGTCACCTTATGAATTGAAAGATGAATATAAAAAAAAGATTTAGAAATGGAACTAGCTCAGTATAATTTAGTGTGTTTAAAATCATCTATCTCACCAAAGAGCGCTCATAGTAATTGGAAAAATACTTCATAAAATCAATTTAGATTTTATGTGCGAAAGTTGAGTAAAAAATTTATTTAATGTTGGAGGAGAAGAAGAGGTCTTTGATAATAATATCTACACTATTATCTGGCTCTAGCACTAATGCTAGGAGCCAAACTTCAGACTACTGAACTCAATCTGCTATTGCTGACCCTGAAAGGACTAGTAGTGTATCCCACAAATTATAGTGGGGACCAAATGGGGTTGTCTGAGAGAAGAAAATTGTAATCGTTTCCTCCTTTGGATTGACACTAAAAAGGGTTATATAGAGCCCTGCCCAATCAAATACCCCTACGTCACCGCCGTCTATATCATGGCTTCTGTCTTGCTGGATAGCAAATCCGAGACCAAATTTCCATCCGTGGTCGTGAATAAACGTATCGTCAAATTTTCCTATATGGTTAGTCGCTGTCATAAGCTCAACAGTCTTTCGGCTCAGTACACGTACGCCATCAAGTTCACCTCCATTGAGCAGCATTTGAAGAAAGCGGAAATAGTCGTATGCAGTGCTCAGGACGCCTCCACCACCTGAAAGATACTTTCCTGATGTAGAATACGCGTCAGCGGGGCACAAGAAAGGAATTCCATTCAGGAGTATCGGCTCGTTTCCAGTCCGTTCCAAACTCCCCTTCCAATCGCTTTTCCATACAGCCGAAAGACGATTCATCTTCTCCTGCGGAAGGTAAAAGTAGCTGTCCTTCATTTTCAATGGTTTGAAAATATTAGTCTCTACAAATTTGTCAAACTTCATTCCAGATACAACTTCAATCACATAGGCTAAAACTTCATTGTTAAGACCATACTCCCACACCTCTCCGGGCTGTTCAAACAACGGAAGTTTTCCCAACCGTTTGACCATCGTTCCCATTTCTTCATCAGGACGGCAATAACCATCACAAATCTGCGCCTCTTTGTAGAGATGAACAAGAAGACGACGTCCTTCTTCTTCTGGAAAGTATCCCAAGGAAGAGAGGTACAACATACCAGATGTGTGGGCCAAAAGATCGCGTATAGTTACTTCTCGCTTCACAGGAACAAGCATATATGGATTAGCAGATCCTGTTGGGAGAGGGACAAGCACTTTTTGATCTTTGAATTCAGGAATATATTTCGAAACAGGGTCAGAGAGGCGGAGTTTTCCCTGCTCATATAAAATCATCGCCGCAACGCTTGTAATCGGCTTAGACAGCGATACAACTCTCATAATCGTATCTTTCTCCATAGGTTTTTCTGTGTCAGCAAGACCCGAAGCTTTGAAATAAGCAATTTTCCCGTGGCGCGCCACAAGCACGACTGAACCGGCAATCTTTTTTTCCTCAATATGTCGGTCAATAAGCGTATCAATATTCATAAGCCTCTTACTCGAAAGACCGACAGTTTCTGGTTTAACACCGAGCGCATCCTCGACATCCACTGCCACAACTGCGGTGTAGAGAGCTGCAAGGAAGAAAAAAATCACAACATGCATCTATTCCCATTTTATACCTAAAATAAACAAAAATTATACAATAAGAAATTAAAAAAAAGCCATGTGGGGTTCGAGTCTATGGACAAGCGGATATTATGCAAATACAGTTGGAATGTATGCTAGTAAAAATGCGATTGTAAATTATATAAAAAATCAGGGTCACAATGAGAAGGATTATGTAAAACTACACGAAGGTCAGTTAAAATTTGATATGTAGTGGATACCCCGACCCTCTGGGTCGGGGAGGATGTCATTTAGCAAAATCTATGTGCGATAGTTGAGTAAAATATACTCATTAAATGTAAATTTTATATTTTCATCGCCCATTAATAGAATACACAGGTTTCGTTTGCGCAAAAAAAGCAAAGGCTATAAACAGTCCATACGCGGCGACAATCGAAGCCGGAATATACAAAGCGAGCTGTACCACAGAAAAAAGCAGTCCAAATTTCAATGAAGTCTTTTTAATATTGTTACGAACTACGAAACCTATGATGACAATACCTATACCTATCAATATAATCCCATTGAGTATATCACCGCCCTTACCTGCCGCTTCTAAATACCAACTTCTTCCGAATATAAGAAACGCGTAGCCAACTGCAGTAGCTGCAAGGTTATACCAGTTGAAGATTTCATAGTTATACTTTTTCTGTGTATGGTCATTCATTCCTACAACAAACATCAATACTAAAATCAATCCTGCGATTACACCTATTACTTTTAAAACTTCCATCGTAAACTCCTGTGTTTTTTTATCTGATCTGCTTGTATTGTAAGAAATATTAGCGAAACAGTCAAGCTAATTTATGTAATATTATAATTTAATTGTATATAATAATTGCAATATTAAACTATTGGATATACAGAATGAAAAAAGATGAGTTTCAAACACTGCTTAAAGAGTTAGGTCTTAATAAAAAAGAGTTCTCTACAATTGCTGATGTGCCCTACCCCACTGTAACCAGCTGGGGAGTCAGCAGGAAAGGTAGAGTCTTGGAGATACCTAACTGGGTGAGACAGTTTTTATTCTACTATGCCAAAGCCCGTACATTAGAGTTTGTGACAAATGAGATATGTCAAAAACTCGCTGATGTTAAAAAAGTGTAGCTACTCTTCTTTTGCTGACTTAAAATACTCACTCGTGCATTTGCTCCACTGTGTCTGTTGGCATTTGGGGTTGCATACCTAGTTTCTCTTCGAGTGCCATAATGCGCTTTTGGAGTTCTTCTATGATCTCTTCTTTGCAGCTAGTTCTTTTATAGATAACTTTTTTAGTCGAGGCGATTGCATCACTTATAGTACTTACAATAAGTACCAATCCTACAGTGATGATTGTATAGTCTATTGTTTGCATTATTTACTTCCTTTTTTTTTGTGTTGAAGCGATTTGCTTCGCTTTTGCATTGGAGAGTATTCTCTCACACGCCCTCTACAGTCTCGGATAAAAACTCAAGTCTCTGAGAGATTTGATAGTTTTTATGTTCGCATACATAGAGAGTTTTTACATCTCTCTTCATACTGCCATTGACGTTGTAATAAGTAAAGAGCCCTAGGAATGAGTGTTCTTTTATTAACTGCTGGGGATGTTGGCATAGTAGATTTTCATAATTCATTCCGCTGTCATTATGTTCATTATAAAGAGTTTGCACTCCTTGTATTTGATAATTCCCATCTGCATCTTGACTGAGCGACGCATCACGAAAGATTGTGTGCAACTCGTCACACTCTGAGTTGTAAAATCTCTCTCCTGCGGGATTAATGATGATACATTTTTCTTGTTCATCCATTTTTATATCTACTCCGCTGTAGAGTAGTTTTAATGGGTGTTGCTGTTTTTCTTCATTTGCTGTGAAGTTTTGCTCCTGAGAAAGCTTTGAGAGTGCCTGGTCGTTTTGAAGGAAGGCTAGTGTGTTTGTCATTCGCTCATACTCTGTGATGGACAGCATTACTAAACTCATGGCATCGTTATGAACAATTGCTATCTTCTCTACATCACCTGTAATTACTTTATCCATGTATATATCCAAAGATAAGGCTAACTCTTGTGAACTGATTATCTCTTCTTGTGTGTATGTAATCATAAATTTCAACTCCTTGGTTAGTTATTTTTATTTATCTTCTTGACAACTGTTTATCTCAAAGAGTAGATCCTCTTTTTTGAAATACTCTTTGTAAACACTCCATCCATCTTTTTTAGCGACATGATGAAACTCTTTGTTTCTCATAAGGTTTGGAGTGCAGATAAACTTAGTGTTGTTGGCGAACGCTTTTTTCTTGTCGTTATTGTAAAAGTTATCAAAGTAATTCCCTAATGTAGAAAGTACAGATACCAGAACAGCTGATATAAAAACAAGACCTACGGTGATTGCCAAAAAATCTGATAATCCTGAATGCTTTTTTGAAGTGCTTTTTGCCATCTTATTTTTCCTCCTCCTCTTGTAAAACTTCACACACATTCAAAGAGATAATTTCACTCTCTTTGATAAGATAATCATCACGTTTGATGTATCCGCGTGCTTTTGAGACGATGATTGGTTTATCTGTTTCATGGCACATCAGCTCTTTGCCTTCATTGAAAGATTTTCTTCCGCTTTGGAGCGTTGTGCTATACATCGCAAAAGCAAGCATCAGTACAAACACAATGACGCCTGCATCTATTTTTAGCATAGAGAACTCAGGTTTATTTTCATGGTCTGCTACAGATAACTGTGACATCATGGATAAAATGCTGACAAACACAAGAAGGAAACTTGCTAAAGCTGCCATAACTATAATATTGTGTGGTGTTATTTCCATTGGTTACTCTCCTCTGCTGCTCTTTTACAGCTATTACACTCTCTACAACTAAAGCTATATGAAACCTATTCTTTTTTACTCTTTGCTTCGAAGCTGGCAATATGATATTAAAAAAGTGTCAAATAAAGAAGTGTTTTTTGTCTAAAAATGTATGAAATTTTGGCTCTTGTTTGTTTGGCGAATTTACTATATAATCGAACTTGTATGTAGAATATTTGAGATTCTTTTTGAAAAATTTCTCGTATTTTTATAGCAGTTCTTCACGTTTTTTTAACCGAGTTACATCTCAATTTCTAAAAAACTCAACTTTGAACGACTTCAATTATTAAATATTAAGTCCAGCCAGAAAGCTTCAAATATACAATCCAAATATGTACCTCCTGTTTCTTTGCAAAAAAAAATATATTAAACAATATTACTATTGTTGTTCTAGAGTATTCTTTACTAAAACACTTGCATGTTTGGCGATTCTTAACTATGATACAGACAAATACGAGGATAATACTATGAGATACCTGCCTGACTTTCCTACTTTTTTTATTATGTTTTGTGTTACGATTTTTGCATGCGGCGGTCGTTACAATGAAATCATTGCAATGCTTGTGTGGGCTGGATTTGTGTCAATCGTAGTAAAGAGTCGAAAGTATCCAAGAGTGAATGATTTTTTTGATACGGTTTTTTAGCAAAGAGACTCTTATGCAAAACATCATCTATTACAATCAACACAGCGGCAGCTATATAGAATTTGAAATTGAAGTTGTCCTGGCGCCTGATTATTTAGACGAGAGTATAGAGGTCAAAGATTCTGCAAAAGCTTTTATTGACTCTCTTATGCCTTACATACTTGAGTTTGGTAATGCGATTGAGTTTCCTAAGATTTTACTAGAAGCATTTGAAGACGAAGACGAGATAGATCTCTTTTTGCTTGCACCCTATGATAAAGAGATTAGAGCTGTTTTAGAGTCATATTTGTTTGTGCGCATGCCCTCAATGAAAATGTGCAGTTATCTTGAGAGACAAACATATGAGTATCACCATGCAGAGGCCATAGGTAAAGATGCTATGCTGCTTTGCAAAAGGCTGGAACATGGAACTGTTTTAGGCAGTATTTCGTTTCATGAATTGGAGAACGAATATATTTTCTCAAATGTTGGTTATAAAGTTATCTCATCAAAAAGTTCTTTAACTTTTTTTAACTCTTTATCTGTAAGTGATGCAAGTTTTTGAATAAACCTACCATTATCTATGGCTCTTATTTGAGTGATGACTATGTCAGAGTTTTGAGTTAAATCATCTCTTTTCTCTATTCTCATTCTAATGGGTTCTGCATCATCTATCAGTGAAGTAGTTAAAGGTAGAATAATTGTAGTGGGATAATCGCTGTGATTTAATTCATTGTTTTGATAGATGACTACAGGTCTTATTTTACCCATCTCATTGTTTTTTTTAATAGGGTTGAGATTTACCAACCAAATTTCACCCTTAGATACCATCATCTAAAATGCCTTCAAAATCTTTATATTCCTCTTTATCACTCTGTTTTGTTTTTTCAACAGCCATTAAAATTCTTGATTTTTTACTTTTCTCAATATTTGTAGCATAATAACTGATAGCATCTCTGATAATGTCACTTTTCTTTTTGTGTAATACATCTGATAATCTATTTAATTTGCTCTCTAAATCCTCATTTAGCCTAACAGTAGCGGTCATAATAGCCTCCTGTATTTTTGTAATACAGTATTATATCATAGTATTCTAACTTTTGTAAATTGAGGGAAAAACCGATATCCACATCACCTTCAACAGTAAAAATAAAAATAATCATCAATTTTACAATTATTTTCACTCTAAATCTAAGCTAAATAGCATTTCTACTTCAAACATATAGCATTACTTTCACATCTGGGAGCTTCGGTCAATAATAGCCGAGCTTATTTGTGGGGTTTAACTTTTAAAAAACTCTTTTTAAAATCAGCTTTTTTTTGAGCTTTTTCTTCCTCATAATATTTTTTGCCTTTTTCTAGTGCAAAAGCTAAAAACAGTAATAAAGCTACTAAAATTCCAAGTGCCATGTATCCAACTTCAATATGACTCATACTATTCTTTCCTTGTTGATATTATTATTTTTGCTGTAACTTTTCATAACCCTACCCTCTTCTATAAATGTGTTTGTGCATCATAGTAAAAATTAGCGAAACGAACAAGAGATTTTTAGAGAATGCAGTATATTCTCAAAACGAGAGCTGTTTTAAAAGTATTGCGTTTTACAAAAGATTTGGAAGTTTGTTGAATATTTGCTATGATGACGGCTAAACCTTGCAGGAATTATTTATAGCAACATTCGAAGGCTGCAGCATACTTCATCGCGCTTTACTCTTTCCGAGCCAGGATACATACCTCATTTAAAATATAAACTCACACAAAAATATTCACAGTAATTATCATGATTCGACATGAAGAAGATATTCTTTAATATAAAGCTCTTATGGGATTATATTCCTACCTGCCCTTGCCATTTTATTTCGCCAATTCTAACAATAAGTGCAATTTCCACCTAAAATTAACTAGCTAACTTTTTACTCATTTCACTAAAAAACACTTCATATGGAGTTTTATACCCTCAAGGGGCACCTAGGTATCCAAGGGCTTTTCTAGGTCGATGGTTAAGTCTGTTCTGAATCATAATAATTTACCCTCAAGGGGTACCTCGTCATCCTTAGAAACATTTGTAAACTCACTTTTCTTTGGTAAATATTGACGAATTAGTCCATTAGCACCCCAAGGGTATTTCCTCACTTCGTTCAGGGCATGTGTTCATTTAAACCTCTCTCCCAAGAGTGATATGGATTTGCAAAGTAAAAATCAGCATTAAGCGCAGCTGCTACTTCTTTGTGATATGCAAACTCTTTGCCATTGTCACTTGTGATTGTGTGAGTAATGGCTTTGATAGGTTGTAGCATTTCTATGAGTGCCTGTGTTACAATCCTAGCTTCTTTGGATGGAACATTCTTGATTATCGTAAACTTTGATTTTCTATCTACAACAGTGACTAATGCACCAATATGATTTTTACCTATTACAGTATCTATCTCCAAATCTCCAATTCTGGATTTTTCCTCTACTATTTTTGGTCTTTTATCTATCATCACTCGGTCTATAATCGTGCCTTTAGCTTTATAATCATTTGAACGCTTATGATATTTCTTATTTTTATGTCTAAGTGAGGTATATAATTTACCACCATTTGCTTTGTTGTAATAGATATAGCGATAGATAGTCTCATGAACAACATATATTCCTGTATCAAGTTTCATCCGTCCTGATATTTGCTCTGGTGACCAATCCTCTTTTAGCTTGATGCGTATGTACTTTTCTACTCTCTTAGTGATTGATTTTCGTTTAGATTTTTCTTTATGTTTTTTAGTAGATTGTATTTGTGCAAGTTCTGGCTGATAACCCCTTACTCTATCTCTGTTTCTTCTTAATTCTCTACATTATCGTTGAAGGATGAACTGACAGCTCTTTTGCTATCTCTTTTTGGTTATACCCAGCCTTTTGTAAAGCTGCACCCCAAGGGCATTTCTTTCAGGCAAATTTGGTATCTTTTCTGTAGGGTTAATTGAGTGTATTTCATGCATTTTCCTTTTTTCTTGGTCGAAAAAATGGTAGATTATTACTCTTTAACCCTACCTTCCGACTTTCTTAGAAAATTGCACTTATTTTTAGAATTGGCGTTTTTAAAGTATTGAAATTTTTGATTATTGATAGATTTTCTTCCACAGATAGTGATTTGAAATTCTTACGCGATAGTCTTAATCATTATTTTGTTGTTGGTGATGATAGATTCTTTAAAATCACTGCATGCACTTTAATTTTATCCTCTGCACACCACTAAACTTAGAGAGTTCATCTAGAAGATAATCAGCAACTTTATAGCTGTCCATCTCTATTTTTAAAGTTATCTCTTTTTCCATATCTCTCGCAAAAGCTTCTATCTGTTTTTCATGGATATTGGCATATCTGCTTAAAGACTCTTCATAGAGATTATGAAGTTTTACAACTGTTGCCACAGCATCGATTTGGAGTTTATATTTTGTAAAATAACTCATAGAAGTTCGCCAAGCATTATCCGCGCACTTAAGTGCTTCGAGAAACTCTCTATGATTACTTCGACTTCGAGCAAACATAAATTTTTTGATTCTGGCCCTTAGTACTAATATAGGCTTTTTTCTCTCTTTTGCGAGAGCGTTATCATAGTCGGAGAGAATACTTCCTATGATAGAACTTAACATGATGGCGTTTTGTAAAGGGGAAGTTTTAAAATGTGTTGGATCTTGACTCATAGATTTTTTATAAACCCCTTTACAGGCAATCTCTTTTTTTTAGTGCTTAGATAAATTGAATTTTTTTTGCGCACGGGCACATCTTTGTATCTCTTAAGAGTGATATTTTAGCACAAAGCATTGAACCACCCTACCCTATTTAATTTTTGTTAAATCAACAATTGTCCCCGCATATTGCATGTTTTATCTTTCATTGCTATTTGCAATAATTTTGCATACATTTAATTTTTCTACATATACTCTCATCATGAACACCAAACAACTCCTTGAAGAGATAAGTGAAGACTGCTTAGCACAACTCACCAAATACAAATTCAACAAAGAATTAGAGATTTCTGATAAACACAGAAAAGGTGACAACTGGTGTTGCTTTTATGTGGTGTTCAATGACGATTACAAGCCTGTATTTGCTACTGGAACCACCAAATACTTCGCTAACTGTATTATCTTCATAAAATTTTTGTAAAACTTGAGCTGAATGGATATTTATACATAGCCGTTTCGCTTCATCTAAGAAGTTTTATTATTTTAACTTCCGTGCGACAAGTTCATTCACCACTTGTGGGTTTGCTTTGCCCCCTGTGGCTTTTAGTACTTGCCCGACAAAGAAGCCTAAAAGTTTGGTATTACCTGCTTTAAACTTGTGCACATTATCTGGATTTTTTGCAATTATTTCATCAATAATAGGCAAAATTTTAGAGGGGTCACTGATCTGCACAAGTCCTTTAGCTTCAACTATTTGTGTTGGATTTTCTCCACTCATAGCCATTTCTTCAAATACTTGTTTAGCAATTGTACTTGAGATTGTCCCATCATCCACTAACTTAACAAGCTCTGCTATTTGCTTCGCGTTAAATTTAAGTTCACTTGCTTGCATCTGCTTTAGTTCTCTAGCTACCTCATTTACCACAATGTTAGCTAGCGCTACAGGATTATTAAGCACAGACAGAGCCTCTTCATAAAACGACGAAAGATGTTCATCACGAGCTAGAGTATTAGCTACTTCACTGTTAAGTCCAAGCTCTAAACTGTACTTATCAAATAGTGTTTTTTGAGCTTCACTCATGGGTGCAACTTCACCATCTACTTGTACTTTTTTAGCTTGAGGCTCAGGTGCACTCTCAGTTACTTTTGTCTTTTTACTCCAAGAGTCTTTAAGACCAACAATTTTATTAAACACAGGATTTTCATCAGTGTAATCAATTGGATCAACATAAAAGTACCCCTGTCTTTCAAACTGGAATCTCTCATCAGGTTTATCAGTTATCACAGCTGGTTCAATAAGGGCGTTTTTAATAATGTGCAAAGAGTCTGGATTTATATCTTCTACTCCCTCAGGAGCTTCATCTTTAAACAATCTATCATAAAGTCTTATTTCAACTTTTTTAGCCTCCGCAGCACTCACCCATTGAATAGCACTTTTTACTTTAATACCACTAGTATCATCCGAGCCACTTTTAGAGTCAGGATAATATTCTGCTTTTATTTCGATAATCTTGCCATTAGCGTCTTTAATAACTTCTTTACACGAGATAATATAAGCATGTCTAAGTCTCACTGGTTGCTCAGGTGTAAAACGGAAGTAATCTTTTGGAGGATTTTCCATAAAGTCATCACGTTCAATATAAATATTTTTAGAAAAAGGTATCTTTCTTGAACCATCTTTAGGTATGTCATGTGGGTAGTATGGAGCATCAATCTCTTCACTACCTTCATAATTTTCAATTGTCACTTTGAGTGGCTCAAGCACACATAGCACACGCGGCACTTTTGTATTTAAATCATCTCTTATACAAAATTCAAGCTGGGCAACATCAACCATTGAGTTTGCTTTTGCTATACCTATTTGATCACAGAAGTTTAAAATAGATTCTGGAGTATAACCTCTTCTTTTATATCCGGCAATAGTAGGTAAACGAGGGTCATCCCAGCCACTTACTTGTCCACCTTCAACGAGTTCCAAAAGCTTTCTTTTACTCATAACCGTATAGTTAATACCCAATCTTGCAAACTCATGCTGGTAAGGGCGTGATACTTTAAGACCTAGTGTATCAAGTACCCAATCATAAATATCACGGTTGTTTTCAAACTCTAGCGTGCAAATAGAGTGAGAGACACCTTCAATATAATCAGATAAACAGTGAGCAAAGTCATACATTGGATAAATACACCATTTGTCTCCTGTTCTAAAATGATGTGCATGTCTGATACGATATAGAAGAGGATCGCGCATTTTCATATTAGCAGCAGACATATCAATCTTGGCTCGAAGAACATGTTCACCGTTTTTAAACTCACCATTTTTCATTCGCTCAAAAAGGTTTAGGTTTTCTTCAAGGCTACGCTCGGCGTATTTGCTACGTTTCCCTGCCTCTGTGACAGTTCCACGATACTCGCGTATCTCGTCTTCAGTTAAGCTATCAACGTACGCCTTGCCCATTTTAATAAGCTCAATAGCGTAATCGTGTATTTGAGAAAAATAATCAGAAGTAAAATTTACGTTATCACCCCATTCAAATCCAAGCCACTCTACAGCGTCTTTAAGTGCCTCAACGTATTTTGTATCTTCAGTAGTTGGATTGGTATCATCCATTCTAAGATTACAATGACCGTGATAGTCGCTTGCAATGCCAAAATTTATGCAGATTGATTTAGCGTGTCCAATGTGCGGGAACCCATTAGGCTCTGGAGGGAATCTTGTAACAATCTCTTTATACTTACCTGACTTTAAGTCCTCTTCAACTATTGTGCGCAAAAAATCTTTGTTCTCACTCATTATTAAACCTTTTGATTTTGAAACTTTTTAAGAATTGTATTTTATCAAATTAGAGCCAATTATAAAGAGTTTACTTTTGGAGGCTCGTAGAATATTTATTGCTATATTAGTAGTAAACAAAGGTTGGTATTTGGTATTTTAGTGTGGGTAGTGGTATAGTATGTTTAATATTCTTTGCTAACGGATTCTTGTTATTTTTGTAGTAATTGTCAAACAAAATTTAAAATTTGCATTCCCTTGCAATTACAGCTGTATAATAATGTATGAGATGCCTTATTTCTTAACTATCCGAACTGAAACAGCAACAGCAACAGTGTCCGGATACTCGGTCATAGGCAATACATTACAAATAGCAATTTTTAGACCTTTTTTTGGTTATGCAAGAAGTCTATTTAAACAAACGACTTATTTGAAATATCTGAAGTTTATATTATAGGTCAGACATTAAGATAAAATTGGAGTAGAAGTTCTTCGACTCTCTATTTCTTTGATGATTTGTAGTTCAGTATATGAGTTTTCTTCGCCAATTTTATAGAGCATTTCTTGATCATTGTAAAAAACTACCATGCTTACTTTAGTTTTTGTATTTTGTACAAATCTTTTAATGATTGCATAGTCGTTATTGCTTGTTTTGTGTGATATATCTATCCTTTGGTCTTTATACATGTATTCTAACTTTTCAGAAGAAGAAATTTCTTTAATATCTCCAATTCTATGTTGATTATCAAATAGATATTCCCATATTTTTATAGCGGACTCTGCATTTACATCTTTTCCAGTAAAAAGATCTGATTGTAAAAAGCCTTTTTTATTTATTATAAATGTTACTATTTCTGAAAAGCCCAACTCTACAAGACCAGTCACAATTGCTTTATTTTTATATTTTTCTATCATTTGTTGTCTGAAGTCAAATATTTTTTTCTTTCTGCTGTCATCTGTTTCTTCAACCAAAAAACCTGGAAGAGTTTTTTGATTTTTATTTTCTTTATAAACTATCGATTTTTTTTCATCCTCGTTGTCCTCTTCACTGTCACCATCGACATAATCTTCTAAGACTTCTCCAACATACTTAAAATCAAATCTAATTTTTTGAATAAATCTACCAGATTTTATTATAGTAGCGATAATGTTAATATCACTATTATCATTAATTTCCTCAACTGGTCCTTCGATACAATTTTTTATAAACAAACTATAATTTTTAGCGTATGTGCTCGTTTCGGAAACTTTTCCCACTAAAAGATGTATTAACTCATCAATCTCATAATAGGAAAACTTTTGAAATGGTCTGTTTGGTTTTGCCCCTATCTTACATCTGAAGAGTTCATAAAGAGTTCTTGAATAAGAACTTTTTAAATTTTTAGTATCATATTGTGAGAAAATAGTATATCTAACTGTCGGAAGTAAAGTATTCACTCTAAAGTCTTTTCCAAATACTATTCTAATTTCATCTTTTTTAAAATCAACAACACACTTCTGAAATAGTACGAAAGCACCAACTTCGTCTCTCTCACTATTTTTTATATCCCATGTGTATTGAATATTTACTAATCGCTCAATAGAATCTTTTATTTGATCTCTTCTGAGTCTTTTTACACCAGTACTTCTCTGCATGGATTTAAATACATCGTTCCATTTTAGGGTTAATTCCCCCTCTTCTTCTATAATTAACTTTTTCTTTGTATTCATATGTTGAATATTTGCAATAAGTGAATTAAAAAAACGTTGCTGATTAACTCCCATTTGAGTTTTAGCAGACAACATTGTTATTAATGAGTTATCCTTTTTAAAAACATCCATAGGATCTAAATACTCATATTCTTTTATCTCGAGGCTCATTACAAACTCCATTGTATGAAAGTTATAGGAATTATAGCAGATGGTCTTTTAACTTAGTCTAATAAATATTTATTTTAATATTTGAAATAAATGTGGATAAAAACTTAGTCTATTTCAAATTGCAGCCCCTATTTAATGTAATTTTTGTGCATTTCTAAAAATTATTATTCTTTTGTTTATAAGTTGCGAAGTGGATAAAAACTTAGTTAAAGTGGATAAAAACTTAGTCTGACTTATCTAACAACATATATGACATCTGTTCAGTTATATAGAAAACAATTTATAAGTGGATAAAAACTTAGTTAATAGAGATAAAAACTTAGCTAATCAATTTTAAAGTGTGGATAAAAACTTAGTTAATATGGATATTTACTTAGTTGAGAAGGAAATTTACTTAGTTGAGAAGGATAAAAACTTAGTTAATATGGATATTTACTTAGTAAAACACCAATGAAAGCACCGCAGGCAGGTGTTTATATTTTTCTAAACTTCTTTAAGCTCTATAATTATCTATAATTATCTTAAACTTTATAAGTTAGTTAAAGAAAGATTATTTATTTTTTTTTATAAAAGCTTTTGCAACATAGGTAATTTAACAAAAAATACAGCTATAAAAATTATATAAAATTCCTCTTTCGTGTTAAATTAAATACTTTAACGCCCTAGTATGGGTGCTATAAGAAAGTATGCTATAACACTTGATTGTATTACTAATCCATTTAAAAAAGTAATTTATCTTGTTATGAGGTTTGTGAAATATCATAACAAACCCTATATATTGGGATATTGAAGAGTATATAATTGAGTAACTAAGTTAAAAAGCCATTTTAAAAGGCTCAATAATAATTAATTCACTAAGTTAAAAAGCCACTATTTTGATTTATAAACTAAGTAGAAAGACCAATGTTAAAGGGGTAGCTAAGTTAAAAAGCCATTTTTTATACTTTTAGCAACATTTAAATAGATGATATTAAAGTTGAAAATGTTGCAATGAATTAAACTAGAAAATTATTTTTTTAATTCTTTTGAAATCTCATTTATTTTTGATTTAATCATTTGAATTATTTTTTCATCTAAGTCTTTAATATTTATTTCGATATTTATTTTAGATGCTGTAATTTTTGCATTAAAAATATTTTTAGCTACCATTGGTTTTGAAAAATATGTGTGGTTTAAATATTTTTCTGCGTCTCCTCTACTCATATTTTTAACTTCATCAAAAGCACTAATCATAATATGTTCATTATCTAATTTATTAATTAAAACCAAGATATTAATATCTCTATAATTTATTTTTTTTACCATTTCAATAATAGATATTGGTAATTTAATAATAGTCATCATTTTAGATATATGACCTTTCGACAAACCAATATATTCAGCGAGTTTATTTTGACTTTCTACAATACCTTGATCAAGTAAATGTTTTATTGATATTGCATTTTCAATTGGATGTAGATTTTCTCGCATTAAATTTTCTGTTAAAGACAATATTGCTAATTCTTTATTACCAATATTTTTAAGCATAGTAGCTTTAATAGTTTTTTTACCAATAATTTTATAAGCTTCAACGCGTCGATGACCCGCAACAATAAAATATTTATTATCAATTTTTGTAACAACAATAGGTTGCAATAGCCCATTATTTTCAATAGAACTAATTAATTCATTAAGAGCATGTATATTTAAATCTATTCTAGGTTGATAAGGGTTTTTCTCTAATTTACTAACATCAACTTCAAGTATTTCACCATTTTCTTCAGTAATTTGAAATTTTGATGCTGATTTTATTAATGGAGATGATTCTGCAATTGTTTGACTCATTGCGCTTGTTATTCTATTTCTTTTTGCCATTTTGTAACTCCGCTTTTATTTCTATTTCTTTTATTAATTCTTTTATTTCGTCAGTTGCTTTACTTTTTTTATCTAATTCTTTCACACTAAAACCATACCCGATGGAATGCTTATAGTCTGATCTAAATCTAATAATTGTTTTCATTAACTCAAAATTTTCTATCCCATTAATAAATTCTACAATATCAGAAAAATCTTTTAATTTAGGATCAATTTTATTTAATAAAACATTAACCTTAACGGTTTCTCCTTTTATTGCTGACAGCTCTTCTAAAATAGTTTTAAATTTTTGAAGTCCAAAGATTTCCATATAATCTGAAGACACAGGAGTAATAACATAGTCACTAGCAATTATTGCTAATCTATTTAAGTCCGCGTCATATCCTCCAGAATCTATTAGAACCAATGTTTCATCACCGATAGAATTAATAAATTCTTCCAATCCACTTCGCTCATGGTCTGTAAATCTTATTATATCTAGTGGTTCTTGCCCAAATTGCATTCGTAATCTATTGGTCATCGTTATAGATTCTTGATTGTCTAAATCCACAAATATAAAATTATCATATCCATATTTCTTATAATTGAAGGAAAAATCAATCGCTATGTTCCAAGACAGCGTACTTTTTCCTGTTCCACCTTTTTGATGGGCTAATGTAATTATATTAGTTTTCATGTTGTTCCATTGTTGTAAGTAGCATTTTTATTTTTATTTTGCTTAATTATACATTTTTATAAATGATTTTACAACAACTAGCTCATTTCTTTATAAAAGCGTCGTAGTGTTTCACATGTGAAACACATTAAATTTTTTAACCGTTTCACATGTGAAACACCTAAATTACAAAATATCGTATAGCACTTGACATTTAACATTAACTTTTAAAATCCCTAATTTAAGGTATTTTAAAAACATACAATTATCCGTAGAGAGATAAGATAAGTATTTATTGAATGCCTTTGTCACAGAATAAATTGCAATTGAACTAGGTACGAAAGCTAACTTAATTATTAATCTAAGATATAATTTCAAAAAAGGTCAAGGAAAAAAAGCATGAAAAAATCAGAGTTTATAGAATTAGTTGCATCTGTTGGTAATTTATCTTCAAAAAAAGAGGCTGAACGAGCAATTAATGCATTTACTAATGCTGTTGAAGAAGCATTAGCAAAAAAAGAAAGCGTAGCATTAGTAGGCTTTGGTACATTTACAGCAGTTGAAGTACCAGAAAAAAGCGGTATAGTACCAGGTACTGATAAAACTTACACAAAGCCAGCTCATACAGCTCCAAAGTTCAAAGCAGGGCAAACACTTAAAGATGAAGTTGCTAAGGCTACTATATAGTTTAAAGTGATTCTAATATGCAGGTGATTTCTTTTCTCCTCACCTGCTCTCTCCAAACAACTTCCATAAAAGAGTATTCAGTCTAATCTTTGATTAGATGAAACTAACGATATTTTTAGAGATATTTTATCGAGGAACCTAACTAAAAAAATGATTCATTACTCTTACCCCTTATATAGACCTCCTGCAGAAGCTGATAATTTAATCATTCAGGCTACCTATGGCTGTAGCTACAATGAATGTAGCTTTTGCAGTATGTATAAAACAAAGAGCTACAAAGTACGAGCACTTGAAGATGTTTACAAAGAGATAGACACCTTATCCTTGGCATATCCCGCAGCACATAAAATCTTCTTAGCAGATGGTGATGCATTATCTCTGCCTATGGAGCATCTAATACTGCTACTGCAGTATTTACAAAAATCTTTCCCCAATATAAAAAGAGTATCCGCATATGCTTCTGCTCAAAACTTACTTGCACGCTCCAAAGAAGAACTGCAACTTCTCTATGAGCATAAATTAAATCTTATCTATTTTGGGATTGAAACGGGTAGCAATTTAATATTAAAAAAAATCACAAA
>CANMJR010000041.1 GCA_947498025.1 Helicobacteraceae bacterium
CACACTTTACAGGGAAGTGAATAAAAAAATAAGATATTACTCTATTAATCTCTGCCCTACTCTCTTTGGAGAATTTTTACTCATTCGAGAGTTTGGCAGCATGTGTAACAAAAAACCAACTGGAATCATCAAAGAGTACTTTTCCCAAATTGAGGACTTAGTTGAAGCAATGAAAGCTTTAGTGAGTGCAAAGATGAAAAAAGGGTATTTTCAAATAAATAGCTGTGAGGGAAAAATATGGACGGAAAAATAATATTGACACGGATGACTTCGTTTTTGCACTTTATATAGACACAAAATATTTAACATTGTTTTCAAGTGGGATTGCATTTATAGACTTGTGCTTCAAAGATAACTCTTTATTTTCATCAGTATATATTTTTACATCTACATAACTATTGACATGTTTATCCAACTGTGCGGGACTACTGATTATAAAACATAAGTCAGCACTTTTAAATATCTCTTTTATAGCAACAAAATCTGATTGAAAAAGTTCTTTTTGTACGCCTTGAATAAATATTAAAGGTTTGTTATAACAGGAATTATTCTTCTGTCTATAGGTTAAAGACTCTAAAAAAAATTTAATATAATCATTAAATTCAAAGTACCTACTCCCTTCTCTATAATAATTTATTTTATTTTTTTGAATAGGTGCAGATGACGAGTATCTATTTAAATATGGTCCTATATTATGTAGTGTATCTCTTAATTTTGTAAAAATATTTATAGTTTCTTTATCAAAGATATAGTTTTCAAAGTTTATCAATAATGTTGGAGCTTCTCTGATGCTATTAAAAAGAAAAGTTTCTAACTTTATTCTAGCTTCATGCACTAATTGTTTAAAATCATCATTAAAAGTAAATTCATTTGGATGCTTTTGTTTAATATGTTCTATTGATTCTAGTGTCTTGAAAAAAGATTTATATGTTTTGCTCTTGGATTGTTCTATAATTTCATCTAAAAGCTTAATAAAAGATTCAAAAGAAAAATTTTGTGGTCTTGATTCTAATCTAAATATATCTTCAAGTAAATTTACTAAAATTTTTAATTGAGGAAATTGAGGAGATTTAGTTATATGTTTTAAAATAAATGTTGCCAAATGTCTATGTCTTGACTGAATATCCATTTCATTTAATTGTCTAAAATCAAAATATTCAAATATATTTATTCCAAACTTAGATTCCACTAGAGGAATATCTGAAGTAATGTGATTAGTGTAACCTGTTACATCAAAATATAGTATTTCATTATATTTTGGGCCTATGCTATCTAAAAGCATGTTTGTGATCTCATAATTATGATAAAAATCAAACCCATAAATCAAGTAACTCTTATTATGTTCAAAATTATAATTTATTGCCATAGTTTAGTTCCTCTATTAATTCATAATGTATGTAATTTTGAAATGTAACTTGTGGTGTAACATGTCCTATTTCAATTGAAAAGTTCATTATAATATCGTTGAAATTCTCATCCCTATTGATGCTATCCAAAAACCAATATGTTGCATAAGAATGTCTCAAAGAGTGTAAACTAGTATAACGATGAGTGACTTGTTGGATAAGCTGATTTAAAAAAGACAATTTTGGTAGTTCTATTACTTTTTTTGAAACTTTAGAGTTTTTATATTCAAAATCTTTAAAAAGATATCTTGAACCATAGCTCATACTCTTTTGTATAAAGTCTTTAAAAATTTCAGCATGCATTTCATTACCCACTTCAAAGCATACTCGCCGAGTTGCATTTGAGGACTTAAAACTATTAATTTTTTTAATCCCCTTTAATCCTTTTTTATTGACATTGACTGAAAAAACATTTTTTGTGATTCGGCTATCATATATATATAATGGCTCTTCAATTATATCTGCGTGCGTCCTGGTTCTTAACTCATTTAGTCTCAGTCCTGTATAAAATCCAAAAATAATATATGCTTGAAATTGCAGTGTCAAAAATTTATAAAACTTGAAATATTTTTTATCTCTTTTGTTAGCTTCAAATCTGAAATATTCTTCAATTGACTTTAGAATAGAATCAATCTCTTGTTTGAATACTAATGATTTTAGCATATATTTAGCATTAATATCATGTTTTTTCGTCTTGATCTTGTGGAAGTTAAAAAAGTCTCTTATTAGATATTGTAATTTTTCAAGACTATTTTCTACCAACCCTTTTTGCTTAGTTGTTTTTAAAATAAAAAAAAGTTTTGCATCATCTACATGCTCAAAATCGGTAAATACCGAAAAGAAATGACGCTTTAAAATACCTATATAATCTATAAACGTAGTTATCTTTATTTGATCACTTTTTTTGCTTCCAACATATATTCTATCAAGCATATAATATATATATTCATACACCATAGATGTAGATATGTCTTGTTCAACTTTAAATGCACTAAAAAAATTATCTTTTACTCTGTCAATATGCTCCTGCTTTATATCTTTTGGTGTTGCATTTAATAAATTATTTTTTTTTCTATCATTTACAAATAAAAATAATGGTGAAACTTTATCGTCAAAGTCAAAAGCCGTATCTATATACATCTCGTCATTGTAATCATCGAATTCTGACAATTTATCAGGAACACTCTTTTGAATCAAATCAAGATTGATTTGCTCAATATCTAGCAAATGTTGAGGAACTATATCTTTATGAAGATATGACAACTCTGATAAAGAGAGTGGTACACTTAAAACTTTTTTATATTTCAATGCAACTAATGCGAAGCGCTCATTCATCACTTCATTCATCATCAGAGCTTTTTGAATATTCCCAGAAGAAATGCCCTTTTTAAAATAGCTTTGAATCTCTTTTTCAGCAGCTTCTTTTAAAAACTTATACTCTTGAAATACCTTCTTCGCACTGCTTTTATAAAACTGCATTAATAGTTTAGAGGTTAATTTGACTCTATAAATATCAATATTTTTAAAACCATCATCTAGTTCTTCGGCAATTATACATTGACAACCTATATCATTTATCAAAAAATAATTCTCTGACAGAGCTTTGTTAAGTGTGCCTTCATCCCATCTTTTTTCTTCAAAATATACCAATGAGATAAAACAAGCTAACTCCAAGTCCTTCTTTGCGAGATTAGTATAAATATGTTTTTGAAAATCTTCAATTTCATCTATTAAACTAAATGCACTTGGTGATAAAAAACTAAAATTTTTATTAAGTTGCGCAAGTTGCTTTTTTACTGGATAGTAATCTGAGGATTCATGGATGTATTTCTTATTCTTTAAATATTGTATAAATTCATATATTGTGTCAGAGGCTATTTTAAGTTCAGTTAATAATGGATTTTGAGAAAAAAGAATTAAAAATTCTTGTTTTAAGATAAAACGATTATGACGAATAATAATATGTTTTACATTATCATATTCATGTAAAACATTCGTTAAAGTGGTAAATAATTTACTATATTTTTTTAGAATATTTTTTTCAATGTTGAGCAGATGCTCATATGCTTTATCAAAGTCCAATATCACGATAAATATCCTTCAAATTATATATATCCGCTACTTCATCAATTATAAGTTCAAATTTTTCTCTATACATTTTTGTATCATGAAAACTATACATACCTAAAACCTCACCTCCATTTACGCCATGTCCCATATAAGCGTTTAAATCATCTTTAGATACTCCGGCAACGGTTACCATAGAGGTAATCAAATGGCGCCCTAAATTCAGAGGTACAGCATCTAATTTTTTATAAAGATCTTGATATTTTTCAAAAAAACTGAATTTATGAAATATTTTTTTGATGTTAGAAATCGTACTTGGTAAAACTTTACCGCTATCTAATAAAACAATTCTTTTTTCTGAAATTTGAAGTTTATCAAGAGCTTTTAAATAGTTTTGTAAAATCTGTTTTGCCAAGCTAGTTAATGGCACCATTCGATAACCTGAGTTCTTATATTTACCTTTTTCTTTTATAATAATAATATTATTTTTCCAGCTTATTCTGTCTAAATCAACTGATATACTAAAATCTCTAGTCCCTAACAATAAACTTAATGTATATCTAACATAAATTGAATAAATGTTAAACCTAGCATACTTGTCTAATCTTCTTTCCTTAAGTAACAATTCAATTTCTCTTAGAAAATCAATAAAAGACTCTTTTTTAATTAATTTTCTAGAACCCAATAGTTCTGTTTTTTTGGAAAAATCAAACAATGTTGTTTGATTAAAACTTTTACCAAATAAATACTTTTGCAATGGCTCTTTTAATCCTAAAATAATCATATACTCATCTAACCAATTTGAGTATTCAGAAGCATTTGTAGGTGTTGCAGTATACGCTAAAACTGGAGTTAAGTTTTGATCAATATTTTGAGTAGCTAACAGAATCTCTGTATTGATATTAGAGTAAACCAACTTTCTGTGTATTAATGAACTGCTAAATATATTATTGAAATTCACTTTTATTGTCTTGTCAAATTTTTTTGAAAATAACTGTATTCTCTTTTGAAAATCTTTTTCATCAAATATAATAGTATGGGATTTTCTCATAGCATTAATAAAATAAACTAGCTCAAAAGGTATCTTGTAACGTATTTTATTTGTTGTTCTAACACCCATTTTTTCATCAAATTGTTCATATTTTGCAAAATATTCTGCACTAACTTCTATCTCAATTGTGTTATCATCCACATCATACTTATCTTCTTTGAAAAATAATTCAACTACGATTAAAGGCTTTATCCCCATAATAGCCGCAATAATGAATATAGCAATTACATACTTGTTTTTTTCATCAAGGATTTGCTCTTTATTTTCTACTTTTTGTATTAAATAGTTACAAAAACTTGCTAATGAACCAATGCTAGGTACTTTATATAATGATGGTAGTTGAAGTTTAGATTTAGCGATAGCTGCACTCATTGCTAATATTTTTTTTGTTTGTAAGCTTTTTGTATTTTTTTTCATTGCAATTTTGACTTGAATTTGTTCTTTTAGTGCGTTATCTTCTTCAAACCTATCTTCCAAACTCAAAGGCTCTAAATCTTTTTTCACTTTTGTAATATAGTAGTCATCATCAACATATTGTTTATTTTTTTCAGTTGTGTCTGTGTAAGAAGAATGCTTCTCATTACTTTGTATTTTCCCTTTAGTGAAAAAATCCTTAAATGCAGACAAATCATTTATTAAGCTCATTTTTTTAACAACGATGTGGCTCTTAATATAATTTATTTCATCCATATATTTATAGGCATAATCACACTTTACTTTCTCTACTGAGTCCACTAGACTTAACTCATTGCTGAAAATTTTTTCCAACAATTCTTCAATCGTTAATTCATTTTTAGACTGAATATACTGGGATTGTAAAATCTCAATAAGATGTACAAAGTATCTTACCTTTGCTGATAAATCACCGTTAGGATTCTTGTTTATATCTCTATAGCATTCTATATGAAACTTAAGTGTGATAGAAGCAATGTGTTTAGAAATCTTATTCTGCAGTGGTAACTTATAATACATATTTGCAATATAAAATTTATCAAATCCCTTGGAACCCTTTAAATAATCACCGCCAACATGCTTAAACACTGTATTTACCGGTTCTTCAACATCGGCCAAACTAGTTACATATTCTAAAAGATCTTCTTGGCTATGCCTATATATTTCAAGAAAAAGTATTTTTTCACGATGGTAGGCTTTTTGAAAAACTACTTTAAAATTTCTTGCTATTAAATCTATCGCAAAAGTTTCTTGCTCGTAATGAAAAATATCAATCATATAAAGTTCGCCATATCAATTAGATAAGGTTTCGTATCAGTAAGCATATACACTATCTTTTTACCGTCCAAGTAATTTCCAGAAAAACTATTGGTCATATCTAATGCCTGATTCATCAAATCTTTTTTAGTATTTTTTTTCGATAAATATTTATAATTTTCGTATAATGTATTTTTATGCTCACACATAAATTCAACTTCTGTGTCTTTGATTTGAAATAATTTTGAATAATGCAAGTATATGTTTCCAGCAATATCTATATAATCTTCACTCGCATATGAAAAACAAATTCTATGTTCATTAGCACAAATTGGACAGTGATATGTTACAAGAGTTGACTTTTGTTCATCAACTTTTTCTACTCTTTTTTGTGGAAGTTTCATATAATCTTTTAATGGCAGATATTTAATTTTCGTATCAGTCATAACTCCTACGAAATATACATTATTGATAATTATTGGCTGAATATTATGTTTAAAAAATCTCTGTAGCATATGTGTTTCAACATCATTAAAATCTTCTTCAAACAACGTCAAAGGTATCGTAAAATTCTTATATTTCAAAAATTGCGTTCCTTTATGTTCACACAAAAAAGATATTTTATCATCTAATATTTGTATTAAGTCATCTGAAAGTTGATGTTCTTTTGCGCAAATCGGACAATGAATTATTTTAATTTCTTTAAAATTTTTACTTGCTTTTACTATGCTCAGATAATTTTTATTATGCTGAATATATAAATTTAACCATGGGTTTCGAACAATATCTTTTTTGATTATTTCAGCTTTTCTCTGTTGTGGAAAAAAATGTTTTGGGATAGATTTATCAAATTTATTGTGAAATATTTTCTTATCTTCGTCCGTAAAAATCTTCTCTATCATATTCGTGTCAATAGATTTTGTGTCTTTTTTTGTGCATGAAAAAAGGTCTAAAAATAATGATAACTTTTCATTGACTTGATAGTTGATCTCTTTATTTGTCTCTATAAAAATGACATTAATCATTCTATTTTCTATCTCTTTTTGATAAAAATAATCATGAGACATCTTAATTAAAATCAGTTGTTGAATATTTAATATCCCATGAATATCTAAAGTAATCGAGGTGATTAAATTTTCTATTCCATCTTCATCTATACTAGTTTTATTGATGAACGCTGTTCCATTTCGCAAAAAAATTACCATTGGAATTTCTAGCATCTGATTTAAATATTCGATATTTATCTTAAACTTCTTCAATAAATCTTTATAAGAAGAATTTAAGTTTATAAACCTATCTACGATTTTTAATAAATTTTTGCATCTTATCATTTGTACTTTAAGTTTCATTTTATATTAAATTCCAATTAATAGAGTATATTTTCGTTATTTATAAAAAAATAGCTTATTTTATCAATATTTTCTGTAAGACTATACAAAAAAAAGATAATAACATTTTTTTATGCACAATCAATATTTCTTAGCTTCTTTATACTTTTTATTATGTTTATGGTATTATGTTAAAAACATAAATAAAGGGTCTTTTATGAAATCAAATCCATTTTACTATGGTGGTACTATCAAAGATGAATATTTTTGCAACAGAGTGAATGAACTAAAATATTTAAAAGATGACATGTATTCGGGCATGAATTGTTTAATATATGCACCTAGAAGATTTGGAAAAACATCACTAGTTCTAAGAGCATTAAAAGAATTGCAAAAGAGTGATAATGTAAAATATGTTTTTATGGACTTAATGTATATATCTACCATTGAAGAATTCATTAATCAGTATTTTAATCTTTTGGCGAAGAATTTAGAAGAGCCTACAGATAAAGTTATTAATTTTTTTAAATCAGTCCTTAAAATAAGACCTAATATAAATGTAAATTTTGATGTGAGTGGCACTCCTAATTTTTCTTTAGCTATGACTGCAGATGATACGCATCAAACTTTCGAAGATGTTTTAAATATTCCATTAGCATTTATAAAAAATGATAAAAAAATTGTAATCGTTTTTGATGAATTTCAGGAGATAATCAATTTAGATATTGAAGCAAAACTAAGAAGTGTTATCCAACAACATTCGAATAAAATTTCATACATATTTATGGGGAGTAAAAAGAGTCTTTTACATCAAATGTTTTTAGATAAAAATAGACCCTTTTATAAATCAGTAAAGCATTTTATAATTAAAGAAATTGGCAGTAATGACTGGCTTGAATTTATTACATCAAAATTTGAAAAAACAGGTAAAAAAATTGATAGTCAAATAATCAATAAAATTTTAGATATTACAAAAGGCTTCCCATACTATACTCAGCAATTTAGTTATGAGATATGGAATTTAACAAATGATATTGCAGATGATACAATATTTATAAATGCACTAAAAATTATTCTTGAAAGAGAAGAAGATCTATTTTCAATAGAACTAGAAAATTTAACACCTAATCAAAAAAAAGCTTTAAAAATTGTTGTTGCAAAAAATGGAGAAAATTTATATGATGAGCAATATTTAGCAAAATTCAAGATTAAAACAGGTTCATTTCAAACTGCTCTACAAGGATTATTACAAAAAGATATTTTAGATAAAAACTCAAAAGAGTACTATTTTCAAGATCCTTTATTTGAGTATTGGATAAAAAGTTTTTAAATATAGGAACTTTTAAAATTTATATTTAGAAGTTAAAATTAAAAATCTAATTTATTTAGCAATTCATTTTTCTTTCTTAAAATGCTAAAAATAATTTCCTTACAACCCCTAAAACGCATCATCAAACAACTTCGTCAGTCGAGGATACTTCTTACTCTGCAGAACAATCGTATAAAACCCAGAGAGTAAAATAGTTACCAAAAGATGCCCATATGCCTCAAACACTACAAGAATAGATAAACAAATAAATATTACATATAACCCAAAATAATCATAACCCTTATGATTTATCATACTAAAGCCTCCATCTCCATTCGTAGTTTCTTCATGGCAACAAGCACTCTCTCATCGCTTTGTAAAATCATCTCCACCTCATGACTTCTATTGAGCGCGTCTGACACAACCGACTCTTTTAAAGCTTCCATGTTCTCGACAATTCTAGCTGCTTCATCTAAAAGCTTTTGCGCTTCAATTGTCATGCTGATTCTTCCATAATAGAGATCTAAAAAATCAAATGTTTGATTCTTCTCATCAAACTCAGGTATAGGAAGTTCAGATAGGTTGGCAGAACTAAGTATCTTTCTCTCTTTTGAGCCACAGGTGATTTGATTATTGAGGTACTCCTTTACAAATGGAAGTTGCAGATACGCTTGTACATATCTTGATGTGTATTTGCATCTGGCATGTGGAAATTGTATGCGTATCATACTGTTGTTGCCAACAATTACTTTTTTATACTCACTTCCAACTAATCCTACTTTAAAAACACTTCCTCTATGCGTTAATACTAAATCCCCCTCACGCAAACGTTGAGAACTGATAGAAGAAGCATTTGCAGGACCAAGATATTTAGGAATCTCTGGAACTGTTATGACCCCGTATTCATCTAAATCATTCAGAGATATCTCATCATACTCACTAAAAGTTCGCGTCTGACCCACTCTTACTTTTGAGATGGTTGCTATTTTTGTTGTTATATCTCCCAGTTTAATAATTTTTGCATTTGCAAATAACTCTTTTAATCTATTCTCAAACTTATTCAATGTGCTCTCCTTGAATGACTAATAATATTATAGCTTGGTAGTCTAAAGAAAACTTAAGACAACTATGACTATACTTTTGCTATGACTACTTATAAATTACTTTGGTAGTCTAATAAACAAGAGGCTCAAAGGAGCGAAAATAAGTATGGATGAAACACAAACACAAAAGTCAGACTCAAATGAATCAACACAAGAACAAAAAAATAGAGAGACTCTTAGAAATGGAATATCAGCTGCGATGATAGTTTTTACATTTATAGGTATCTTCTTTTACGCTATTGTTGAAGAAGCTGATAAAGCAACAAAATTAGAAAAAAAGATACAAAACCAATCCGATACGGATTATTTTTTAACCGGCGGTGCTTTTATATGTTCAAGCTCTCCACCGCGCACAAGCCCTCGTTATCTTGTCTCAAAAGAAAACGGCTGGGAAATCTATGACACAGACTATTTTAAAAAGGAGGATTTGCTTATGACTTTTATGAGCTGCAGTAGAACTGCAGAGCAAAAAATAAAAAAACATTCAAATATCACAAGCAGAGACAGATGAAACAAAACCACCTTAAAGGTTCTCAAATAAAAAGTATCCAAGTCCTTATCTCCAAAGCTACTCTTGAGATTGATAACATCAAAGAGCAACAAAAAGTTCTTCAAAGTTCTATGGATAAAAAAGCACATCAGCTAAAAAAGTACAAAGAGGAACTCCTTGCACTTCAAATGCAATCTGATGAAATTATTATCAGTGAACACGCAATCCTTAGATACTTAGAGAGAGTCTATAAACTCGATATCACGAAGCTCTATAAAGAGATAGTGACGCCTAAAGTACAAGAGCAGATAAAAACATTCGGCAATGGCACTTATAGTGTAGAAGTGTTTTCAATCAGGGTTGTGGATAATGTAGTTGTAACAGTTTTGGCAGAGGAGAGTAACTAAATGGAGATGACACCACACAACATTATAGTTATGGCAGCAATAGGGAGTTTTATTCTTGTGTTTGTGAGCATCTTATCCATGTTGTCACAATTATCTGTAGCAGACCATGAAAATAAGCCTGAATTTTCTATGCTAAAAATAGATGCAGGTGTCATTGTATTTGTATTTATACTTGCATTTGCGCTCTATAACACCACACTTCAAAGTGGAAGAAAATCTTTCAATGAAGGCAAAGAGCTGATGTGTCACCCAGAAGATAAACCAATCATTGTCTCTAAAGCACGCGGATATAGCAAGCGAGATGATTATCTTATCAAAGAGAGTGAAATTATCTCTTTGAATAGCTGTGAAGTTTTAAAAGAGGAGAAAGAATAATGGCAAAGAATAATGCAAATAAGCACTCAGAATTATCAGATTGGTTGGCAATAATCGTAGGTCTTACCTTGATTATAGTTCCCCTCGTAGTAATTCTTTCCGCACTAGATAATTTTTTTGAGAATTTTTACAATAACGACAAGAAAAAAGCGTTTTCAAAAAACACTACCTTTATCTGTAAGCCAAATCTGGTGCGAAACAAAGAGTTTCATCAGGTAGCTCAAAAAGATGGCTGGGTCATTTACAAAGAGTATTTCAAAAAAGAGGATTTACTCTTTGAAATAAATAGTTGTAAAGAAGACAAATAAAAAAGTGCTCTGGCACATAACAATAAAAAAAGGAATTGAAACTTATGCAATATTCACAAAACGAGATAATCAGTTCAGAGGAGTTAGCCCTCTCTCTGGATACCTACTTGGATAAAGTACTTACAGGTGAAGTAGAAAAGATAGCAATCGTTCACAACGATGCCATGAGCTCTGTTATGCTCTCTGTTGCAGAGTATGAGAGAATGACACAAGCAGCTTCTCTTCTCAAAGACAATCCGGCACTCTCAAAGCTTTTTCAAGAGCAGGAAGATATAACAGCAGCAGCAGAAAATCAGTCATCACCATTAAAACTGCTCTACAGCGGTGTAGATATACGAATAGATGAGGAAGAAAAAGCTATTATCATCAATCAAGCAGGAGAGAGATTTTATAACTCAGGATGTGATGATTTGCAAACCATCTTTCGTGATGCCTCCTTAAGCGTTGATGCAAATGGAAACCTTCAAATACAAGGAGTGCAAACTATTTACAATCGGCATGTGAATAGCGGATTCGACTATGAAGAGCTCCTATGTAAACACCCAGAGCAGCTGATAAAGAAACGCTCATTCTTAGGATTGTTTAGTTACTACAGCGTCGATGGCAGTATGACAAGAGAGATAAAATCTCTCTACTTCTGTGAATATAAAAACTATCAAATTACGCAGAGATGTGAAGTTTTATCTGCAGTTGTTGAGGATGCCCGAGAGAAGAAATTTAAAAGCTAAAAAAGGAAATAAAAAATGCAAACAATAGATTATCTCATCATCATGGTGGGTTTGGTACTTATAGCAAGTACTATAAGTGAGGCAATCGTCTCAGGACTAAGAGCTCTCTCTGAGAGAATACATTGCAAAGAAGAGACCTTAGATGCACTTCAAACACGCATCATGGCACTCGAAGAGAAACTTGGCATGCATTCCCACATGCCAACAAAAGTGAGTAAATAATGGAAAATGCAACAGTAGGCTTTATGCTGCTTGGCTCCATTGTGGCATTTCTCTTTATTGCTATTATAATTTTGCAAAAAGATGAAAAAGTTAAGAACGCAAAAAAAGAGCAAGAAAAAGAGGAATACAGACAAAGCAGTATTAAAAAATACAAACAAGAGGAGATGGTCTCACAAGATATTTTTGCTAAAGAGATGACAAGCTATGTAGATGCATTGACCTCAAGTAAACTTAACAGAATGATTCTTACTAAAGAGGAACAGCCAGAAGCAGTAATTCTTTCTATTATAGAGTATGAGAGTATGAAAGAATTAGCCGATGAGTACATCGAATATATGGAGTGTGCAAGAATAGTAGCGGAACGTGTCCCTAATGGTAGAGCAGTAGCATTTGATATTGATGCGTACTATGCAAAAAGAATGGTGGCGAATAAAGTACAAGAGTGCATTGATGCACAAGAGGCAGAGAAATGGAGTGAAGGTGCTAAACTCGCTTCGCAGAATGAAGAGTATTTGAAGTCTGTACAAGAGTAATAGCTATTTTTTTACATCAATAATTACCTTGACACTTTTGGTTATTTTTTTTACAATATACCCCTACTGAAGATATGAATTAAAGAGGAGTTCACAATGTTGGTTTTAAAAATTATAGGAGTTTTGGTAGGATTGTTTCTTTTGGCTATGTTTGTTTCAAGCATGAATAACTATACACAAAAAAAGTATAGATACGAGATATTTAACTGGTATAACCTTGCAGCCGCAGGCATAGGTTATGGGTTTATGTTGTTTGGGAAAAATTGGTATCTTGAAGCTGTAAATAAGAGTGGCGATATACTTAATGGAATTATCTTGATAAGTATAGGTGTTATCATTATCGGTTTAGTTGTTTTTAACAATGTACAAAAAACTTCCCTCAAATTTGGGTTACTCTTCTCAGTTGTGCAACTTGCTTTATATATTCCAGCATCGGTAATAGCATTTTATGGATTATTAGCAGCTGCTGCTTTTTTTGCACAAACCAAACCTGTCTATTCCATTAATGGACGTTGATGCAATATATAGCTATGAAAATATTCAAATATGAAGGCTTAAAGAGATGTTTAAACTACGAAAAAAATATAAAGAGTTTGCAAGTCGTTTAATAATTTTTATAGTAGCTTTTTTTATAGTTTATAAAGTATATCTCATTTTATTGATAGGTACTCTCTTGCTTGCATTTAAAGTGACAGTGCTTTATTGTGGGAAATTTCCAAATCTTGAGCAGTTTGTGGATAATTTGTTTTAATATAAAGCTCTCGTGGGATTATATTCCTGTCTGCCAATAATGAATGTATAAAAAGGTTTCAAAAAGAGTGGGTCAGTTTGAGTCAAAAAGTTTATAGGAGTTTTCTTGAGAGAGTTCATCTCTTGTAATATCACCCTGCCCTTACCCTTTTAATCTTTGAAGTAGTAAATTTTGGCTATTGAAAGATTTTCTTCCACAGATAGTGCCTTGCAATACTTGCTCAATCATAATATTTAGTCTCAAATTTGATTGTAACTTCAACTTTTCTTGCTTTTTATTACTTCTGTGTTTCGCTTGATACATATCTGCGACAATATCCGCAATTTATACATTATGAAATAAAGACAACATATATATTATTCCCATATTTACGAACTTATATGAATATATTTATCCGCAAATAAATACGCAATAATGCTATAATATCACAGCGAGGAGTTTATATGTATTTTACACCTGTTTTACCTATGGACATTAAAGGCAATATAGACCAAGAGCTATTGGCTTTATCTGAGAAGGTATGTATAAAAAGTGCTACTCTTATGGGTACTCATAATATTTTTATAGTAAATGCAGTAAAAGAGCTTCTCCGAAAAACAAACAGTTACTACTCTAATAAAATTGAGTCAGAAGGAACTCATCCTCTTGATATTGAAAAAGCTATGAAAAAAGATTTTTCTAGCAATGCAAATGAAAAAAAACTCCAACTTTTATCTCTAGCACATATAGATGTACAAAGATTTATAGAAGATTTTGCCGTAAAATCTGAAAATACAATTTTTACAAAAGAGTTTATTTTGCAAATCCATAAAGAGTTTTATTCTAAAGATGGGATGGAATCATTTTTAGATATTAAAAATGAAGATACTCTCATAAAAATGGTACCTGGAGAGTTTAGACGAACAGATGTATATATTGGCAAACATGTGGCACCAAAATATTTGGAGCTGGAAACTCTTTTTAATTCATTTGAATATTTTTATAAAATTCCAGAACAAAGCACTCAAGCTCTCAAACTTATTTATGCTCTCTCATCGCATCACCGTCTTGTTTGGATACATCCATTTTTAGATGGTAACGGAAGAGTCTCTAGGCTGTTTTTGGATGCAGCCCTCACACATATGAAACTCGATGGTTATGGATTGTGGAATATATCAAGAGCCCTTGCAAGAGATAGTGATGGATATAAAAAACATCTCTCTTTAGCTGACATGCCTCTTCAAGGTGCAACCGACGGAAAAGGTCCCCTGTCTCTTAGAGGCTTATCGTACTATTTAAAATATATGCTTACTTTGGCATACGAGCAGATAGAATTTATGAGTAAAAATTTACAACTAGATGCATTAGGTCATAGAATGGATAAATACATAATGCTCTCTCAACAGGGAATGCTTAGCACCCCACCATTACCAAAATACACATCTGCACTCTTTAAAGAGTTACTAGTTAATGGTGAAATAGCAAGAGGAAGGGTTAAGGATATCATCAACAAACAAGACAGAACAGCAACTACTATTATAAAAACTCTGACGGAGATGGACTATATAGAGTCAGACACTCCAAAAAGTGCGATAAGACTTAAAATAAATGCCGGGTTTGCATCGTACTTGATACCTGATTTGATTAGCACACAACTGTAAAAATTAATAACATCATATTCAAATTTATCCGTGAAGAATTCTTAATTCTCATCCTCTTCATAAGTATTTTAGTAAAGGAAATAAATTGATATTAACCCAAAATGAGTATTACAATGAGTTATTTGAAAATAAAACTGCTACATCTTTATCTTCAATAGAGTTTGATAATTGTACATTTAAAAACTGCATATTTAACGAATCAACTATAGAGTTTTGTAAATTTATAGATTGTGTTTTTGAAGAGTGTGACCTGTCATTGATAAAAATAAAGAACAGTACCTTTATTGATATTTCTATAAAAGAGTCTAAAGCTATCGGCATAAACTGGGCTTTGTCCCTACTCCCATTTTCTGCAAATTTTTACAACTCCAATATAAGCATGTCCTCTTTTTACCAACTAGATTTAAGAAATAGCGAGATTATTTCGTGTAAATCACATGAAGTTGATTACGCGCACACAAACTTAGAAAAAGCAAACTTCAAAGATACTGACCTCTTAAACTCCACATTTAATAATACAAACTTAAAGAATACAGATCTCTCCCATGCTATAAACTATATGATCAATCCAAAATACAACACAATCAAAGCAACGAAAGTCTCTCTTCCTGAGGCAACTTCATTTTTAAAGTTTTTAGATTTAAAAATTGTTGAGTAACTATAAATGCAAGCAGTAAAAACCGATAGAAAAATAAAGCTCAATAAAAAATATCAGCCAATCGCTACTGATGCAGATGAAATTTATATCAATGGCTTCTTTCATTTTAATATTTCTCAAATCATAAAAGATATCGACTCTAAAAAACTCCTTGTTCAATCAGAAAAAATTAACTTGAAGAACTGGTTAAAAGAGCACTCTCTTGAATTTAGTGTTATAGACAAGGAGCATCTTAAAACAGTTGATACAAACAAGCCTATATTGCAGGCAGAAATAAGAATAAACAAATATGAGATTATAGATGGCAATCATCGAATACAAAAGGCTTTTGATGAAGGCTTAAAATATATAAATTCTTACAAACTCCAAGGAGAGCAACTTCTTCCATACTTTATGGAAAAACAACAATATGAAGCATATGTAAAATATTGGAATGAGAAGTTACTTGATTATAAGGATAAAAATTGATAATCTTAGATTTTGAAACAAACTCAGCTAATGTCCATGATGTAATTGAAGTTGCTGCTTTTCGTGTTGAGAATATGGATAATCAATTTATTGTAACAGAGACTTTCCATCGCTACTATTTTTCAGAATATGCAGTCAATCCACATGCTCTAGCCGTTCATAAACTATCGCCACAAAGGCTAGAAAAGCTAAGAGCTGGAGTAAGCTATGAAGAATATTTCGCAGAGGATATTGAGTTTGTGGAATTTTGCAAAAATGCTACAACCTTAGTTGCCCACAATATATCATTTGAACTTCGTTATCTTGGAAACTTAGTCTCATTTAAAAATCACTTTTGTACAATGAAAGAGAATAAAAAAGTTGTTAATACAGCCAATATAAAAGGTAATATAAAAAATCCAAAACTTATTGAGACTTGTGCCTATTACAATATTGAATTTGATAATGAACAGTACCATAGCGCACTTTATGATGTCACAAAAACATTAGAAATTTTAAATAAAATGAAGAACCCTACTCCCTATTCTTTCTATAATTAATCTTCCACTTAAATCAAATGAAAATATATTTTTCACCCTACCCTTTCATAAAACATTTTAAATTAATTGAAAGATTTTCTTCCATATTATTAATAATTTAACTGTAAAACTTGTGTCTATATTAATAAAAATATTAATTTCCTAGTTTTTTAATAATAAACACTCTTTACAATGTGCCATGGCCTATGAATTAAGTTTTCTTTTCAATTAAATAAATCTAAAATGATTGTTTTATGCTTTGAAGTTTTATCATAAAATATAAAATATGTTTTGTAATGGAAGAAAAACTTATATTAAAAACAAATGGAAGAAAAACTTGTAATGCAAGGCTTCTCAAACAACCTAAAATAGGCCCTTAAAAACAAGCTGCAGAAAATCTTTTAATACAAGTATTTCTAGTTTATTTTTTCATAAAAGAATTCATAGCAAACAAAAATTAATTATAAAAACGTCTCTAAAAGATTTAGAAGTTTTAAGAGTTTTATCTTTTTAAGAGTTTAGGATTCTATAGAGCCCTATAATAAAGAGTTTGAAAGACATTATTGAAAGATATTCTTCCACTAATACAAGTTTTTCTTCCATCAATGAAAGTAATTCTTCCATCAATGAAAGTAATTCTTCCATTGAAGCAAGAAATTCTTCCAAAATTGAAAGTTTTTCTGCTTAATTGAAAGTTATTCTTCCAATTATTCTTTTCATACAAGAAATTCTTCCAAATTAGTGTGTATTACAAGTTTATCTTCCATTTTATCTAATAATTGATTATAATTAAGCAGAAAAACTTTTAGGGGTTCTTATAGTGAAAAAAAAATATAATTTAGATTTATATAAACATAATGATTTTGTTAAAATGATTCAAATTAAGAAGCAGATGACGTTACAGCAACAACGAATTTTTGATACTATTTTAGCTACAGTGCAGGATATGAAAAAAAGTGGAGATTTCTTAGATATTGTATCTGAAGGTGATTTAGTGCTAGATCTAAGTGCATTTAAAGAACAAATGTTAAAAGGTGCAAATATTAAGAAAATAAATAGAGCAGAACTTGAAGATGCACTTGAAAGTATGGTTGATATAAAATTTAAATATTCCGTAAAGAATAATGAAACAGATGAAATTGGGGCTTTTGTCATTTTTCAAGCAGCAGCAATTGATTTTAATACAAATGAAGTAAAGATAACCTTTGGTAAAAATTTTAGAACTGATAATTTACTTCCTACCTCAAATTACACAGCTTTGAGTTTAGATTATTTAAATACATTTTCATCGCAATATGCTCGATTATTATATCAATATTTTAAAATGCTAATCGGAAAAAATAATTCAAGTCCTTTTCGAACGGATATAGTACTTGAAATAGATTTTATTCAAACATTGTTAGGAATAAATGAAATTGAACATAAAGGATATTGGAGTAATGTTTCAAATTTAATCAAAAATACAATTGAGCCGGCAAAAAAACAAATTAATGAACTTTCTGATATTACAGTCGATTATGAAAGAATAAAAAAAGGGACAAGAATATATGCGATTGCATTTGAATTTGCTCCTAAACCAGAATTTGTAAAAAATAAAGTTGAAATTAAAGAAGAAAATTTAACAAAGCCAATGTTTATTCCTGAATTTAAAACATTTAAAACATTTAAAAGTTGGGTTGTTGATAATTATTTAGGGCAACCAATAGCAATTGGTCCATTAAATTGGAAGCATGACTTAATGGTAAGATTGAGTATAAAAGGATATCTATATAACGAGTTATCAAATAAAGATTTTGAGCCAGATGATGCAATAGTTATATGGGAATGGCTTTATGCTAATCAAAATAGAATAGGCAAAATTAAAATGAATAGGAGCGAAGTTTTAACAGATAATTATAAAGGAAAATTTATATTTGGCATTGATAAAATTGATGGCAAAAAGAAAAATTTCACTTTATTGAAAGTAATAATAAATAATGAAGGTTTATCTGATAATGATGTTTGTAGTATTGTTGTTTGTTTAAGCAGTGGGGAAGAAAGAACAATCAGTGATGTTTTTACTTTAGCTCAATTAAAAAGTTCATTAATTGACGAACCTGTTAATGATGAAGGAATACTTGAAGCTGAGATAATTTGATATACATTTTAGTACAAACGTTTGTACTAAAATACTTTTAAATTATATCTGGTACAAACATCTGTACCAGATATAATCTCTTTACATTTAAAGTAAATTATAATATCATTTCATTAAATAATTTAGTTTACTAAGGTAATCAATGGAAAATAAAGTAATTACTATTTCTCATCAAAAAGGTGGTGTTGGTAAATCAACAGTGGCATTAAATTTAGCTATTGAACTATCCAAATCACATAATGTTGCGGTAATAGACTTAGATCATCAGAGATCAATGACTATTTTTCAAGGCATAAGAGAGTCGAAAAATCTTCCTGAACTAAAAGTAATAATAGCAGAAGATGATAAATCACTTATGCATTTAATGAATACATATGAAGGAATATTGATTATAGATTCTGGTGGGTTTGACAGCGATTTAAATAGGTTAGCTATGTTGGGTTCCGATATGATTATTACACCAGTATCAAATTCGTTGATTGAACTTTATGGACTAGAAAAGTTTAAAATAATAATTTCAGAACTTAAAGAAATAAATCCTAAAATAAAAGCTCATGTTCTATTGAACAATATAAATCCTTCAGCAACCACCTTAGTAGACGATTTAAAGGGATTTTTGCTTTCTGATGATGATGAAACGTTTAATGTGATAAATGGAATTATGAGACAACGAGCTGATTATAGAAAATCTTTTGAACTTGGAAAATCTGTTGTAGAAATGGATCCTAAAGGCAAAGCCGCTGAAGAAGTTAATACTATAATAAAACATTTAGAGGTATTACTTGAACTCAAATAGTAGAAATGTAAAAATTTTAGAAACATTATTACAAGAGTCTAATGATGAAATCTTTGTAAATAGATTAGTATATAAAATTCCTAAAAAATATCTTGATTTTTTAAAAATCAATAATTTTAAATTTTCAAATTTTGTGAATGAGGCAATAGCTGATAAAATTGAAGTAATTAAACAGAAAGGGACTCAGAATGTTGAAAAATAGATTTGCTGGTATGGCTAATAATATGAAAAAAGCTGTTGAAAAATCAGATTTGCAAGTGTCAAAAAAAACAAAAGATAATTTAATTGAGATAGAGATTCTTAATATTGAAAATCCCCCTTTTCATGACAGATATTCTGTTGATACTGGCAGTATTAAAACTCTTGCAGAGGATATATCAATCCATGGATTAATAAATCCAATATCTGTTAGACGCCTTGAAGATGGTAAATACCAAAGAATTGCAGGGTATAGAAGAATTGAAGCACACAAGCTACTGGGTAAGACCACGATTAAAGCAATTATATTTGAAACTGATAGTGATATTGATGTTATAGAATTAATGTTTGCAGAAAACTATCATCGAGAAAATCCAAGTGAATATGATGTCATTGTATTTCATTTAGAAGCATTGTCATATATGTTAGAAAAAGAAGAAAATGAATTAAAAAGTATTATTTCAAAAGCACGTAAAATAGAACAGGGCAGTTTAAAAACAGATGATCATAATTTACTGAGTCAGATTGATTTAGTAAAAGAATTGTTGTTAAAAACTAAGATATTTTCATCAATTAATTCATTTTATCAGAGAATGACAAATACGTTAGCTTTACATTCAAGTCTCGTTGAGGCTATGCAGTCAAAGCAGATATATTACTCAATCGCAGTTGAATTGAATAAGGCTCAAAATTCAGATAAATCAGAAAGTGAAATCAATAAATTTATTATTTTAAGTATAAAAGAAAACTACTCTGTATCTGAGGCAAAAGTTGCTGTTTCAATATTTATGAAAGCTAGTAAATCAGTAGATAATCTTGAACAAAAAAAAGTTGATTTAAAATTTAAAATAAAACAACTCATTAAAAGTATAGATAATCTAAATAGTGCAGAATTAGACAAATTAGACAAATATTTGAGCAGTTATTAGGAGTGAATAATCTCAAAAATCTCAGCCTCAAAGCAGAGTAGGGTATAATTCCAAAAACACATAGGGATAAATATATGAATAAGCAAGCATTTGTAGAGTTAGTACAATCATCAGGAAGCTATACTACAAAAGTAGAAGCAGAAAAAGCAATAAAAGCGTTTACGGAAGCAGTGTCTACTGTGCTTGCATCAAAAGAGAGTATTACTCTTGTAGGATTTGGTACATTTACAGCCGTTGAAGTACCAGAAAAAAGCGGTATTGTTCCAGGTACTGATAAAACTTACACAAAGCCAGCTCATACAGCTCCAAAGTTCAAAGCAGGACAAACACTTAAAGATGAAGTTGCTAAGGCTTCTATATAGTTTAAAGTGATTCAAATATGCAGGTGATTTCTTTTCTCCTCACCTGCTCTCTCCAAACAACTTCCATAAAAAGAGTATTCAGTCTAATCTTTGATTAGATGAAACTAACGATATTTTTAGAGATATTTTATCGAGGAACCTAACCAAAAAAATGATTCATTACTCTTACCCCTTATATAGACCTCCTGCAGAAGCTGATAATATAATCATTCAGGCTACCTATGGCTGTAGCTACAATGAATGTAGCTTTTGCAGTATGTATAAAACAAAGAGCTATAAAGTACGAGCACTTGAAGATGTTTACAAAGAGATAGACATCTTATCCTTGGCATATCCCGCAGCACATAAAATCTTCTTAGCAGATGGTGATGCATTATCTCTGCCTATAGAACATCTAATACTGCTACTGCAGTATTTACAAAAATCTTTCCCAAATATAAAAAGAGTATCCGCATATGCTTCTGCTCAAAACTTACTTGCACGCTCCAAAGAAGAACTGCAACTTCTCTATGAGCATAAATTAAATCTTATCTATTTTGGGATTGAAACGGGTAGCAATTTAATATTAAAAAAAATCACAAA
>CANMJR010000042.1 GCA_947498025.1 Helicobacteraceae bacterium
GCTAAACTGAAAACATTTCAAATCCTGACGCAAAAATATCGTAACCGCCGAAAATACTTTAATTTACGATTTAATTTGATATGTGGATTGGTAAATTTTGATCGTGGATTTGAGGTGCCCGTAAAATGAGTTTTGCAAGAAGTCTATTAAATTATCAACATAATCATATGTATCTTTATTCTTTTTATATTGATTATCTTTTTTATATGTATAAATACCAAATATAAAAGTAAATAAAGTAATTAAAGTAGCAATGGTATCAAAGGATATAATTTCAAAATAGCTTAATAATGACAGTAAAATAATCAATATTAACAATATTATAGAAGCTATTAAATATTTAAACATACAAAACCCTTTTTATTTTAAAAAATTATATCATCAAAAATGATAAAAGAAAAATAATATTGCATTTTGCAATATTTTAGATAAATATTTACTTCTTCCCTTTAAACTGCTCTTCCAAAGTTTTTAACTCGTCGGCGTTTTGTTGCGCTTTTTTTTTAACAGCTTCTTCAAACGCAGAGCCTTTCATAACTATTTCATATAAGTTTGGTTTTTCTTTTTTCCAATTTCTTATTCTAGCATTGGCTACATCTAGATGCCCCGCCATGCTTCTTTGTACCATTCTGTACCTTTTTTTAATACAAAACTTAAAGCATATTAATTATTCAACAAATTAACTTTTAGCGATTTACGTTTAAAGCAGTTTGCGTATGCAGATATATGGGAAAACGACACAGGAAGCTACTTAAAAATGATATACCCTCATCTGTTTTGATGCGAGAACTTCTAAGTGAAAAAGGCTCTATAATATGTTCACATCGACTAATATTTATTCATAACGAGCATATAAATGACATGGAGGAAGATTTGAAATGGAGCGGAACCGACTTGGCATGTGCGAAACTTACAAAACAAGCGAAGCAAAAATGCTTCGCTAATGTTTTTTTCCACATGCCGAAACTAAACTACTTAGCAAATACCACCGATCTGCTCTCGCGAATAACATTCACCTTTATTTCACCCGGATATTGAACTTTTTCTTCTATCTCTTTGGCTATCTCTTTTGCCATCAAAACAGCTTCATCGTCATTCACCAGAGTAGCATTTACGATTACCCGTATTTCTCGTCCAGCATTTATTGCATACGCCTGTTTTACGCCCGTTTGCTGAAATGCTATCTCTTCTATCTCCGTTACCCGTTTGAGAAAACTCTCTAAAACTTCTCTTCTGGCTCCCGGTCTTGCAGCAGAGAGAGCATCTGCGGCACAAACAGCGCCGCACTCTATTGAGTTTATCTCTTCTTGTCCATGGTGCGCATAGATTGCATTTATTACGACACTATGTTCATTATAACGGTTACAAACCTCGGCACCTAAGCTTACATGATTTCCGTCTTGCTCATGCGTTAGCGCCTTGCCAATGTCATGTAAAAGCCCTGCTCTTTTTGCAAGAATCGGGTCTCCACCCATCTCAGCCGCCATCATACCCGCCAAATGTGCAACTTCAAGAGTATGCGCCAAAGCATTCTGTCCATAACTCGCACGGTAACGAAGCCGCCCTATGAGTTTGACTAGCTCTGGGTGCATAACGCCTATCTTCAAATCTGCTATAAGCTCTTCGCCCTCGCTCAAAATGGAAGCTTCAAACTCATCCGAAACCTTTTCAAAAATCTCTTCAATCCTCGCCGGTTGAATTCTTCCATCTTCTATAAGAAGTTGCAAAGTTTTGGTAGCTATTGCTCTACGATAAAGGTTAAAACTACTCACCAAAATAGTATTTGGAGTGTCATCAATAATAATATCGACACCCATAATCGTCTCAAGAGTTTTTATATTTCTACCCTCTTTCCCGATTATACGACCTTTTAGCTCATCATTATCTAAATGAACCAAACTTGTAAGTCTCTCTGAGGCAAACTCTCCTGCATAACGGCTTGTCGCCTGAGCTAAAATATAGTTTGCTCTTTTTTTTGCCTCGACTTTTGCTTCATTTTCGCATTTTCTTACTATATGCGCTATCTCTGCACGCGACTTCTCTTCTACCTTTTCAAGCAGAACAACTTTAGCCTCAGCCTGAGTCATTCCGGCACTATGTTCTATTGCATGGAGAGCCTCATCTATTTTGCTCTCATATCTCTGTTTCAGTAAGTTTATCGACTTCTCATTTCTCTCTAAATCAACTCTTTTTACTTTTAATGTGCTACTCTCATCCTGAATTCGATTCTCTTCATTTTGTTTGTATCTCTTAAAACTCTGCTCTTTTCGTATAACATCATCTTCTCTTTGAGAAAGGTCAGCCTTAGCTCTGTCTTTTGCATTTTCATACTGCTTCAGAGCTTCCAGCTCAATCTCTTGAGACTTTAATTTAGACTTTTGTAAAAGTAGCTCCGCCTCATTTTCAATCACACCGGCCTTTGCTTTTGCTTTGTCGACATAAATATCAAAATTAGCATTCGTAATTTTTTTAGAGATGATAAAACCGACAATCCCACTTACTGTAGCTGTTAAGCCACCCAGCAGTATCTCGTCTAACATCTATTTTTTCCTCTTCTTGACTCTAGCCATAGGCGAAATCCGCGCCTTTGGAGTTAACAGTAAATCGCATGTAATATCATATGAATCACAAATAAATTCTTTTGTATAACAAATCTCTGGTTGAATAAAAATAATATATGGTCTCTTTTTTAACTTTGCAAAGAAACGATCATACATCCCTTTTCCAAATCCAACTCTTTGTAAATTGCCATCAACCCCAACTGCAGGTACTATAGCTATATCAATATTTTTTATATTTCTTTTTGTGTTTCCCGCTTCAAAAATACCAAAACTATTCTGTTTCAGCGGTAACCTAAATGGTACCATCTTAAAACTTTCAGCTTCCATAAATGGCACAAAAATATTTGATTTTTTTCGCATCTGTTTGAGCGTTCTTGTCACATTTGATTCAAAACTGAGTGGATAATAAAAGAGTATATTCTTCCTCTTTTTAAATTTCAATTCTTTTAAAAGTTTCGTATTTAAAAGATAATTTTTATACAACTTATTGTGTATGTTGCAATTTTTCATTTTTTTTAAACATATTTGTCTGAATATCTGTTTTGTAAGAGGCATATAAAATCTTTATGGCTATAATTTGAACCTAATCTTACTAAAAAAATAAAAACAGAGGTATCTAAAATGTTAAAAAAAACAATTTTATCCGCAATATTTGTATCTGCAGTTCTCTTCAACGGTTGTAGCGACGACAAAGCAAAAGAAGGCAAAGAAGATAAAATAGACAAAATTGATAAAAATATATCAGCAAATTCGATGGTTGCCACGAAAGAGTATAAACTTAAGAGCTTAAAAAATGAAGAGCTTATTGTAAAAGAGGGAGCCGCGGGATTTGATTTAGAGAGTGCTAAAGGCAAAGTAGTTATTTTTGACATATTCGCAACATGGTGTCCACCCTGCCAAGGTTCTGCTATGCACCTTAGCTCACTTCAAAATAAATTTAAAGATGACCTTGTTATTATCGGTGTAACAATAGAAGATGGGATAACAAACGATAAATTACAAGAGTTTAGTAAGGAGTATAAAGCTAAATACACTTTAGTCAATTCTGACCAAAATCGTTATTTTGTTGATGCAATAGCCTCTTCATTAAAGCTGGGAGAAAGATTTCCTATTCCTTTGATGGTGATGTATAAAGACGGTCAGTTAATTAAACACTACTTAGGTGCCGTACAAGAAGAGTTTATTGAGAGTGATATTAAACAAGCATTAGGGAAGTAGGCAGTAATTTATGTTTGGATTTATAAAAAAATCTCTTGCAAAGACCGTAGATGCAATAAAAACAGTCGTGCCAAAAAGAAAAGTATCTTTTACTAAAGAAGAGTTAGAGGATATTTTACTTGAAGCGGATGTTGCATACGATTTGGTTGAAATAATCATCAATGAAATTTATCAAGAAAAAGTAACAAGGGACATTTTACGCTCTAAACTACTTGCGACTCTTGCTTACACATCGTACAAAGAACCTGAGTTTGTTGCTCCCTTTGTTGAGCTTATTGTGGGTGTAAACGGAGCGGGAAAAACTACAACTATCTCAAAACTTGCAGCAAAATATAAGAGTGAGGGCAAAAAAGTAATGCTAGGTGCGGGAGACACTTTTCGTGCCGCGGCAATTGAACAACTAACCCTTTGGGCAAACAAGCTCGACATTCCGATAGTCTCTTCTAAACAAGGGCATGACTCCTCTGCAGTCGCATACGACACGATAGATTCGGCAAAATCTAAAGATTTTGATAATGTTATAATCGATACGGCAGGACGACTTCATACCCAAACAAACTTAGCAAATGAGCTAAAAAAGATAAAAAGAATCTGCGATAAAGCTCACAGCGGCGCCCCTCACAGAACCATTCTTATAATAGACGGAACACAGGGAAACTCTGCGATAGCGCAAGCCAAAGCATTTAATGAGATGATTGGAATAGACGGAATTATCATTACAAAGCTTGATGGCACGCCAAAGGGAGGCAGTATTTTCTCTATTGCGTACGCTCTTGCACTTCCTATACTTTTTGTAGGCACAGGCGAACAGCCGGAGAACTTAACTCCATTTGATAAATATGAGTTTGTTGATGGCTTACTTGATGCAATTTTTGTAGATGAAATATAAAAAGAAAAAGAAATAAGGGCAAAAAGAAATATATTTAAAAAAAGCTTGTTCAAAAGATAGAATACTCTCGTTATTCATTAAAAATTTACACCACCGATAAGGTGAAAGTGTTTTACCAAATATCCCTTAAACACAAGCATAAATGATTTTTAGAAATATCTACTGTATACTTTGGGATAAAAATACAAATTAATTGAATTTTATTTTTATCTTTCTTCATAATTCCTCCATAGTCTTCATGTAAAGTTTTTTTAGAATGGTTAATACTATGATTTATTTATTGAAAGCAGGCAAATTCGATAAGTAAACGTTGCAGTTGCAAAAATCCATACAGATTTTAAAGCAGCATATTTTCTCTAAAATAAAAAGGATTTAAGATGAAAAAATTATTATTACTGTGTTTATTAACATTGACATTGGTTTATGCCAAAGATAGTGTAGAATTTAAATATGCTCCTGAAGCCACAGAGCGTAAATTCCCGACAGAACAGAACTATATACTTTCTTATAACAATATTTTAAGAAATATAAAAAGCAGTATAGTCAATATTTCTGTAGAAATCGAGATAAGCGGCAATAGATTTGATGAAAATCAACCTATTCCGCAAGATAGAATTCAAAGGGCCCTGGGCTCAGGTGTTATTATCTCTAAAAACGGTTATATAGTTACCAATAACCATGTGGTTGATGGTGCTAATAAAATCAAAGTCAGTATAGTCGGTAATAAAAAAGAGTATGAAGCAAAACTCATAGGCAAAGACGAAAAGAGTGATCTAGCTATCATAAAGGTAGAAGCCAAAGATTTAAATGTCATAACCTTTTATAACTCTGATAAAGTAAAAGTTGGAGATATAGTTTTTGCACTTGGAAATCCATATGGATTAGGTGAAACTATTACTCAAGGTATCGTTTCAGCAACAGGCAGAAGCGGAATGGGCATAGTAGAATATGAAGATTTTATTCAAACAGATGCTTCAATAAATCCAGGCAACTCTGGAGGCGCACTTGTAAACTCTGCAGGATATCTTATAGGAATAAATTCTGCGATTATTTCAGGAACTGGCGGAAATGTCGGTATAGGCTTTGCAATACCCACAAATATGGTTACATCTATAGCAACCGGACTGATTGAAAATGGTAAATATTCTCGTGCTTATCTGGGTGTTATAACTGCTGACGTAAGTGATGATATGAGCAGCTTTTATGACAATACTTTTGGAGCACTGATTACAGAAATAGAAGACAATACCCCCGCATCAAAAGCAGGTTTTAAAAGAGGTGATCTTATTATCTCAATAAACGATAGAGACATTAAGAGTGCGAGTGATCTTAAAAATACTATAGGTTCTTATACACCTTCTAAAGTAGTTAATATTAAGTTTTTACGAGATAAAACAATACAAACAATCAATGTCACACTCGCATCTTTAGATAATAGTACTGTTGCCGGACAATTTGAATATGAAGGAATTGAGGTAGTTGCACTAACTTCTTCAGATAAGCAACAACTCAATACCAATATGAATGGTGTTCTGGTTATTAATGTCAAAGACAACACTATAGCACAGACTATCGGTATAAGAAAAGGAGATATTATTATACAAATAGAAGATAGCGAGATAAGAACTTTAAATGATTTTAAAAGAGCGACGACATCAAAAGGTAAAAAAAGAGTTTTTCTTTATCGCAGAGGCTCTGTATTTGCAGTAGCATTATAATTTAAGATGATATTACAAGCAATATATTGATTATTTGTATCTTTTTACTATATAAATCAATGATTACAGCCAAAGATACAAAACCTTTTTCAAGTTTAGTATAGTTTGGATTTAAGTATAAATCCTAAAACTCTCTATTTTCTAGCCATTTTGTAAAAAAGTTTTTGTGTTGCTATATCTTTTTGTATCGGTTCATTGTGTAAAATATTTTGAGTTAAAATTTTTGCTAAATAGGGACCAAACACAAAACCCCTTGAACCTAGAGCGTTTATAACATAGAGATTTGGGTAGTATTTTAGAGATTCTTGTGGGATTTTTGTCCCATTTTTTATAGAAGGATATTTTTCCAGACTACCTTCATAATCCACTGCTTTGCCAATAACCGGAAAATAGCTTTGGATTGTTGCTCTAGCACCTTTGTATATTTTTACAATCTCTAAATCTTTAAGTTTTATGAGTTCATCTGCTTGTTTTAAAAGAGTCTGGACCTGGGATTGGTCACTATTTTCATAAAACGCACACTTTTCACATGTGCTTATGCACTCCATTTTTGTACTATCGTGTCTCTCATGCGTCGCTCCGACAGATACGGTGCCATCTTGCTTATTTGTTGAGATGGAAATGGATTTGTGAATATTAAAAGGAATTTTTGTGGTTGTTTTCACATCAATTCTAAGCCCAAAAATAGGAGATATCTTCATGTATGGAATCTCGACTAAAGATTTACCCACACCTTGAGCCAAAATAATATTTTTTGCCTTAATCTCATCTACGATATAAAATCCATCTTTAAAACTCAGTTCTTTGATATCTTTTTTGTAAAAATCAGACTCCTCTGTTAATTTCTTACAAATTTGTACGGGTTCTATCACAGCTGCATTTTTATAAAAATATCCATCAATATTCATAAAATCATCAGAAATATTTTTTAGCTTTTGAGTATCAAAATAGTCATATTTTATGTTATTCTGTGCTAGTTTATCTTGCGCGAAATTATCATTTGTAACTCTTAAAACGCCCTTTGCATCCACTGCTTCTGCAAGTAATGCTTTATAAAAATCCAAAGAGAAGTTTAAAGCATCATTTACTAAGGAGTTGTAAATATTCTTTTGACCCGGAAGCGGTGATAAAAAGGCTCCTGCAGCTCCACTAGCACCGCCGGCAATACCCTCTCTATCAACAAGCGCAACACTTTTACCCTCTTTATTCAGGAAATAAGCCATGCAGCACCCAGCACTTCCGGCACCAATAATTAAAAAGTCATATATTTTCATAGGTGCAATTATACTTTAGGCGATTGAAAATATATATGCTTAAAAGCAATTAGAACTTATTTTGCAACATAACAGAGATCAGATTTTATTTTTGTACTAAATCCTATGTCAACACTTTTTAAGACTCTCTCTTTATGCTGTCTCACAAACTCCTGATTTACCAATTCAAATATCAAGCTAGAATCAAATGCTGAAACATCAAGAACACCCTTTGCGGTAAGTTCGCCGGCATCAAATTTAAAATCCATCGGAACATTTCTGACCGCTCCATTTATAGACATGTCAACAAAAAACTTACCCGTTTTCGGTTTTCCTTTTACTATTTTATCTGACTTAATATCAACTATTTTGGCTTTTATATTGTCTATATTCATATTGTCAAAGAAAAATTTCATTAACTCACTCTCTTTTTCTTTTTCCTTCGTTTTTATAACGGCACTTTTTGAATTAATAACAAAAGAAGAGCCTACAAAAATTTCACGAAAGTTGTTCCCACTTGGTGCTGCCGGTGTAAACTTTACATCTTCAAACTGACCGCCGACAGCCTTATTTGAAGGTGTTTTATGTGCTTCAAATTTAACAAATACTTTACCGTTTTGAGCCAAAATGCAACCATTTTTAGGTTTTACCTCAGCAGAATTTGCAACTGCAACTATTAAAATCAGAGAAATAATCAGTTTTAACATTTTTATTCCTTTTCTTATCTTTTTTTAAAAATCAGAAGTGTTTTATCTTCCGTGTCATAGAGCGAAAATGTCTGTTTTTCTACAAGTTTCAACCCGCTCAGATTTTGAAATGTTTTTATTTTATGAAAATATTGCACGATTGTGTCTTGATATTTTGTGTAACTTCCATCTTTGTTTTTTTCAAAGAGTGTAAACTTTGTTGCGAGTTCATCGTTTTCAAATACGGCATCAACGCTTAAAAACTCTCTCTCGTTTTCACTGCTCATGGTGCCTTCAGCTACATCGCTAAAGCCGTAACGAGTGTTTATGTCGGCTATAAAAATCCCATTGTCGCTCAGTTTTTCGGTAACTGCACCCAAAAATTTTATCAGTTCATCTTGGTTTAAAAAGTTGAGTACATCAAAAATAGCCACGATGGCATCAAATTTTCCGTCAACTTCTGAAACATCTTTGCACTCGGCATCGAGTCCGAGCAATTTGCACTCTTCCACCATGACAGAGCTTAAATCAACGCCCTTGCAAACAATGCCGTCACTTATCATGCGTTGCATAAATCCGCCGCGTCCACAACCTACATCCAAAAGAGTTTTAACTCCCAAATCATCAAGCTCTGAACGGTACAAATCATAGAGTGCTTCGGTTGCCTCCTCTATGCCTAGAAGATGTTCAGCTTTTGCATATAAATCTAAATTTGTCATGAGTCTTTCTGCTCAGCTTTTATAATCTCATTGATTTTTTCATAAATATCTAAAATTTTATCTTTTTTGGCAATGTAACTGTTTTTGTTGGCAATCAGGTAGGTAGATGAAGTCATAATATCTTCAACCACTTCCAAACCGTTTTGCTTCATGGTCGCACCCGTCTCTACAACATCCACAATCATGTCGGCAAGCCCGATAAGCGGAGCAAGTTCAATAGAGCCGTAAAGTTTTATAATATCAACAGAGACCGCTCTCTCTTCAAAATAGCGCTTTGTGATGTTTACCATCTTTGTAGCCACTTTAATTTCAGGCTTGTCAAAGTCCAGTTTTTCGCCTTTTCTCATGCCGATAGAGACTTTACAGATACCTCTTTTTAAATCAAGAAGTCTTATAACATCCAAGCCCTGCTCTTCTAAAGTATCTAGTCCTACAACGCCTATATCTGCCGCTTGACGATGAACATAGGTCGCAACATCTTGGTTACGAACAAGTAAAAAACGAAAATTCGGAGTCTCTAAAATAAGTTTTCTATCATCAAACTTGAAACCCTCACCAAAAATTATCTCAAAAATCTCTAGCGTCTCTTTTGCAATACGACCCTTTGGAAGTGCTACTGTTAACATAAATCAGCCTTTTTCATAATCTTTTTCATCCCTTTAAAAATCAGTCTATCGTCTATCGTGGCATGTGGAAATATTTTTGCAAACTTCTTTGCATCACCACCTGTCAAAAAGATATTCATTTTGTGAGATGTAACTTCACAATAGAGTGTTTTTAGATAGCCATAACTTATGGCATCTTGCGAATTTTTCGGCATTTTATCTAAATCTAGCTCAAAATTAAATGAGTACTCTAAAGCCAAAGAGATATTTTTATAGGTTTGCTCCATAGCATGTACTCCCGCATAAATAAATCCGCCCTCAAAAACTCCATCTTTTACAATGTCCACGGTTATTGCACTTCCGGCATCTATGATTATTCCGTTATCTACGATTTCACATGCCACGATTCTGTCAATTCCCATGGTTTCATAATAGTTTTTCCTGTTCACATGCAAAGATAAATCTATCCAATTTTCTAACATTTGTAAAATAGGCTTGACATGTGGATTCACGCAGATGTAAAAAACTTTCTCTTTAACTAACGAGGGGTCAAAAGAGTGAGCTTCTTTTTTATAGTCACTCTCTTTATTCAAAAAATGGTAGGAGGTGTTCCCTATATCACAAAGAAGCATTATTGAATTTTCCAGCCTTGAGCTTCGAGTGCTTCTTTGGCCTTTGAGCATAACGGAGCATCTATAAAGATAATCTTATGTTTAAAATTATGGTCAAAATAGATAACCAATTTGGCATATATCTCTTCAAATTTGTGAACATCTTTCATCAACAGCCTACTCTTTTGGCTAATAGCAAAAATAGCCCAGAAATAGCCGTTAACATCCGTCGCTTTATAGATTTTTATCTTGTTTCGAATGCCGAGTTCACTTGGAGAAATCTCTTGCATTTTTTTATAAATTTTCCCTTTTTTTCTAAGAGAATCTACTACCATCTGCATCTATTGTTACCCTTTATATTTATGGCGAAATTCTATCAAAAACTTACTTCAAAAGATTATTGAATGATAAATAAAAAAGTTTAATTACTCATGTAACTCAATAGTAAAACAAGCACCATCATTACAATTATTAACACGCAGAATACCTTTATGATGATCTTCGACTATTATCTTAGACATATGGAGACCAAGTCCTGTGCCAACTTTATTGCATTTTGAAGAAAAGTATGGCTCAAATATTTTATTAATTATACTCTTTGGTATGCCTCCGCCGTTGTCCGATATTTCGAGGACTACACCATATAAAGTATCATAAGAGAGAATATTTATTTTTGGATTTATAATTTTTTTATCTTTAAAATTATCCTCTGCATTTTTTAGGATATTTAAAATAACATGCATCATCTCAGAAGCAAAAAGTTGAACTTCTTTTACGCTTTTTAGAACTTGGTTGATTTCAATTCCATTGTTTGTTAATGAAACTAATATAATGGCTAGAGCTTTATCAATAGGTGTACTTATATTTAAGAATGTTGATTCTTTATCTGTCTTATAAAAATTTCTGAAATCATCTATCGTTCTTGAGAGTGTTTGTGTATAAGCCTCTATATTGCCAAGATTTTCACAAAGATTCTCTTTAAACTTTTGGGCTTCCTCTTTGAGTGACAAATCACAACTGTTTAACATAATATTTAAATTTAAATTGGATGCAGTGATTGAGATGGTGTTGAGAGGTTGTCTCCACTGATGTGCAATCATGCTTATCATCTCGCCCATTTGAGCAAGTTTATACTGCTGCAACAGTTGCTTATCTTTCTCTTTAACTGCCGTAATATCGACTACGGTGCCAAAAAAATGGGTTATCTCACCCTCCGCATTTTTTACTGCAACAGTGCTATCATGTACCCATTTTTTAGCACCGCTTTTCGTGAATATCCTATAAGGCTCATGCTCAAAGTAGTCTCTGCCCTCTTTAATCGCAGCATCAACCTCGCTATGAACTCTTTGCAAATCATCTTTGTGAATTAAATCAAGGTAACCAACAGTGCTATTTACAAAGTCACTGCTTTTATACTCAAGCAAGCGTTCAACACTCTCTGAAACATAAGGTACACTCCATGTTTCATCGTTGTTCCACTTAAAAAGGACAGCTGCTCCTTTGTCAAAAAGAGAGAGCAATATATCTTGTTCGGCACCCTTCTCTTTTAATTTTTCTTCTAAGTTTCTAGAAATCATTGCTTCCTCTCAATTTGCCTACATAGAATCAAGAAAGTTTTTTTTGATAATAAAAAGGGCACGAGTATGATATTTAATAATCTACTTGTAATGTAATTTGTATTTTAGTATTATTTTCTTAAAATAAATCAAAACAAACAAAAATAGTGCTGAATGAAATAGAAATTATTTTAGCTATAATTTCCAAATGCCAACAAATTTCATAAACCAAATAGAACCAACACCAAAGTTGCACTCTAAAAAGTGCCAAATTCTATCTCTCTTTGTGAGAATATTTTTGCAATTCACAACGGTTGCCGTAAGCCTTATAGCTTTGTATTTGTATGACTATTTTATTGCATTTTTTACACTTATTTTGACATTTATTATTATGGGAATTGTCCGCTCAAAAATAAGAAACAGCGTCATACCGCCCACTCAAAGAGAGTATCAGTACAACGACCAAGGCATAGCCGACTGGTTTACTGCGAGAGAGTTGTGTTTTGAGAAAGAAGAGGATAGAAAGTAGCTCTTTTTATCTCTCTTCTTATGGTTGTATATAAAGTTTTTTCAAGATAGTTATCATACTCTCAACCGCTTTTACGGATGTCGTCTCATTTACCGTGTGATAACCGATTGTAGGGATTTGTAGAGTTGCTCCTTGAATTGCTCCATTTGTTGCATGGATAATTCTTCCAAGTTCCGTCGTTCCCAACAATCTTTTGCTTCCATTTTGTGCCACTCTATTTTTTAAATAACTGTCTTTAAAATGAAATTTTATACCCTCTTGTTGTGCTATTTTTTTCATTCTGTTTTTAAGTGGAGACCTAAAAACAGCATTCGTATCACGATTTCTGAGAACTATATCAAGTTGATGAATGTCATCTAAGCTTGTGTAGGGGCTTGTATCAAGAACAAGCAGTTCATTTGTGCTTATGTTAAATCTTCTAAACCACTCGAGCAAAAATCTCCAACTTTTTCCGGCTTCTTCTGAAGCTGTAAAAAAAGCTGTTCCTCTGTAGCCGATGTGATACATATAAATTATCATGGCCACAGATATTACATTATCTAATTGTGCAGAGATCAAATCATCTTTAAACTCAAGTCTATCCATAAATGCTATCGGAGTGGATGGAAAGAGATAATCAAAACCCTCAACTTTAAAAATAATATTGTTTCTTCTCTCACACAAAAAAGCCTCTTTAATCACCCCAAGTCCCAAATAAGTACCTGAATAGGGCTGATACGCTTGAACTTTTTCATCCACAAATCTTGAGGTAAAATTATGTAAAAGTTGCTCTGAGTTTGAGTTACCTGTTAAGTCTGCTCTATTTTTTGCAATAAATGCTGCATATTGAAACTCATTGTGCCCAGTGCAGATGAGTCCGTGTCTATCTGCATGTGCAGAGATATAACCGCTTGTAGGATCATCTCCCTTCGCAACCAAAACCCCGTCATAATACTCAACTGCCACCCCTATCTCTTCAAGCTCTCTTTTGACAAACATAAAAAAAGGATGTTCCGCTCCAACTACGCTTGGTACACGGATGAGTTGTTTTAAAATATCATAAAATTCTTCCATGTAGTAGTTCTAAGCTCCGATACTATCTTTTTTTATTTTTCTCTTTACAGGATTTACCCTACATGTAGGCGTTACATTTTTTTCAATATAATCCATAATTTTACCTGCTATATCAATGCCTGTAGATTTTTCAATCCCTTCAAGTCCCGGTGAGGAATTTACTTCCATAACAAGTGGACCGCGAGAAGACGGAATCATATCCACCCCGCACACTCCAAGACCCATGGCTTTTGCAGCAGCGAGCGCTGTCATTTTCTCTTTTCTGTTTAGCTTATACTCTGTTGCACTTCCGCCTTGATGAAGGTTTGATCTAAAATCACCCTCCGCCCCTTGTCTCTTCATGGCACCGACAACTTCTCCGCCAACTATTAAAACTCTAATATCAGCTCCGCCTGCCTCTTCAATATACTCTTGAACAAGTAAATTTACATCCATTCCATAAAATGCGTCAAGAACCGATTTTGCAGCTTTTTCACTGTCAACCAAAACAACACCGACACCTTGTGTCCCCTCAAGTATTTTAAGAACCAAAGGCGCTCCGCCGCTCAGTGCAATAACATCTTTTGCACTCGATTTGTTTGAAGCAAAGACGGTTTTTGGCATGTCAACGCCATGTTTTGATAAAATCTGCAGACTTCTCAGTTTATCTCTACTTCTTGCAATAGCCAAATTTCCTGCAACACTAAAAGTATCCATCATCTCAAAGTGTCGCACCATCGCAGTTCCGTAAAATGTTCTGCTTGCCCCGATTCTCGGAATAATTGCGTCAGGTGCCGGCAAAACTTCACCGTCATAAATAACTTGCAGATGATCTTTCATAATTTCAATACTACACTTGAGATAATCAATCACTCTAATATCCCAACCTCTTTGTACTGCCGCTTCTATCAATCTTCTTGTAGAGTACAATTTAGCATCTCTTGATAATATATAGACTCTCATTTTATTACCGTTTTTCATTTTACCTCTTTTGTTAAATACTCTTTGGAAACATCTACCAAGAATTTATTTGCTAAGAATTTTTTTCCTATAAGCATAGGAAACTTCATATCGGAACGGTCAGTCAGAGAGACAACCGTTTTGTACTTTCTTCCAAAAAAAATCACATTAATTTTAATAGAGGGTCTCTCTTCAACTTGCCCGTTTGAACTCTTAATTTTTTTAATTTTATAGAGAGGCATCTTCATCTTTTTATCGTGATAAGAGGGATGTACTTCATCAAGCAGTTTAAAATGAACAAAGTTTTGCTCATCTATGAATATATCATCGCAATGCAAAGCATTAGAATCCGCACCCGTATCAATTTTTACATCCAAATCATAAAGCTCTAAATCTAGAATCGAGATTATCTCTTTTGTTCCAATGATTTTTTTTTCATGCATAAAGAACTCCTCCTCGCCGTCCGAGGATTATAACATATTATAAGTCCCTATTAACCTAAAACACGATACTATTGCGCTCAATTTAATAAAAAATATTAAAAAATAAAACCTCAACAAAGCCCGAAAAACAGGGAGTTTTTAGAACAACATGGCATTAATAGACCTAAACAACATTTCAAAACACTACTCAGCACAAAAAATTTTAACAGAGATAAATTTTCATGTGGATGAGGGCGAACGCATCGTCATCATCGGTAAAAACGGAAGCGGAAAATCTACTCTTATGAAAATCGTAAACGGAACGCTTGACACCGATGGCGGAGAGAGAATCACAAAACAAAATTTAGAAATAAAAATGCTCGACCAGAGACCCGATTTTAAAGAAGGGCATACGGTTCGACAAGCCGTAGAAGCTGGACTGGATGAACTCAACAATGCTAAAAAAAGGTACGATGAACTCTCTCTTCTTTTAGCAGAAGATTTTGACAATAGCAAAAATATTGATGAACATGAAAAGCTCTCTCGCTACATTGAGCATCATAACGCTTGGAATTTAGATGACAAGATAGAAAGAATCATCCAACATTTTGACCTCAAACAGTATGAAGAAAAACCTGTTGCCATGTTAAGCGGAGGAGAACAACGCCGAGTTGCCCTTGCTTCTTTGCTTCTGCAAAAACCGGATATTTTACTTTTAGACGAACCTACGAATCACCTTGATGTTTACATGGTTGAATTTTTGGAAGAGCTTATACTCAAAGAGAAATATACTCTTGTTTTTATCTCGCATGACAGATATTTCATTGATAGAATTGCCACGAAATCGGTAGAAGTTGAAGATTGTGCCCTTCGTGAATATAGCGGCGGATACAGCAACTATTTATCGCAAAAAGAGGAATGGATAAGAACTCTACAAAAGCAGCATGACAATCTTTTAGGCGTACTAAAAAGAGAGAATGAGTGGTTTGCAAGAGGAGTTCGTGCAAGACTCAAACGTAATGAGGGACGAAAAGAGCGACTCATGGAAATCAGGGAAGATGCAAAGACAAACCCTGCAAAAATCAGACAGATGTCCATTGAACTCCAAAGAGAAGCCAAGCACTTCAACCGTGACAAAAGCATAAATAAGCAAAAAATGCTTTTTGAAGTAGAAGATTTGTGCCTCACACTTGGAAGTAAAGAGCTTCTTAAAAACTTCACGACCCGCATACTTCAAAAAGATGTCATAGCCATAGTCGGGCCAAACGGAAGCGGAAAATCTACACTTTTAAAGGCTCTTCTAGGACGAATTGAACCAACAAGCGGAAAGGTAAAACGGGGTGAAGTTAAAATTGGCTATTTTGACCAGCATCGCGAACTGCTCGATGACAGCAAAAATTTGATAGAAACATTTTGTCCAAACGGTGGGGACAGAGTAAATGTGCGCGGAGCCGACATGCATGTCTATGGCTATTTGAAAAACTTTTTGTTTCCACGAGAGTTTTTGGACAAAAAAATCGGCGTTCTCAGCGGTGGAGAAAAAAATCGTATAGCCCTTGCCCTACTCTTCACAAAAGATGTGGATATTTTGATTTTGGATGAGCCAACTAATGATTTAGATATTCCGACAATCAACATCTTAGAAGAGCAACTCACAAACTTTAACGGTGCTGTTATAATCGTAAGCCATGACAGATATTTTGTAGATAAAATCGCCAAAAAGCTTTTTATTTTTAAAGAAAACAAGCACATAGAAGAGTCGCATCAACAATATTCAGAGTATTTAGAACTTGAAAAAGAGTTAAAAGAGCTTGAAGAGATGCAAAAATATGCCGAGACACAGAAGCCAAAATCTGCAAAAGAAGAGAAGCCAAAGAATCTAAAACTCACCTTTAAAGAGAAGATTGCACTCGAAAAGTTACCTCTTGAAATTGATGATTTAGAACTGCAGATAGATAAAAAAAATGAGTGTTTAGCAAACCCAAAATGTTACGAAGAGATAGGCATAGCAAAGCTTGCAAAAGAGCTTGAAGCATTAAAAGAGAGCTATGAGCAAAAAGTTGAAGAGCTTTTAGAGATTCAGGAGAAGGAAGAAGAAATTAACAATTCATAAGTTCACTTCCTATTTTATCTTCAGGAATAAAAGAAAATGAAGACGCAAAACTAATAAAAATAGAAAAAAATGGGAATTTTTATAAAGGTTATTTGATTTTAATATCTTTGAATGATGCTAATTAATGGAGATATACAATGCAAATACGAGTCTATTACGAAGATACTGACACTGGCGGAGTTGTTTATCACTCTAATTATCTAAACTTTTGCGAAAGAGCGAGGAGTGACGCTTTTTTTCGCAAAGGACTTACTCCGGTATTGGAAGGTGGGCATTTTGTGGCTAGAAAAGTTATGGCTGATTTCTTTTTTAGTGCTAAGCTTGGGGATTTATTGGATGTAAAATCAACGCTTTTAAAGATGAACGGTGCATCGTTTGTACTTTTGCAAACAATCCATAAAGGGGATGAAAAAATTTTTGAACTGCAGATAACTCTAGCCTACATCACCTTTGAGGGAAGACCTCAAAAGATAAACGCTCGCACGAAAGAGCTTTTAGGGTCACTCTTCTAAATTTGATTGATTTTTTACAAATCTATATCTGGTAGGTTTGAGAAGTTCTATCTCATGTTTGATTTGATTATTTTCTAAAACTATGTCGTACTCTCTATTTTTTTGCGTAATTACACTAAAAAAATAGTCAACCCCTAAAGTTGTCGTGTAATTAATCCAATCATAAACTATATCGTTTGCAAGCAGTGCATTCGCCTCTATAAGTAAGTTGTTAGCATGCGTGATAGAGTTTGCAACAATCATCTTTTTTCTATCCTCATACTGCGTCATCGATAGCAGCAGCGAGTCATAGTTTATTTGCGTAGATAAAATATTTACGGCATTTACATCATAGAGTGTTAGCTGTGACATAATCATGCCGGTTTTTACGATAGGTGTGTTAATGAAAAAAGAGGCATTTTGTATGTTACTTTTTTGCTCTAAATATTGTGAGAGATTTGTAGTTTTTACAGGGATAGAGTATTTAATAACCCTTTTGTTGGATATGTCCCCAAATTTGAACTGCTCCTCTTCATACAAGGCCAGTTTACTACCGATAGCTGATTGGTCATAAAAGATAACAAGAGGAGAGACCGCCTCCTTTATAAGCAAGTCGCTCTGTGCTCTATAGTCGATACCGCCAAAGTACAAAAAACTTGATTGTGTATTTGAATCATTTTTATTTATCGTCGGAAAAAAGATATTGATACTTGGATTGAGTGCCGAAACAACATCCGTACCCTCTTGGGTGAGCGGTGCAATAATATACTCAAAACCATCCTGTTGAATTTTTGCAAGAGCTTTTTGTATCTCTTGTGCGCTCTCATTTTCTATTTTATAACTTTTAAGTTCGAATGAATAATTTTTAGTCATAAGATATGCAAGTGCGGCATTTGTAGTTGATGCGGCATACTTTCCTACGATTTTATACGGGAGAAGCATGGCAATTTTAACTTTTTTGCCGCTCTCTTCTACTCCGCTAATCACTTCAACACCTGATTCAGCCTTTGGAGCTTCTTGAAGCTCAGCCATAAAAGTAGCATAAGCAGTCATCTCTCCTAGATTTAAAATAGAAATATTTGCAACTCTTATCTCTTCATGTGCACTGTTTTCAAGTTTACTATTGGCATGCGAGAGGAATGAGAAAATCATTCCATGGTCTAAATACTCCTGCATACATCTCTCACTGCATGGGTACGGGTCTAAGTCAAGAATATATGTTTTTGGCATAGGAACAGGAGATATGAGATAACTTTTTGCATAGATGATGAGAGGCAAAAGTACAAATGCGAAGATTATTTTTTTCATAGGCAGCTCTTTATTGTTTTAAATATATTTTTATATACTCCCATTTATAGGGGTATATAAAAAATTTTAAATCCATACCTCACCCCTATTTTGTGTTTAAGGTATGGATATTTCTACATAATTCTTATTATAGCCATCTTGAACTTAGAATATTAATAGTTATATAGCAGTATCGGTGCAATTTATATTGTCAAAGGTGAGGTTATATTATGTATCTGTTGTCAACATATTTTAATTTATTAACTACTTTAATAAAACTATTCTGTATTAGTGAGTTTGTGTGAAAGATTTATTCACTCTAAAATACTTATTGGCATGCAAAAACATATACATGCCAATAATAAAAGTGGAAAGGATTTAGAACTTTATTCCTAACCCCACTTCGCCACCAACTAGATTATCTATTTTTGAGTGCATTGAGGCATTATCTTTTATCTCAATGCTATTCGTAAATATGTATCTTACTCCTACAGTAACATAAGACCAGCTGTTTATGTCGTAATTTACTCCTGCTCTTATGTTTAGAATCTCTTTAGTGGCTTCATCTGTAATTGGGTCGCCTTTGTATTTCATGGTTCCGATTCCGGCTCCCATGTAGGCTTTTAGATTCTCTGTGAGTATGGGTTGAAGATAATCTGCATTTATTGTTACTACCTCTGTTTGTGCATCTTCCCATCTAATTGGGTCGTAGCTTAGATAGACTCTGATGTTATAGTTGTTTAGCATGACCCCTCCGCTAAGTGAAGCGAAAGATGTTGTAGAGTTTGCCGTGTCTGCAACGCTATGCGCCTTACCGTTTAACATGTCATACTTTATTTCTGCAAATGTATCCATATTCCAAGCATCTGCCGAGAGTACCGTTGTGCATAAAGCGAGTGAAAGAATAAATTTATTGAACTGCATAAGTTCCCCTTAGCAGTGCAGCTGAGCCACTGAGTAGAGTTACACTTTTTGTGTTTACATCTAATACATGATTTACGACTATTTCGGTTAAGCCGTCGGGAATTATCTTATCTCCTTGATTGACTATGTATGGAGTATTAAGAAGCATGGCTGTTGTTTCATTTTTGGGTGTATTACCGAATACGGTTTTATTAGAACTTTCTCCGCAGCCGCTTACTAGAGCGAGCAAAGCAGAGAAAGCAAGGGTTAGTTTTGTGACATATTTCATATCTCTCATCCTTAAAAAATTATTTCTTTTGTAACGGTAGTTTGAATTTCTATGTTCAGTTTACCGTTTTCTTCATAGGTACGAACCTCATTTCCCGGTTCAAAC
>CANMJR010000043.1 GCA_947498025.1 Helicobacteraceae bacterium
TGATTGAAGATAGACTAAACAATAGACCAAGGAAATCTCTCAATTGGAGAACTCCAAATGAGGTTTTTTATGGTTTTAAAGCAGCATCTTAAGGAAAAAAATGATATGATTTTTTAACTTAAAAGTTGCACTTCAGGTTTAAATTTTGGTGTGGATTGGTAAATTTTGATCGTGGATTTGAGGTGCCCGTAAAATGAGTTTTGCAAGAAGTCTTATCTTATAATGGCAGTACAAACACAAATGTCGTACCGATATTTTTTTCACTTTTAATTTCAACTGCACCGCCAAGCTTATCAAGTTCAAATTTAACGGCACTCATGCCGACACCACGACCTGAAATATCTGTAATGCTCTCTTTTGTACTAAACTCATTTTCAAATATAAAGTTATAAAATTCTTCATGTGTCAAGTCTGTTGTATCTATATTTTGTGATTCTAGTTTTTCTTTTATTTTCTCTACATCTAGCCCCATTCCATCATCTGAGATTATAATTTTAAGCCTGTTTTCAACTTGTTCAAACTTACATACAATTGTGCCTTTTTCATCTTTTTCAAGCTCAAATCTTCTCTCCGGTGACTCTATACCATGGTCAATACTGTTTCTAAAGACATGCATAAGTGATTTTACAAATGGCTTGATTTTTTCCGGAACTACCAAATTTGCATCTCCTTCAATCTCTAATTCATAAATCTCTTTTTCAAACCTTGTTGCCAATTGACTGACAAGGGCAATATAAGGTTTTAGCAATGCGTATAATTTAGTACTTGAGAGCGTTTGAACCTGAGAAAGTATATCTTGACACTCTATCGAAGCCATCCCTTTTTGACTAAAAACTTTCGCTATTTTCTCCTGTAAACTTTGAATATTGGATAAATCTATTTTTACGAAATGATGCAAATCTAAAAATTCTACACCTAAAACATCTTTTACAACACCCAAAGATGCCTCAAAACTTGTGCGAAAATCACTTGACTTCAAAAGCTCTCTTAATCTATCACTCTCTTGCACATTTTCTTTTGATATTTCTGCTATTTCACTCTCAACACTATGTAAAACTTGCACGACATTCTCCATGTAAAGTTGCGAAAAAGCACCTTTAAATGTATGAATAGCTCTATAAATATCGTTTAAATTTTCTTGTGGTGATTTTTTTTCATTGATAAGTGTATCAATTGAATTTATAAATTCCAAATATTCATCTTTCGTATCGTAAAAAATCTGCGTCTCACTTACGATTGAAACTATCATTTTAAAAACTTCTTGCTCTTTTTTTATCTTATTTTCAAGTTTCTTTTGTGAGCTTATATTTGTAAGAATTAACATATAATTTTCATCTTCTAAAATCTTATACTCTAACTTAATAGCTCTTTTGTTTAAAATGATAACAGTCGGTAGAAGTGATAAATAGGAGGTTCTTCTTACCTCCATAGTTTCGTTTTGTGCATGTAGGAGTGTATTTTTGAAAAATCCTTGTTTCGTTTTATCTTCAAACAAGAGTGCTGCAACATCTTGTGAAGCGATATTTTTGCCTAAGAGTTTTATACACTCTTTTGAATATTCATCATCAATTTTAAAATTTTTATCGAAAGTTAAAAATCCTTGACCTGCATTATCGAGCAATATTGTAATTTTTGAACGACTTCTTTGGATAAGTTTATTGAGCTCGGATAACTTTCGGTTCCAATAATACAATCCGACAAATAGAACAACTATAACACTCAAAATCTTCCATAATAGCGCATAATCAATACTATTCTCAACATACATGGAATCAGGATAAACAAGTTCTTTTATATCCACTGAAGACTTTGAAATATCAAGGAGATTGTATGTTTGAACAATTTGGCTAATAATTACAGGTTTAAATTTCCCATACTCCCGTAAGCCAAAATGACTCATCTTTTGTAATTCTTTGGCTTCAAACATAAGATGTTCTATCGACTTATTTTGACTGTTGTACTTATCAAATATAATTTTTGATGCTTCTTCTGGATTATGATAAGCGTATTCCCACCCTTTTTGGGTTGCTTTATAAAAACTTTCAACTAACTGCGGGTCTTGTTGCATAAGTCTCTTGGAAGTAAAAAGAATATTGTCATAAAAATCAAACCCAAAATCGGACGGATTTAAAATAGAATATTGCAACCCTTTTTCTATCATATAGTAGGGTTCATTTGAGAGGTAAACGGACATGGCATCTATTTTATCGTCGATTAAATCTTGTGTATTAAAGCTGTGTTTTTGGTTTATAAAATCACTACTTGAGAGATGATTTACTTTAAACATTGCATTGAGAGATGCCATAGTAACTTGATTGGGAGTGAGCATAATTTTCTTGCCCTTTAAATCAGCTACACTCTTTAAATCATCCCTTTTTTTTGTCATGAGAACAAATGGAGATGTTTGAAGCAAAGGCATCAAGAGATAAACATCAAGTCCTTGAATTTTATCTAAAATTAGAGAAGAACTATCGACACCAAAATCACTTTTACCTTCTGAGACCTCTTTTGCTATATTTGTTCCAAAATCGTATTCTTTGATTGCAACATCAAGCCCAACATCTTTATAAAAACCTTTCTCTTTTGCTACATAAAACCCTGCAAATTCAAACTGATGCTTCCAAAGCAACTGAATCGATACCTTCTGAGTCTCACTACTAAAAAGTGATGCGACCACTATGAGAGACACTATAAATAAATGTTTTTTCAATGGTCTCTCCCCTGCTTCTTTTAAAATTCATACCCATTTATTATATAATTATATCTCTAAATTTATAATTTTTTGTGATACAATTTAAGCTAATTTAAAATTATCGGAGCAGAAATGAAAAAAATTATTTTCTTGTTAGTTACGAGTACTCTCGCGTTAGTCGCGTTTGAGACAACAAATATACAGCTTTTGTACGGTGAAAATTTTAAGGGTGACTCTTTCGTATATGACACAAAAGACGGCAAAAAAACGACAGTTACTTTTGAACATTTTAGAACTTTCTCGTATGGAGATTTCTACATGTTTGTAGATATGGCGGATGGGAAAAAGTTTGATGGCACAGAGCATGATGTGTATGCTGAAATAGCACCTCGCTTTTCATTATCAAAAGTCTCCGGAAGCAACCTTTCTGCGTGGCTTTTAAAAGATATCTTTCTTGCAACGCAGATCAATGAAGGCAAGGATTATACCGCGTATCTTGGAGGGGTTGGAGCAGATTTTGAAATCCATGGATTTAATGTGTTTTCACTCAACCTTTACTATAAATCAGAAAATATTGAAAATAATTCATTTCAATTTACTCCGGTATATCAAACAAAAGAGTTTTACAGAGTGCATTTTGAGGGGTTTATCGATATGACTTCAAGAGATATTAGCACACAAAATCAGCTTCTTTACAATTTAAATGCTTATTTAGGGATGAAAGAAAAAGTATATTTAGGTGCAGAATGGCTCTATTACGACTATAACAATAATAGAGTTCGAGCAAAAACTGCTGCAACGCAAGTTATGATTAAGTATCAATTTTAAAATTTTAATAAAAATTGTAGCTGTATCCCAAAAAGGGATACAAAAAAGATTAGCAGTTGTCTGCCATCTCTTGAAGTTTTGCTTTGTATGCATCAAGATTAAAATCTTTAACTTGTGCAACACCGTCTGCAACACCTGCGGCTGCAACTGCTGATGAAACCCATACCAAAAGTCTTTTGTCAAATGGAGATGGAATGATATATTCCGTACCATAGGACATGTCGGTACGGTTATGCGCTTTTGCAACATAATCAGGTACCGGCTCTTTTGCCAACGCTGCAAGAGCACGAGCTGCTGCCATTTTCATATTTTCTGTAATCTTAGTTGCACGAACATCCAATGCTCCACGGAAGATAAACGGGAAACCAAGAACATTGTTTACTTGATTAGAAAAATCGCTTCTTCCTGTTCCTATAATTAGGTCATCACGAACTGCTTTTGCAAGGTCAGGCATAATCTCAGGAGTCGGGTTTGCACATGCAAAGATAATTGGGTTAGCTGCCATTGAACGAACCATATCTTGAGTAATTTGCTCAGGACCCGAAAGACCCAAAATCATATCTGCATTTTTTGCTGCATCCTCCGGAGTACGGTCTGGAGTATCAAATGCAAACTCTAATTTTTGTTTGTTAAGGTCAGTTCTTCCAGAGTGAATAACACCTTTTGAATCTAACATTGTGATATTTTTAACACCAAGTTGTTTGTACATTTTTGCACATGCGATACCGCTTGCACCCGCACCGATTACAGTTACTTTTAAATCTTCAGCTTTTTTGCCGGACATTTCAAGTGCGTTAATCAAACCGGCAGTCGTAATAACCGCTGTTCCGTGTTGGTCATCGTGAAAAACAGGAACATTACAAATTTCTTTAAGACGCTCTTCGATTTCGAAACATTGTGGCGCTGCAATATCTTCAAGATTAATCCCGCCAAATGTATCTGCAATCGCTGCAACAGTTGCGATAATAGATTCTGTATCATGAACATTCAGCTCTATATCTACTGCATCAACATGAGCAAATGATTTGAAAAGAACACATTTGCCTTCCATAACCGGCTTACCTGCCAAATGACCGATGTCACCCAAACCAAGAACCGCAGTGCCATCAGAGATAACCGCTACTAAATTTCCTTTGTTTGTATAATCATATGCTTTTTCAATATCTTTTTCAATTTCTAAACATGGATACGCAACACCTGGGCTATAAGCCATCGCTAATTCTGCAATCGTATCACACGGTTTTGTAATCAAAGTACCAATTTTTCCATTCGTATCAAATTTGTTTCTTGCTTTGTGATAATCCAAACTTTCTTGTTCAAAAGTAGCCATTTTCTTTCTCCTGTGGGTTTTATTTTGTATTTGTGTACTCTATCGAATAATCAATTAATCCTAGTTTTTTTTATTTCATCAAAACTACAAAATGAATATTGATTGAATATTTGTAACATTTTTGTTTGTGAGATTTGTAAGAGTAGAAGGTTTAACTGATGAAACCATTTTTTAGAATTTCACCCATCTCGGACGCAGTCATAGGTTTAGCATACAAATAACCTTGAATATGTTTACAACCATTTTGTACTAAAAACTCTTTTTGCTCTTGTGTCTCAACACCCTCTGCAATAACACGAAGATTCAAACTTTTGGAGAGCGCAATAACTGCCTTCGTAATAGCAGCGTCTTCTTCATCATCAGGGAGATCTCTAATAAATGATTGGTCGATTTTTAGTTTATCAATTGGGAGTCGTTTCAGATAGGAGAGTGAAGAGTACCCTGTTCCAAAATCATCAACAGCGAGTTTAATTCCCATTTCATTTATCTGTTTTAATATTTTTATTGCTTCGTCCGGATTCGTCATAATTTGCCCCTCCGTTACCTCTAGCTCTATCCACTCTGGCTTACATTTCGTCTCTTCAAACATTCTCTTTAACATTGGAATAAAATCTTTCTGATTGAGTTGTTTTATGGCTAAATTCAGAGCTAAAACTCCATGTTTTAGCTTTTGATTATGCCATTGCACCATCTGCTTCATGCCGCATCGCATTACATATTGGTCCAATTGTATAATCATTCCCGTCTCTTCTGCCAGAGGAATAAATTTTGATGGAGGAACCAACCCCATTGTAGGATGCTTCCATCTCACTAGTGCTTCCATTCCTGTAATCTCACCACTTTCCCCATTTACCTGAGGCTGATAATAGACTATAAAGTCCTCATTTTTAAGTGCTTCCCTAAGAGAAGTATCCATCACAACTCTCTCAAACGCCAACTCCGTCATCTCTGAACTATAATATTGGAAGTTATTTCTTCCTTCATCTTTAGCTTTATACATAGCTGCATCAGCATATTTTATAAGGTTTCCAGATGAGATACCATCATTGGGATAGATACTTATTCCGATACTGCTTGAAATATAGAGTACATGTTCATCAATCGTAATAGGTTGTGCAAGCAGTTTTACAATTTTATTTGCCAAAAGTGAAGCATCTTGCCCATGTCTTAAATCTTCAACAATAATGGCAAACTCATCACCGCCCAAACGAGCGAGAGCATCTTTTTTTTGTATTATTTTTGAGAGTCTTTGTGTCACCACTTTAAGAATTTTATCGCCCACATCGTGCCCTAGTGAGTCATTAATTCCCTTAAAGTGGTCAAGGTCAATAAAAAAGAGTGCAACTTTACTGCTCTTGTTTTTGGCTTTCATCATCGATTGTTCTAGTCTCTCATTAAAGAGAATACGGTTTGCTAGCCCCGTAAGAGCGTCATGATTGGCTTGATAATGCATGGCGCTTTTTTGCTCTTTGAAGGCTACTCTTGAGTTCTTGATGGAGATAATCATATGATTCATAGTGCTAGAGAGAAGAAAAATCTCTTTAGAACCATGCGTAGGAATTAAATCAACCGGAATTCCATCATCATCATGATTTTTGATAACTTCTATAATATCTGAGAGTGGCTTTAACACGAAAAAACGAATAGTTATAAAAAGTGACAAAATAAGCAACAGAGATATTGCAAAAAGATTTATGACACTTCCTATAATTATTTTATTAAGTTCTTCATTCATAACATTGTCTGATATGTAGATTGAAATAGTGCCGAGATGACTCCCTGTATCGCTTATTATTTCATATTTATCGGAGTAGTAACACTTTTTTAGCGCTCTGCCATGTTCACTATTTTTTGAATCATAATCAACAATATTCCACTGAGCATCTCTAATCTTTCCGCTAAAAAATGATTTTTCACCCAATATTTTGCCCATATTATAATCTTCAACAATAATGGCAAAATTATCTTTTCTCTGCATTGCGTTGAATATTAACTTATCGTATTCATTGATGGAGTAGGATTTAATTAAATTGGTAACATTTTTTTGCAATGAGACAACAGTCTCTTTTGAGCTCTGTTTTATCTCTTGTAATATTTTATTCTTTGTATGAAGATAACTGAATGTTGTATGTATGGACATAATAATTGTAACAGTGAGAACAATTATTATCCCAAGAGTCACATAGAGTGACCTCTCATGGGCATTGTATTTAAATTCCAAGGACATCTCTCTTGATTGTAGGTAATTTCTCTGCTATATTTTCTGTTGAAATTGAAAGAATCGGCAATTGGATACTCTTTTGAACATCTTTGCCACTGAGATATCTATCCATGGCTTTGAGTGCCTCTTCCCCCATCAAGTAGGGCTGTTGCATGGCAGAACCGGCAAGAATTCCTTTTGGAATAAGGTCTAAAAATTCAGGTTCTGCATCAAATGCCATCAATAAAATAGTATCTTGTTTGCCACTCTGAGCAATTGCCCGCAAAGCACCGTTATAGCCATTTGAAGTCTGCAACCATATTGCACGAAGGTCTGGATAACTCTCTATCATCTCTCTACAAAAGTTATAGGTTTCCTCTTCGCTCCAAATAACGAGCTGCTTAATGTCTGCGCCTTTTATCTTTGCTTCATCCATGGCTTGCATAAATCCGGCTGTTCTCGCCTGTCCATTGAGCCTTTTTTGAGGTATTGCCACAATCCCGACTCTGCCGTTGTTCCAGCCTAAGTCAACCATTTTTTTGGCAAGAAGCCTTCCAATCTCATACGCTCCCTCTCTATTATTTGAGGAGATATAAGAGACATATTCACCGCTATCTGTGCCTATATCAGAGATAACAACCGGAATATTTGCACCCTTTGCAAGTTTTAGGATGGTTACACATGCGGAGGAGGTACTAGGAGAAACGATTATTCCGGAGACTTCATCTTTTATTGCTTTTACAGTTAGCTCTAACTCTTTTTTTGCACTATTCTCGGCACTATAGATGTCAAGTTCATAGCCCAGTGAATCGGCGCTCCGTTGAACACCACGACCCATGATTGCCCAAAAGGGAATTCTGCCGTCTGTAACAATGTAAGCTATTTTTTTCTTTGTTTGAGTTTTTGGGGTAGCGCCCGGAGTCTCTTTTGTTACTACCTCTGTGTTTTTAGTCTCTCTATTTTCTGAACATGAAGAGAACATTGTAAGTAAAATGATTAAAAGAGTGGAAAACAGGGTACGACTCACAATAACTTCATTTTGTCTCATGGATACTCCGTACTCTATATTGAGCTGTATTATCCAATAAAAGAACTATGTATAAGCTTAAGAAAGGCTGTAATCTAAAGCTTAATTTTTAAGTACAACACTTCAAAAAAGCTTTATGATTTGTTTTGTCTAAACCTTATCATCTTAAATCGCTCTCCCAAGAAGTTTGGCAGTATCAACATCTTTACTTTTTCTAACTCTTGCTTGTATATTTTCTCTTCCACATGCTCTTTTAACATCTCTAAAAGCTCTAGAACTCCCATTTCAATAAGCGCTACCATTTGAGTTTTCAGTTCCATAAACTCTACCCCAGCTTCATTAAAGGCATCTTTAACATGGGCGAATGTCACATCATAAGTTATGTCGGTTTTTGCAAAGAGTACATCTCTTTTAATCTCTTCATCAAAGAACGGAATTACTTTGTGTTTTTCATAGACTCGTATAGAAAAATCCGGGCGTGCTTGCATTTCACCGTAATCAAAACTCATAAACTCAAACTTTTCACATGCAAGAGCCATCTCTGATGCGAACTCCTCATAACCGCATGCAATTTCGCCTCTGTCTTTATGATATTTTTTTGCCTTTTGCGTCACCCAAGCATCATCCACATCAAACTCTATTTTATGCCCATCAACCCTTGCAGTTTTGCCCTTGAAGTAGAGTTCACATGGGAATGCGTCGAATATCTCATTTGCTATAAAAAAAGCATTTTCGCACTTGAACTCACACAAAGATTTATAGTGGGTAAGTGTTACGGCGCTGCCGAAGGACTCTTTAAAGTAGTTTTTTTGGAACTCTTGGAGTGTATCAAATCTCTCAATAATTACAAACTTTAATGATTCAAGAAGTTTAGGTCTGAGCGTGTAGATAAACTCGCAAACATCCGCCAAAAAATAGCCGTGGTGCGCGCCGATTTCGCAAACCACTCCATCTTGTGCCAAAAATCCCTCATCCACCAGAGAGATTATGTGCTTTGCGATTGTTCCGCCGAAGAACTTACTCGTACTTACAGAGGTAAAAAAATCGCCCTCTTTACCTATATTTTTGTAGCTTGCATAGTAGCCGTTTTTGCCATAGAGCCAATCGCTCATGTACTCGCTAAATTTACTGTTCTCTTTCATTTACTAAAATAACTCATTGGCTACAGAGAAGAGACAGCGCGTTCAAGAGAGATAAAGCCCTCATCTATCTCCTCTTTTGTAATTGTTAAAGCCGGTAAAAGTCTTAGAGTATCTCTTCCTGCTTTTAAAACCATAACGCCCTCCGCTCGTGCATGTGTGATTAAGTCTGCTAAAGTTTTTGCATCTTTTACGCGAAGTCCGCACATCATTCCGATACCTACTTTGGATGTAAAAATATCCTTGTGCGCACTATAAAATTTTTCTAATGCACTATCAAAATAGTCTATATTTTTTGCCAATACACCACTTGCATGCATCTCGCTTAAAATATCTATAACTTCACATGCAGCAGTTGCACTGAGATAGTTTCCGCCAAAGGTTGAACCGTGATCACCTGCACCGAATATATCTTTAAGCCCTGTCATAACAACGCCTATTGGCACTCCCCCGCCAAGACCTTTTGCAAGAGTAATGACATCCGGTGTAATTTCATAAAGATTTGAAGCCAAAAACTCTCCCATTCTGTAAACACCGGTTTGCACTTCATCCACAAGGAGCAGAATATTTTTAGATTTCAAAAGCTTTGCCAACTCTTGAACTGCTTGTTTGTCAAGCGGCTGCACTCCGCCCTCACCTTGAACAAGCTCTATCATAACGGCACATGTGTGATTGTCAAGCAGACTCTCTATTTGCGCGATGTTGTCGGCATAAACAAAACCATCTGGGAATGGTCCAAAATAGTTGTGCATAGAGGCCTGTCCCGTTGCTTTTACAGTTGTGATTGTTCTGCCATGAAAAGAGTGCTGCAGAGTAATGATTTTGTATCTTTTAGCTTCACCGTCTTTTTCGCCGAATTTTCTTGCGATTTTAATCGCACCCTCATTTGCTTCGGCACCGCTGTTTCCGAAAAAACACTTCATGTCATACCCGCTTGCTTCAACTATTTTTTGAGCAGCTTTTGCCTGTGGCGCTGTGTAATAGAGGTTTGAGATATGCGTAATATTTGCTATCTGCTTACAAATCGCGTCATTCACTCTCTTGTTTGCATGCCCGACACTGCAAACTGCAATACCTGAAGTGAAATCTATATACTTTTTACCCTGTGCGTCAACCAATCTCGCATTATCACCGCTTACAAACTCCACATCCGCTCTTGCGTATGTAGGCAAAACATATTTTGTATCTAACTCTTTTGTGTTCATCATATTTACCTATTTTTTTGCAAAATTATATCTCAAAAAATGCAATCTACTTACTTCATTAAGCATCTATCATGTATAATTTGGCTAATTTGAAAAAGGAGTGTTATTGTGAAAAATTTATTTTATTTAGTTATTGCCGTGCTGTTAATGGGAGGCTGTACCTATAAAAACGAAGCTATGAATCTTCCATCCTACAAAGCAGACTATGCCGGAGCTGTTGCTACAAACAAAAAAAGCGTTTTCGTTAGCGTGATTAAAGACATGAGAAAAGATAAGAGAAGTGTCGGTTATGTTTTAGATGACGGTGAAAAAATTGCACGACTCTACAGCGATGTCAATTTTCCTGCTAAGTACAAAGAGGGGCTGGGATACGCTCTCAATATCGCTGGGTTTAACACGGATGTCACTGCAGAAAATGCATCTTTAGTTATGGAAGTTTATATTAGAAACATCGAAATTGTCTATAACAAAAAAAGTTTTGATAAAAATCTAAACGGTGAGATAGAGATTGAAGTGATTATCAGAAGAGGCGGCGAAGTTATAACTCAAAACTTTGGACAAAAAGGTGGAAAGTGGATTGTAAAATCATATGAATCAAAAGATTTAGAGCCTTTTCTTTACTCGCTCTTCTCAGACAGTATCAACGATATAGTTAACAGACTAACTCGCTATTAAAACAACAAGAGGCCTTTTTAGCCTCTTGCAACTTTCACTTTTTCTTCCTGAAAAATCGCATTTTTTCCCTCAAGTGAGTGTTTTGAACTTGTAAGATTATTTACCCCTTTTGTACCGCTGTAAATCAAAACACAATCTTCTCTTATATCATCACAGTTTTTTGCTTTTAACTTTACACTTCCACATGCCGAGCTAATTGTTACCTCTTCATTTTCATTAAATCCTAGGGATGGGTGCATGTAAACACTCTCTTCTCTTTTAAATTGTGAATTGAGACTTCTACTGCTTTTTGGAGTAATTAAAAAGAGAGAATCCTCTTGAGTGGGCACTATATCCAGCTCTTCCAAAAATTGAAACTCTTTTGTTTTTGTATCAAACCCATTTTTGTATGGTATCTCTTCTCTCTCCCTCACGGCGTAACTGCTATCGGTTTTTTGGATTCCAAAGCTTGCAAAATGGCTTAAATAAAACTCCTCACTCTCTATCTCAATGCCAAATTCTCTACATAAATAGGAGCTCAAATCATATTCACTTATACCGCTATCTGATTCACGGACTCTATTCATCTTCATTAGAGCGTTGTGAGAATATGAAGTTCGGATGTCATTTTTATGTAAAAAACTTTTAGCCGGAATGATCAAATGTGCGGCTTCGCTTGTCTCGTTTTCGTAAAGCCCAAAATATACTATCTTTTCGACTTTTGAGAGAGACTCTTTCACTCTTAAAGAGTTTGGCATTTGAGAGAGCGGATTTGAGCCCTGTATAAAAACAGTTTTGTAGTTATCAAACTCTGTATTTACCTTTGAAACTCTTTTTGCTTTTGTATTAAAGGGAGAGGTTATGCCCTCTTTTGAATTCCCTAAATAAGCAACTCCACACCCCTCTTTGCCGAAGAGTCCTAGCATAACAGCAAATGCGTCTATGGCTCTTAAAACATCGGCTCCGTCACTATATTTTTGGACTCCTACACCACAGACGATTGCAACTTTTTTATTTTTTACCAGCTCTAATATTTTTCCGATTTGACCTAGTGTTACATCCATCTCTTCGAGCGTTGCCTTAATTCTGATGCCCTGGGTGAGTTCATAATACTCTTCAAATTCTGAGGCATATTCCTCTAAAAACTCAGTATCACACCCATTGTGTATATGCAAAAAACGGCACAAAAGCATAGCAAGAGAGATATCGGTATGCGGTTTTATCTGAATATAAAGCTCTGCTATTTTAGCTATCTTTGTTTTTACAGGGTCGATTACAATTATGGTTTTACCCTCAAGGAGCGGCAAGATATGACTATTAGTAACATGTGGGTTTCTTCCCCAAAACAGCACCACTTCAGATTTTGCTATCTCGGAGAGAGGCATGTTTTTATTGCTTCCTCTGCCGGCAATTATTCCGGCTTCTCCCGCACCGTCACACAAACTTCCATCCGTCAGAATTGCGCCATGTGAAGCAAAAAAATGGTCAGTTACACCCTGCATCAATCCAAAATTGCCAAAACCTCGGTAGTGCAAAATCTCATCTCTGTTTGTTGCTGCCAAAATCTCTTTGAATTTAATAAGTGCTTCATCTAAACTGATCTCTTTACCCATGTATCTCGGTTGAGAAATCTGTTCATATTTCTCATAGTGGTTGAGATGCGGACATAAAAAACCTTGCGTATGCCCATGTTTTAGAGCTTTCAATTTGCCATCACTTTGGTTTATGGCACATGCATCATAACAATCAAGCGGACAAGCTGTGAGATTATTCACTTTTTAATTCTACTTGAACAAATTTTAGGAAGTGAAGCGTTGTCATAATTAAAAAAATTTATCACGAAATACCTTTTGTAAAAATGCGGCTATTTTACCAATGCAACACTTAACAATCAAGCATAATTTCATTTTATTTTAGATACCATAATGAACTTTTACACAAAGGGTACCTATGTCTGTTTTAGATAATGTTGATGCTTCTACGAATTTGGCAAAAAATAATGAACTTCAATTATTAGTTTTTAGAATTAATAATAGTCCTGAGTCCGCTTATTATGCGATAAATGTTTTTAAAACAAGAGAAGTAGTTGAGTCAAGAAACCACTATCTAACACAAATACCCTCATCGCATCATCTGCTTGAAGGCACAATTATACTTCGTGGATTACAGATTCCTATTTTAAACCTTCCTGCATGGCTGAGTTCACCATTAACAAAAGATGAAATCAAGATTTCAAATATACTAGTTTGTGATTTTAACGGTGTTATCATAGGTTTAAGAATTATGTCAGCATACAGAGTTATCAAGAAAAATTGGAACGAAATGCATGCTCCGGATAGCTATAGACTCAAAAGCGATGGTCTTGTTATGAATGATACAAGACTTGAAGACGGGAGTTTGTGTCTAATTCTTGACTATGAAAAACTTTTGGCAGATGCAATTCCCCAGGCTCTAGTGGATGTAACATCCGATGCAGAAAATTTAAAAGGTTTAAATATTCCTGAGAAACTGAAAAACGGAACGGTTTTAATAGCAGAGGACTCAAAAACAGCACAAAGAGCTCTTATTCAAATATTTCAACATGCAAAGATAAATATTAAACTCTTTGATAACGGCAAAAAACTTGTTGATTATATTACATCTCTTGGTAAAGATGCTATGTCTGAGATTCCGGCTATTATCACAGATATTGAGATGCCTGAGATGTCCGGTTTTACAGTAATACAAATATTAAAAGCAAATACTCTGTTTAACAAAATTCCAATAATCGTCAACAGCTCCATGACAGGTGAGAATAATAGAAGAGAGGCTGAATCACTCGGTGCGAATGGCTTCATAGAAAAAACAAAAAGTCATAATATCATACCTTTGATTGTCTCTATTATGGGTGCAAAATAAATTAGAAAAAAGGCAAACTTGAGTCAGTTTGCCATAATTACACTTAACATAGAATACTATAAAACTAATTTAAAGGCGGTCTATCTACTCTCTAACACCGCTATAACCTGACCCTCTACCACTTTATCATTTGTCGAGACATTAATCGACTTTATAACTCCATCGCGAGGAGCTACAACATCAATCTCCATTTTCATAGATTCTAAAATCATTATGACATCGCCCTCTCTTACACTTTGATGCGGGTTTGCAACTATTTTCCATACACTTCCCGGCAAAAGTGATTTAATAGAAGAACTGTTATCTACAATTTCTGGAGCAGCTGCTGTTTCTACTGCTGTTATCTGGATATCCGCATCACCGTCTGCAACTTGAACACTAAATTTTTGACCATCCACTACGACCGTATAATTACCGCTGCCCATATTCTGATTTCCTTTCTCTTTTTTCATTTGTGATATTTTTCGAACACTCACTTTTGATTCACCCTTGAGAAATGTGATGCCTTTATCTCCGCATGCTGCAGCTATAAAAACATTCTCTTCGGTTGTTGCAATGCCCTCTTCTTCTAATTTTCTGCTCCAATAAGCCAAAGATTTTGTCTCATCAGCATCCGTTAAATCAAGAACTTTCTCTGTAGTCGGTTCCAAATTTAGCTTTTGCGAAGCAATTTTCATTATCTCCGAATCTGGTGCTACCGGAGTTTTACCAAAATAGCCAAGAACCATTTTGCCATATCCTGGAGCGATTGCATTCCATGGACCCTGCATTACATTGTTAAGTGCTTGTTGAAAATAAAATTGAGAAACAGGAGTAACACTTGTGCCATACCCACCTTTTCGTACAACCTCACTCATAGCCTCAATTACTTCAGGAAATCTATCTAAAATGCCATTGTCTCGCATCATCTGAGTGTTTACGGTCAGAGCACCACCGGGCATGGGGGAAAATGGAATCAGAGGTGAAACCATGGTGGCTTCCGGCGGCATAAAGTAATCTTCAAGGCAACCATGAAGAACTTTTTCATAGGCTAAAATTTTATCTATCTCTAATCCGCCAAGGTCATAATTCATACCTTTGGTTGCATGCATCATAGTGAGTATATCCGGCTGAGAAGTTCCGCCTGATACAGGTGCTGCTGCCATGTCTATCCCATCAACACCCCCGTCAAGAGCTGCCAAATACGCAGATACGGAAACACCTGCAGTTTCATGCGTATGAAGTCTCAAATGCGTTCCCTCAGGAACCAACTTTCGAGCCATTCTTATAGTTTCATATACTTTATGCGGACTGGATGTTCCCGAAGCATCCTTAAAACAGATACTGCTGTATGGAATTCCGCTTTCTAAAATCTCTCTGAGGGTTTTTTCATAAAATGCAACATCATGCGCACCAACACATCCTGAAGGCAAATCCATCATGGTTATCACTATTTCATGTTTTAAACCATGATGCACAATTCTCTCGCCTGAGTACTTTAAATTTTCAACATCATTGAGTGCATCAAAATTTCTAATTGTCGTCGTACCATGCTTCTTAAACATCTTTGCATGGAGGTCTATCAAATCTCTGCTGCCCGTGTCGAGCATTACGGTATTTACGCCTCTTGCTAAAGTTTGAAGATTCGCCTCAGTTCCTACGATAGAACGAAATTTATCCATCATAGTAAAAGCATCTTCATTTAAGTAGAAGTATAAGGACTGAAATCTCGCTCCGCCGCCAAATTCAAAGTGGGTTATGCCAGCATGTTTTGCGGCTTCAACTGCCGGAAAGAAATCTTCCATAAGAACGCGACCGCCAAAAACCGACTGAAAACCATCTCTAAAAGTCGTATCCATGACATCTATAAATTTTTTAGCCATACCTATTTTCCTTCTCTATGATGAATAATCGCCGCTGTTATTGCCGCTACTACTTTTTTATTATCTTTTTGAGTCTCTTTAGCAGGTATTGAAACACTCTCTTCCTCTGAAACAGGTTGAGAGAAAAATTTGCGCACAAGAGCTGCCTTAATTTTAATGACAACAAATAACAAAAATGCCATTCCCATTCCAAAGAACATAAACTTAAAATCTGCTGCTAATAGAGGAGCATCCATACATTCACCTTTAACTTAATTGACTTATTTTAATGGGGCGAAGTATAGTACAGAGAGGCATTGTAGATGTTTAAATAATTTATATATTTTTACTTATATATAAATATTAATCGCACTATTACTACTTGATTGTGAAATAAGTGATAGACTTCCACAAATTTATTCGCAGGGGAATCAAACATGTTCCATGATATTGTTAAAAAATTCGGATTAATCAACTCCATAGAGGGCTATTCCTATCTCATTCTTCTTTTTATAGCCATGCCTCTAAAATATATGTTTGGTTATCCGCTTGCTGTAAAAATTGTCGGTATGGCACATGGAATACTTTTTATAATTTTCTGTATATTGTTGGTTGAGGCTTGGAAAAAAACGAACTGGTCACTCAAAGAGAGCGTACTATTTTTTGTAGCTTCACTCATTCCATTTGGAACTTTTTACACAAAAAACAGAATTAAGTCCTATGAATAAAATTGTTATAAAAGTAACTTTTTGATAGAATTTCAGATTATTACAATCAAGGATAAAAAAATATGATAGCCGGCATGTACGAACAAGATTTTATAGCATATATGATTTTTGGACTTTTACTTAACTTTTTGTTTTCTATACTTTTTGGCGTTTACCTCAGCAAAAATATCGGCATACAAGAGATGATAGAGTCAAAAGGGAACAAGGAGCAATCACTCTTCGTGAGTCTTAGTCTCTTTATACCCTTTGCAAAGATGTTAATAACTCTCTACAGGGTTGTGATTCTTCAAATATACTTTTTAAATAAAGGGTACACACATAAAGAGTTTTGGGTTTATATGACACATTCACATAATTAATAGAGTTCTTGCAGAACTGCAAGAACTCTAATCTTTACTGAGCTCTGTCGCACACTCTTTATCTATTGTTTCGCTCCACATGCCTCTCTTTAAAAGTTTCGCGTTAGTTTCTGCTTTTTTAAAAGTAAAGTTAAACTCTTCATCATTAAAGGTGCGTTTATTTACCGCCAAGCCATTTTCAAGTAAAAGTTCAGAGAGGCTCTTTTGCCCTCTTGCATATATTACGCACTTCATGTTTTTAAACTCTACATGGTACATCTGCTCTGTTTTTAAAATCCCTTGCGTAAAATATTTTAAATCCGGATGTTTTTTATAAAAGCCATCAATACTCTCTCTGCATTTTGAACCGTTTTGCGAGTTGTCGTACATCTTGTCTAGGCTTATAACTCCATAGGGTTCACAATAGAAATCATAGTTTTGTATGTTGAAATCTTGCCTTGAATTTGTGGCAATACTCTTCAAAATAGCCATCGTCGGCTCCTCTGCATCCAAAGAGTTCTCGAATAGAAAGTATAAAAGAAAAAAGTATATTATTTTATGCATCTTTTGCTTCATAACGCTATGGTAAAAAAACTTTTATCCTCAATTTTTTTGTATATTAAATCACCGTTAAAATGTTCATTCATAATTCTTTTGCCCATGTATAGCCCTAATCCTGTACCTTTTCCTTTTGCTTTGGTTGTAAAATAGGGAACAAAAAGTTTATCTAAAACTGAGTCATCGATTCCACCTGCATTATCTTCAATTACAATCTCGTTTAGTTTCATGTATCTTAAACAGATGTACTTTTCTGTTTCTTGAGTTGATTTATCAAAAGCATCTTTTGCGTTAGAAAACAGATTGAGAAGAACCTGTTCCAACATATCCTCTCTGCCGAATATCGTATCATTCAATGATTCATCAATCTCTATAACTATCTTTATATTATGTGCAGAATATTGTACAGATACAAAGTCATGTATAGTTTTGATAACATCCCGTATATGAAAGTTTTTTTCCTCACTGCGGTTACTTGAGTAGCTCATGAAGGAGTCTATGACATTTGACATCTTTTGACACTGATTTTGAACGAACACGGCATGTTCTTCTACTCCATCCGGAGTGAGTCTTCCTAAAGTATTTGAAAGTGAAAGTTTAATAGACGATGCACTAATCGCATTTATAGGCTGTCTCCATTGGTGTGCTATCATACTAATCATCTCACCCATTTGAGCCATTTTTGCTTGTTGAAACATTAGAGTATCTCTCTGTTTGGACTCTATTTCAATCTCTTTAATGGCAGAAATATCTATAAATATATAAAAATATTTTGAAGAATTTTCAATATCTACTTGGTAACTTTGAACAACAAAGAAGATTTTCCTATTGTTGTAATTCACAGTTAGCTCAAACTTATCACTACTCTTTTTGAGGCTACCCAATAGTTTCAGATAAAATGCTTTATCAATATAATTTAAAACTTTAATGTTTTTTATATCCCCATCCATAGGTATCTCAAGCATGTCTGAGAGTGATTGACTCGCTCTATATTTTTGTTGTGCTTTATCATATATAAGGTAATGAATATCACCTACACTTGACAAAGTTTGTAAGAAATCACACTCTTCATCTTTTTTACTATAATCCGTCATTTAAATCACCTCCGGTAAGGGTTTCCCAACAAAATATCCCTGAGCATAATCAACACCCAACTCTCTGACAAGATCAAATATTGCCTGTGAGTGAACAAACTCCGCAACAGTTCTCTTATTTGTTTTTTTAGCAAGGTATATGATAGTTTCAACAATATGTTTAGAATTAAGATTTGTGTCTAAATCTTTTATGAAGAGTCCATCAATTTTGATAATATCTACATTTAGGTTTTGAATGCGTGTAAAATTTGAATTTTGCGCACCAAAATCATCAAGAGCCAGTAAAAAGCCTGCATCTCTAATCTCTCCTAGCTTAAGCGTAACATTTTCAACATCACTGTCATTAATATTTTCAAGTATCTCCAATGTGATATTAGACGGATGTATTTCATATTTATAACACAATGAGAGGAGTGTTTCAAAAAGTTGACTATCTTTTAAATCTTCATCCGTAATATTTATGCTAAAAGAGAGACCCTTTAAATCTTTAAAGAGTTCAAATGTTTGATTTATAATACTCTTTGTAAGTGCCGGAAGGAGTCCTGAGAGTTTAGCACTATCTAAAAAATAATAAGGTGTAATAATCTCACCATCTTCTTCAGTTATTCTTGCAAGAGCCTCATATTTTGTTATTTTTTCCTCCTTAAACTCATACATAGGCTGATAAAATGCCTTTAAACGATTCTCTTTGATTGCATCTTTTGTCTTTTTTGCCCACTTCAAAAGCTCTTTTTGCTTCTCAATGAGGAACATATCCTCTCTATAAACTGATATAGAATTTTTATGACTATTTCTACCATTTTGAAGAGCTAGTTTTACTTTATTGTATGGAAGCGTCTCATCTTCATCTAAACACTCAAGTATTGCTATCGACGCACTCAGGTTAAACTCTTCATCATCAACAAAATAGTTATATTTGTCAAACTCACTCTTAATATTTTCTGCTAAAGCTAAAGCCTCTTCTATTTTCTCAATGTTCTCCAATAGCATCATAAATTCATCGCCATAAAGTTTATATATTATGATCTCATCCGTAGAAAAAGTTTTTAAAAATTGTGCCACCTGTTTTATAATCTCATCCCCTGTTTTATAGCTGTGTGTCAAGTTTATAAAATTAAAATTATCAATATTAACCAACATTAAAGTTGGTTTTTTGGCAAAATTTACATAATCTATTTTTAATTTTTCAAAATTATAAAGATTTGTCATAGAATCTTTTTGAAGCATTTCAATTAATAGACTTCTTGCAAAACTCCAAAAATAGGCACTAAAATTGCTGTTAAAGTAGCATGAGTAAATATGAGCAACTAACTAAAAAAGAACCAAAGAATTTCAAGCGACTTATAGGTGTAAATAAAGAGACATTTGAAGCGATGATTG
>CANMJR010000044.1 GCA_947498025.1 Helicobacteraceae bacterium
ATCCTTGACAATATCGAAGATACTGAAATTGCAAGACTTATGAGAGAAGAGCTTAAAAACTTTTACAGTGTAATAAAGGGAAGTGATGAATATTTAAAATTTGTTTTCATAACGGGAGTGAGTAAGTTTTCTAAAGTAAGCCTTTTTAGCGGACTTAATAATATAGAAGATATTACACTTGATAGAAGATATTCTACAATCTGCGGTTACACCCAAAACGATGTTGAAACAACTTTTAGTGAACATCTCAAAGGTCAAGATTTTACCAAAATTAAACACTGGTACAATGGCTATAAGTTTTTGGGTGAAGGGGTTTATAACCCTTTTGATATTTTGCTTTTTATTTCCAAAGGTTTTGATTATCGAAACTACTGGTTTTCTACTGCAACCCCTACATTTTTGCTCAAGCTTATAGAAAAAAACGATTACTTTTTACCGAATCTTGAAAATATAATTAAAGATGAAAAGATGCTTGATAGCTTTGATGTGGACTACATAGAACTTGAAACTTTGATGTGGCAAACGGGGTATTTAACGATAGATAGAGTTGAAGAGAATTTTAATGGAACACCGCTCTATACTTTAAAAATACCGAATCAGGAAGTAAAAATTTCGCTCATTGGGAGTATTGCTGATTTTATGAGTAAAATTCAAAATACGGTAATTCTAAAAAATGATATTTACAAATCACTTTTTAAAGCAGATTTTACAAATCTTGAAACAGCTATCAAATCACTCTTCGCATCTATTCCCTACAATCTTTATGTCAACAATCCTATGTTTGAGAGAGAGGGGTATTATGTGAGTGTATTTTATGCTTACATCAAAGCCATGGGGATTGAAATAGTAGTGGAAGAGGCTACAAACAAAGGTCGTATCGATATGGTTATTATCATGCAAGATACTATCTATATTGTGGAATTTAAAGTAGATGGAACAAATGCCTTAGCTCAAATCAAAGAGAAAAAGTATCATGAAAAATATTTGAGCCAAGAAAAAGCTCTTTTTTTAGTAGGGATAGAATTTGATACGAAGGAGAAAAATATAAGTAAGCTGGAGTGGGAAAAACTCTAAAGCTACTTTTTAACTGAGCGGTGTAGATAAATCAACTTTGGAAGTATATTCTAACTCCTCTTTGCTCCACAGTTAAGACCCTCAACCTTCGCTTGTCAAACGAACTGCTAAAAAATAAAAGATAATATTACTTTACATTTAAAGACGATTATATTAAAATGACAACTAATTTTATCAAATTGGATTAGAATGAAAAAAATAGATGTAATCGTCGATGAACAAAAAGCGGGTGAACTTTTTTATGAGCAGGATAAAAATAGTTATGGATTTAACTATACTGCAGACCATAAACCAATTTCACTTATCATGCCTTACCGTGCTTCTACATACAACTGGAAATACAAACTTCATCCTATTTTTGATATGAACATGCCGGAGGGGTATCTCTTTGAGATTTTTAAAAAATATCTCTCAAAAGAGTATGGCTACATTGATGATTTTCTGATATTTTCGCATCTTTGTGTGAACATCCAGAGCAGACTTACCTATGATAGCCCAATTGCCAAAGATGAGTTCGCCTCATATGACAGAGATGAGATTTTAAACAATGACACGCCGGATACATTTGCTAAAATCATGACAGCTTTTTTAACAAAAAATGCCATATCCGGAATTCAGCCAAAATCTTTGGCACTTTTGAGCGATAAAGAGAGTCTAACCACAAAAGAGTACATCATTAAAACTTGGGGAGATGAGTATAGCGAACTCGCACTCAATGAGTATTTTTGTCTAAAAACAGTTGAAAAAGCAGGCGTAGTAATACCAAATATTCAGCTCTCAAAAAATAATAAGTTTCTGTTAGTTGAGCGGTTCAATTACGATAAAACAACCAATAAATTCTTAGGATTTGAAGAGATACTGGTTCTTTTAGGAAAAAATAAAGATGAGAAATACAGCGGCAGTTATGAGCAGGTAACAAAAGTAGTTTACAGCGTTACGACAAATAAAATCGAATCTATGAAAGCACTCTATAAAACCATAGTGATGAACTACTTGCTAAGAAACGGAGATGCGCATCTCAAAAATTTTGGTATATTGTATGACGAAGAGATAAAAAATATCTACTTTGCTCCTGCCTACGACATAGTCAATACCGTAGTCTATTTTAACAAAGACAGACCGGCTTTATCTATGTTCGGAAAAAAACTTTGGTTTGGAAAAAAAAAGCTTGTAAAGTTCGGTGTTGAGAACTGCTACCTCTCACAGAGCGAAGCAGTGCATCTTTATGCTGTTTGTCAAAATGCACTTCAAAGCGGCATTCAAGAGCTTGAAAATTATGTGCGTATCCATAAGCCATTTGAAGAGATTGGCTCAAAAATGCTTGGCATATGGAAAGTATCACAAGATGGAAAAACATATAAGGAGATACTACTTGAAACTCTATGAAATAGGCAAAAAAATAAGAGAACTCAGAAAAGATAAAAAAATGACACAAGAGCAACTCGCCGCTCAAGCAGATATCAGCCGTGTCACACTTGGAAAAATAGAAAGAGGAGAGTTCGGCTCAGTCTCTGTAAAAACGCTTGATATATTGCTTTTTAATCTTGGTTACGAGATAGAGTTTAAAACCCTTAGCGGCTTTGGACTTCCTGTTTTGGATGAGTGAATGTAAATTTTTATGATTTAAGAACTTATCTTTTCTTTGATTTTTGTAGTAGATATTCCATCCGTAGGCGGTATAAACTCTACCACTATCCCTTTTGGCAGGAGGGCTTGAGTGAGTGCATTCCATTTTGTACTTCCCCTCCACTCTTGCCCGCAAAAAACGACATCAACGCCCAAAGAGACAATCCATGCCGCTGCATCTGCGGTATTTGCAATGGGTTCTACAAGTGCCAAAGCTTCATTGACACATTTTAGAGAGTTTATAATTTCTATTCTTTGTTGTAGTGGTGTTATGGCACCGTATCCTTTTGATTGTATAGCGATAAAATCGGGTGCAACACCGACAATCAGATATTCACACATCGCTTTTGAGTGCTCTAAATATCTCAAATGCCCTACATGGAAGAGATCAAAAGCGCCTAATGAAAATCCTTTTTTGTACATTTTTTATCCTAGTATTTGAATTTTTTTATCGAGCGAAATATAAAATAAATCGCTATTTTTTTGAGAAAGTGCATGAGAGCTTAAAATCTTAGCTTTTGTCAGATTTGAACTCAGTAAAGAAAAAAAGATTCTATCGAGTGCAAAACACTCTACAAGAGGGGAGAAACTTTGGATATTCGGTGCCATCACGATGGTGTCAAAATGGGTATCTTTGATTTTCCAACTGCCGTAAAGTCTTGTGAGGTAGGCATCTTTATTTTTTATCTCAAAAATCTTTCCATGTTCTGTGGTTTTAGTTTCAAGTTCTAACTCTTTGTTTTGATAAACGGTGACCCGATTACTCTCCAAACTCACACCGTCCATCCAAAGTCCTGCAATACTCAAATCTGTATCTTCTAACTTTTGATGTCCGCATAAATCAATAATAAGTCCCGACTTTTCGTGCCTAAACACCCTAGGATTACTCATCATGTAAGAGTATTGATGTTCTTTGTAGCCGTTTTTTTGTATCAGTTCTACTGCAAAATCCATTTTTTCAAATGGAACTCCTATGTCTATATCTTTATCAAAAGGGAGAAGATGCCCCTCTCTTGTGAGACCCAAAAGTGTTCCCGAACATGCAAAAGCATTGATAGTGTTGGAATAAAAAAGTGCCAATATTTTTAAAAGCTCCTCTTCAAAAAGTGATTGATTAAAAGAGGTGTGCGAGTTTTGTTTGGAGTGTTTGAGTGGATATTCCAGTAAAAGTAAGAGCGCATTTTTGTAGTGTTCAATTGCTTGTGAAAACTCTTTTAACATCTGCAGAGTTGTTGCTAAATGGTTGTGAAGAATTGGATTTTTGGGGTGGTTTGACAAAACGGATTCTAAATATGTTTTTGCATCTAGCGGATTCCCTAAAAAAACAAGAACATCGCTTAGCATCAAAACTGTAGAGAGATTGGCAGAATCTATACTAAAAGATTGCAAAAGAGTCGCATGGGCTTCATCGTATCGGTAGAGTTTGATGAGCACTTTTGCTAACTCATTGCAAGAATCTACACTTGCAGGCAAAAGCTTGTAGGCTTGAAAAAGTGCATGATGTGATTCTAAAAGCATATTTTTTTGGTGGAGTGATTTTCCAAGATTGAGCCAATTTTCGCCATCGTTTGGAAATTGTATAGATATTTGTTTCATGAGTTCTATAGATTTTTCGTTCTCTCCTTCGCCATTGAGTGCCATAGCTATACACTTGAGACCAAAAGGGTTATTCGGTGATTCTTGATTGAGTTTTTCACCCAACTCTTTGAGTGCTCCAAACTGTTTTGTTTGGAGAAGGTGGAGTGCTTGGGTGGTAAATTGTTGCGTCATATATTTTTTTACAAATTCGAGATTGTTTTGTCACTCTTCATCTTTAGCTCCGTAAAATCAAATATATGTCTGACGAGCGAACTCTCTACATCTAAAAGTTCCGGCATGGTGCTATTTGGAATTATTGCAATATCATAAATCTGGTCTATGTCTCCGTCAAACTTTATATGTGCTATCTCTGTGTTGTCTTGCAAATTTATCATCCACACACCTGCGTAAGTTTCATCGTACTCCTTTGAAAGTGGTATTGTGTTTTTTATTTCGCTGACTCTTAATTGTGAAGTCCCTACAAACATCACTCCGCCGTAAAAGTAAAGTCCCCTTGTGAAGCCTTGAAGTTTTACCACAAGTGATTTTTCTTTTGTTTTTGGGTTGTATTTCCATACTATTCCTAAACCCGATTCACACACATAAATTTCATCTTTATAGACTTTAGGGGAGTGAGGCATTACCATGCCCTCTAAAAGAATTTCATCGGTATCTATATCTATAAGTGTCCCACAATCTATCCAACTATTGTTCCATGAATCAATAGAGTCTTCCATGTTGAAAGTGGTTACATACTTTGGTTTGCCCTCTAACATTGCCATACCGTTTAGGTGGCATCTATCTTCGGGGACAAGTTCGCTAATAAATTTTGGTTTCCATCTTGCTACAAAACTGCTCTCAGGCGATAAAGTAGCAAGACATGAAAATGTAGAGTTCACCACCCAAAGCCCCTCATCTCCCCATGCTATGTCATGGATATTTATCATCCCCGTAGTTAAAGATGCACGGTGAAGATAAAGAGCGTCCGCTTTTTTAACCTCTGCCAGTTCTTCATCCCTTTGCTTTTTTAACGCTTCCATGGCTTCTTTATCTTTTTCAAGCACTTTTTTAGTGAAATTCCCCGTGTTGTCAAGTGAGCCGTTTTTTATGCTTCGTAAAACTGCATCGCCTCTTTTAAACTCCACTACACTTGTGAGCGTTCCCAAAGTGATTCTCTCCTCGTCTGCATAAATTCCCATGGGTCTCGGAAATGCTTTTAGGTTTGTGTCGATTGTTTCACCGTCACTTCTTACGAGAATCAATCTTTCACTTTGGTAGCTTGTCACCGCCAAAGAGATATTTAAAGCCTTGAGTATTTTTGGTAAATTGTCCGTATGGGTACTTGAAAAATCAAACTTCGGTTGGGTTGATTCTTCTTTTATTTCAGTTTTCATGTAACTCCTTTTTCAAAATTTTTACTATCTCTTCTATTGGTTTATCTCTGTTTTGTGAAAGTTTAAGTGCCAAAAGTCCGCTGATAATCGGTGCTGTTGCAGATGTTCCGCCAAAGTTTCCATAAGTGCCGTCCGCTTTGGTACTCGTAACTCCGCTGGGAATCACAAAATCTACCATCTCGCCGTAATTACTGTATTTTTGAGTAGCACCTACGGTTATCACTTCGGGGATAGATGCTTCTATGCTTAGAGGCTCTATTTTTTTATGATTGTTTCCTGCTGCAAAGACTATGGCTGTCTCTTTTGAGAGATATTTTATAATATCATAAACAGGTTCTAAAAGAAGCGGAGAGTTCCAAGAGCAGTTGATAATGTCGGCTCCCACTTTTTGTGCAACGGTAAAAGAGAGAACCGTATCCGAGGTGATATTTGTAGTTTGTCTGATGGCTATGAGATTGGCTTTTGGAGCTATGCCGTCTATACCGATGCCATTATGTTGTGCAAATATAATTCCCGCTACTTGTGTGCCGTGTGTGTCAATGTTCAGTTTTTGGGATGAATCCAAATTTTTGTTATCCGCATCGTAAGAAAATAAAACATGTACCCCTTGTAAATCTTCATGTTCTATGTTAAATCCGTCATCGATTATGGCTATATTTACACCTTTGCCTTGTGTGCTCTGCCAGATTTTTCCAAGATTGTATTGTTTAGTTATGTTTTGAGACGGTTGCAAACTTTTCTCTTTGGTTTGTGAGATATTTGGCTGGGCGTAAATAATGTACTCTTTTTTTGCCAACTCTTTTGAGTAGTTTAAAGAGTCGTTTGAATCTACCAAATAGAGATTTGAATTTTCTAAAAATGCTATCTGTTTAAGTGGTCTGTTGAGTTTTTCTTTGAGCTTTTCTTTTGAGATGGATGATTTTATTATGACACCATCTCGGAGTTCAAAATCACTACATACTTCTTTTTGGAAGTTTGTGATGCAAACCTCTTTTGAGAAGAGTGAGGTAAATAAGAGCAAGGTAAATAATATTGTTTTCAAGTGCCCATCTTTTTTAGTTTTTGTTACTTCTAGCATTTTATTTTGATGCAGTAAAAACAGCCATAATAAGAATTATTATACTATTTTTTGGGTCTTTTTTAGGTATCAAAGTATTTTCCCCTCATTTTATTGTAATTGTACAATTAGGAGTTCATTGAATATTCACTGCAACTATTTTTTTAAGCGTTTACGGGTAGATTAGCTCTTGAAAACTATATGTGAGAGTTGAGTAAGTTGATTTTATACCCTACATCATGTATGGATTCAATAAATGATTTTCCGAAATAATTTCTTAGATTGGAGATGTGATTTCGCATGGTTGATTTTTTTACGCCATAGTCAAACTCTGCATCGTTTATAATCCTATCGTAGGTGATAATCTCATTTTTATGCTTTATCAATATCTGCAATAAAATCAACTCTTTATAACTTAAAATATTTACTAATGAAGAGAGTGACTCAAATGTATAGCCATATAAAATTCCATTTGGCAACTCTTCTGCTTTTATCCTTTTACTTAATTTGCTCAAAAGATTTAGAAAAGTTTGATAACTAACCGGCTTGATAAGATAATCTACCAATTTTAAAGGGATAGATTGTAATAAATATGCTTGTGTTGAATACGAGGAGGTTACAATAATATGTTTATCAATATCATTCTTTAATAGTGATTCAATAAGTTTTAAACTGTTTCCATCATCTACTTCTATATCAAAAAATAAAATTTCCGGATTCTTTTCATAGAGTATCTCTTCTGCTTTATGCATGGCAGTCGTGTGGTACACTTTTTTAAAAAAAGTATTCAAGATTTCTAACATTTCGTTTGCCAATTTTGTATCATCTTCTAAATAGAGTAATGAGAAATTTTTTAATTTTTTAATTGTACACCATCCCCGATTGCAATTGAAATTTTCAATCCATTTTCTATATTAGAAAAATATATTTTTGCTGCCAATGAGTCTTCAACTAAGGATTTTACAATAAACAGCCCGATACCGCTGTTATTGTATTTTTTAGTTGTATAAAATATTTGTAAGATTTTGCTTACATCTTCCGTTCCCCCGGCATTATCTTCAAAAGTAAAAATTTGACCGTCAAAGCCAATATGAATATGCAATAAATCTTTGTTGGTTTCACAAAACTTTTCATAACTATTTTGTAACAAATTTAATACAATATACCTCCATGCATAAGCATAGGTGAAGATTTTGTCTTGTTGCATAGTGCAATCGATTTTTATTTTTTTGGTATTTTTATTTTTTTTAAAGTAATCAACCGTTTGATTCATTAAATCTTCCATGTGAATCTCTTCTTTTTGATAACTAGGCAAATAAATTTGTTTGAAGTCTGTCATAATTTGAGACATATCATTTACCGTCTCATCCACTACTATCAAAAAATCATGAAACGCTTTTTCATCAATGGGAGCATTATGATGAAATTTATGCTGAAATTTTGCACTTAAAGCGGTTAAATAATTAAGAGGTTTTCTCCACTGATGTTCGATTGCAAAAAGTATATATCCTATTGTTGCGAATTTTGCTGTTTCTGTTTTGACAACTTGTAACTCTTTTTTTTGTGCTATTTCTATTTCAATTAAACCTAGCAATCTTTTGCTGATAAAATAAATTCCTGCTAAACCAATCAATAAAACAATCAATATTGTAGATATGATTTCTTTAATCTTTTTATAGCTAGATTGATGCAACTCAGATTCATCTATACTCATTTTTAAGAGAGTTGCCGTATCTAAAAGAGGGTATCTGTTCTCAATATAATTGCTGTGTAGAGTGTAATTTGAATCATTAGATACCAATTTATTATTTTGTAAATCTAAAAGCCGGACTGTTATAATCGGAAACATGTTATCTGCATGTATTATCTTTTGAATTTCATCGATTGTAAAGGTAACTATATCGCTTCCAATATACTCTTGATTATCATATATAGGCATTGTAATACTTAAATATAATATTCCGCTATCCTTCTGTGTGAAATAATCAATAGATTGTTTTTGTTCATTTTCTGAAGGAATAGTTTGCTTTGTTGTGCCTACCTGAGCCAACACAATGCCTTGGTTGTTTATACGCTTAACCCCTTGTATGGGTGAATTTTTTGAAGCATCACTGAGGATGTTGTACAAAGTTTGATTCGCATTCTCAAAATCTATTGCGTTTTTATTGTATTCTATCAAGATACTTTTAGCTTTAGTTCTTGTTGATATTTGATTTGCAATATTTTTATACTTTATGATTTTATCTTCAATTTGAGTTTTTAATGCATCACCATAAAGATAATATTTCGTCTTATCCTCAGCTATTAAATTGTCATAAAAAGGTTTGAGTACAAGAATGCTTATTAACATTGAAATGACGGTAATAAAAAGAATAACTATATACATAAACTTTGTGTACACGCTTATTATTGGATCTCTGCTCATGATACTCCAGAATACATTTCTCTTAATTTATCATACGATAATCTTATATAAAATTAATTGTAAGACATACAGTTGCAGTTGTATTGTACTGCTTGTGGGTCCCAAAATATCAAATTATCACTTACTTTTTAAATAATTAAAGATTTGTTGCACACTGTGTGCTAAGGTTTTGTTTTTAATTATTATTTCTAAATTTATCGGTCTTTCATAAGGTGAATTTATCCCTGTAAAATCTTTGATAAATCCATCTTTTGCTTTTTGGAAAAGCCCTTTGGTATCTCTTTGTCCAAAAACACCATTTATTCAAATAATTTCTTGTAATATATTTGCTGTTTTTAGTAATTTTACGGTGTTATCAAAACTTGCATTTGATAGTTTCTCATCTTTATTTTTCCATGAAAACAACTCTTGTGAAGCTATGATTATTTTATCAATTTTATCTATCGGCAAGCCGCTATTTAAGAACTCGTCTGTTTGAACCGCTAAAATCAGAGCGTCAACTCTTGTATCAAATAAAAGAGCTTTGCATCTTTAGTAAAGAGATTCAGATAGGTAGTAAATCTCTTCACCTTTGGATGAAATGGTTTTGTTATGACTCGATATAAAGCATTGCACACCATTCAACAATTGCTCTTTTTGCATCTCTTGCGCAACGCGCATGGCTTTCTCATCGCCGACAATAACGGTAATCGGAATACGCCCATCACCGACTACAAACTCTTTTAAATAAGCAGGTATCATCCGTTTTGAAATATCTCCTCCGCCAAGCAGAGGTGAGAAATTTACTTCGTTTATAATAGCTCCGTTTTTGTGCCATGGCATGCTTATGTCTGAAGTGATAATATCTATACCACACACTTGAAGAGAAAAAAGTTTAGCGGCTCTGAGTGCAATATCTAGATTGTCAGGATGGATAGTGGTTGTGATATCTTCGTCCACTCCGCCCCACTGAGTTGATTCTATTTTTCTTAGTGGGATGAGCTGACCTTGATTTGGAATTGACTCCATTTTAAAACCTGCATCTCTCATAGCTTCTATCGCCAAAGCATCATTTGGAAAGGGTTCACCTCTTTGCCATGGAAGAGTAATATTCTCTAGTGTATTTGCCTCTTCAATTAACTCTTTTACGCTTTGTAGTCCATCCCCTTTTACAGATTTTGGCAACCGTTTTACAGCATAAAGCATTCTGTTATTTGCTATAAAAACTCTGCAACAAATACCCTCAACCTGCCTCTCTATAATTACCTGTTTTGAAAGTGAAATATCTAATGCAATATTGAAGGCTTTTAAGAGCAACTCATTACTCGAAACATCGATAGTGACACCTTCACCTCTGTCTTGGTCTGCGGGCTTAACTACAACCCTCCACCCAAGCTTTTGTGCTACAGACAAGGCTTCCTCTTTTGAGACTACCAAAGCATGTTCCGGTACAGGCAAACCTGCACTGCGAAGTAACATGGCTGTCACTATTTTGTTTTGGGAAATTTGTGAGCCTATGGCTGAATCCGTGTCGATAATACTTCGATTGATTCGCCTTGATTTGCTCCCCCAGCCAAGCTGATACATGCCATGGCTTAGATGTGTAAAAGGGATACCAAGTTCATGTGCAACTTGAAGCATTGGGAGTGTTGATTTTCCCGAACCTGAGGAGTTCATAAGTGGAGTCATAAGTTGGGTTTGGATTATGTTAAAGAGCTCATTAATGTTTTCTTTAGTTTGAGGCTTTTTCATAAAATTTACTAAGATATTTATGGCAACACTCACAACACTTACATAAACTTTTTTTGGAATATGTTCAATAAGGACAATATCAAGAGTGATGACGCACTCATGAGCATCTTCATAGTTTATCTTTTTTACTTGACCTGTATAAAAAACAGGTATCCTTATTGCCTGTAATAGTGTTTTTGAGAGCAACAGCACTCTCCATGCTAAATGGGCAATTTCTTCCTCTGCAAGAGTTTTGTTATTCTCTTGAAATGGCTTAAAAGGTTCTATTGTTATTTTAAGCACATCACTCAGCCATGCATCTATTTGATTTAAATTTACACTGAAAGTATTGGCTATTTTGATTGTAAATTCTTGGGTAATTTGCTTATATTTCATTTTATTTATGCCATTTTAAGATAATCTAAAATCTGATTCACACTCTCTTCTAAAGTTTTACTATTAATGATTATTTCTGGATTTATCGGTCTTTCATAGGGTGAATTTATCCCTGTAAAATCTTTAATCATTCCATCTTTTGCTTTTTGGTACAGCCCTTTTGTATCTCTTTGTTCACAGATTTCTATAGGTGTATCTACAAACACTTCTATGAACTCCTCTTTTTTTACCAAACTTCTTGCGAACTCTCTCTCTTTGGCAAAGGGTGATATAAAAGCGGTGATAACTATAAGTCCTGCATCTAACATGATTTGTGCCAAATGCGCAACTCTTCTGATGTTTTCTTCTCTGTCTTTTTGTGAAAATCCTAAGTCGCTATTGAGTGTACTTCTAAGGTTATCGCCATCGAGCAGATATGTTTTTAATCCCTGCATGTGGAGAGTTTTTTCTAGCTCATTTGCTAAAGTTGATTTACCGCTGGCACTCAGACCCGTAAACCAAATAATGAGTGGCTTTTGCATTAAATTTTCGGCACGTAACTCTTTTGTAATTGTGTGGTTGTGTAGAAAAATATTTTCATTTTTGCCATTTGTTATCTCTGTTACAACTCCGGCACATGATGTTTTATTGCTCATTTTATCTATAAGTATGAAACTTCCGCACTCTTTAATATTCTCAAATCTGTCAATAACTATTTTTTTATCTATTTGCAAAGTACATTTTGCGATGTCGTTGAGTTTTAGAAAGTTCTCTTTAAAGTTTCGCAAAGTTTTCATATCTTTGATAAATTCTATTTTTGTGATTTTCGCATTTACTTTTTGGGTGTAAATATTGAGCTGATAGTTTTTGTTAAGCACCGAATTTTCTTCATCCATCCACACTATCATGGCTTCAAATGTATCTGTTAAAGTGATTGAATACTCACTCTCAAGAACAATCATATCTCCACGATTTATATCTATCTCATCATTCAGAGTTAGGGTGATTGCATCCCCTTTAACGGCACTTTTTAAGTTGTCGTCATAAGTGATTATCTCTTTTATGGTTGTAGTTTTATTGGATGGGAGTATTTTAATTTTATCATTTACATAGAGTCTTCCATTTTCTATGGTTCCCGCATAACCTCTAAAATTTTCATCCGGTCTGTTGATGTATTGGATAGGAAATCGTACATTGTTATTTGTATCGGGTAGGATTGTTATATCTTCTAAAATTTCTAAAAGTGTATGCTCTTTGTACCAAGGTGTATTTTTACTTTTGATAACAATGTTGTCTCCGTCTGTAGCGCAAACAGGTATAAACGATGTCTCTGTGTTTTGGATGTTAAGAGTTTTGAGTGTATCTGTAAAATCCATTTTTATTTGGTTAAAAACTTCTTCTGAATAGGAGGTTAAATCTATCTTATTGATGGCAACAATGAGATTTTTTATCCCAAAAAGTGTTGTGATGAAAGCGTGTCTTTTTGTTTGAAGGGAGACACCTTTTGTGGCATCTATGAGTATTATGGCTACATCTGCGTTGCTTGCTGCTGTCGCCATATTTCTAGTGTATTGCTCATGTCCCGGTGTATCTGAGAGGATGAATTTTCTTTTTGATGTGTGAAAATATCTGTAGGCTACATCTATGGTGATGCCCTGCTCTCTTTCGCTTTGGAGTCCGTCAACTAAAAGTGCGAAGTCAATATTCTCTTTTTGAGTACCGTATTTTTTAGAGATGACTTTGAGAGATTCTAGCTGGTCGCTAAAGATATTATTCGAGTCATAAAGAACTCTTCCGATAAGTGTGCTTTTGCCGTCATCAACACTTCCGCATGTCATAAATTTTAAGAGTAAGTTATCCATTAAAAGTAACCTTGCAGCTTTTTCTTTTCCATAGAACCTATTTGGTCTTTGTCTATTGCACGTCCGCTTCTCTCGCTTGTGGTCGCATGCGTCATCTCATTAATTATTTTTTCCAAAGTATTCGCATCTGAATGAATGGCACCCGTCAATGGATAACAACCTAAAGTTCTAAATCGAACCAACTCGGTTTTTGCCTCTTTTAAAAGCTCTTTTGGAACTCGCGCATCATCCACAAGTATTTTCATCCCCTCAAACTCAATAACTTCTCTTTGCGCTGCAAAATAAAGCGGTACTACGGGAATATTTTCTTGTTTTATGTACTCCCAAATATCTTTTTCAGTCCAGTTTGAGAGTGGAAAAACTCTTATGGATTCATCTCTGTTTATGTTTGAATTGTAAAGGTTCCAAAGTTCCGGGCGTTGGAGTTTTGGATTCCATGCATGGTATTTATCCCGAAAAGAGAAAATCCTCTCTTTTGCACGGCTCTGCTCCTCATCCCGTCTGGCACCGCCGAAGATAGCATCAAATTTATGTTTATCAAGCACTTGTTTTAAAGCTTCTGTTTTCATCATATCAGTGTGAAGTTTACTTCCATGCGAAAAGGGTGAAATATTTATCTCTGCACCTTGAGGATTGGAGTAAACGACAAGTTCCATTCCAACTTCTGCTACTCTTTTATCACGAAATTCTATCATCTCTCTAAATTTCCAAAGTGTATCAACATGAACAAGAGGAAACGGAGGCTTTGCAGGGTAAAAAGCTTTGAGAGCAAGGTGAAGCATAACCGAACTATCTTTGCCGATGCTGTAAAGCATAGCAGGATTGTTAAAGTTTGCTATCACTTCTCGCAGAATATGAATAGACTCGTTTTCTAATCTTTTTAAATGATTGTTCAGGTGAATACCTTTATTATTTTTTGTATATTAACATGTAAAAATTCAAATTGCAAATGTGAAGTAGCCTTAAACTTCGTAAATAATTGTATCTTATATATTTGTACTGTTGGCTAAAGAATAGGGCTTTTATGAGGTTTTGTATCTAGTTGTAGTTATATTCTACAGGCAGCTTTTTATCGTTTTTAAATCGTTTAGCGTTATTTTTTTTAGCTCAGGGTTTCTAAGCAAAAACTGCGGATGATACATCGGTATAAGTTTGTACTTCTCAAAGTTTATAACATGTCCTCTTACATTCTCGAAGTTTTCGTCCTCGCCTGTTACTTTATAGTACGCTTCATTACCGAGAGTTACAATTACTTTTGGTTGCACAAACTCTATTTGCGAAAAGAGATGCGATTTACAAGAGTCCCATTCAGAGAGTGAAGGAGTATTTGAATTGAGCGTTTTACATTTTATAGCATGTGTAAAATAGACATCATCCACACTCAAAAGCAAAACATTTTCTATCATGTTTCTCAAGCTTTCCCCAGACCTTCCGCTGTAATAACCATTTTGTGAATCATCTGAAAGAGAAACGCTAAAATCTATTATCATCAAATCGGCACTTGAATTTCCATATCCGCTCATACTCTGCGTTCTTGATTTACTCAAATCGCAAAGATAACATGTGGAGATGCTTTGTGCCAAATGTTCCAAAGTAGCAGGAATTTCATCCGAGCTCTTTTTATTTACAGAAAATGGATCGCTGTAATGAAATCCCAGAGCTTTTAGACGATAAAGATTTTGAAGCAGAACAAGATTTTGAAAAGACTTCAATTATCACCCTTTTTTATCTTAAAAATAGTTGATGGAATTGTAGTGAAAGTGTGGTTAAATTCTACTTTTTTTTTAAATATTTGAGGTGTAATAAAGAGCGAAAAAGCACTTTATTACAAAGATTTTTACTATTCTGCTACAGCTACGACAACAGGTGTTGATTCCCACATGCCGTGTTTTGTACAGTATGCTTGAGCAACTAGGTTTAATTTTTTGCCCATTGGTCGAATGTTGAAAGTGATTTCAGTATGAGATTTTTCATTTCCTAAAGTACCGGGTACAAAATCAGCTCTTGCTAAAAGAGTTTCGCCGTTATAAAGTGCAATGTTTGCAATGTAGTGGTCAAAATCATCAGGATGCGTATATTCTGCACCCATTTTTACGGTTACTGCAAACATTTCACCATTTTTTGCATTCTCAGCGCAGTGAATAAACGGCGAATGGCGGTCGATATAATCTTTTTTACTCTCTCTCTCTACTGTATCTATATCTACATAACGATTGATTGTTGGCATGTGAAATCCTTTTATTTTAAAGTTAAATTTGCGGTATTGTAGCTAGTAAAACTTTTAGATTCACATAAGTCAAGCTCTATTTATCTTGTTTAAGTAAAATTTAATTCTCTTCTAAAAATAAGGATTTTTTAGCACGCTCGAGTGCTTGGGCAAATGTTTTTAATATATTTTCCTCACCTATAAGTGTAACAATATGGTACTTTTTCAAATCTCTATAAACCTCATTGTTCACGCCTGACATAAGAATAATTACGCCGGAATTTTTGAGTATTTTAATAGTCTCTTCTAAATTATGAAGTGCAGTTGAGTCGATAAACGGAACGAGACGCATGCGAATAATTAAAATTTTACTTGTATATCCAATATCTTTGATTGTTTGTGCGTACTGTTTTGCAGATGCAAAAAAGAGAGGACCTCCTATCTCGTACACCGCGATTTCATCAGGTATATTTGAATAATTTTCAATGGAGTCGCTATCAACTTCCTCCGGAATTGCAACTCCGACATCTGCCATTCTTTTCATAAAAAGAAGTGACGCCAATACTACGCCGACTTCGATAGCAATCGTTAAATCAACCATGACGGTCAGAAAAAAGGTAGATAATAAAACGATTATATCAAAAGGAGAACCTCTTAAAATAGAGGCGAAGGAACGCCATTCGCTCATGTTGTATGCCACAACAATAAGTATTCCTGCCAAACATGACATCGGGATTAGTTTTGCAAAATCTGCAAAAAAGAGCATAATCAAAAAGAGCGTCAAGGCATGAACAATTCCGGCAATCGGTGTTCGTCCGCCGTTTTTCACATTTGTGGCAGTTCTTGCAATCGCCCCTGTTGCAGGAATTCCTCCGAAAAAGGGAGTCACAATATTTGCGATACCCTGAGCGATGAGCTCCGTATTTGAGCGGTGATTTGAGCCTATCATACCATCTGTTACAACCGCCGAGAGTAGAGATTCTATACCGCCTAAAAGAGCAATTGTGAGGGCGGGAGCGATATACATGCTAAGGTCATTCCAGTGAATTGTCGGCATGTGCAAACTAATATCGTTTGGAATTGTGCCAAAAAAAGATTCTATAGTTGTGACCGGAATATTTGCGAAATGGACAACAGCGGTTATTAAAATAATTGCTATAAATGAACCCGGGACTTTTGTAGTGAGGTGTTTTGAATAGATGACTGTTAAAATCGTAATAATTGTTATGGCGAGAGCATAAAAATTTGCATCTTGAATATTTAAAAAATAGAGGTACCATTTTTCTAAAAATTCCGAGGGTAATTTTTCGATATTCAGACCAAACGCATCTTTGATTTGAGTTGAAAAAATAATAACGGCAATTCCGCTTGTAAAGCCTATAATCAACGGATGAGGGAAATATCTAAGAAGAGAACCCAGTCTGAGCAGTCCAAAAATAATTAAAAAAATCCCTGCCATAATCGTAGAAATCATAAGCCCGTCAATTCCGTATTTCTCAACCAATGCGTAAATAATTACAACAAAAGCACCTGTCGGTCCGCCGATTTGAACTCTACTTCCACCCAAAAAAGAGATAATAAAACCGGCAATTACTGCTGTTACAAGTCCCATTTGCGGTGCAACGCCCGAGGCTACCGCAAAGGCTATAGCAAGCGGAAGGGCTACGATTCCAACGATTATACCTGCAAATATATCTGTAACTATCTGCTCTTTTGGAATTCCAACTTTTAAGAGAGTAAAGAGTTTTGGCTTGAAAATTTTTGTCATAGAGTTTTGCCTATTTTGTGATTTAGAATTCTATCTAAAACAGCACTTTTTAACAAAATAATAGATAAAATTTCCACAATAATTTAAAAAAAAGAGTTGATATATGTTGAAAACACTCCTAATTGAAATCGGCGTTGAAGAGCTTCCGGCTGTTCCTCTTTTAAAAGAGCTAAAAAATATTGAAAAAAAATATGCGGATATTTTAGAAAAAAGTTCACTTTTATGTGAATTTGAGTTTTACTACACGCCTCGACGGCTTGTACTCTGGCATACAGAGTTTCCAACTTCTCAAGGAGACAGCGTTGAAGAGTTCTTTGGAGCACCGATTGAAGTTGCATACAAAGATGGTGAGCCAACAGCTGCAGCACTAGGTTTTGCTAAAAAATGCGGTGTTTCTATTGCTGAAGTCGGTCATGCAGACAAAGGCGGTAAAGAGGTACTTTACTACAAAAAAGAGGTAAAAGGTCAGCCCTCAGTTCTGCTTTTGCCCGAAATTATCGATGAATGGATTAAATCGTTAGATTTTGGAAAATCTATGCGGTGGGGAAATTTGCAAGAGAGCTTTATTCGACCTATTCGCTGGGTCAATGTGCTTTTGGATGATGCGCTTGTGGAGATGGAACTCTTTGGCAAAAAATCTTCCAAGCAAACATTTGTACACCGCATAAGTAATTTTGATGCTGTAAAAATCAACGATGCAAAAGAGTACTTTGAAGTTTTGAGAGAAGGAGGAGTTACACTTTTTTCTGAAGATAGAATGGTTAAAATTTTAAATGACTTTAAGGCTTTAGAAGTTAAATATGAAGTGAGTGTTGAGATTGATGACGACCTACTTGATGAAGTTGTAGCAATTACAGAGCATCCAACAGCGCTTTTAGGCTCGTTTGATGAAGCGTTTTTAAGACTTCCTCCTGAAGTGATAATCACCTCCATGAAAGAGCATCAAAGATACTTTCCGGTTTTTAAAGATGGCAAACTTATTAATAAATTTGTAGTAGTTTCCAACGCACTGACAAATGATTTTTCTAAGGTAATAGAGGGAAATGAGAGAGTTTTAAGACCTCGTCTCTCAGACGGTCTCTTCTTTTATGACAATGATTTAAAAAAGGGATTAAGCACTGCAGGACTTGAAAAAGTTGTATTCATGAAAGGGCTTGGAACTGTTGCAGACAAAATTGTGCGAGAGAAAAAAATAGCAAACACTCTTTTTGATATCTACATGCCAAAAGATTCGGACAAAGAGACACTTAATCGTGCAATAAGCTTAGCAAAAGCAGACTTAATGAGTGAGATGGTGTATGAGTTTACAGAGCTTCAAGGACTTATGGGTTCATACTACGCAAAAGCGCTTGGTGAGAGCGATGCCGTTGCTTGTGCAATCAAAGAGCAGTATCTGCCGGACGGTGAAGAAAGTGCTTTGCCTTCAACTGTGATGAGTGCAATTGTAGCCATGAGCATAAAACTTGATACCCTTTTAGGACTGTTTAGTATAGAGCAGATTCCGACAGGTTCCCGTGACCCGTTTGCCCTGCGCCGTGCCGTGAATGGGCTTATCAGAATTACAAAAGAGCATAGTTTGGAGTTTGACATAGTTGAGATACTGGGCATGCTAAGCAAAGAGTATGCAAAATTTGACATGTCAAAACTTGAGGCTTTCTTTTTAGAGAGAGTAAAGCAGTACCATAAAGTAAATCCATCTATTATTGAAGCAGTTTTGGCGACAGGAGAGAGAGAACTTCTAAGAATTGGCAAGAAGATAGAGGCTCTTGAAATTATGGTCAATTCCGAAGGCTTTAGTGAATCTTTCTCAACATTTAAAAGAGTTGCAAATATTACAAAAGATATAGATTTATCCATTGACATGCAAGTAAATAGTGAACTATTTCAAGAAAAAGCCGAAGAGGTTTTATATGCCAGATACAAAGAGGTATCGGCGAATGAGTACAGCTCTTACGAAGAGGAACTTGATGCGCTTTTAGGCTTAAAACCTGAGCTTGACAAATTTTTTGAAGATGTTATGGTCAATGCTGAAAATGAGACTATTAAAGCCAACAGAAAATATTTAGTTGCTTCAATATATAAAAGTATCTATAAAATAGCGGATATTAAAGAGATAACGGTTTAGAAAATTTTGAATTAATTTATGTGGGAAAAAAGAGAGGAATATCTCTTTTGAAACTTAGTTTGCTTCTGAAGATTCTGAAGCAACTAACTTAATCTATAAACACTTTTTTAGATACAAGAGCCTTGGCTAATGAGTATTTTATAGAGAGATATGATTTTTCATTTTGGTCCAAAACTTTTTTTTCTCTTTGAAACTGCCTAGTTTTTGTATCTAGTTCATTTTTTAGATTGTTATATCTTGTAATTATATTTATTTTAACACTTTTGGCTGTCAATATATTTTTCTCTTCTCTTCTTGCCTGCATTTCCTCTTTTGTTGTGCGTATTTCCTCTTGTAGTGAAGCTCTTTTCTCTTCATCTTTTGTCAAGTACATTAAATCTGTACATTTGTTTATTGTCCGTATATCTTTTTCGAGTTCTTCCGTAACTCTTTCTCTTTCTTTTATTAATAAATTTTGGTACTCCGCAGGTGGTATATTCTGGATATACAAGGATTGGGTTTCTTTATTTATTTCATTTATTTCTTTTCTCAACTTATCTAAGGTTGCTTTTGTTTTCATATAGATTTTAACTATCGACAACATGGAGACGACATTCCATTTTAATCCACCGTCTGTTTCTAACTCAGGAACTTTA
>CANMJR010000045.1 GCA_947498025.1 Helicobacteraceae bacterium
GAATCTGAGAGAGCTTAATAATTTAGAACTGGAGAAATATATAAAAACTTTAGAGTCTTACATGCTAGAGCCTGATTTAGATTTGCATGTGCTTATCAAAAAACATCAGCTTGCATTTATTGAGTTGGAGTTTAGGGGGAAAGCTCAACAACAAGAGTTTCCTTTTTAGGGGTGTATAATGAAAAAATATGCCCAAACTAAAAACTTATGTGAGATATTTGATTTATCGGTGGATTACTTTCAAAAGAGAATGGATAATGACTTTGTAAAAGGTGTGCATTACTTCATCCCTCCGACAACTTCAAAAACAAAAAAAGCAGTTCTTTGGGATATTGAAGCTCTTGAAAATTGGCTAAGAGGTAATCAAGTCGATTCAGAGCTTGAAAATCTTTTAGGTAGAAGAGGCTAGAATTTTATGTTAATTGTAAGTGACACTAAATCCCTTTTTAAAAAAGGAGATAAAGTGCAAGATATCAAAGCCTCAATTCTATCACGAGGCAATAGAAAATTTTGGTATGTGAAGTACCAAGTGTTATTTGAAAATGATGATGTTAAAACTGGTGAAGAGAGTACAAAGGTTTTAAAAACTGAAAAAACTCTTAAGTATATGCAGACTAAATATCTATCAGCTTGGATGGCTCGGAAGCAAGAAGAGTTGAAAGTCATAAAGTATGAGGCTAAAAAATTCTCATACTATTTTGAAAGGTTTTTGGAACTACACAAGGAAGATAAAAGTTATCACAATCGCGTGTACATTTATCAAAAAGTCAATAATTTTTTTAAAGAAATAGATGTCAAAAAGATAACTAGACTTATGGTAAAAGATTATCTTTCAGAACTTGATTTGAAAAACACTTCTAAAAAAGATTATTTGAATTGCATCAAGGGTGTTTTAGATATAGCATTAGATGGTGAAATAATTCAGAGAAATGTAGCGACTGATATTCGTTTCAAACGCACACAAAAAGTGTCAATAGAGCCATTTTCTGCTCAAGAAGTTGAGCTTTTTATCAATGGTTCGGATGGAATGTTCAAAAATTATCTCGGTATAGCTTTTAATACGGGTTTGAGAAGTGGTGAAATACTCGGCTTAATGCATAGTGATATTTTAGAGGATAGAATTACTATTAAAAGGTCTATTTCAAAAGGTCGTATTACTACTCCTAAGACGCTTGGAAGTATTAGAGATATTCCTATGTTTAAAGCTGTAAAACCATTTATAGAGAGCCAAAAGAAGCTGAGTCAATCTCTTTATCTGTTTGACTATGATAAAGCTTTTATACAAGATGCAACATTTTTTAAAAGAAGATGGCATCAACTAATAAAAGATTGCGGAATAGAATATAGAAAACTATATAACTCAAGACATACTTTTATAACTGCTATGTTGAATAGTGAAAAGTTTAAAATAATGGAAATTGCTGCTATCGTTGGACATACATCACCACAAATGATTATGACAAACTATGCAGGATTTATTAAAAACAATCACTTAAAAGTTGATACAAGCATTAATTTATTCGCAAGTCACGGTGACACTTTAGGTGACACTAATAAAATCAATAGGCTTAAAAGAGCGTAATTTTTGTTGGAAGTTCGTTGTGTAGGGAGTTTAAAGTGGTGGGTTCTGAGTGACTCGAACACTCGACCACTCCGTTATGAGAGCCCTAAAAACACCCTTAAAAGTGCCTATTATAGGGCTTTATAAAGAATTGTAAAAATATATTGCAACCGCAGATAACAGATTTTTGTTGCAGAATTTTAAATATTTTTATCTAAAAAGTGAACTGTGACTTCCAACTTGGATAAGTGCAAGTTCTAAAATTTCGTTGTTTATTTTATATATCAGAAGTAAGTCAGGTTTAATATGACACTCTTTTAAATCTTTAAAATTTCCAGTAAGGTTATGGTCTTTATATTTATTATCAAGCTTTTTATTCTCTGCCAATAAAATAATAATCTCTTTCACTAACTCTTTATCTGTAGAAGATAATTTTTTATACTCTTTCTTAAAAGAGACAGTTCTAAATATTGAATACATCAGTTATCTAAATCTTTAAAAAGTTCATCTATATTTTTAAAACTTTTACCGTCTCTATTTTCAAGCTCATCAATAGATTTTTTAAACTCTTTAGTAGGAAGTTTTACATCAAAAGGCAAACCTTTATTTACTACAACCATATTAGTAAAAATATTAACTGCGTCCGTAAAATTAAGACCTAAACTTTTCAATATCACTTTTGCTTCTAAAAATTTATCTTCATCAAGTCGTAAACTAGTTTGTATTTTGCTCATAATAAATCCTTTAAAGCATTATATACCAAATGGGATATTTTATCAATTAATTATGAACACTTTATTATTCAAATATTTACATTATTACTTTTTTTTTATATACTGTCAGTATCAAATTAAATACTAAAAAAGGTACTTAAATGCAACCTATATTATCAAACTACACAGCGAGTATAACAGAGTTAAAAAAATCTCCGAGTGAGCTTTTGAAAAATGCTGGTGAAGAGACGATTGCAATTTTAAATCATAACATTCCATCTGCTTATTTAGTTCCTGCAAAAACATATGAAAAATTAATGGATATGTTGGATGACTATATGCTTTCAAAAGATGTAAGAAATAGACTGAATGAAAATTTTACAGCCGTAGAAGTTTCTCTAAATGACCTATAAACTCACTTTTCATCCCAAGGCACTCAAAGAGTGGAAAAGCCTTGACACTTCCATCAGTGAGCAATTCAAAAAAAAGCTTGCAGAGAGGCTAACAAATCCAAAAATTCCAAAAGATAAATTAAGCGGTTTTGATGATGTCTATAAAATCAAGCTCAGAACAGCAGGGTTTAGACTTGCTTATAAAGTTGAAGATGAGAGTATAACTATCTTAGTTTTGGCGGTTGGTAAAAGAGAGAACAATAAAATTTATAATCTGTTGCATGGTAGATTCACGGAATAAGTTTTTACATATATAATTGGTGTCATTCCACTCTTAAATTTTATGTATTTAATGGCTTCGAATACTATAGCTAGCTGAGTAGTCTAAATAATACCATCAAATACCGTATTTATTGAGTTTTCAAAATTTATAATTATAAAAATAATTTGAGTTAATAGTAATAAATGGCACCGAGATGGCACCGAAAATTTTATTAAATCTTATTATTGCAGAGTATCAATCAAATCTTCAAAAACTTTTCTATCTTTTGGACTTTTATATTGAAACCATTTTTTAATATCATTAAGATTAAATAAATTTTCTTTTATTCCGTAAATAAAGAATCCATTTAATGTATTGAATAATAATGATGCATCATGTGCTTTATGTTCTTCATTATAGCTTCTATTAAAAGACAAATAAGTTTTCATATTGCCAGAGTTAGCATATGTTGGACCGTTACCTTTGTTGCCCATATTTAAAAAAATATCTGCTAATTGAATAGGAAACAATATGTAATATGGCAATTTAGATAAGCCAATATGAAAACCATCGCCTAGTGATTGTATATTATTAAAAATAGTATTGTGGAAACTACACTGACTCATGTTGGTATGACTAAATTGGCAATAGTTAAAAAATGTACGGTCTAAGTTGCTACTTGCCATACTGATATTCTTCATTTCTGAATATGAAAAATCTATGTCAGACAAATTTAAATTGTCTAAATTAGCTACATCACTTTCTTTCATCTTTATTCCAATGAAATATTTATTAGCCCAATCTGGAGAAGAAGCATAATTAGAGTAGTTCCAATTTCTTATCATTTGAAAGAGATTATTACTGTTTTTTACTTCTTGATTAAAGAATATATTTTCTTCAATATTTGTATATAGTATATTTCCTAATACTAAAGATAACCACTTATCAATATCTGTAGGAAAGTCGCTAACATATTTATTAGAAAATAAGGTTAGTTCATCATTAAAAAGAGAACTTTTTTTATCAGATTTTGCCAAAAGTAGAGTTGTTTTTTCATCGATTATCTCACTTGCTAAATCTATTACCTTTTTTAGTTTTTCTTGAGTCATAGCCCAAGATGTTATTAATTCATCTGGGTACGACGAAGTATCTTTATTTATCTTAGCTTTGCTAAGCCAAGTATAGTCTAAATCGTAACTATAAAGAGTATTATTTGTTTCAGTTGCCAAAGAAGCAAAAAGAGGCAGTAAAAGTTTTCGTTTTTCAAATATTGCATCTCCAGCTACATCTTCTGATATTGTCTCTTTTAAAAGATTTAGAAGCTCTTTGAAAAAAAGTATAGTCTGTTCTGTAGGTTTACCTAGAATAAGTTTAGCTCTGACTTCATCAATATCACGCTTATTATCAAGTGCATATTTTATAAAAATTTTCAGATAATACTCTGCTAGTAAAATTTCAGCGAATGATTGATGCTGAAAATGTAGCATATTGTCATCTTCACCAAAATATGAGTGAGATAAAAATTGAATTTCTGTAACTCCATTTGATTTGTATTTATCTAAAACAACTTTATCGTTCGCATCTATTAGTTTTCCCTCAATTGCTCTGCAAATATCAGCTTTATTTAAAACACCTTGTTTACCTTGTTGCAAACCATGCATCCATAAAGCTGAGATAGAGTGTAAAATATTTCGGTATCTTATTTCCTCGTTCAAATCTACAGCACAACTTTTATCACCAATGTGCTTTGCTTCTTTAGTTAAGAGATTTATAAATGAAAGGTATACTCCGATTTTCCCTATCTTAGAAAAGTCTACATTATTTATAATTAGTTGAAAAATCATATATGCAAAGATAGGTCTTCTTAATTCTGTTCGTGAAAGTGTTTTTTCTTTTAAAAGCTTTTCGTATATATTGAGTGGTTCACCCTGTTGTATGATGTTATCAATAATCTCTTTAGCAAATCCTGTTGTTTGAAGTTCATTTAGTTTTTCATAATTTCTTAATGAACTATATAGCCACCTATTAAATTGTTCCTCTTTGAAACCATATATAGAAATGAACTGAGGTATATCATCACCATGAGAATTTTTCAGAGGGTAAGGTTTGTAAGCTTTCAACTGATTTTCTAATCCATCAGAAAATGGTCGTGATGTTACAACAATTCTATTGCTAATACATCTTGTTTTATCTATATTTTGGATGTTTTTAATTGAATTTAAAACTTTTTTAATATGTGATTCAACTAGTTCTCCACTTTCATCAAGAGAATCAATTAAAAAAATATATCTCTTTTGCTTAAAGTATTCATCATTTATTTTAATTTGATACTCTTCTAAAAGATAGTCTGAAAGTACACCTAACTCCCCTTGGCTAGAATATGTACTGAAATTTCTTAGATTAAAATATATAGGGAATAAACCATCGCTTGTCTCAATATACTCTTTGGCTAATTTAGAAGCATATTGTTTTAAAAATACAGATTTACCTTTACCAAAATCAGCTATTAAGAAAAGTATATTTCCTAAGCAGTCTTTTTCTTGTGAAAAAAAATAATGATTAATTAAGCTTTCAGCAGGTATTAGCATCTTTTCTATTTCTTGATGTTCGTTATCAGCTACACCTTCTCTTTCTTTATCTGCAAAACTTGATACTGGTTTCCAAGTTGCATAAGTCTCTGCATACTCTAAAGATTCTTCATCTTTAAAACCAATTTTGCGTAGTTGATACATATCCCAAAGTAATCTAGATTCATTTTCATTTAATAAAAAAGAATTTATCTCCTTTTTATGTTTTTCATAATCATCACTCCCAAAAGTTGAAATAATTGTTTCTGCTATGTGCTCATTAAAATCTTTGGTGAATTTTTTAATTGTAATATCATCAAAATTAAGTAAAGAAAGAATGATTTTTAATCTATTTTTAACTTCAACAACAATGGGGTGATATTGTGGTGTGAAAATTGTCAATACATTATCTTTTGTAAATAATGTTTCGTTGATGTTTAAAGCTTCTTCAAGAAGTGCAATAATCGATACTACATCATTGTTTAATTTTTCATCTTCAGCTAATGTTTCAAGAGATTTGCCTACTTGTATAAAAGAAGCTTTTAGGTAGATAATAGCCCCAAAATTTTCGAGTTTGTTCTTGGTTAATTTATCAAAATATTGATCGATTTTATCTTGAGCAAATATTTTAACTACTACTCCAATAGTGCCATTTGCATTTTCTAATATTTCTTGTCCTGATTCATCAAAATTATCTTTTAAATAGCCTACCATATTCTTTAAACTATCTGGTAAGGTACTTACAATTTTTTCTATTATTTTTTTCTTCATTTAAGAATCTCCGTATTTATTCACATAAACATTATGAAATATATTTTGTTGCATTGTATCTTTTTTTACTGAACATTATTATGATTCTTTCAATGGTTTTTATTATACAAAAATATTTTTTTTGCATTGTCTTGACATATTTTATTATTTACTTTACAATATCAATTAGTATTTTAATTTATAATTTAAAATACAAAATAAATTAAAAGGAGTCGCCATGTTAAGCAAAGCTATAAAATTAGCAAAAGGCAATGAAGAACCAAAAATTGGTTTGAGTGTACAAGTTCCAAAAAACTTAAAGGATGAGTTTGAGAACATTTGTAAAGAAAACAATGTTTCAATGTCTTCAATGTTGTTATCATTAATTCAAGTTGCAATAGATGAATCTAAGAATGAAAACAGAAGTATTGGTACTATAAAAGCAGAATTAAGTGCTTTATATGCATCAAGAAAGTCCATAGAAGAAGTTATGGATAAGACAGGGGAAAGAATACTCGAAACTACTGATGGCGTTGTACATTATTTAGAAAGAGACTTAGGTGGAATTAATTTTCAAATTGAAGCTTTAGAAGTTGAACTTCGACAAGCATTAAAACAAAGATAAAGGAAAAATCAATGAATGTAGAAATAACCGCAATCCATAAAAATTTGATTGTCAAAGAGAAAAAAGACAAAGTAACTGGCGAAGTCTACAAAGAGCTTATTCTCCAAGTAGAGCAAAAAATAGGGTTGTTGGATGGTCAGTTTAAATTTGAAAGTTATGATATACCAGTAGATATAAATATGCAAAAGCATTATGCTGACAAAAAGTATGGAGATATAGTTAAAGTGCCATGTAACATATACGCAAAAGCAGTAAGTGCAGAGTTTGCAACATTAGGACTTAGTAAGGCAAAATAGTTATTTAAAATAAGCATCAGAGAAGCACATCTTGCAGGACTGCTTCCCTGACTGTAATTCCTCGGAGGGAAAAACAAATGGATTATATCAAAAATGAAAATAAGAATGCCTTAGGCATAGCTCACGGTTTCGGCTCGTTGCGCCTGAGCAAGAGAGAAACTGTGAGTTGTGCCGTAGGCACCTTGACTATTTATAAAGAAGTTGTGGACATTGACAACATTGATATGACAGACTCAATCACAGAGCTTCATAAAATAGTTCATTATGGCTTGTCTAAATACAACTTAGACAATGTGACAGTGAAACTAAAAAACCAAAAGAGCTTTTTAGACTTTAGTTTTTTATATGACAGAATAAACCATAACAGAATCCCACTTGCTGATTTAATCATATCAGCTAATCACGCACCGCATAGATATTACTCAGAAATACAAAACCGTGTAAACACATTGGGGCAGATGGCAACTCAAAGAGGCTTAAAACCACTCTTTATGACAATAACACTACCAAGTGAATATCACGAGTACAAAACAACAAAGCAAGGCAATTTGATAGCTAATCCAAAGTATGACGGTACAACTCCAAAAGAAGCAGTTAAGGCACTTACTAAAATGTTTGCAAGACTTCGCCAAGATAGGTCGTTAAAAGATGGCTTAGGCAAGGAAAACCGCATCTACTTTAGAGTGAACGAGCCACATAAAGACGGAACACCGCACACGCATATTTTAATGTTCGTTCCAGTGGATAGAATAGAGAGGGTTAAAAAAGCGTTTCATAGATTGTTTGGCGGCAGAGGTAATGATATTCAAGACGATATCAAAGGCAGTACAGCTTATATTATGAAGTACATTAATAAAACTTTGCCTCTCTCTAAAAAAGATAAGTTGAGCCAGAAAGATAAATATCTCAATGCTTGGTATTTTCATAACAGAGTTACTAGATTCAACAGCTCTAAAACGCTTGCACCGCTTGGCATATACAGATTACTACACAAAAGATATTCTCTTTACGCACTAACTCGTCTTATCGGAGAAAACCACTTTCAAATATTTGTGACACTCGATACTGCAAAAGTGATGGAGATAATAGATGAGTACGGTGATACAGTTTATTCTCGAAGTAGTAATTTTGATGTTCATCTTATGGGGAGTAATTTGCAAAATTATTCGCGAACAAACGAGAGTGCGTTAGGGGTAGCAGTATGATGCAAATCTATAAATCAACATCTGCAATATGTGAAATATATGAAGTAAGCAGAGACTTTTTTCAAAGAAGAATACAGAGTGGCGAGTTTATCATTAATGAGCATTATATTAAGCAAGCCAATACTATAAGATGGGACTTAAGTGCTCTTGAAAGATGGTGGAGAGGCTCGAGTTTTTCATCAAGTGAGATAGATGAAATTTTTAACAAAATCCTACCAGATTGAAATGTAAATTAAAAGGTTGTATTATGTCAAAGTTATCTGTGGTTGCCAAAAGGAAAAGTATGGCAACTATTTGTTCAAGAGACGGCATCTTATATCTTGATTACAGATTTAATTCTAAACGAATTAAGAGAAGTACAGGACTCAAAGATACTAAGGCAAATCGTAAAAGACTGGAACAAGATATTATTCCAGAGCTTATGATAAAAATTAAAATGGGTGATTTACGAAAGCCCGAAAGTAAAAAGTTTGCATACTACTATGAAAAATATGTAAAACTTCACGAAAGTGATAAAAGCTTTCATAATCGTATTAACATTTACAGAAAAGTAAATGAGTTCTTTCAAAACATATATGTTTCAGAGATAAAAGTGCTTTGTGTCAAAGAGTATTTAGCTTCTTTAAATCTACGAAATAGTTCAAAAAAAGATTATCTTGGATGCATAAAAGGCACACTTGATATTGCATTAGATGATGAAGCAGTAACTAGAAATGTTGCGTTTGGGATTCGATTTAAACGAGAAACAAAAGCTCCGATTACACCATTTTCCATGGATGAAGTTTCATTAATGCTTGAAAATTCAGAGGGAATGTTCAGAAACTATCTAGGTATTGCTCTCAATACTGGTTTAAGAAGTGGTGAACTCCTAGGCTTAATGCATAGCGATATCTTAGAAGATAGAATCACAATAAAGCGTTCTGTTTCAAAAGGTCGAGTGACTACACCAAAAACACTTGGAAGTATTAGAGATATTCCTATGTTTGAGGCTATAAAGCCATATATTGAAAGTCAAAAAAAGCTGAGTCAGTCTCTTTATCTGTTTGACTACGATAAAGTTTTTATACAAGACGCATCCTTTTTCAAACGAAGATGGCATCAGCTCGTAATAGATTGTAATATGGAGTATAGAAAGCTTTATACAACAAGACATACTTTTATTACTGCCATGTTAAATAGTGGGCAATTTAAGATTATGGAAATTGCTGCCATCGTTGGACACACTTCGCCAGAGATGATTATGAAGAATTATGCAGGCTTTATCAAGGATAATCATTTAAAAGTGAATACAAATATAAGCTTGTTTAATGAAAGTTGTCTCAAAATGGTAACAGTTAGTCAATATGAAGAAACTAAAAGAGCTTAGTTTTTTTGTTGAAAGTTCGTTGTGTAGGGTGTTTAAAGTGGTGGGTTCTGAGTGACTCGAACACTCGACCACTCCGTTATGAGCGTCAAGGATTGTACTATTACTAAATTTTACAATATTGTATAAACTATTATAAAACTCCTTATTTTTGGCACTTAAACACAGTTGTTTTAAAAATTCTATCTTACAAATATTTACTAAATATATATGTTTTTTACTAAAAAAGTGGGGTAAAAAGTGGGGTTTATGATATACTACTTTAAATTTTATTTGAACAATAGGAAATGATTTGAGTATTAGATGGATTGAATTAAACAAATATTCTCTTGTATGGGTTGAATTTGGAAATAATAAAGATGATTTGGATTGTTACAATGATGCAACACATACTTATGGCTTAAATATGGGACATGAATTCTGTTATAGACATATGGCGATAGTTGTATCTAACGATATTAAGGCGGATGTTGTCGCTGTTGTTCCATTAACAAGTTATCGAACTAATGATGAAAATTATATAACAAATATTGTACTTGATGTTGATAAATATGCTCATATGGTTCAAAATAAAACAACTATTAAAGTTGGTCATATCAGAAATATTGATAAGAAAAAAAGAATCAAGCAAATAATAAAACCATTTATTTCAAAAACACTACAATTAAAAATAAACGAAACAATAAGAAAAAGTTTTGAGTAGAAGGGATGTCCCCCAAGGGGACTAGCAAAGAGCGATAAAACTCCCGCCAAAATATGTAAGCGTTATTATACAACATAAATATAAGGTTGTCAAATGGGCACGAGACAAGACTATACAAAAACAAAATACACTGGCATTTATGTCAAGGAAGATTCCAAAACAAAAGTAAAAACATATCTAGCTCGCGCAAAAGTCAACGGAACTGAAATTGAGCAGATTGTAGGTCATTCAAACGATAAATATAAGACTAATCCCTCTTTGGCATTTAATCGCCGTGTAGAGCTTATAAACACGCATAAAGCGGGCAAATCAACCAAGAGAGCTGACAATCCTACCCTTGACACTTTTTTCAATGAATTTCAAAATATGAGAAAAGAAACTATTTCTGAAAACAGATGGAAAAGTGCATTTTATTTTTATAATAAATACGTGCCGGATACACTTAAAAAGAAGAATTTGAGTTCTGTCGATAGTGATGACCTTCAAAAGATAATCAACCAAATGATTAACGAAGGCAAAAAAGGAAGTTATATTGTTACTGTCAAAGAGATATTTTCTCCACTTTATAAAAAAGCTCTTGAATTTGGTTTAGTAGAAAAAAATATAACTGATTATTTAAAATTTCCAAAATATGACAATCAAAGATATTTCTCACTTCCAGATGGTAAGACTAAAGCTCTTGTTGAAGAGATTATGAATATTCCTGATAACCACTATAGAACTATGTTTATGTTCCTTCTTCGTGGACGTAGAAGTAACGAAGTAAGGTCATTATGTTGGGAAGATATCAACATGGAATCTAAAATGTATTTTGTGCGGGATCACAACAACAAACCACGCAAAAATCAAACATATTTATTAGATGATGAGTTGATAAAACATTTAGAAATTATTAAAAAAGATAAAGGCCTTGTTTTTATATCTCCTCGAACTGGCAAAAAGTTTACAGTTATACCAGAGAAATTTTGGGAGCGAGTACAAGATAAAATTGGCATTAAAATGAGAATACATGATTTTCGACATTTACTTGGATTTACTCTTGTAAATAATAATGTACCTCTTGAAAATATTTCAAGGGCGTTAGGGCACTCTAAAATCACAACTACACAAAGATATAGCAATCAAAAAGAACTAATGGCTAAGGATGCTGTCGATATGTTTTTGGGGATTATTAATAAATAATGGTATTCCGTGTCAGCATCGGATAATGCCTAAAATTGTATCACAAAAATAAATAAATAACTCCGAATACTGGAGCTAGCTGAATAGACTAGACTAGACAATAACTACATAAAATATAAAAATCAAAGTTTAAATTCCTAAACGATAAAATATTTAAATTTAATAAAAAAGAGTTTACAAAATGATTATATGTAAAGAGTTTATAGAAAAAAATGTGGATAAAGTCTCATTTCATAGAGAGAAGCTATTAAAAAATCCATTAGAAAACAACAAAGGTTTATATCATTTTAAATCCAAAGAGCTTGAAGTTCAAAATCCAAAATTGAATTTATCAATGATAAAAGGTGCTAGCTATACAAATGGTAGTGCAGTGGCTAAAACATGGTCTGATATGCTTAAACTTTTAAGTCGTTATAGTCAATATGTGGAAATTGACTGTGAACGAAACAGAGAAGGATACCCAAGTGTGGATTATTATTTTGGAGACAAATATATAAATGACGACCCATGGGGCATTGAGTTTATTAATGGTGTGGGATATATTCTTGAAGGGCATCATAGAACAACTATTGCTAAATATTTAGCTGCATTAGAAAAAATTCCAAATGAAATTTCTGGTTTTAAATATGCTAGGTATATAGAAATTGACATGTCAAAATTTAAGCAATATAATAAGATTAAAACGTATATTAATTCACTTCCTGATTTCATTAGTAAAAATATATCTTTTAGTGTAACTTCTAAATATACAAAAGACGAGACAAAAGAAAATCTTGAAATAGAATATCAAACTATTTTCAGAGTGAAAGTTGGAATCGTTTATTTTTATGATGAAAATATAGAGCCTATAACGACAGATTTTAATACAATATCAACATTTAGAAATGAAATATTTAAACAATTAAGACAGTTACATTCTAAATATAAATATTTAATATTATTTTGCAGTTTTGTTTCTAAAATTAATTTTTTGAAAAACTTTATAAAAACTTGCCAACCTAAATCAAAAGAATAACCTCTTCTATGAATACAAATTTAATTCTTATACGAAAAGTGATATAAAATAAATGCTTTAATTATATTAAATAGGAAGAACTATTAATATGCTTTATAACACTGTACATAAATATAGAATATGTAAAGTTTGGATAAGAATCTTAACTATGGAATGAAAACCAATATCACTATGAACATCATGTAAATTTTACTGTAGGCTTCCATTCCTGTACAATTCTTTCCTTGCCATAGTCAGGATTTTCTTTTAATTTATTGAGCATAGCTGACGTTCTAGCACTTTGCTTTTGCCGATGAATTTTTAATTCATCGGCAGTCATATCATCTTCATCTTTGTCAGCTTCATAATTTATTATGTCATCAGCATTAGCAACTTTTTTCTCTTCTTCATTATCCATTTTCTTAACAGCTGCACTTTTGATTGGAGTTTCTTTTTTTGGTTCTGGCAGCACCACTTCTTTTATAGATTCTATTAGTGCAGGATTATTTTTTAATTTTTGAATGTATTTATAAAGATAATCTCTGCTCACTTCAACTTTTACAACAACTAAAAAATCGTGAATTTGAGCAACTGTATATTTCAGATCAATCAGTCTAATTATGTCATTTTGATAATCTGCTAATTTTGATTTTCGCTTTGGTTGATTGTTTTGTATGAATTTATCAATTGCTGCCACTTGCTACCCTTTATTTATGCTTTATGTATCAATTATGCATATTATATATAAAATATTATTAATTATGTGTAAGTTAGTCATGTATTATGTTTAAATTATGTGTCAGCCATTTGTTTTTATAGATATCATTGTTTTTTAAAATTTGAAAACTTCCTTATTATAGGCTTTTGTGAGACTTAGTAAAAAAATTAAAGATTTAAAAAAAGGCTCTTTATAGTCCAGAAAATAGGATTAATTATTGTACTACCGACAGGTTGCGTAAGGTGTCTATCTTTTCAGAGGCTTTTTTCATCAATTATTCCCACTTTTTTTCAAATTTGAGCGGTAGCGTATTTTTATCCTTTGGGATATTGAAAAGATAAAAAAGAGATTTTTTTATCTGCTATTTTTTTTGATTGAAGTGAAATTTTTGAGTCAGTAATTTTGAGAGCAGGAAAATCGTAATACTTAGTTTAAGAAATTTTTAAGTGAAAATGGAAATTTTCTACGCGTTCCGCGTAGAAATAAAAAAATTGCTTCGCAATTTAAGATGCTGGTTTTTCTTGTTTTTTAGAAGAGTGGTTTTGATTTTTTTTAGGATTGAAAGCAGTACAAATTATTTCAACAAACTCCCATCTTTAAAATTATCTCTAGCTTTTTTTAAATCTTTAGTGTGCTCTATATGATATCTGAGGCTTGTTATTGTCACGGGCTTATCTAGTTTTGTATTTATTATTTTTAAAATACTACTTTGTGACACATCCATATTTAAAAGGTTTAATATTTCTAAATTAAAAGGGTCTAAAACCCTTACTTTGGCTTTTGCACCCTTTGGTCTTCCTAGATTTTTTCCAGATGCTTTAGCAGCTGCTAAACCTTGTTTAGTACGCTCACTTATAATCTCACGCTCTGTTTGTGCAAAATAGCCATATATAGCAAGTAAAAGAGAAGATAAAGCACTGTTTTGATTTGTGGATAGCTCTGGCTGATTAACGAATATAAGTTTTATGTCTGCATTGCTAAATCTCTCAATGAGATTTAAAATCTCTAACATATTACGACCTAGCCGTGAAAGCTCTGTGCAGATAAGAATATCATCTTTTTTGAGCTTTAAAAAGAGTTCATTTATTAATCGCTTTTTTGAATCACCTTTCGATGATATTTCGATTTCTACAAACTCATCTATAATTATTTTTTGCTCTTGAGCATAAGAGAGTATCTTATGCTTTTGATTTTGATTTTCGAGATTTTGTTTGTCTGTTGAGACTCTTATGTATCCTAGTGTCATTTTTATTCAATACATTCCAGGCGGTCAAGAAAGATTTGAAATGAACCATAATCCTCACCATCAAGGTCTATACTAAATCCACTAGCCCCATCACTTTGACAACTTACTCTCCAAGAGCCTACATCTGTGGCAATGTACTTATGTTGTATATAGTACCCAAATAACAAATCATCATTATCATAGTCATAATTAGGCTCAAACAAAAAACAAGGATTTTGAGCTTCTAACTCTTCAATAGATTTTGTTTTTAATCCGTCTAAATTTAATAAAGTCAATCCACCGTGTTTAAATTTTTTGATATCAAGTTTTGTACAAGTCATTTGTGACTCCTTTAAATAATTTTTTTACACCCGTGGGTGGTTTTTGATAAAAAACATTTCAAATAAGATATAAAACCAAAAAGACTATTGAATCCTTTTTTGTTGAGTATATTGTATCGTAATAAAATAATAAAGTCAAGCGTTTTAATATTATTTATTAAAGTATTTTAACGAACGTTTAATTGTTTACATTTATTATCCTTCTTTTAACAAGATAGCTTAAGAAGCCATCTTGATTTCTGATTGAAGTTTCATTTTACTGCCTTTAATGATTTTGTATTGATATTGTATCATTATATAATGAATAAATCAAGCTTTTTTTCATCTAATAATGAAAATATGATACAATTCCATAATGTTTTAATGATTTATATATTAAATAATAACAAATTATCTACATGGAATTTAAAAATGGAAAAAGAAGAATTTAATAACCTAATGAAAGAGGCTAATCTAACTAAAAAAGAATTCGCTGATATTATTGGTATTACTCCAGGTTCTTTAAATAATTGGGGAAGTACTCAAAACATACCGTACTGGGTAAAAACTTGGTTAGAAAATTACATAAAAGCACAAGATTTAAAAAAAATAAGCGACATAATAAAACCACTTTTAAAATAGGATTTAAAAAGATAAAAAATCATTATATTATTATGCATTAGTATTTTTTATTCATCTTTAAATGATATAATCGTAGTAATCAAAATGGAGATTTTACAATGATTGCGAATCCGACATGGGGTACCTCCTCGTCTATTACTGAATATTTTAAAGAGTCTCAAGATAATTATTATAAAAAAGAGGGAGACCTTGGAGTATGGCAAGGCAAAGCTGCTAAAGCGCTTGGATTCAAAGGTGCAATTACAGAAGAGCATTTAAAAGCTGCACTTTTGGGACAAAACTCAAATGGCGATAAAGCACTTAAAAATATAACTATCAATAAAGAAACTGGTGAGCGCGCGCGTGCAGGTTTGGACTTAACCTTTAATGCACCAAAATCCGTATCAATCGCTTATGAACTTGCAAAAGCTAATGGCAATGAAGATTTAGCAAACAAGCTGTTGCAAATTCATAACGATGCAACTACTAAAGTCTTGGATAAAATTGAAAAGAACTACTCTCAAGCTCGTGAAACTAAGGACGGTGTAACTGAACATGTTAACACCGGAAATTTTGCAATCGCAAAATTTCAACACGACACTGCACGACCTGTAACGGATGAAAATGGTAATATCACAATGGACCCTTCTCTTCACACTCACGCAGTTATTATGAACATGACAAAATCAGCAGATGGAACATATAAAGCTATAGAGTCTAAACAAATTTTTGAAAACTATAAAAGCGCAGGCATGGAGTACCGTGCAATCATGGCGTCAGAATTAAAAGCTGCCGGATTTGAGATAAATATTACTGACCACAATAAAGGATTTTATGAAATAAGTTTAACTGGTTCAAAAGAGACCGATGAAAAATTGATAGATTCACTTTCACAAAGAAGCATTCAAATTAAAGAAGCATTGCCCGAACTTAAAGAAAAAAATCCACATTTGACCGAAAATGAACTCAAGCAAATGGCAACGAATAGAACGAGAGAGTATGTCGATAAAAGTAAAATAGACCGTGATAAATTGAGAGGCGAGAATTTAGAGAGAGCAACAGCATTAGGCATGGGCGTTGAGCAAATTAATACTTTAAATGCAACGATTGAGAAACATACAGAAATGCTCAAAAATCAAACTCCAGAGCAAAAACTTGAAGCGGCTAAACAAGATTTTGATAAAGCAAAAGAAGCTTTGAAAGTTTCTATCTCGGCAACAACAGATGAAAAGTCAGTTTTTAAAAAAGAAGATATTATTGAAAAAGCACAAAAATTTCTATTAGATGAAGCAATTCATCCCGAAATTTTAGAAAAAGCCTTTATAGGGCAGTTTAAAGCAAAAGAAGATGATAGGTTGCTGGAAGTTCGTGATAATCAATTTACGACGCGTGAGATACTTAAAAATGAGCGTGAAGTGTTAGATAACTTAAAAGACACTAAGAACAAAGTGAATCAAGTTTATACTCAAAAAGAAGCGAAAGAGAAGCTGACGGAGTACTCGGATAAACAAAAAGAAAAAACAGGCTACGGCTTAACCACAGGACAAAGCGAAGCGGCTAAACTTATCTTGTCTTCTAAAGATTCTATCATCGGAATTCAAGGTGATGCAGGAACTGGTAAAACTACTATGCTAAAAGCTGTCAATGAACTCAAAGGTGATACAAAAGTTTATGGATTAAGCTATACGGGTAAAGCTGCCAGTGAGATAGAAACTGCAACAAAAGAGAAAGAAAAAGAGAATGCGAGCGCAACTGCTTTTAACCAGGGCGGCATAAAATCATCAACGATAGCAAGTTTTTTGAATGCAGTTAAAAATAATAAGATAGACAAAGCAGATTTCAAAGATGCGAAACTAATAGTAGATGAAGCTTCAATGCTTGGTATTAAAGATGCCAATAAGATTCTCTCGTTTGCAAAAGAAGCCGGTGCACAAATTGTTATGATGGGAGATGTTAAGCAATTCAAAGCAATTGGTGCCGGCGACCCGTTTCAACTCATGCAAGACAACGGAATGAAGACTGAAGATATGAATGAGGTTTTACGCCAAAAGGACAAAACGCTCATTAAAGCAGTTGGAGAGCTTAATAAATATAACTCTACGGCAGCATTTAAAACCCTTGATGATGCAAAGCTGATTCATGAACTAAAAGAGGGTGAAGATGTCATTGATAAAATCAAAGGCGATTACTTTGCTAACGGCAACAAGCCAGCAGATACACTTGCAATAGCAAGCGTTAAAGACACGCTAAAAAATAATATCATCTTAACTCAAACAAATGAGACAAAAGATTTATTAAACATGGCGATTCGAGAAGAGATGAAAGAGCGTGATTTCATATCCAAAGAAGATAAAAACATGACAGTTCGGGAATCTTCTAGGTTATCGCCAGCACAAAAATATTTTGCTTCTAACTACAAAAATTCATCTCATATATTTTTGCAAAATGATATTTTTGAAAAAAATAAAGACAATATTGAAAAACTTGGCAATGGACAAGAGTTTAAAATTTTAAATGCTAATGATAAAGAAAATACACTTACAGTTGAGAGCAAAGACGGAAACTCTTATGTAATTGATTTAAAAAAGAATTCAAGTTCTATACAAGCGTATCAAGAAAAAGAAAAAGATTTTGCGATTGGTGAAAAAATTGTTTTTGAGAAAAATGATAAAAAACTTGGTGTGTCAAACGGAACTACCGGAGAGATAAAAAGTATTGACAAAGATGGTAATGTAGTCATTAAAACAGATGAAAAAATGGTTGCTTTTAATTCAAAAGAATACAACTATTTCAATCATGGTTATGCAGTCACAAGCTACAAAGCACAAGGTCAAACTGCTGATAATGTAATAGCTTACATGCCGGCACGAGGTCAAAACTTTAACAGCTTTTATGTAACTGCGACTAGAGCAGTTAATAATTTAACTATCTATACTGACAGCAAAGAAGATTTAATGTCGGCGGTTCACGAAAAACAAATCAAAGATAATGCAACTTCTTTAAATGAAAAGTTTGAGCAAAAGCAAGCACTTGACCATGCACAGCAAAAAGAGAAGCATGAAAATAGAAAACTCTCAAGACAAGAGGCTTATGAGAATGCGCCTGCTGGAGATAAACAACTTGCATTTGCTCAATCGATTGCAAAAGAGTTAGGCATTGAGAATGCGGATATTGGCAAAAGAGTAAACACAGATATATTTATTAAAGAGAATTTGGAGGCTTATCAAAAGTTTCAGGCGACTAAGCCGGCAACTGTAAAGCAGTCAGATTTTGCGCAAAATATAGCAAATATGTTATATCAAGATATTGATTTATCAAAGATGAACGAGAAACAAACTAAAGAGTTCATTTCAAACAATATCGAGAGCTTCAACAAAGCTATTAAAACCCCAATTGAGCATTTAGTTAATGTCGATGTTTCGAAGCTTTCAGAGAAACAGGAAGATGCTTATTTCAGAGATTTGACAAGAGCAGAAATGTTCAGTGCCTATAAACAAGATTTAGATTCGCTTGAGAAACTTGATCAGAAACACGAGAAAGAGTTTCCGCAAGATTTATTAGAAGAGAAACAAATCAAACTGGATTTATATTCTACTGCCCTTGATATTAAGCCGCAAGAGTATTTAAGTGTGATGGTTGCAGAACACACGATTTTAACACATGAAGAAAATATAAAAGCTGCCGGATTTGATAAACCAATTGAGATGTCAAAATATTTAAAAGAAGAGGGATTAAGCTATCAAGATGAGAAATATAAGATACTTGCAGATTTGATAGTTGAGAAACAATTTGATAAGCTCATGGATAAATCTGACGGTACAAACGATTTGGAACTCGGTGAGCGAAATTCGCGCTTAGTTGAATTTACTGAAAGTTTTAAAGAGCAGTTGATAGAGACTAGAACATATGAATCGACCGTCATAGAGATCGAGAAAAATATTGAGAATGGGGATGTTTATAATGCTTCTTTGCTTATAGAAGAGAATAGAGAGCTATTAAA
>CANMJR010000046.1 GCA_947498025.1 Helicobacteraceae bacterium
TTTATGAATATTTATGCCTACATTCTGAGCGTTAAAAAGAATGGAATCAATATTATGCAAGCTCTCCTAGATGCTATGAATGGAAAACCTTTTATGCCTCTTGTTTGTAAAAGTCCTACTTTTTAGTGGGTAGGTGAGTGGTTACAAAAATTTCTTCCACTTTTTAAATATGTACATGTTATAAAAATTGATGTACTAGAAGCGCAGCCGCAGAATTTGATAAATGTTGTAGCAAAGCTTAAAAAAACCGGAATCAAGCTGCTAGCAGAAAAGATTGAAACAAAAGAGGCATATAACGAATATATCAAGATGGGGTTTGATTTTTTTCAGGGCTACTACCTTGATAAACCTGAAGTTTTAGAACTTGACAGATATAAAGAGTCAACTCCGATGGTAATACTACAACTTATAAAAATCATTAGACAAGACGGTGAAACTTCTTCTATAGAATCCTATATTAAAATGCAACCCAATCTCTCTTTTAAGCTTCTGAGATTTTTAAATAATCAAAATAGACTGAGTGCAAAGACTAATGATAAGATAGAATCTATTACTCAAATTATAACTCTTTTGGGTCGCGATAAGCTACTGAGATGGTTGATGGTCTATATATATTCAGAAATGTCAACAAATCCTGCATCTGAGGCTATATTGGATATGGCTATTAAAAGGGCAGAGCGAATGGAAGCAGATGCTTCGCCCCAGGATAAAGATAAAGCCTATTTGGCAGGCATGTTCTCGCTTCTTGATGCAATATTTGAAACGGACATAAAATATTTGATGAAGTATGTGAATTTGGATAAAGATATAAACGCATTAGTTCTTGAGAAAAAGGGCAAATTCGCTCCAAGTTTTTTCAAAGCTGAAAAGATAGAGAGGGAGTATTTGAAAAAACTGGTTATAGCCAATTTTGACAAAATCAGCACCGCCGATATTATTTATGCGTTAGGATTTGGCGGTGTAATAATAGACAAAAGTAAGTTGTAGTTTTCAACATGTTAAGCACTAAATGAGCAAAGCCCATTTAGTGGCAGGGACAAATGTCCCTTGCAACCCCCTAAAGCTACGAAAAACAGGTTTTTCGAGATTTACAAGGTATGGAAACGCATATTTATATAAAAGTGCGTAAGGGTAGTTGTAGAAATTAAGAGTTACAACTCTGTAGCTTTTTTATACGCTTTTTCAACCGCATGTATGCAAGCACTTCTAACATTTCCATCTTCTAAAGCACTATATCCGGCAGCTGTTGTGCCTCCGGGACTCATAACTCCATCTTTGAGCAGTGCCGGATGAATCTCTTGTATGAGTGTGCCGAATCCATCAAAAAGACCTCGTATAAGTTTCATAGAGTCCTCTCTCTTTAAACCCTGTTTTACGGCTCCATCTGCAAATGCTTCGGCAATAAGAGCTAAGTATGCGGGACCGCTTCCAGCCAAAGCTGTGGCAATATCTATCTCTTTTTCGCTTGAGAGCCATAAGGTTTTGCCAATTGCTCCTAAAAGCTCCTCTGCCTCATCTCTAAAAGCTTCATCGCCTGTGAGAGTAGTCATAGATTTTCCAACACTCGCAGCTAAATTTGGCATGGTTCTCACTACTGCATGTGGATTCAGATTAGTACGGAGTTTTTCGAGTGAAGTTCCTGCCAAAACCGAAAATATAACTCTTGCTTTGCCTTTTATTTTTTGTGAAACCTCTTCAATATTAGCCGGTTTTACGCATAAAATCACTGTTTTGTCTGTAGTGTCAAACCCATTCAGTAAATGTTTTTCTATATCTAAACCAATTTCTTTTTCAAATTGTTCGAGTTTGTTTATATCTCTGCCAACTGCCTCTATTCTATATTTTTCTTTTAAACCCTTGGCTATGCTGAGCGCCATATTTCCATTTCCGATAAAAGTGATAGTTTCCATAGTAGTCCCAAATTATTTTATATGTAGTATAGATTTAACTACCCATCTAAAGCTCTATTAAGCACAAAGTGTACCGTTTTTCTATACGCTTTCTTGTGGCATATAAAATATTTTTGCTGAAGTGCTCTTATAGAGAGAGCCTATTTTCATATTAAATTTATAATAATTCAGTATAGTATCGGCATATAAATTTTAGAACGGATATCTATGAGAATTAATATTAAACTAATCGGAATAATTGCATTAATTCTAAGTGTTATATTCTTATATGCCGAAGCAGAGTACAAAAAAAAGATCTTTTTTAAAGAGAAGGCGTATGATTTAAATCTTCAATTCGAGGATAAAATAAGTAGTTACAAAACAATAACCGAGATACTTTCAAGAAAAATTACGCAAGATAGAAAAATTTTAAATATTGTAAATGCAGCATTAGAAGATAAAAATAGTGTGGAGAGTTATAGTAATCAGCTCTTTACTGCTCTCTTTGGAGATTTGCAAAGTTTAAAAAGTGTTGGAGTTGATTATGTAAATTTTCATCTAGCCGATGGAAGAAGTTTTTTAAAAACTACAAAACATAGTAATGAACTTCATTCTGATTGTAAAAGTGTAAAAGATGTAAATGAAACTCATAAAAGTGTAACTGCCTATGGGATAGATCGTTTTTTTGATGGAGTAAGGTATCTTTACCCTCTCTTTTTAGATGATAAATTTTTAGGCTCCATTGAACTTTCAATAAATATGGAATCAATTATCTCTGCTATGCATGCAGGGCTTGATGCCAATTATAGTGCGATTGTTAAAAAAGAGTTCTTAGAATCAAAGGTAGATAAAAATTACTTAAGCGAGCACTATCACATCTCTTGCATGGGTAAAGAGTACTATATGCACTTCAATTTGCACAACTCGAAAATTATGAATAAAGATATTGTCAAAAATATTGCATCAGAGTTAAAAAACAACCTTCCAAAAGATGAACCGTTTGCTCTAAGCAGAGTTGCCGATTTTTTAAAGAGTGATGTATATATATTCATCCCTTTAATTGACTGCAAAGAAGAGACTATGGGGTATCTCATCTCTAGCAGGGTAGAGAGACAAATCAATGAAATCTATATAGAACAGTGTATGAAATTGATTTCGGCATTGTTTATATTTTATATCTTTAATCTTTTGTATAGAAAAAACTTAAAATCGTTAGCACTTCTTGACCAGTATAAAAATGTTGTAGATCAGACCACTTTAGTTTCTAAGACAGATTTAAAAGGCAAAATCACTTATGTTAACAGTGCATTTATAAAGTTGTCCGGTTACCTTGAAGAGGAGCTAATCGGAAAGCCTCACTCGATTGTTAGACATGGCGACATGCCGCACGAAGCATTTAAAAATTTATGGAAAACTATTAAAGCCGGTAACGCATGGCATGGAAAGGTAAAAAATAGAAAAAAAGATGGCAGTTCCTATACTGTAGATGCAACAATTTTTCCTATAAAAAATGATAAAAATGAGACTGTAGAATATATAGCAATCCGTTATGATGTGACTGAGTTCGAAGAGTTGAAAGAGCTGTTAACAAAGGAGCTTAGCAACTCAAATCAGAGTTTAGAAGAGAAGATGAATTTATTGGCTCAGTATGAAAAAGCCATAGAGAGTGCTGCATCATTTACACGCACCGATACAAATGGTGTTATAACATATCTCAATGAGACAAATGAAAAAGTGACAGGGTATAGAAGTGATGAGCTTATTGGACATACCCATTCACTCCTCAGAGATAAAAATGTACCGAGTGATTTTTATAGAGAGTTGTGGAATACAATTAAATCTAAAAAGAATTGGCAGGGTGTAGTTGCAAATATAGCAAAAGATGGCAGCAATATATACTTAGATACTCTGATAGTTCCGATTACAGACTCAAATAAAAATACTATCGAGTATATGAGCATACAATATGACATCACCGATGTTATAAATATGTATAAAGAGATAGAATCTACACAGCGTGAAGTAATCTATAAAATGGGTGAAATCGGAGAGTCTCGTTCAAAAGAGACAGGAAGCCATGTGAAGCGGGTTGCAGAATATAGTAAGTTATTAGCTTTGAAATATGGATTTGATAAAAAAGAGGCGGAGCTTCTCTACGATGCATCCCCTATGCACGATATAGGTAAAGTGGCAATTCCGGACAGTATTTTGAAAAAACCTGGTAAACTTAATGAGAGTGAGTGGGTGATTATGAAATCTCATTGTGACATAGGATACAGTGTTTTAAAAGGTTCAAACAGATCAATACTTAAAGCTGCCGCTATTGTGGCACATTCTCATCATGAGAAATGGGATGGAACAGGGTATCCAAAAGGATTAAAGGAAGAGGAGATTCATATTTATGGTCGTATTACCGCTATTGCAGATGTGTTTGATGCCCTTGGCAGCGACAGAGTTTATAAACAAGCTTGGAGCGATGAGAAGATATTTGAACTCTTCAAGAGTGAGAAGGGCATACATTTTGACCCCAAACTTATAGATGTTTTCTTTGAAAATATTGACTTGTTTTTAGCAATTAGAGATAAATTTAGGGATTAAAAAAAAGAGTATGGCAGTATTTTAATGCCTTTTTGTGGTAGTATGGCATTTATGATATCAACTGCTAATATGGCACAAATGAAGGTCTAATATGGAACAATTTTTACAAGAAGCAAAATCTGCAAGCAGGGTTTTATCTGCTCTGAGCGGTCATGAAAAAAATAGAATTTTAAAAGAGATGGCGTATGCAATTCGTGCAAATACCATGAATCTCATCGAAGCAAATGCCCTTGACATGTCAGATGCTGACAAAAACAGTTTAAGCCTTGCTCTCAAAGACAGACTTCTTTTGGATGAAAAAAGAATTGAGGGCATGGCAAAAGCCATCGAAGATATTGCAGCACTCAAAGAGCCTGTGGGACGCGTTCTTGATGGTTGGGTGACGGAAACAAACCTCAAAATAGAAAAAGTAAGTATCCCGATAGGTGTAATTGGCATCATCTACGAATCTCGCCCAAATGTGACAAGCGACACGGCAGCTCTCTGCTTTAAAAGTTCTAATGTTTGTGTGCTCAAAGGGGGCAAAGAGGCGGAAAACTCCAATCGTGCAATTGCTCAGATTTTACAGGCAATTTTAGAGAAAAATTCTCTTCCAAAAGCACTTATCTCTTTAATTTTGGACTCTTCGAGAGAGGGCGTTTCAAAGCTTATTAAAATGGATAAATATGTGGATCTGATTATTCCACGAGGAGGAGAAGGGCTTATAAAATTTGTAAGCCAGAATGCAACCGTCAGTGTTGTAAAGCATGATAAAGGGCTTTGTCATACCTTCATTGACAAAGATGCAGATATAAAAAAAGCTTTGGCAGTTTGTGTGAATGCAAAGTGCAGAAGAGTAGGGATTTGCGGAGCGATGGAGACACTTTTGGTGCATGAGAATATCGCACAGGATATTTTGCCTCTGTTAAAAAGTGAGTATGACAAACTTGGAACAACTCTCAAAGGGTGTCAAAATACGGCAAAAATTATAGTTGTAGAAGCTGCCACTGAGGAAGATTTTGAAACAGAATATCTTGATAATATCCTCTCCATCAGAGTGGTAAAAGATGTACATGCAGCACTTGAACATATCCAAACTTACGGCTCGGCACACTCGGACGCTATTATTACAGAAAACTACACAACAGCAGAAGAGTTTTTAAACGGCGTTGACTCTGCATGTGTCTATCTTAATGCTTCAACACAATTTACGGATGGCGGGGAGTTCGGTTTTGGGGCAGAGGTGGGAATCAGCACCAATAAACTTCATGCTCGCGGACCGATGGGAATCGAAGGACTTACAACTTATAAATATAAAATTTATGGAAGCGGTCAGACAAGAGCGTAGTTCTGTTTGCTTTTTATCATCTTTAGGAGGTTCGTATGAAATATTCTCTTGGTTTTCGTTTATGGCATTGGTTGAATGCTCTCGTAATAGTTGCTCTTTTGGGCACGGTATTTTTAAGAAAAACCTTTCTCAGTTGGAGAACGAACTCTGAACTTTTGATGAGTAAACTGCATGAAATGGGGATAGATATAACTGCGGCACAGGCGAAGGTTTTGGCTCAGATAATTCGTGATGGCATGTGGCAGTGGCATATAATTTTCGGTTACGCTTTGGCATTTTTGGTACTCTACAGAATCTATCTTTTTTTTAATGACAAGAGTGAAAAAGAAGCTTTTAGCTCTTTGACTCTTCATAAAAAAGGGGTTCAATCACTCTACTATGTTTTTTATGCGACACTTATCTTTATGAGTGTGAGCGGTTTGGTCATTCACTTTTATGAGTTATTAAATCTCACAAAAGAGATGGCGCATGACATAGCCGAAATACATGAGAGCGTTTTTAATTTCATAATGGTTTTTGTCCCAATTCACATCGCTGGAGTGATTATCGCAGAAAACAGAGATGAGAAAGGTTTAGTCTCGACTATGATAAATGGCAGAAGAGCGTAAAATTAGTTAAAAAGCCTGCTTTAACCATTTATTATCTTACTTTGAATAGAATAGCCTTTTTAAAAATAAAGGCTATCTCTTATGAAAAAACTACTCTCTCTTCTTGCTTCTATGAATACAATGGCTGTTTTGATGCTCATTTTTGCCGCGGCATGCGGATATGCTACTTTTGTCGAAAATGATTATGGAACTATTACCGCAAAGGCGGAGATTTATAACGCTTTATGGTTTGAAATTTTACTGGGATTTTTAACTCTCAATCTAATCTTAAATATAGTCAACTATAAGATGTACACTCTAAAAAAAGCACCTCTATTTATCTTTCATATAGCATTTATTATTATCTTAATCGGTGCTGCAATTACTCGTTATGTAGGCTTTGAGGGCTCTATGCATATCCGTGAGGGCGAGAGTTCGTCGATGATGAGCAGTTCAGATACTTTTTTTAGCGTTGTTGCCACAAGCGGCGATAAAAACGCATCCTCTTCACAAAAAGTTTATCTCTCTAAAAAATCTAAAAACACGCTTTCTTCAGCTTTAGTGGTTGATGGAAAGAGTGTCAAAGTAGATATGGTTGAATATATACCGGACGCAGTCGAGACGATGGTTGAAGATAAACAAAATGGTGTTGCCATGGCAAACATGATGGTAACAAGCGGTGGCAAAGGGAAGCAGATTATTCTTGAGCAAGGTGAGTTTTTTGAGAGCCAAGATTTCGTTTTAGACTTTGACTCTAACAAAAGTTTTGATAAGCCCGTTATTTCACTTTTTGTAGAAAATGGCAATTTTTTTATGAAGCATACCATGCCTCTTAGCTTTTTAAAAATGGATGATGGAACAAAGGGTGAACTCTCTTCAAATATGAAAGAACCATTTACGGCAAGAACTCTTTTTACAAACAATAACAGTAACTTTGTTCTTCGTGAATTTGTTTTGCATGCAGCTAAAAAGATAGTTTCGAACCCTAAATCTTCGTCCAGAGGGGCGGGATATGACGCACTAAAATTTAGAGTGAGTGTAGCTGATAAATCAGAAGATGTTATGATTTTTGGCATGGCAGGAGCCTTAGCAAAGGAGTCTCACACTGAAATTAACGGTGTGGATGTTCACCTCTCTTATGGTTCAAAAGAGATTCAACTTCCATTTGAGATTCAGTTAAAAGATTTTCAGCTTGACCGTTACCCTGGGTCTATGAGTCCGGCTTCTTATGCCAGTGAAGTTGTTTTAATAGATAAGGAACAAAAAATCGAGATGCCGTATAGAATTTTTATGAACAATATTTTAGCACACCGCGGATACAGATTTTTTCAGGCATCGTATGATCAGGATGAGCAGGGAACAATTCTTTCAGTCAACAACGACCCAGGTACATTGCCGTCGTACATAGGCTATTTTCTTTTAGCTTTGGGTATGTTCTGGTCGCTCTTTTCTAAACAAAACAGATTCTCAAAACTTGCGGAGAAGGCAAAAAAAGCGAGTGAGAAAAAGAGTCTTTCCCTTCTGCTCGCATGTGGATTACTCTTTAGTATTGCACCATCGTATGCAGAGGAGTTAAATCCTGCTATAAAAACAATTATCTCATTTGATACAGAGCATGCTAAAAAATTCGGTGCCTTGGTTATTCAGGACAGCGGCGGTCGAATGAAGCCTATGGATACCCTCTCAACAGAGATTTTGGCAAAAATTCATAGAGGGGAGAGTGTAAGAGTAGGGGAACACTCTTTGAATGCAAATCAAGTAATATTAGGCATGATGGTTCGACCGGACGCCTATGGCGATGTGAAGATAATTTATACAAAAGATGAAAATATCAACAAACTTATCGGTGTAGAGGCTGACACAAAATATGCTTCATTCTCTCAGTTTTTTATAAACCCTCAAAACTTAGAGGGGTACAAATTAGCAGCTGCAGTAGAAGAGGCGACAAGAAAAGAGCCAAAATATAGAAATAACTTAGATAAATCGGTTTTAACCGTGGATGAACGAGTTAATGTGGCTTATATGGTTTATTCAGGTTCACTTATAAAAATGTGGCCAAAACCAAATGATGTAACAAATAAATGGTACTCAACCATAGATGCAATTCAAGATTTTTCACCAGAAAATAGTGAAAAATTGAGAGCTATCGCAGTTGAGTATTTTACATCCATAGACGACGCGCTGACAAGTGCAGATTGGAGTAAAGCAAATGCGATAATTGAAAAAATAGCAGAGTATCAGAAGTTTTACGGAGTAGAGGTTTATCCGAGTGACAATAGAATTTTGGCGGAAGTTTTTTACAACAAAGCGAAGATATTTGAGACAATTTACCCTCTCTACTTCTTAGTAGGATTTGTGCTTTTAATAGTCAGTTTTATAAAAATTTTAAAACCGAATTTTAATATAAAAATCTATACCAAAGTCACGCTAGCACTCTTAATAGCACTGTTTGTAGCACATACTATAGGTCTTATAAACAGATGGTATATCTCAGGTCACGCTCCATGGTCGGATGGTTATGAATCTATGATTTATATCGCATGGGCAACGGTTTTGGCAGGGTTTATCTTCTCGAAACGCTCAAGCATGACTATGGCTTCTACCGGAGTTTTGGCAGGACTTATTCTTTTTGTGGCGCACTTAAACTGGATGAATCCGCAAGTCACAAATCTTGTTCCTGTCCTTAACTCTTACTGGTTAAGCATACATGTCTCTATGATAACAGGGAGTTACGGCTTTTTGGGGCTTGGTGCTCTGCTTGGGTTTATAACTATCATCTTGTTTGTATTCAAAACAGCTGCGAATGAAAAACACATCAGTGCATCCATAAAAGAACTAAATGCCATAAATGAGATGAGTCTGATGGCGGGACTTGTGCTTTTAACCGTTGGGAATTTTTTAGGCGGTGTTTGGGCAAATGAGAGCTGGGGACGCTACTGGGGCTGGGATCCGAAAGAGACTTGGGCATTAGTAACCATACTTGTCTATGCAGTTGTTCTTCACCTCAGGTTTATAAAAACAATCTACAGTGATTTTAACTTCAGCGTTATCTCACTGCTATCGTTCACATCGGTAATCATGACCTATTTCGGGGTAAACTACTATCTTGCAGGGCTTCACTCCTACGCAAAAGGCGACCCCGTTCCGGTTCCAGATTTTGTGCCCATTACCTATTTAATTATCTTCTTAGTCATTGCACTGGCGTATAAAAACAGAAAGTTAGTGTAAAGGTCGACATATGGAGTTTAAAGGTTTTAGTGAAAAAACTCTTCTTTTTCTAAAAGCCATACGAGCCAACAACAACAAAGAGTGGTTTGAGGCTCACAAAAGTGAGTATGAAGAGCTTATTTTAAATCCGTCTCGCGCTTTTGTGGTCGAGATGGGCGAACACCTTCAAGCGTTAGAACCCACAATACATGCCGAGCCTAAAATCAACAAATCTCTTTTTAGAATCTACAGAGACATAAGACGTATGGGCTCAAACAAAGAGCCAATCAAAAGCCGCATCGGAATAATTTTTTGGCAAGGCAAAGCTTCACGACTTCAAAGTTCAAGTTTTTACCTACACTTTTCACCCGATGAGCTTTTTGTAGCTGTGGGTGTTCGATGGTTTGAAAAACCGCTGCTTGACGCATTCCGCAACTACATAAAAGATGAAGAGAAAAGAGTGGAGTTAGATACCGTTTTAAAAGAACTTTCAGCTTGTGGATATCAAATACTTCCGCATGGATACAAAAGATATCCGCAAGGTTTCAGTTCTGATATGCCGAGTGCGGATATGGCTCTTTTTAAAGGAATGGCTGCTTATAAAATTTTGGAGCCGAGTTTAATAGAAAATGGTGAAAAATTAATCTTTGCACTTTATAAGATTTATGAAGGTATGCTACCATTACAAAAGATAGTGTATGAGATGAGTTTAAAGGTAAAAGGGGATTAGATGCAAAAAAAAGAAGCAATAGTTTTACTCAACATGGGCGGTCCGAATAACCTTGAAGAGGTTGAGATGTTTTTGACAAATATGTTTAAAGACGAGAATATATTGACCATAAAAAGTGATTTGTTACGAACGATTGTTGGCACGATGATAACTTTTACAAGAACCGAAAAAGCACAAGAGATATACAGAAAAATCGGCGGAAAATCGCCTATTGTCGGGCTTACAAAAAAACTTGTTCAAAAGCTTCAGGAGAGAGTGGGCGAGGAAATTATAGTTGATTTTGTCATGCGCTATACCCCTCCTTTTGCGGATGAAGTAATAGAGAGGTTAAACAAGGAAGAGGTCAATAAAATATATCTGATACCTCTTTATCCGCAGTTTTCAACGACTACGACAAAGTCGTCTCTTGAAGATTTTGAAGAGCATTATCACAACTCAAGCGGTGAGGCTATTTTGGTTGAGATAAAACATTTTTTTGAAAATCAGAGTTACAATAAGGCAATTCTGCAGAGGATAAAAGAGAAAATGGGCGAAGATAAGTGTGAAGATTTTGACCTGATATTTTCAGCACATGGGCTTCCAAAAAAAATTATAGATGCCGGGGACTCTTACGAAAAACATATTACTCGGCATGTGGAGATAATCAAGAAAATGCTTCAAGCGGAGGGGATGAACTTTTATGAAGCTCACCTTGCCTATCAGTCAAAAGTCGGACCTCTTGAGTGGTTGAAGCCATCTTTAGAGGAGAAACTCAAAGTTATAAAAAATAGAAATGTAATTATTTTTCCTATCTCTTTTACCGTTGATAACTCTGAAACGGAGTATGAGCTGGAGATGGAATATCGTGAAATAGCGCATGAGCTGGGTTTTAGAGATTACAGAGTTTGTAAATGTCCAAACGACAGCGATTTTTTTGTGGATGCACTTGTTGAACTTTATGAGAAGATGCAGTAGGACAAAGAATGAAAATAGTTGTTTTTGACATGGACGGAACGCTTTTGGACTCCAAAAAAGATATAACTATTTCGATAAACCATGTAAGAGCGCTCAACTACAATCTGCCTCCTTTGAGTGAATCTTTTGTAGTTGAATCTATCAATGCGGAAGTGAGAAACCTCCCTAAACTTTTCTATGAGACTGAAGAGTATCAAGAGGCGGATAGAGAGCTTTTTGAAATTCATTATGAAATACAATGTATTCAAAACCCTTACCTTTACGATGGAATATTAGAAACACTTCAGAAATTATCGGCATGTGGAGTAAAACTCTCGGTTGCCACAAACGCTCCCACAAAATTCGCACAAAGAATGCTGACACATCTGGAAGTTTATAATATGTTTGATGTTGTTATCGGAGCAGACAGAGTTAAACTCTCCAAACCTGATCCAGAGATGCTCAATGAGATTTTAACGCATTACGGTTTTGATAAAGAGAGTCATAAAGCATGGATGGTTGGAGATAATTCAAAAGATATGTTGTGTGCAAAAAGTGCCGGAATCGACTCTCTCTTTGCAACATGGGGTTTTTCTCCGGATGGAGAGTATGAGACACTCATCCACATGCCAAGAGAAATTTTAGATATTGTTTTATAAATAAATATGATAAAATGTTTTAATTGTCGTGAAGGGGGTATGTTGTGTTTGATGGTGAACTGTTACTAGCTTTTTTATTCATGGTTGTGCTTTTTTTGAGACAAATATCTATTATAAAACAGCCGAATAAGATTGATTATGCGCCTTTAATGGTAGGCATAGGAGCGATTAGTTCTATTGTTCATTTTATAGTTCATCCGGAAGTGCAAGATTCTGTTTTACTTTTAAGAGAGTCTTCATTTCCTCTGCTTGTTTCACTGCTTCTTTACATTGTCATGAATGTTTTACATCAAACGCAACAAACAGAGAGCGCAAGAGCACAAGATGATTTTACAAGAGTACTGGTTTCTCAAGTAACCCAACTAAAAGAGTTTATGGCTGATTTAGAAGCTAGAATTATCATCTCTCAGCAAGAGGACAGAAAAGTTCAAGAAGAGGTAAGAGGAAAATTTAACGATGACATTAGAGCTCTTGATGCCATTAAAATTAATCAAGGTAAATTTTTAGAAAAATTTGAAAATATGGATGATTGGCATAAAAATGTTTCAAAAGAGTTTGAAAAGTTCGTAAATGTAAAAATGCCCTCCCTTGATGAAGTCGTACACAACCATATAGATATATTAAGAGTTGCGGAACAAGAGCATTATAATCAGTTGAAAACTATGATGGAAAAATCGGTTGAGAGCAGATATGATGCTTCTAAAGATATTAATGAGTTGAAAATAAGCCTCAACAGCATGAAAAATCTCTCAGAAGAGGTTGCAAAAGCAGTTACGAAGCATACGCTGCAACAACTTTCAGGTGTAACACAAGAGTTTGCAAGTCAGATAATTTCTCTGAAATCTCATACAGAAAGTGTAAAAACATCTCTGAATGAGGGAGAAAGCACCTTAGCTTCGATTAGACAGCAGAGTGAAATCATTATGAAACAGATGCTCCTCTCATCCAATAGAATGGGTGACATAGAAGCACAAAGCAACACTATTCATAATGCTTATGCAACAATAAAAGAGTTGATGCGTGATATTGAGATTATAAAGGTTGACTATGTAAAATCAAAGGCGGAGTTGAGCATTATCTCTAAAGAGCTGAAAGTGTCTGAAGGCGAGAGTATTGATGCTATGAAGAGTCAAATTGAATCTTTGAGTGTTTCGTTGGCACAAAAGATAGATGAGGCTCTTCTCAGGTTCAATGAAAATTACCATATAATCGACGATGAAATATCACAAAGCGTTCAGTTTTTGGCGAAGCGTTCTCAGATAAAACATGGGTATTCTCAGAGTTAAATAATTGCTAGTAGCACAAGTGGCAGGTAGAAAAGGAGTCCGATATACGGCAAAAAATCGTTAATAGGTGATAAAAGTATTAAAGAAACTTCTTCTGTTAGCTCTTTTTTTACAAAAACTTGCTCAAGTAAAATTATTTTGGTCGCCAAATCTATTGTTTTTACAAAAAGTAGAATCATTGCATAAATATTGTAATCACTAAGCATCACGAGCCAGATACTAAAGTAAAATGTTGGATGCATAAGTAAAAATATAAAGATATTTTTAGAATAGTGTTCATACATGCGAGCAAGCATTCCAATAACACTTTTTGCTTTTTGCCAACTTGTTTCATATAATTCAAATAAGACAAAGAGTATCACATAGTTTAAAGCAACTTCGCTCATGTAAAGCCTTTATTTAAGTCATTAATAGGATAGGAATAGTAAACAATAGATGTTTAAATACAAATTAAAATAAATAATAAAAAATATTACAAAGTTTTTTCTCTAATATGTTGATTTTATCTAATTTTGAATTATAGTTAATTGTGACAAATAAATTAAAATAATATGAAGATTTGGATAAAATTTTAGAGATAAAAAGGAAGATAATTATGAGCGAAGAGATAAAAAATAGTAACAATCCGCTTCATGGCGTAAAGTTGATAGATATTTTAGAGAGTTTGGTTGAGCACTATGGTTTTAAAGAGTTGGGTAATAAGATAGAGATAAGATGCTTTTTGCACAACTCTACCATAACCTCCTGTCTAAAATTCCTCAGAAAGACACCTTGGGCTAGAGCTAAAGTAGAAGAGTTGTATATAAAAACGATTAACAAAAAAAGTGCACAACACATTGTGTAAATCTCGAAAAATTCATTTTTCGTAGCTTTAGGGGGTTGTAGGGACATTTGTCCCTGCCACTAAAACGGACGTGTTCGTTTTAGTGCGTAACATTAGTCAAATATTGCCATTTTCATCCACTTTGAGTAGGTAAAGGTCTTTGCTGTAATTTTTACTCGAAGTTGTATATCCTGTGATTACAAAACCGTCATCAACTCTAATTATAGCATTAGCAGCGTCATCTCTTTCACCGCCATATTTTCTGCTCCACAATGTGTTTCCTGCTTTGTCGATTTTTAACAAGTACGCATCGCTGTGATAATTAGGGGTATCTTTTGTATATCCGGCTATCACATATCCATCATTCACTTCAACTATGCCAGAGCCCTCATCATGCTCTTTTGTTCCATAGTGATACTGCCACTCCAGAGTACTGTCACTTTTAATTTTAACTGCAAAAATATCTTTTTGGTTGGCGTTATCGCTATTTGTTGTCCCAGCCATGATATATCCGCCATCTTGTGTAGCAATTATCTGATTTGCAACTTCATCGTAGCGAAAGCCGTATGCATTGTGCCAGATTTGGTTTCCGTCGTTGTCAATTTTTATTACATAAGCATCTTTGGCGCCATGTCCCCATGTCTTTGTTTCTCCGGCAATTACATAACCGTCATTTACTTTTATGACTGAGTTTGCATTCTCTATTTTATCTCCTCCATAGCGTTTAATACCGTTTCTTTGACCTTTTGTATCTATGGCATTTAGATAAAAATTCATCTCCGAATTAAAAAACTGTACATGGTCTTCCGCACCTACAATCATTACATTATCATCGTTCATTTTTACCATATCTTCACCGCTGTAGTAATCATCTCCATCCGAAAAATAGCCATTTTGCCATGCGAGCGAGCCATCGTTAAAAATTTTGGCAAGATATAAACTTTGAACGCGGTTGCCAAGACTGCTAGTTGTTCCGGCTAGCATAAAACCATCGTTTATCGCTACAACTGCGTTAGCAACATCATTTCGTCCTCCCCCGTATGCAGCAGACCAGAGCTTATTACCAAAATTATCTACTTTTACAATGTACGCATCACTCTGTCCCTCACCAAAACTCTGAGTATATCCAACGATAAGAAATCCATCTTTTAGTTGCAATATAGAATTTCCTTCATCATCGTAACGCCCACCATAACTTTGCTCAAAAGTCGCCTTAGAATTCATTCGGGAGGTAACACTCTCCAACGATTTTTTATCAGAAAAACCACTTATTTTAAGTCCATTATACTCATATGTTACCTTGCACCACTCTGCATCATTTTTTGTGTTAAAGCAGTTGAGTGTCTCTAATTTACCCCTCTCTGTTGCGACGGTTGCAACTTTATTTGATTGAAGATTATCATTAGAATAAATCTCTAAAAAAGTCCCCTCATTTGTTTCAAACGCCCCTGCTAAAAGTGCAGATGTTAAAATAGATAGTAGCAACGCAGATTTCATCTATAACTCCTATAAAATAATAATATGTTATATGGTACTCAAAAAAAACTATAAAAATTATTTATAAAAATATATAAGGGATATTTTTACTTAGTACTGTTGAATGTATGCCATTTTGTTATGTTTACGAATTTTCACATGTCAAGCAACTTCAATAAGTTTAGTCACAATTACTTAAGAATATATACCTTAAACTAATGTATGGATGGTGTAAAAAAATATTAAATTAATAAATTTTTTATAGAAACTTAGTATATAATCCCACAATATTTCAAAGCCAAACTTGTCGTGAGATAGGGACGGAAAGTTACGAATCTTTTGAAGAAGATGGTCGGATTGCAATTTAACTATATTTTATAGTTAGAATTCTCCTTTCATCTTTTTTTATGAATCAAATAGACTATAACACTATCTAGGAAAATTATGAATACCTCAGAATTAAGATTTTATTTAAAAACATATTTAGACAAGCCGCATATTGATTTTAAGTGGAGCGACGAGGATAACGATAAATTTTTTACATATATAAGTGAAAATTTAGAAGAAGATTTTCTTTTAAACAATGAAAATCTTCTCCTAATTAAACAAGCCTTTAAAGAGTATTTTGAGCCTGTCGGCTATATACTGTTCAAACTAAAAGAACAACAAATACGGATAAAAGTTCTTCCATACAAAATAGAGCCAAAAGAGAGTGTGAATTTACCGGCGATTCTTAAAATATTTTCAGATCATGAAAATTTGGTAGAGTATGACTACAAAGATAATAAAAATCAGATATCAATACCCAAAGAGTTAAAAGATGAGATTTATAACTTTGTAAACAGTATTGAAAATGAAGAAATCAACAAAAAAGAGTTGGTTAGATTTGCAGTTTATAGTTTTTTTGAACTAAAAGACAATGATATTGTAATAATTAAAGATGAACAAATTTTTATAAAAATGCTCGATGATACAAAGAGACGCATCGTAGCTGAAAATGAAAAAGAAACTATTGCAAATCGATACGGCGGTATTGATGAAGAAGAACTTCAAACATTCTATGATGATTACTTCTCAAAACAGGAAAATAAAGATTTTTTTTATATTGTAGCAAAGACCTTTGTCGGTATATATTTACTGGATAATAAAATTGACAATTATAATTATGAAAAAAATGTATTTGCGTATATTCAATCAATTTTATTAGAACAGCTAACAACTTCATTTGACCGTAATGAAGATTTTTTCAAGGGCTTTTCCGGTTATATATTTAGAATGCATTTTAAAGAAGTTTTTGGGCATATTGCAAATCTTATATTATCAGAGATTGCTGCTTCAAACGAGTACATGATAAACTTTTTAAGATACTACTCTTTAGGCGTCATTGTACTCGATGGAAGAAAATATAAAG
>CANMJR010000047.1 GCA_947498025.1 Helicobacteraceae bacterium
GATCTTGAAGATTCTGTAATTTTACAATCAGTTTCGCCATCATTCTTGGTTCACTAATACAGAGCTGATAAGCTTCTTCTTCGGTTAATTTCATGTTCAAACTATAGCAATATTAGTTCCGTTTTACTGGGTAGGTGAGTGGTTACAAATAAACAAACATTTTTTTGTTTACCACTTCACTTTGCTTAGCAATTATATCAACTTTGTCTTTTCGTTCTTGTAATGTCATGTTGGAATTATAGCAAAATATAAAAAAGAATAGAAATGAAAAAGTAAAAAGATTTTAAGAGAGAAGTAGCGTTATGTTAGCTTGTTAGCTGATTAAGCGTAAAATAAGAAAATGCATAAAAGAGTGTAAAAGAGTGCCTGACACCCTTTTTATGACACCCTTTTTACATTACAGTTAAAAAGAACATGCTAATTGCTAAAATTGCTAAAATTGCTAAATTCATTATAAGTCCTTATTTCTTTTGTTTTTTTAGAAAGCTTATTAACTATAAGAAGTACAAAAAAAATCAATACAAAACACACGGACACTGCTGTCCAAAATATTTCGTCAACTCTTCCTAAATCATAGCGATTTATAATGCTACCTATAAGAACCACTATAATACCAACGGTTATACTGAGAGCTATTCTAAGAGTATTTAAAATCTCTTTTATTTCATCTAATTTTGCCATCAGCGATTATATACTAATAAGAATAAATGGGAATTTTTTCATGAGAACGTGCATTAGGTTAACCAGATAGAAGTTAAGAAAAAACTAAGAAAATGCATAAAATAGTGCCTGACACCCTTTTCATTCACCCTTTTCATTAGTGACACCCTTTTCATTAGAAAGTGGTTTTAGATTGAGAAGATTATGATGAAAGACGTTATACAAGTCGTCTTTCTTCTGATAATCATTTCGTTATTTGAATTTCTGTATAATGACGTTTAAGAAAATAATTCCATAGAAGGGGTTGAAGATGTTGTTAACCATAGATGTTAAAGAATCTGCGTTGGATAAGATTATGAATATGTTAAATAGTTTCAAATCAGAAGTTAAAATTGTTGACAGAAGTGATACTTTAGATATTGAAGTTGTTACACCCGATGATGAAGATTACAAATATATTTTAAGAGGCAGAGAAGAGAGAAAATCACATCCAGAAAATTATGGTCATCTCAATGATATTAACTGGAATTAATTAGTGTATTCAATAATTCCTCATAAAAAAGTAATTAAATTTATCAATAGTCGCAACAAAAAAGATAAATTGAGAATCAAAAAAAAGTTTGACCAACTAATGATAAATCCTTACGCATCCAATAATGAAGTTGATGTTAAGAAGATGATAAATCAAAAAGGTTTTAGACTCAGAATAGGCGACTATAGATTTTTGTATGATGTTGTAGATGAACAATTAATCATCTATATGGAGGATGCAGACAACAGAGGTGACATCTACTAATATATAAAAAGACGACATATACATCGCCTTTCCCACATTACCATCCACAAAGCAATCGCACCGGTTTTATAAATAATCTCCAAATTATCGCATCAACTCATTAACTATCCTTTCAAATTTCTTATGTTTAGATTTCAGGTTCAGCTAAGTTACCAGAGGCTCTAGGAATCACGAAATGAGTTTTAATAATGATTTGTATTGATGAAAGTGTTTTATGGGTTGTGGTGTGGACATGAGTTGATTTAAGAAAAAGCATAAAGAGAAAAATATTTTAGTTTTTATTTATATTAATGCGATATAATTTTGCTAGTTGGGACAGATAGAGAGCTACGAACTCTCTATAAGCTTTTAATACAATCGTTCTGCCAAAAGCAGAATAATTATAGCAATTACAATCGGAAGTTGCATTGTTACTCCTTGTTAAAGGCTGACCCTGTCCCACCTTACACCTCACAATACATCAAACCAATCATAACTGCCAACTAGAACTGTGATTATAACTAATAATTTTTAAGAGCGTATGAGAATCTTACTTACGGCGGTATGGCTTATTTCTAAAAATTCTGCAATATCTGACTTTGTATATCCATATAAATATGCATTTTTTATATTTGTATCTCTGTTTATATCTCTATCTAATTCAAAAAAAGTTTCTAGTCTTTTTTTTAGAACTTTTAATTTATCATCTTTGATAATGAGTTTGGGTGCTTTATAGACTATATCTATTGCGTCGATATCCATCTCACTCATAACATAATCTGCATACTCGCCATAGGTCATCTCAAAAATCATAGAATTGTTGAGTAATTCATAGTATCTATATTTATACTTCCATTGAAAAAACGACTGGTATTTGTATAAATCTACTTGTTTTACCATATTTGCTTTTATTGGGTTTCGCTCTATATATTTTGCTACTATCCAGAAATGTGCATCGTCGTAAAGAGGATAGGACTTGTATCTGCCCTGCCAAAGATGTCCTGAACGAGTATATTTTTTATTGAAAAACTTAGCGTATTTGTCATTTAAAAATTGGATTGCTTTGGAGATATTATTGTGTTTTGTTTCTAAGAGAAGATGATAATGGTTACTCATAAGACAAAATGCATGCACATTAATCTCATAATCTTTTGAAAGCTTGAGCAAAAGGTCTAAAAAAAATTCATAATCTTCTGGTTCAAGGTATATGACTCTCCTCTCTACTCCACGGTTTATGATGTGATAAAGTCCTGGTTCTGTTAATCGTTCTTTTCTTGGCATGCAGAATTGTAGCAGTGACTTTATTAATATAATATTAAGAAAAGTTTCAAAAGAGTGCCTGACACCTTTTTTGAAATTAAGTTTTTGCATAAAAGAGTGCCTGACACCTTTTTTGCTTTTTTTTAAAAAATATTACCTATCTTCCAATGTTTCTTATTGGCAACAGTACCAATAATCCAAGCTAAAATAAACCCTATTGCTAGTACGAATAATCCTACATCTTCCATTTAAAGCTCCTCTATTTCTCGTTTAAGATTATTTAATTCATTATAATTATAAGCAATTCCCATAGAAACAACTATAAAAATTATTCCAAGCATATAACCAAAATAATTATTTTGTTCTATAAATTTTATAGAGTATGCACCAACTCCACCATCTATAGCCAAAAGTACTATCAACTTTTTATTTACAATGTCAGCAATTTTTGATAGTTTATCTATTTTTTCTTTTATTTGCATTTGGCAATTATACATAAATAAAAGTAAAAAAAGAATAGATAGTATTTGAGAGAATGTGCATTAGGTTAACCGGAAGAAAGCGAGAAAAGTTTAAGAAAAAAGTAAGAAAAGTTTCAAAAGAGTGCCTGACACCTTTTTTTTGAGCATAAGGTCTAAAAAGAATTCGTAATCTTCTGGTTCCATGTAGATGTCTCTTCGCTCTACTCCGCGATTAATAATATGATAAAGTCCCGGTTCGACTAATCGTTCTTTTCTTGGCATGTGGTATTGTAGCCTAACAATTATAAATTTATTTTAAGTTTTATTCCTTAAATGGTGCCTGACACCATTTTTCTAGTGTACTTTTTATTGAAATATTTTGCATATTTATCGTTGATGAATTGTATAGCTTTAGATAAATTTGGTTGTTTAGTTTCTAAAAGAAGATGGTAGTGGTTTGTCATAAGACAAAATGAATGAACTGTTATTTCGTAATCTTTTGAACACTTGAGCATAAGGTCTAAAAAGAATTCGTAATCTTCTGGTTCCATGTAGATGTCTCTTCGCTCTACTCCGCGATTAATAATATGATAAAGTCCCGGTTCGATTAATCGTTCTTTTCTTGGCATGTGGTATTGTAGCCTAACAATTATAAATTTATTTTAAGTTTTATTCCTTAAATGGTGCCTGACACCATTTTTCCCCTTTTTTTTCCCTTTTTTTAGCAGAAATGAAAAAAGCCCCACAACTCCTAAGAGAAAGTGAGGCTTAAAGTTTAGTAACTTTTGTCTACATTACACCTCGAGAGAGGTGGAACGAGAAAAATTGGATTAAGCTAGGAAAGCAGCACCCGCAAAACCACCAGTTGTAACAGAAGTTAAACCAGTAAGTTGAACAAGATTGGTAATTGTAAGGTCACCAGTAGCAAATCCACCATCAGCATTATCACCTGCAGTAGAAACTGCTACAGAAAGGTATGCATGAGCACCATCAGACCATGCTACCAAGAATGCATCACCTGCAGCTACATCAACATGTACGTTTGCTAACGCATCAGCACCACCTGCCTCAAGAGCTGTCTCAAGGATAGAAGTAGAAGCAAAAGTACCAGTAAATTTAACAATAAGTTCAGCACCGTCAGTTACATCAGTACCACCAGCTGCAGCATCATTTAAAATTACCATACCGGCGACAGCAGCAGAAGTTCCATCTTTCAAGTCAACAAAATCAATTGCAGTAGATCTCACACCGCTTGTTCCAGCAGTTTCAAGAGCAGCTAAACTAATTTTACTTAAGTCAGTAGCAAGAGTATAACCAGAAACTGTATCAATATCAGCACCAACATTTGAATAGTTAAATATGATTGTATCAATAGCACCAGCACCTGTAAGTATAATCGCATCATCACCTGCACCACCAGTAATACTATCAGTACCTGCAGCAGCTACTGTGATAGTATCAACCGCAGTACCACCAGTGATTGTATCACCAGCACCATTACCAACAATAGTAAGAGCAACAGTCATTGCAGATGCGTTAATAGTATCAGCACCAGCACTACCGTTAATAGTAACGATACCAGCAGCAGTTGCTTCAGTACCTAAAGTAACAGAAGAAGCACCACCTAATGTAAGTGTTTCAATAGTTGTTACATTTGTAAAGTCAGCATCAAGAGCACCAGCATCAGTAATTACAAGAATATCTGTACCTGCATTACCTGTAACAGTATCAATGCTTGACAATGTATCAGTAGTTTCAAATGTGATTGTATCAGCACCTGCACCACCTACGATTGTTTGAGCAGTACCTGCAGCAGCAGCACCAGTAACATTGATTGTACCAGCATCATAGCTAGTAATACCAGAGATGTTAATGTTCATTGTAGCCGCCGTACTTGCATCCGCATCTACCAATAATGTGTCAGTTGCGGTAACTGTACCTAGGTTACCTGTAACAATAATGCTTGTTGTTGTTACAACATCATTAATAGTAATTGCATCAGCAGCGATACCACCCGTGATAGCAGCTGTGAAAGCTGTTGAAGCTGCAGCAGTGTCAATTTGGATTGTATTAGCCTGTAATTCTGACAAAGCAAGAGTAGCAGAGTTAAGCGCAGTGATTACACCGTATGTAGCAACACCACCAATAGTATTACTTACATCAAGATTAACAGTTTTACCAGCAATTGTGCCTAAGTTAACAGCACCAATAGTACCATCAAGAGCAACAGTAACATCACCAGTCACACCAGCAGTCATTGCAGTTGCAGTAAATGCACCTGTAGAATCATTTGTAATACTTAAAGCACCTGTTGTAGTTATAGTTCCACCAGTTCCAACAGTTACAGCACCAATACCACCAGTGTTTACAGTAAGACTTCCAGCACTAATCGTATCAACATTAAATGTTGAAGCACCAGAGTGAGTAAGTGTTACTAGACCTGTAGCAGTAACATTTGAAAGATCAACTGCGCCTGTTGTACTAGTAGCCGTTACAGTAACATTTCTACCTGTAGCAGTACCAACACCATCAGCACCAATATTACCAATTGTTGCAAGACCTGTAACAGTCGAAACATCTATAGAAATATCTTGAGCAGCACCAACATCAACAGTACCAAGTACAACACCACCCTTCATTCCGCTTGCAGTTACATTCATGTTATAAGCGTTATTGCCGCCTAAGTTAATTAGTGCAAAAGATGAATTAGTAGTACCTGTCGTAGCATTAGTAACACCTGTCCCAGCAATTGTTAAAGTTGATATTTTAGCCATGTCAACACCTGTGAAAGCGCCATCATTAACAGTAATTTCTGCAACTTGAACAGCTGATAAATCAGAGCCTGCTTTGAATGTGAAAGCTTTTCCAGATGTTAATGTTAAAGTTTCAAGAGCAGCAGCTTGTAAATCCATTGCACCAGCTGTTGCACCATTTGTAATAGAAGCTGTAGTAGCTGCATCTACAGTAATAGCAGCAGTATCATCAATTTCACCCGTGATATTTGCAGTGAATGATGTAGCTGCAGCAGCAGTGATAGCACCATCAAATTTTGTTACTTCAGCAGGAGTAGCCGCAGCACTCATACCACTTACAACATTCAATTCAACTGCAGTTGCTGTAGCAGCCGTAATTACTGAACCTGTAGTTACCATATATGCATTTACATTTACTGTCAAGTCAGTTGAAGCAGTTACTGTAAAATCTGCAGCAGCTGTTACCGCCACTTTAGCTGCAAGTTCAGCTGCTGTTGTAGTATAGTTAAGAGTTGTAGCACCCGTATGAGTTGAAGAAAGGTCACCAGCATCAACTGTTGCACCAATCGCATTAATCGTTAAATCACCAGCACCCATGTTTACCAATGATGTTGCGGCTGTATTAGCAGCAACCGTACTAACTGTTGTAATACCAGAAGCGTTAGCTCCAGAAAATGTTACTGCACCAGTCACAGCTGTAAGAGCTATTGTTTCAAGACCACTCATCGTGTATTGAACTGTTTTAGCACCTGACGTTAATGCAAGTATATCTGTACCATCTCCGGCACCGATAGTTCCATTTGCTAACATATCAGCAGTATCAAGAGTAATTGTGTCATCACCAAAACCAGTAGCAACAGTTGTTAACGCATTTGCAGCAGCTGCAGTTGTATCAACAGTGATATTACCTGTAGATGTTGAAGCATCAAAGCTTGTCGTAGTAGTTGAAATAGCATCCATTTTAACAGAGCCTGAACCAGCAATATTAATAGCTGTAGCTGTACCAGCCAATGAAAGAACATTTGTTCCAGTTGCATTAAGATTGATTGTTTCCATACTAGTTAAAGTAGCAGTAACATCAGACTCTTCATTTGTAGTTGTAGCTGCATTATCAGCCGTACCAACATTTGTTACATTGAAAGTCATAGCATCTGTCGTGCCAGCAAGTGCAACGAATGCAGCATCCATAGCAGTTGAGAATGTACCTGAAGCTTGACCAGTTACAGAAACAGCCGCGATTGCGCTCATATCAGAGATAGAAACACCTGCATTTGTAGCGTCAACAGAATAAGCAGTAGCACCAGTGATACCAGTAGCATCAAAAGTTTTTGCAACAGTTGAGTTGTTAATTAAATGGATATTTTCAACATTTGTAACAGCTCCCGTACCAGTCATACCTGTAAATGAAGCATTCATAGTTATATTCAAAGTATCTGTACCAGCAGCACCATCAATGATGTCTGTAGTGTCAAAAGTTTTAGCTGAAGTTAAAGAAGAAGTTACACCATTAATAGTGTCATTTAATGCAGTACCAGTTGTTGTCGCTGTACCCGCAGTTAATGCGAAAGTTGAACCGATTGTAGGTGTAACAATCTCAGAAACAGCAGAATTTGCAGTCGCAACAGTAGCAACATCATCAGTAACATTTAAACCAGTAGTACCAAAAGCCAATGAAGTTGCATAATCAGTAGGAGCATCTGTCATTGTAGCCGCAGTTGTGTCAGATACTGACACACGGTTAGTGAATTGGTTGTAAGCAACAATTGTTGCAGCGTCTGTTGAAGTTGCATAGCTAGCTACCGCAGTAACCAAATTAGAAACCATTGCACCTCTTGAAGTACCAGCGTCAAGTTTACCTACCCAGTAAGCAATACCATCAGCATCTGTAGCAGTTGTTTTGTTTAGTGTGTTTAAGTAGATACGCTCTACGAACGCTTGGTTAGTTTCTGCACCACCAAAATATGCTACAGCATCAGTTGTTGCTAACATTTGGTCCGCTATTTGTGCAGCAGTTAAACTCTTTGCAGCCCAGTAAGCGTTACCACTACCCTCAGATGCACGGTTAAAGATTGCTACATATAATTCAGATACTTGTGTTGTTGTTAAAGCCATTTATTCCTCCTCAGGAATCGTTAAATTTTTAGTAATTATTAAATAAACTACCGCTAAAAGATTTGCCCTCAAATAGGTGCACCACTCGAAGGTAACCGAATTTTAACTGTGTGTTTTACCTACAATTACCCACTATCGATAGTATTTTTTAAAATACTTGCCAACATTTTAGCATACTATCCTTAAAAAAAATAGTATCCATTCTTTATTTTATGGTGTATTTTATTGTTAGTGCAGTTTTTTCTACAAATTGGAGTCCGAGATAAGAGATAATTATAGATATTGTTGTCACTTGAAGGGCGTAGAGAGGGGAGAGCTGTGCGGAGATGCCCAAATAGTCTAAGAGCCAGATGGCTAGAAAATGGGTTAGAAAGATGCCGTAGGAGAGAGCGCCTAAAAGCTTGTTATGGGGAAGATTTTTTTTTGTGTGCGAGAGTGTATAAACCAGCGGTATGCCTAGGAGTATCCCTATAAAAGTTTCTTTTGTGTAGGCTTGGCTAAAAGAGTTTGTGTAGATGAAATAGAGTGTTAAAGCGGCTATGGTTGTGAAGATAGCAATTATGTAGTATTTGTCTTGACGCTTGTTGCTTTGGATGGCTGCACCTAACAAGAAGATGAAGAATACTCCTGCTATAAGGCGGTAGCCAAAATAATCAGGGTTGATGAGAGAGAAGTTTGCTGCCGTGTAAATTGCAAAAGAGAGAAGCGCCAGAGTAAGGTTAACTCTTTTGAAGATAAGAGCAAAAGGTAGGAGCAGATAGGCTTGCAGCTCTGCACCTAACGACCAAGCGGGCGGGATGAGGCACCATGCGGGGTTGGTTAAAATTGTGCTGTCTATATACATGAAGTAGTTGAGCGGGATAATGGTTAGGTTGGCTACGCTATTTGCGATTGTGAAAGTTGGGTTTGCGTAGGAGGTGGCTAGGAGAAAGAGAGTTGTTATTGTGATTACATATATATAGAGGGGGAAGATTCTTTGAAATCTGTCTTTGTAAAGGGCTAGAATTGCATAGGGTGCTTTTGCGAAGATGTCTTTGTAGAGGTGCGAAACTACGAATCCTGCCAGTATGTAGAAGATAACTACTGCGACTACGCCTAGGTTTAAGCCGTAGAATCTTACTCCTATGTGCGACAGTAGAACTAAAAAAGCTAAGGCAAACCTAAGATATCCGAACATTTTACAGCCTAGGGGCGTGAATTTAAAATATGTGAAAGTCTGGAGGCTAATTTTTGCCAGTCATGTTCATCTATCCATGCTTTTTGCAGAGCATTCTTAGAATTCAACATGTCGCTGCTGCCCAGCAAAGCATCTATCTTGCTTGCTAGGGCTTTGGCTGTTACATCTTCCGTAAAGTGAACTATCTCTTCAACATCGCTAAAAATTGTGATAGGGGTGCAGATAACCGGCTTGGAGGTGGCGATTGCATAGCGCACCGAAGCACTTGAGGACTCTTGTGTCTGCTTGTAGGGCAAAATTATCATATCCGAGCAATCAAGGTAGGCGAGAGAGGCTTCATCGAATAAAAAATCGGTTAAAAGCGTTACATCATTTTGCAGGTTTAACTTTTGTATGGTGGCTTTGCAAAGTTTTGCGTAGTCGCTTGACTCTTCGTTTGGATAGATGGAGTTTACCAGCAAGAGGTGTATGTTTTGATGTTTTTCTTTTAGAAGAGCAAATCCCAAAATTAAATCATTGATGCCTTTGTGCGGAAGCAAAAAGCCGTAGGATGCGATAACTTTTTTTGAGTTAAGTGAAAATGTGTTTTTGATGTTCTCTACACTTTTGTCATCTTGGGAGCGTTTTAAAACTCCATGCGGGAAGAGCGTGACATTGTTTATGAGATTAAAACTTTTTAAAATATTCAAATCATCTATACTGTGAACAAAGATACCGTTCATTTTGCCCAATGCATCTGAAATCCAGCCTAAAGAGGCTTTGAAATCTTCTTTGTTTACATCTGCGGTTGAGTGGAGCGTGAGATATATTTTGATGTTGTCTTCATGCAGCTTGAGCAGAAGTTCTTGAAGTGCGTAAAGATTGAAAAAGCCGAAGTTAAACTGAATAACCAAAGTTTCTATGTTTGCGCTTATTATTGCATTATAGAGCGGCGTTAAATCTTTTTCGCCTGCATTTGTCCAGACTCTCTTTGTGTTTGTCTCTTCGTCTTGGTTTAAAATCTCATGTTGCCCTATTTTGTTTGCAAATATTGTTACATCGTAGGTATCTTTTTCGAGATTGTCGAGTAAAAATTTTGAGTAGGTTGCTATGCCGCATTTAGAGTTGTAGGAGCTTATCCATCCTAGTTTTGTTTTTTTGTTCTCAAAGATGGGCTTTTGTTTTACCTCTTCAACTGCTTGAAGCACTCTTTTTGCACAGTGTTCCCATTTGTGCAAGCTTAAAATGTTTTGCTTTGCAAGTGCCGTTTTTTTGGCTATCTCCTCTTTTGGCAGGGAGAAGAGCGTGTGCATGAGTTCACCCAGATGCACACTGCTTGGTTCTACCCAATAGGAGTTAAAGAGGTTCATGTGTGTTTTTGCTTTTGCAAAGGTGTAATCAATGAGCCATGAAGTCTCGGGAGTACAAAAATCACATTGCCCTCCAAAACCTGTTGTAATAACGGGCATATCAAAAAGCATAGCTTCTGCCATAGGAAGACCGTAGCCTTCGCCGCGGGTTGGAGAGACCAGAGCATCACATTTTTTATACAAATCGACTATGTAGGCATCTTCTAAATCTTGGTTGATAAGCTCTATCTCCGGACAAGATTTATTTTTGTTTTGCTCTGCTTTTATAAGTTCTTCTACATTGTTATGAGGGTTTGGAAATGTTTTGATAATGAGTGTTACATTGTCGTTTGCGCTAAATGTTTTGCCATAAGCACTCAGCAGAACATCTACCCCTTTTCTGGCAAAACATGAGGAGATATGGAGAAATTTAAACTCTTTTTTTGTTTTAAGGGTAATCTTTTTTGGTTTTGTGTTAAGAATGTGGTCTGTACCTACGCCTACGACCGGAGCTTCTATCGATAGACCGTTGTCGTACATCACTTTTTGTACATAACTTGACATGACCGGCAGGGCATCTAAGTGTTTGTTAAAATCTTGAATATAGTTTTGCGGAAAAGAGGACTCTTCCCAACCGTAAGAGTTTGTGAGGTTGATAAGACCTTTTGCATCATAAACTCTCGGAGGGTAGAGATTTCGCAGAACTACATCTGCTACTGCTGCTTTTTCTGATTTTTGCCACATTTGGTTATAGAGTTTGTTTTGCTTTAAAAAAGTTTTATTTGGCGTATAGTCTGATAAACCCTCTGTGCTAAAGAGAGAAACTGAATTTGGAGTGAGATGATTGAGAGCTTTTGCCATCTCTCGGTTGAGCAGTGCGAGACTGTAACTGCTGTCAAATGGACCTTCTATCTGAATTTGGTGCGTATTTAAAGTATCTATTTTTTGAATTGTAGTTAAATCGATAGAGGTAAGGTTTTGGGTGTTTAAAAACTCTGCTAAATCGTACTTGATGTTGTTGTATTGGAAACCCAGAAGGTTCTCTCTTTGTGTTTTAATAATCTCTCTTCTTAAGGCTCTGTTTTTTGAAAGAAGAGATACAAAACCCGCCATGTATTGGAGATTCTTTTCTTTAAAGAGAACGCCTGAACCATTTAGTGTATTTTTGATATTGCTGCTGTCGTACGCCACAACGGGAACATCAAAAATCATAGCTTCTATGAGCGGTACTCCGAAGCCCTCATGTTCGCTAAGGCATACAAAAACATCTGCAAGTCGGTAGTAGGAGTATAAATCTTCATAGGGAACTTTTCCTGTTATTTGCACGGACGATTCAAGGTTATTTTTAACGATAAGCGCTTGCAGCTCTTGCTCATACGCCATGTCTGAAGTGCCGCCCACCAAAAAGAGTTTGGATGGAAGAGTGTAGAGCTCTTTGAAAATAGTAAAAAGTTCTATAAGCTCATGTTGCCCTTTATTTGGTGCGATTCTCCCTACAAAGAGAATGTTATAAGTTTGTGCATTCTCATCAAAGAGTTGAGAGTTCCAGTTATGATTTTTTACTTTATCGTAATCTATGAGGAGTGGGATTACTCTGCTTTGTTCTTTTTCAAAACCCAGTTGCAGCAGCTCTTCTACATTCAGTTTTGAGTCTCCTATGCTCGCAAAAGAGATTTCTTTGAACATTTTGAGCTGTTCTCTGCCTTTTATGGAGTAGTGATAAAAAGGGCTTTCGCGTGGAAAAAAGTCGTGCGGAGTTATGTTGTGATAAACTAAAATGATTTTATCTTTCAGATTTAGAATCCACTTGTCTAAATCATGTCCCATAGAGTGGTGCAGAAGCAAAATATTTTCATTGGATGTTTTGTATTTTGAGTAGTGCAAAATTTGATCTTTTAACTCCTCTGCCACATGTTCGCAATAGATGTTAGAGTCAAAACCCAGCTCTTGCAATATTTTTTGAGTGTAAAAGAGACTGTTTGTAACAGCATCGCCATAGGCGCTTCCTGAGTGGAATTGATGTATTTTTATAGTGCTCATTTTTTGTATCCTATAATTGCGTAGTCTTGCTCTTTGGTGTGGGCGAAGAGTATATCGTTGATGTCGCTGAAGTTTTCATCTTGAATATATTTTGCCTCTTTCATAAGATTTAGTCTCAGTATGCTTGTATTTGTAAAACTGTTTTGCTGCAGTAAAAATTCTCCGGTGACGGGAGGAATCGGATTGAGATGTGTCGGGTCTGTGTAAAAATTGCAAGCTCCAACTGCTATATTTTCCGGATTTGGGGTTTCAAAAATAACCATGCCGCCTTTTTTGAGCACTCTGAAGCACTCATGAAAAAATTTCATCAAAACATCAAAAGGGAGGTGCTCAATGATATGGAAACCTGTGATTGCTGCGAGTGAGTTCTCTTTTTGGCTAGAGAGATATGCGATAACATCTATCTGCTCCACATCTAAGCCCAAAGATTTTGATTTTGCAACCATGACGCTGTTTAAATCCACCCCTTTGAGATTTGTATATTTGTTCTCTTTGAGAAGTTCCAGCCATTCGCCTCTGCCGCACCCTACATCTAAGATGCTAAGCTCCTCTTTTTTGAACGGAAGCTTTTTGATGTACGGAAGGTAGGATTTTACCCTTGCTTTTATATCGTCTGTCGTACCTCTGAACTTATCTTCAAACTCAACATAAAAAGTATCAAACATGTGTTGCTCTTCTTGTGTGATTGCCAATAACTCCTGCTTGTTGAGCACTTTGCTTGGCAACCTTTTTTTGGCTTCGTCTATAAGGTTCTGCATATTTTGCTGCGATATTTTCATGTATTCTTTTGCATAACTTACCGTTTGGAGGTAGAGTTCAAATTCACTGAGATTTGCTTTTAGGAGCAACTGTTTTTGAAGATTCTCTTTTTGATGTTCTATCTCTTTTTGCAGGTTCTCATTTTGCTGTTCTATCTCTTTTTGCAGTGCGAGGAGCGCCTCGTTTGACGATTTTGTCTGCAGCACGGACTCTAAATGTTTTTGAAGATTTGTCACCGTCTCGTTAGACGACTTTGTTTCAATGCGCAGTTGCAAATCATTTTGTTTTGCATTCAGATTTTGCAACCTGTTCTCAACTGAGTTTTCATGGCTGTTTAAACGATCTAAAAGTTTTGGGAGTGTTGCCATTGTAAAGAGTGTTTTTGCGGCATATCCTAAAAGTGGAATTTTATAAAGTAATGATAGAATGTGTCTTTTTTTAATCCCCAAAATTATGATATTCTGCGTTCTGCCCTCTTTTGAAAAGTAGAGGGATGTGATAATCTCGGTCTTTGAAAGTTTACCGCTTCTTAAATGTGATAGATAGTTATTTTTGCCTTCGCTATCTGCTGTTCTGTTTAAAATGAGTTTGTAGGCATTATCAATAAACTCTTCGTCGTAAAATTTTGTAAAATCACTCATCACATAGATGCAATTTTGCGGATAAAGTTTGAAAGTTTTTTGTATAAACATGACTAAGCTGTTGAAGCCGCCTTTTCGGAGGAACTTGCCTATTTTTTTTGCAAAGCCGTAAAGGGTGTTTGTTCGTGAAGCATGTACTTCATTAGATTTCAGTTCCTGTTTTGGCGGCTTCATCTCCGACTGAAGAGTTATCGGCTTTCTGTTTTTCAGCTCTTCTTCTATCTTGTTTAGTATCTCTTCGTTTGAGAGATTCGGTATGTTTATTTCAATCAATTTACACTTCCTTGAAAGTTATATTTGGTTCTAGGCGACAGATTCCCGCAAAAATATGCCCTACTACTCCGGCTACTTCAAAATCCGCTGCATAATCCAACCAATGCGTGCAGTTTTCTAAATGGGTGTCTTCCGAATGCACTGCCACCGTAATGGAGTATTTTCCTGCACCTATGTTGAGCGGCATAGTGAAGTTGCATGTGTAGTTTTTGTTTGCTTTAAAATCTATGTTTTTTTTATGATGGAAGGTATTTGTTCCGAAAATATCTTGCCCGAATTTGTCCCGTATCATAATCCCGATTGTCATGTCGTTTAACTCTTTTTTTGAGGAAAGAGAGAGTTCTATAGTAGCATTTTCACCCGAACTTATAACATCTGAATTTGATTTTTCGCCCTTAATAGTTACCTTTTCAATCTCTATGTCAAAAGTTCCGTAGGAGCTGTTTTGAGCATTTTTGATAATCATTTTGTCATGTACATCGTTCAGTTTTGAAATTAAAAAATTGTAACTGTTGATAATCTCCTCAGGCAAGCCGGTTTGTACAATTGAGCCATGATTTAAGAGAATTACTCTGTCGCACAGTATTTTTAGCGAATTTAAGTCGTGAGAAACATAGATGATAGACATGTTCTGTTTTTTTCTCTCTTTTAATATCTGTGTACATTTTGCTTGAAAGTGCGCATCTCCGACTGAGAGTGCCTCATCTACAATAAGGATTTGAGGCTGTGAAAAGATTGCGATTGAAAAGGCAAGTCGCATGCTCATCCCTGAAGAGTAGGTCATAATAGGTTCGTAGATGTAATCGCCTAGTTCGCTGAATTCTATGATGTCCTTTATCTTTTCATCTATCTCTGCTTCGCTCATGCCGATGAGCGTGCCGTTTAGATAGATATTTTCATATCCGTTTAGCTGTGTATTAAAACCTGTTCCCAGTTCTAAAAGAGCCGTAACTCTGCCATGTTTTATGATTTCGCCGCTTGTTGGAGCCGTAACTCCGGCTATTATTTTTAGGATGGTAGATTTACCTGCTCCATTTACACCGATAATACCTAAGGTTTCTTTCTCGTATAAATCAAAAGAGATTTCTTTGTTTGAGATAAACTCTTTGTGGCAGCTTTTATTTGTAAATAACTCTTTTAATCTATCAAAATTATTTTTGTAAATTTTGTAAATTTTTGTAATCTTTTTTACTTCAAGGACTTTTTTCATTTATTACTTCTGCTTAATTGAATTTTTGCGAACAGATATATCACTATTTCCGAAAATACCATAACTACTCTTTGTAAAATAACACTCAGTAAAACCATATCTTTGTCGAGGTTAAAGGAGAGAAGCGGCAGAAGGATGATGGTTTCTCTCACTCCGATACCTCCCGGTGAACCCGGCGTTATGTAGCCTGCCAGCCATGCGGCGGTAT
>CANMJR010000048.1 GCA_947498025.1 Helicobacteraceae bacterium
TTACTACCTGTGAGTTTGCGCTTGTGATTGACTCGACGGCGCGGATGATAGGAATCGTAATACTTCTAATCAGATAAATTGCTAAAGAGATACCGATTACAAGAGCTGCAATCAGACCTACAATCATAATAAATGCTGAAGAGGCTAAGCTAGCAGCCGACTCTTTTGAAATAGAAGCAGTCTGATCCATCGCTAATTTAGCTACTTCCTCTGCCGCATCTAACACTTCCGTTCCTACAACAGTACGCTTTTTCCCAACCTCTTGGAGTTCTGCCCAACTTTTTACAAAACCATTCACAACTTCACCATATCGGTTTGCCGCAAGTCTAGTCTCCTCAATCTGTTTAAGATTTTCGGCTCTGTGCGTTATCTTAGCAAGTTTAGCAAACATCGGTTCCATTTTAGGAAAGTTTTTTTGACCATCATAAATAATTGATAAATCTCTTACAGCCTGTGCTTTAAATGCCTTAACTCTTGTATCATTGCCTAAATCGATAATATCATTTATTACTGTAATCTTTTCAAGTCTTTCGACCATTTTTTCCGGAGTTGCTTTCGAGGCGATTTCATTTTTCATATCCTCTGTCTGTGCAAGCAAATAGTCGTTACAGTTAGTCATATATTTTTTAGCACTGTTGTCTAACTCTTCTCTGTGTTTTGTTAATGCATTCAATAAACTCTCAGTCTGCTTAATAAGTCCTTCATATTCTAAGGTTTTTACTCTGGCATGTTTTTCAAGCTCTGTAAGCTTAGAGAGGGAATGTTTTTCTGCATGCGCTTTTGCTTCATCCAAGTAGCGTTTTACTTCATTTAAACTTTTATTGCCTTTGTCAAGAAAACTTCTATCATCACTCAAAGCGTAACCTCTGATATCATACATGACCAAAAGAGCATTTCTTTCAACATTGTTTCCTATTCCGAGTTCCGGAACATATACATTCGCCAGCTTCTGAGAATCACCCTCAACACTTTTCATATTTATAATAGCCATCGAACCCAGAATCAGGGTAATCAATAGCAGTAAAATAAACCCTATACTAATCTTATACGTTAAAGTCAAATTTTTCATCTCTACTCTCCTGCTTTTTCAGTTTTATTATTTGGTTTACTCTCTTCAAACGAACTCATCTGCGTCAGTTCATCATCTTCAAAAATCTTCTCCATGTCAAGGATTAAGATAACATCCGACCCAACCTCTGCAACACTCTGAATAAAAGAGGTGTCTATGTGTGAACCGAATTTCGGCGGCTCACTTAAATCTTTATCGGCAAATGTGAGTACATCTTCGACTCTGTCCACAATAAAACCGATATTCACACCGTTTACTTCATTGATAATAATTGCAGTATTCATATCATGCTCTTTCTTTTCAAGACCAAATTTTCCCCGAATATCTACTATCGGAATAATAGAGCCCCGAAGATTAACAACACCCTCTACAAAAGAGGGAGTTCTTGGCACATGTGTAATCTTCATCATGGCAATGATTTCATTAATATGTGATATCTCTATTCCATACTGTTCATTTTCGACAAAGAAACTCAAATAACGGTGTCTATGACCGGCTTCTTCACTCTCTAAATCTTTTGTTCTCATTAAATCCCCAATACCATTTTTACAGCCTTCGTCAGCTTCTCATCACTAAATGGCTTAACCATCCATCCTGTAACGCCTATTTCCTTGCCTCGCTCTTTCATAGCAGGAGAACTCTCCGTTGTCAGAATCAGAATAGGTTTATTTTTAAAGCGCTCATCCGCTTTTAATGTTGCTACCAAATCTAATCCATTCATCTGCGGCATATTTATATCACTTATAAGCATGTCAAAATTTTCACTTCCCACCATTAATAAATCAAGCAACTCTGCCGGATTTTGATATGTAACTAAAGTAACGCTCCCGTTACCCTCCATCTCTTCTAAAGCCATTTGAGCCGTAGCCAGAATAGTTTTTGAATCATCTACCAAAATAACTCTTTTTGCCAAGACAAATCCTTTTATATAATGTAACCCTCTATTATGAGCCAGTTGTATGCTCTTATAAACGGTCCGGAAATTTAAATTATTGAAACAAAAATCTAATAAAAAACAATAATGAAGAATAAATTATATCCAAAAAGTTGAATATACTATGAAAAAATTATATCTGATTTTTCAAAAAACTATTCAAAATTATTACAATTAGAAAACAATTTGATTTAAAGTGAGGATGCATTGAAAATTAATATGCGATATAAGTTCTTAAAGATAATTTATGTTATTCTCCCATGCATTAGAGTCGGAATTACATGGGGAGTGGGCAATGGTTGATATTAAGAAATTAAAGGAGTTGTCCAAAAACTTCACTGTTTTATACGTAGAAGATGAGAGCGCAATAAGAAGTTTCACTACTACTTATCTTGGAAAAATATTTTTGAGTGTCACGACAGCCTCTGATGGAGTTGACGGCTTAGAAAAATACAGGGCAAAAAAATTTGAGATAGTTATAACCGATTTGTCCATGCCTAAAATGAACGGATTGGATATGATAGCAAAGATCAAAGAGATAGATGAGAATCAGGCGATATTGATTACGACTGCACATGCCGATTCAGATAACATGCTTAAAGCTATAAGGTTAGGGGTGGACGGCTACATTATAAAACCTTTTGAATATGAGCAGTTAAATATTGAACTTTATAAGATAGTAGAAAAATTAAATATTTTTGCCCAAAATGAGCAGTACAAAAGAAATCTAAAACAGATGGTTGAGAAAAAAACATCAGAAATAACCCAAATGATGCTTTTTAAAAACGACAATTATGAAAAAACACTTCTCTCGATGGTAGAGATGATAGAAGACCGAGACACATACACGGCGGGTCATAGCAAAAGAGTTGCACACTATTGCAAAGCAATAGCAGAGCAGATGGGGCATAGCGAGGAGGAGTGCACAAAACTTTACCAAGCAGCAATCTTGCATGATGTAGGAAAAATTGCTACTCCCGATGCAGTTCTTTTAAATCCCAAAAATCTAAATGAGATAGAATACACACTCATTAAGGAGCATGTCGAAGTGGGCTTTAGACTTCTTGATCATATACCGATGTTTGAGTCTTTAGCAGATATTGTACACTCGCACCATGAGAGGTATGACGGAAGAGGGTATCCAAGGGGTTTGAACGGTGATGAGATACATCCACTGGCAAGAGTGATGATAGTGGCAGACGCCTTTGATGCCATGACAACGAATAGAATTTATAAAACAAGAAAAAGCGTTCAAGAGGCTTTAGATGAGTTGGTGAGATTTAAGTTGCATCAGTTTCATCCAGAGGTTGTAGATGGCGCGCTGATAGCTCTTCGTGATACAAAAATTGATGAAACTATAAGCCAAATTCCGCGAACGAAGCTAGAGCAGGAGAGGTTCGCATATTTTTATAAAGATAGACTCGCCGATACCTATAATCAAGACTATTTAGAGATAATTTTGAAAAAAAATAGCTATGAAAAAGAGTTCTCTCATATAGATGTTTTTTTATTGAATAATTTCTCACAATATAATAAAGAGGTCGGCTGGAATACGGGCGATGAATTTTTGCATACTCTTGGTGCATTTTTGAGTGATTTTTTTAAAGAATCCCTTGTGTTCAGAGTTTTTGGAGATGATTTTGCTATTCTAAGCAAAGAGGAGATGGATTTAAGTGATTTAAAAATGAAGCTTGATAGTATGATGAGGGAGGGTTGCCTTGGGTATATGATAAAAGGTATTGAGATAGAAGCAAACAATATTCATTCCGTTTATCAACTTGAGGAGCTTATTAATTGAAAAACCTTATACTCACTAAAATAGACGATATCCATATGCCGGAGCTTGCAATTTATCATAGCCTAAGAGAGAGTGCCTTTCGGGAGGATAACAGTTTTGTGGCTGACAGCCCAAAGGTGGCAAATATACTTTTAAAAACCTCTATGGATATTAAAAGTATCTTGGCTACCAGAGAGTATTATGAGGAGTTTGAAGAGCTGATTGCGAAAAAGAGTATCCCTAAACTCTTCATTACAGATAAAAACGAGATGCAAAAAATTGTCGGACATAAAATACATCACAATGTTATGATGCATGGAATTCGCCCGCTCAACTCCCCTTTGGATACGCTAAGCGACAACATAATCATGGTGGACAACATCTCTTCAAGCGAAAATATCGGCTCACTCGCAAGAAGCGCCGCAGCACTTGGAGTCAACTCTTTTGTTGTGCCAAGAGAGGCTCCGCACCCCTACAACAGACGTGCACTCAGGGTTTCGATGGGGTATGTGAGCATGTTAAATATTCATATTTATGAAGATATATTTTCTACATGTCAGGCTCTAAAAACTATGGGATATAAAATTTTTGCCGCCGAGGTGACGCAAAACTCAACGCCGTTATGGCATGTGAAAGTTCCAAAAAAGTGGGTATTGCTTATGGGAAATGAGGGAAGAGGGCTGAGCAAAAAGATTTTAGAGATTTGCGATGAGGTTGTGACCATAGAGATGCAAGAGGGTGTAAGAAGCTTCAATGTAAGCGTAGCAGCATCCATTATGATGTATCAGTTTAAAAATAGATAACTGACCTTACGCACTTTTATGGAAAAGTGCGTAAAACACCTTGAAATTCTCGAAAAACAAAGTTTTACTAAAGAAACATTTTCGCTTTGCGAAAAGCACTTCGCTTGTTTTCGTAGCTTTAGGGGGTTGTAGGGACATATGCAGCAGCCACTAAAACGGACGCGTTCGTTTTAGTGCATAACATCAAATAGATAAGGCAAAAAAGATGAATGGAACGAAACGAGCAGATATAAAACATGGAATGAGTGTGGCAATTGTCCTTAAACAGGATCAACAAAGCGGAAAGCTGACAGACGGCATAGTGCGCGATATTTTAACTTCATCTCCAACGCATCACCATGGCATAAAAGTGCGCTTGATGAGCGGTGAAGTAGGGCGGGTCAAAGAGATTTACTAAGCTGGGTTGCTGAGTAGTCTTTCTCTTAGAGATTCAAGAGTTTCTAAAAAATCTGTAAACATAACAGGTTTATTCATGTAGGCATCACAGACGGTGGTTGTTACATCTATGTTGCTGTCGGATGCACTCATAACGATTAAGACAGCACCCTTGTCTATTTTGCGAATTTTAAGCAACATATCACGACCATTCATCTTTGGCATCTTCAAATCGGCTATAACTAGCCTGTACCCTTTTTCTTTAAATAGTTTTAACCCCTCTTCCCCATTTGTGGCACTATCTACACAGCTGAATATTTTCTTTAAGAATTTTAGTGTTTCGTCGCGTATCTTCTCTTCATCCTCAACATACAACACACAGATGGCGCTTAGGTCCTCACGAAGCTGTTTAAAGTCACTCATCATTTTTTCCTTTTTTTGGAAGAGATATAATAAAACATACCCCGCACTCTTTAATATTTTCTGCATGAAGCGTTCCAAGCAGATGTTTTTCTACGATTATTTTACTCATGTAAAGCCCTAAGCCCGTACCTGTTTTTTCATCTTTTGTAGAAAAATAGGGTTCGTATATCTTAGCAATTATTGCTTTATCAATTCCTTTACCATTGTCACAAATTGAGATAATGACCTGCTCCTCGTCTTCACTGGTTACGACAGAGATAACCGGATTTTCAATATTTGCACTCAGAAGAGCCTCTTTTGCATTTTTGATTATATTAATAAAAACCTGTAGCAACTCTCTTGAGAAGAGGGAGATAGGCGTTTTTGAGCCGTAACTTCTTTTTACGGCGATATTGTGGTTTTCAAGACTCTTCTCAATTATAGTAAATGTCTCCTCAAGAACATCGTTTACCAATACTATCTCTCTCTGTTTGTTAGGTCTGAAAAAGTTTTTAAAATCATCGATTGTCTTTGAGAGATGCATCGCCTGATTTAGTATGAGCAGTGCACCCTCTTTTACGCTCTTTGGCTCCAATTCTTCCAATTCAATATCTAAAAGCATATTATTCGCACCCATGGCAATCGCCGAAATGGGCTGGCGCCACTGATGGGCAATCATGCTAATCATTTCACCCATCGCGGCATGGCGCGATTGTGAGAGCATCATCTCCTCTTTTTCCTGAACGCTCCGCATCATATTGTTAAAACTTTGCGCCAGCTCACCTATCTCATCATTATGAATAATTTCGGCTTTCTGCGTGAAGTCACCTTTCGCGACCGCTTTTACCGTTTTAAAGATTGAGTTGATAGGGTTTAGCACAAAATAGTCTAAAATTAGATAAAGGGCTAAAATGAGAAATGCTAGTAATATTATGCTGCTCACAATATAGAATATTTTCTGATCAAAGAGATACTCTTCAAGATATTTTTTGGTGGCATAGATTGTTACATTGCCAATCGCTTCATCATTATGCATGATAGTTGCGGAGCGCTTTATATCCTCTCCTTCTGCATGACGTATTTCGAGCTCTTTTTTTATGTTGATATCGCCTTTTCCGGTTACATGGATTGCACAATAGCGTTTAAACTCCATCTCTGTATAAATAATATTTTTTATCCACTTTTCGTCAAGTTCCCACAGAGGTATCTCTAAATTTTGCTGTAATCGCTTTATTGCACTATCTGCAAAAATTTCCAATCTCTTCTCTTCATACTTTTTTTGTACATGGTATCCGTATGTAAAAAAGAGACTGAATATAATCGTAATACCTAAAATTAGAAGAAGAGTAACTTTTGCCTTGATGTTTTTTGTTAGCATTCTTTGCATAGGCAGTTACTCCTCATCCATTTTGTAGAGTTGTTCAAATCGCTCTAACTCTTTAAACCAGCCATCAGGAAGCGTTCCTTTAAGATAGTATTTACCCAGTATCTTTTCATAGGTACCGTTTTCGATGATTTTTTTCAGTCCTTGACGGTATTTTTTGGCAATGTTTTTGGCATCAGGAGACTCATTTGCAAGCATTATTGCAATGGGGTTAGAAGCGGTTCCCATGTTAACCTGTACAAAATTATCTATCTCTTGTGGGTAGAGTTGTTTTAGAGCCTGCTGGGCTACTAAATCTATTTCAATAACCATGTCGAGGCGGCCTAGTTTGAGTTTTTTAAATAATGATTCACATGTATAACTCTCTTCAAAGTGAATGCCCTCTTTTTGAAAATAGGAGCTGTCTATCAGAACACCCTTGAGTACACCGACTTTTTTACCTTTTAAATCACTGAGCGATTTGAACTCAATCTTATCTTTATGTTCTGAATCATAGTAATACAGAGAGACATGATAGAGTGCAATAGGAATAATCGCTGCAAAATCCTGATTAGCCATAAAGAAAGCCGGATTTCCAAGATCGTTATTTGTGTCATCTTCTATCATTCTTGAAAGCGGCTTAAACACTATCTCGGTATATAAACCGCTTGCTTTTGAAAGAGAATGAACAATCTCTCCGGCTATTCCGTCGCTAGGCAATGTTTTTGACCAATAAGGCAGAGCTTCATTTGCTTCTAGCACTACTGTTTTTACCCCTTTCTCTTCTGAGTAGAGCGGAGATTGCAGGAGCAAAAGCAGTACAAATAGAAAATTTCGAAGCATTTGCAACCATTTATTCCAAGAATTTTTGTATATATTGCGTCTGTATATTCACGGTATCAGGGTTTTTAATATATTTGCCTAATATTTTAGCATATTCTCCACTCTTCACAATAGTTCTCAAGCCATTTTTAAAACCTTCCGAACTTGCTTTTCCATTAGGATTATTAAGATTAAAATAGATTGAGATATCAGCCGTTACACTCTTTGTTCGCATGGCAACAAAATTATTCTGATGCTCTGCAAACTTGTTTTGTAAAAACCATTTCGCACTCTCCTCAGGTACACTTATAAAGTCAACTGTACCACTTTCGAGTTTTTTGAAAAGAGAGAGAGTACGTCCTTTTATAACAGTTATTCCGGCTTCTTTATATTTACCGGTCTCTTCACCCTCTGAAGCTCCATATGTAAGCCCCTTTAGGTTTGAGAGAACTCCTTTGTATTCAAGCCCTTGTGGATGTTTTGGTTTATAGTAGAGATAGCTCTCCTCTGCCGAGTAGAGCGGTATAGCTATAACTGATTTTTCATCTTCCGCACTCAGCTCCATGTAGCGTCCTATAATGACCATAGCATTCTCTTGAGTAAGGTAATATTTAATCATACTGTGGAGTGGTAATATGGTAACAACTGCATCCATTTTTGCCTCTTTAAAAGCGGCAACAGCAACCTCATTTAACATGCCGCCATTTTCGACTTCAGTGGAGATAAACGGCGGAGCATCCAAAGCAAATACTTCTTTTTTATCCGGTGAGATAGTACTTTTGCTGATACGCGGTCCCGTAGCCATAAGCTGCATGCTAAAAAATAGTAGCGTTAATAGTATAAGTTTCATTTTTACTCCTTAATCCGCAATAGCTGAATTTGATAGGACAAGTATTTTATCCCAAAGCTCGAAATGTACGCCAAATGGTGATGTCTGACTCATGAAAATTGTGATTTTATCCTCTTTTGGGTCAATACTAAAACGAGTTGAGTAGATGCCCGCCCACTCATACACACCTTCACTTCCGCTGTCAACATCGTGCTTTCTATCTTCTTGAATGGCAAAACCAAGCCCGAATTTCCAGCCGTTACTGTGCAAAAATGTGGCATCAAAATCGCCGATATGATTTGTAGCCGTCATAAGCTCAACTGTTTTTCTGCTTAAGAGGCGTACACCGTCCAATTCCCCATAGTTCAGGAGCATCTGTGCAAATCTGTAGTAATCATACACCGTGGAGAGCACACTTCCGCCACCTGCAAGATATTTGCCGGAAGTTGCATAGGCATCCGTCGGGCAGAGTGCTAAGTTATTATCTATCAGCGGTTCATTTCCGACTCTCTTGAGTGAACCCTTCCAGTCGCTCAGCCAAACAGCAGAGATTCTCTCCTGCTTCTCTTTGGGAACATAGAAGTAGCTGTCTTTCATTTTTAGGGGTTTAAAGAGGCGTTCATCCATAAACTTGTCAAATTTCATGCCGGAAACCACCTCAACCAAGTAGCCCAGAATATCACTGTTAAGCCCATACTCCCACGCTTCGCCCGGGTTTTCATAGAGAGGAAGTCGTGCAAGACGCTTCACCATGTCTCCTATCTCTTCATCAGGACGGCAAAAACCGTCCGTAATATCTGCCTCTTTGTAAAGGTCAACAAGCATCTGACGCTTTTTGTCAGGAAAGTAGTTGGCAGGGAAAAGGTAGAGAATTCCCGATGAGTGGCTGAGAAGGTCACGAACCGTAACCTCACGCTTGGCATCCACAAGTTTATACTTAAACTCTGAGCCCTCCGGTTCGGGAACTATTACTTTTGGATTCTTAAATTCAGGGATATACTTTGACACGGGGTCTGAGAGGAGAAGTTTCCCCTCTTCATAAAGCATCATAATTGCGACGCTTGCAAGGGGTTTTGTCATGGAGACTACACGAAAGATAGTATCTTTTTGCATGGGTTTGCCAATATCTGCATTGCCTGCCGTACGAAAATATTCAATCTCACCTTTGCGTGCAACCAAAACAACGGCACCCGCTATTTTTTTATCTTCTATATGTTTGTTAATGAGTGTATCAATCCGTTTTAGACGCTCGTGAGATAACCCAACCTTCTCAGGATTATACTCAGCACCCAGAACAGACGGCATAAGAATGACAAAAATCGCAATAAACATACCATGTAATATCATCGTAAAACTCCTAAATTGTTTTAACAGATTGTATCATATTCTTATATGTTATAAATCTAATAGCATTTAAGATGCTATAATTCTATAAAAAGAATGCACATGAACTCTAAGAATTTCTCAACTCTCCCACTTCCACATGCTATGATAAATAACCTGAATGAAATAGGTTACACAGAGATGACGCCGATTCAAGCCGAAGCACTTCCGTTTATTTTAGACGGCAGGGATGTAATCGCTCAGGCAAAAACAGGAAGCGGTAAAACAGCCGCTTTTGGCATTGGACTTCTCAGTAAACTTGATGTAAAAAAGTTCAGAGTGCAGGCTCTCGTTCTCTGTCCTACGCGCGAACTCGCTGACCAAGTTGCAAAAGAGCTCCGCACACTTGCACGGTTTGCCCACAACATTAAGATTCTGACCCTCTGCGGAGGAGCTGCTTTTGGACCGCAGCTTGGCTCACTCCGACATGGTGCGCACATTATAGTGGGGACACCTGGGCGGATTTTAAAACACCTCAACAAAGATACTTTGAGTTTAGAGAATCTTGAAACACTTGTACTCGATGAAGCGGATAGAATGCTTGATATGGGGTTCATTGAAGAGATTGATAAAGTTTTGGAGTATGCCCCAAAAGAGAAGCAAACTCTTCTCTTCTCAGCAACCTACACGGATGAGATAATCGGAATCAGCAATAAGCTCCAAAAAGATGCCGTGAGCGTAAAAACTGTCTCTACCGAGGTGGCGAACAAGATAAGCGAACGATTTTATGAAGCACAAAAGGGTAATAAATTAGAGACACTCATCAAAATTTTCAGCACCTACAAACCTGAAAATGTTATAGTTTTTACTAACACAAAACTCGACGCAAAAGAGATTGCAGAGAATCTGCAAAAAAACAAAATTGACGCACTCGCAATTCACGGCGATTTGGAACAGTATGAGAGAAATGATGTGTTAGTGCAGTTTGCTAACAAAAGTTGCCCCGTGTTAGTCGCCACAGACGTAGCGGCAAGAGGACTTGACATAAAAGAGCTCTCCATGGTTGTAAACTATGACATTCCACATGGAGCAGAAACTTACACCCATCGCATAGGAAGAACAGGAAGAGCAGGGCAGGAGGGCATCGCAATAACACTTTACAGTGAATATGAGATACAAAATGCTCTTGAATACAAAAATGAGAACCGCATTTTTGAAGAGTCGGAGAGTTTAAAAAAAGAGAACGGCTTTGAGATGAAACCGCAATTTATCACTCTTGTAATAGAGGGCGGTAAAAAAGATAAAGTGCGTGCAGGAGATTTGTTAGGTGCACTCACGGGTGACGCGGGACTCTCAGGCGAAGAGATAGGCAAAATCGACATCTATGAGAAACAAAGCTATGTTGCAATCAAAAGCAAGTTCATAGACCAAGCCCACAAAAAACTCCAGCATGGAAAGATAAAAGGCAAGAAATTTTCTGTATGGGTTCTTTAGTACTGTATGTTTACAATCATCTATGATAAGTATTGAAAATAAATAATAATTTATATATACTACGATAGTATTACCGAGATTAGGAGTAATGATATGAGACAAACAACAAGTATAAAATTAGACCCAACAGTCAAACAAGAAGCTCAAGAAATATTTGCACAACTAGGTTTGACGCTTGGTGAAGCGGTAAACCTATTTTTGAATCAAGTAAGATTAAAACGTGGCATTCCATTTGAGATAAAAATACCAAACGAAGTTACAAAACAAGTCATGATGGATATTCAAAGTGGCGTAAATATTGAAGAAATAGCACTTGAAGATTTAGTAAAAGAGATGGATTCCATACGAAATGCTAAAGCTAAATAGGCACAAACAATTTATAAAAGATTTCTCAAAACAAAATATAGGTGAATAACATTACACCAAATATATTGTCTATCTCTCCGAGTTACTTCAAGAATAAGCCCTTCCATCTGAAGCACTAGACCACCAACTAAAAGGTGAGTGGGAAGGCTTTAAAGAATTTCATATCAGCGGAGATTTGCTCATCATTTATCAAATTAAAAATGACTCCCTTTTTTTAGCTAGAATAGGCACCCATTCTCAGCTGTTTAGTTAAGTTTAAAAGCAGCTATTATAATGGTTTATTTTTTTGGAATATATTTAAAATTACTATCATATTATTATCAAGGTCAACTTCGTAGATAGTTGTATAGTCTTTAAAAGTCATATCTCTAACTTTTTCATCATCAAAATAAAATGATTTTTTAAATTTATACGGAAAATTTGGGAGATTTTTGATTTGGTCAAATAGTTCTTTTTTGAATTTTTTGGAAGCTGAAAGTTTATCTTTCGCGATATACTCAAAGATAATATTGAAGTTTATTTCAAATTTTTCATCGAGTTTAATTTGCATATTTTAATTCAAGTTTTTTTTCAAGTTGCTCAGTTTTATGTTCAAAATCATCAAACGATATTAGCTTACTTTTTCCACTTTTGATATCACTTCTTATTTGATGTAACTCTTTTTTTCTTTCATAAAAGAATGAATCATTTTTTAAATTTTCATCTTTTGCAATTGTTATGCTATCACTATGACTATTAACATAATCCATAAAATCTTGAATGTAATTATCTTGAACTTGTACTGCTAAAGTCTGCATATAAAAACTCCTATAATTTATCTAGTCATTATTATAGCAAAAAGCTTTACTCGTTAATAAAACTTAGATTGATTCTCAGTGGCGTTTTTTTGGCTTAACCTTGGCATGTGGAAATGTTTCCACATGCCAAAGCTGTTTGGCTTTTAAAAAAAACTAAGAAAATGCATAAAAGTGTGTGTGTGATGCATAAAAGTGTGTGTGACACCTATTTTGCCCGTTCCGGTAGGGTTGAAGTTTGTCTTAATATGGATGAATACTCTCAAAAAGTTGAAGATTTCGGGGCTGCTTATGGGGGGAGAGATTAATGAAGTGGTATGGAGCAAAGACGAAAATGTTCCGCCCTATGCTATGGATGAGATACGCCTTGAGATGGCAAGACTTCAACAAGAGATAGAGCCAAAAGAGTAGTTCAGGATTCCGATCCGAGCGGAGTTGCTGATGTTCTTCCTAGCCGTCTATGCATCAGTTTACCGAAAGTTTTAAGGTGGCAAATGACACAATTTTGTGACACCCTTTTTTGTAAAAAGTGGAGATTCATTCACAGGGGGGGAGTGGTTTCTCCAATATACCATACTTAGACAGGGGTTCTAAGCACTTGTTTTTTAATTAAGTCGCATTTCTTATTATATGAGTGTGACATAAAGTTAAATATGAGAAGAATAAATTTTAATTCTTTCTCATGCTTATTTTATTCTCATAATATTATCATGTATAGTATCATAGATAAAATCTGAACTTTTTTCAATATCCATAAAACTGTATCTGATATCATCTTTTTGTTCATCTATTATAGGGATAATCGCAAGTATTTTTCCAGGATACTTTAAATCATCTCTTTGATAGAACATCTCTTTAAATTTAGATAATTTAACTTTTATATTCCCAAAACTAGGATCCGCCATATATACATAGTTCTTATCCATATTTTTATATATGCTAAAATGCTCATTTTTTCTTATCTTGACAAATAAAATAACAGGTGCTTTTAACTTTGATAATGACTTCATATCTAGTGCTAGTCCAACAGCTTTAAACCCTTTTGTCTGTGCATAAGATGCCAAATCAAAAAAAGATAAAGTCGTATTTTCTTCTTCTAACTTAGCTTTTTTAGATATGTCGTACCCTTTTGACTCTAAAACAGCATCTAATATATCTTTTTCATCTATATCTAAAGAGTAGTAGTATTTTAAAATAGTAGAAAGTGATGCACTTCCACAACTATAGTCATACTCTTGTCTTGTTAAATTTTCATTTTTAAACTCTATCCATGATTTTATAGGCTTTTTTACAGTAAACTCTTTTTGATGGATAGTGATACCTGCATATAAAAGCTGGTAAGATAAAATTGATAATATAAAGTACTTCATTAAAATTTATATGATATAGCTAAGTAAATATTATCACTTGGATAATCATTCGTATCCATCTTTTCTACATCTAAGCTAAGTGTCATCTGTGAATCAAACTCATAGCTAGTTCCTATCAACCAACCTACTGATGAACCACTGTTATCTACTACACTAAAGTTTACTTTATCTTTTCCTTCATGCTGATATTTTATACCCCAGTTTATAGATGTATATGGATTTACGGCAAAATATATATTTGGACTGATGCTAAAAATATCTCCACTCTCTATACTTTGTCCGTTGTCTTTTTTTTCTAAATTTAGTCTATAACTAGCCTTTAGCAAAAAAACAATAGGATCTACCGTATAATAACTTATTGCAAAAAACGAGTAACTTTTAAAATTAAGATCTTTTTTATTATTTATTCCAAAAGAAATTCTCTCCATCACATCGGTACTAGCTCCTACTAAAAATGATGCTCTCTCATCCTCTTCTTTAATCTGATAAGTAAATCCTATATTTAAAGAGTTAAAATCATTTTCACTTTTACTTGAAAAGCTAGCATCACTTATACGTATATCACTTGTAAAAAGATTTAGATTTGTAAAAACCTCAAAGTCTTTATTGATTCCATACTTTAAGTTAAACCCGTAGTTTATATAGTCTTGATTTGTAGCAGATACACCTAGATATGTAGGTATATTTACATAGTTACCGCTAGATGTTTGGTATGTTATAGGGGATATAACATTTTCTTTTTTCTTTATATTTGCGTATGATATAGAAGTTTCTAATTTTAGTTTATTTTTTTCTGTAAGTATCTCATCTACCTTGACTGCTTTTGCACTGAGTAAGATAGGTAATAGTAAAAGTAAAGTTTTTTTCATTATCTAAGCCTTTGATGAAACATTTCACCATAAGGGACAAATCTCTTTTGCTCCCTTTGTCCGTTTGTAACTATAGTATTTAATCCATCTTTTACAAATTCCATCTTTATAATTAGGTCTGATTTCATAGGTTTGTTTACTAGTAACTCTATAGACTTTATCTCATTTAAATATTGTGGATTCATAAATATACTTTGCATTATCTGTTCTGAAAAAGTTGAGCTAATGGCTAAAAATTGTTCCTTATGAATGATATCTTTTTGCATCATAGCTTCAGTTTTTATTATAACTTTATCTAAACTTCTTTCATCAAAAAGTATCTCTTTTGTGAAGTTTATACTGTTATACTCCTTTATGTAAAAAGTACTATTTTTTACTTTTACAACTGGGTTATTTAGTTTTTCTAACTGTTGATTTGTTAAACTATTTGCTTGTAGGTTTAATGATATTAAGATCATTGCTATTGTTGATATTATTTTCATTTGTCGCCTTGCAATATGGAAATATTTTTAATAAATTAACACTTCTATTAACACGGCTGTTTCATACTAAAATATTACATAACTTCTGAATATTTCCGCCAATCATACGAATAGCTTGAGGAAAATTAATAAAGTTTTCTCTTCTAAGCACATTCATTGCAATATTTCTAACAATCGAAAAATTAGTCGGGGCATTGCC
>CANMJR010000049.1 GCA_947498025.1 Helicobacteraceae bacterium
CATCAATCATCGCTTCAAATGTCTCTTTATTTACACCTATAAGTCGCTTGAAATTCTTTGGTTCTTTTTTAGTTAGTTGCTCATATTTACTCATGCTACTTTAACAGCAATTTTAGTGCCTATTTTTGGAGTTTTGCAAGAAGTCTAATGAAAAAAGTGCAAAAACTGAGGTAATTATGATTGATGTTACACAATCCACAACAGATATCGGCACTTCTCTTCATGGCATATCACAACAGATGTGTGAAAGTAAAGCAAATTCAGAGCAGTTAAATAACAGTGTGAATGCAATTACCAATGTTATCTCACTTATTAAAGACATATCAGACCAAACAAATTTATTGGCTCTAAATGCCGCCATTGAAGCTGCAAGAGCGGGCGAGCATGGCAGAGGTTTTGCAGTTGTTGCCGATGAAGTAAGAAAATTAGCTGAAAGAACACAAAAAGCCACAAGTGAAGTTGAAGTCAATATAAATTTTCTCAAGCAAAATAGCTCGGCAATGCAAGAGTTCTCAGAACATATGAGTAAAGAAATTGATTTTTCACTGGAAAAATTAGAAACTTTTAACAGCTCCCTGCACTCTCTCATAGACAGTTCAACTGAAATTCAAAACTCTACGAACCGAACCTCACATGAAATATTTGTAAACCTTGCAAAACTTGATCATGTTATATTCAAACTCTCGGGATACGACTCAATATTTCAAAATAACAAAGAGTATAGCTGCTCAGCCGACACTGAATGCAGGTTTGGCAAATGGTTTAGAGGAGATGGCAAAGATGTATATTCTGCCACTGTTTCATACACTAAGATTAGCGAACCTCATAAAATTGTACATGAAAGTATGAGAGCTCTTTCATCTCTCATTAACTCGGGAACAATAAATAATACAGATAAAATTATCGAATTATTTCAAAATGCGGAGAAAAATTCTAAAGAGCTGTTCACTGCATTAGATGATATGATTAATGAGCACCATTAATTTCTGATGTTACGCACTAAAACGGACGCGTCCGTTTTAGTGGCTGCTGCTAAAGTCCCTACAACCCCAAAGCTACGAAAACAAGCGAAGCGCTTTTCACAAAGTGAAAATGTTTCTTTAGTAAAACTTTGTTTTTCGAGAATTACAATATATGTGAATATAAGTGACTGCTTATATATTTATATCTAAATCAATAAACAGAATTACATTATTAAAAATCTTTTTGTTACAATGTAACTCATTCAAATAAAAATGAGGAGGAGTTTATCATGATAAGAAAAGTATTAGTAGCTTCACTTTTTGCAGCATCACTGCTGTTAGTCGGTTGCGGAGACAGTGAAGGTGACTCTCGATTAAGCGCTCAGGATATGTTGGATAACGGCAATTACGTCGGTGTAGTGGCTAAATTAGAAGGGAGAGCCGTTACAAATGCAGACCGTTTAGCACTGGCAGCTGCATACATGGGCAAAGCAGGACTCGGATTTGCTGATTTGACAACCGTTATTGCCGACAGTAATGCGAATGGCGGTGACGGGTTTGCAAACTTTGTACAAAGCATAAAAACTCAAAGCAGTGACACTGCTCTTGTTGACCTTGGAAAAGCAGTTGATAATTATAAGTTGGTTGTGGATGGTGCTTGTTCTAATCCAGTCACTATTACAGATTCACAAAAAGACATCTGTCTCTTTATTGGATTGTCAAGCAGCATGAAAGCCGCAAAAACTCTGAGTTATTTAGGAGATGTTACAAATTTTGGAACAAATGCGAACAACAATCAGCTTACAGCCTCTGCATGCGCTATGCAATATGCGTACAACAACAATGGGGCACAAATATCCGGATGCACCATTACTCCAAGTAATGATGTAACTTTTTCCGATACAAATAGAACTTACACTCCACTTAAAGCAGTAGTAAACGCGGAGGAGTTTGAGTATCTTATGACAGAGCCTCTTGCCGGAACAAATGTAAGACAAACAGCTCTAACGGATGGATATTGTAAATTAGATGATATTAACACAGTGAATGCCAATAAAACTGCAGGTTCCTATGTTTGTCCCGTAAATAAAAGTGCAGATACAGCGGAGTTGACAGCGGCAAATGTTTTAGTTGATATATTGAATGATGGCTTTGATTCTGTTTTAGCGGCTGTAGGCAGCATAGACAGCAGCATTGCTTCAGATATAGAAAAATATAGAACTGAGGTAACCGGCAGTACAACCGGCACAATAACCGTTACAAATATAGTTAACTATATCAATAGTCAAAATTAAGAGGGGGATTAAAGAATGAAAAAAGTAATATCATTAGCACTATTAGGTGCAACAACTTCGTTAATGGCGATGTATGCCGAGCATGCTTATCTTTATAAAGATCCCCGAATTATGGGAATGGGTGGAGCGAATGTTGCGGTCGGCTCCTATTCAACTTCTGTTTTTTCGAATCCTGCAGGACTTGCAACTATCAGTAAAGAGAATGGTTTTGTTGTAGATTTGCTTGGCTTAGGCATGTCGGCAAGTTCTAAATTCTCAAATCTTGTAAGTGATATAAATGACGCATCTGACAGCGGAAAAGATGAAGATATGGTAAAGGTTTTACAGAAATACTCCGGCGAAAACTTTCATACGGGAGTTGACAACTATACATCGGTATCTAAAAATTCTGACGATTTTGCATGGAGCATTGGTCTTTTAGCGGCAGCGGATGCCAATTTGATGGCACATGGCAATGGCAGCGACAGTGGCGGATTACTGCAGACGACCTCAAGAGCGTATGGCGGATTGGTTCTCGGCGCTGCAAAGCCCTATGATACAGAGATTGGTCGTGTAGATGTCGGCGTCGGATTAAAATATATTTCGCAAAAATCTTATGAAGGTGCTTTGACAATATCTGAACTTCTAGATGATTCTATTGACATGCAAAAGCAGTTTCAAGATAAATATGAAACTACCTCTTCGGGATTTGGAGTAGATTTGGGTGTTACTTACCACCCTTATGCGGACAGCCTGTGGCATCCTGCAGTAGGTATGAGTATTCTAAACATAGGTTCTATGGGGATGTCTAGCAGTTATGGAGGACAGCCGCTCACGGTAAATATAGGTGCATCAGCCTCTCCCGAGGTTCCACTCTTCGAAAAACTTGTATTAGCCGTAGATTATGTTGACATGTTGAATGCCAACAAGGTGCGTCTGTTTAATTACAACGGCATCGATAACAGTGTGCTCTATAGTGATTATGCAGAGTCGGATTTTATGAAAAGAGTTCGTCTAGGTGCCGGAGTAGGTTTATTTGACTCAACATTCTTTTCGACTAATCTCAATGTTGGTATGTACCAAAGCGCTTACACAGCGGGTCTTAACTTAGAATTATCGGTTTTAAAATTAAACTTTGCAACCTACCAAGAGCAGATTGGAACGGGCAGCATAGATATACCGGACAGAAGATACATGGTTCAGATGGGAATTGGCTGGTAAACTTCTCTTTTATTTCATTCTATTTCTACATGCCATGGCATGTAGAAACACTCCCACCCCTTAAATCTAAAATCAATCAGTTTCAATATGACGAATAAAATATAAATACTCTTGACTTTAACCGTCAGAAAGTTATATAATGACGATGAAAATCAAAAATATTGAGGGGTTTAACCGTTAATTATGGTAGTAGCTTATATTCGTCCGGATAAAAATTTTGATGCGGCAGGTGAACAGTTACAGCTTGTAAACTCTTATGCCCACTCAAAAGGGATGGTTATTGATGATGAGTTTATAGACCATACTTCTCAAAATAAACGCCTTGAGCAACGCACAAATGTTACTCAATATTTTAGAGGCAACGAGGGTGCTACTCTTTTGATTTATGATGTGTGGGTTTTGAGTACGAACATGGAAGACCTTATACAGATGTTTAGCTGCCTCTTAAAAAAGAGATTCTCAATTCATTTTATTAAGCAGTCTGTTATAATATCGGAGCAGAGCAACGCTGTAGTTATACTAGGGCTTATCGACCAGCTTCGTCAAAAATTGCAAAATGAGTCAAAAAGAGTCATCGGGCGACCGTTGGGGAGCAAATCAAACTCTAAATTTGATAAGCATGTGAATGAGATTATTTCACTAATCAAAGAGAAAAAAAGTGTGAGTGAAATAGCACGCATAATAGGTCAAAGCAGAAGCTCACTCAAAGATTATATAGAGTCTCGTGAGCTAAAACTAGCCGCTTTTAGTTCGCTATTACCACAATCATCAGAAGATGCAGAAGAGAATCTAATCAATACGATTAGTTGTCCGGATTAATTTACTTTAGGAGAACATGAAATGAGTGAAGAGAAAAAAGGTATAAAGATACCAACAGCATGGAGAATCAAAAGATACTATTTATATGTCCTAGTAACGGTTGTAATTTTAGTGCTTCCATGGATAACAATAGAGGGAAATCACTTTTTCCTGCTTAGTTTTGATAAACTGAAGCTGCACCTTGCATTTATTCAGTTTGACATGCAAGAACTCTATTTGATGCCATTTTTACTTATGATAATGTTTTTAGGAATCTTTGGCATGACGGTTGTTGGCGGAAGGGTTTTTTGCGGCTGGGTATGTCCGCAGACAGTTTTTCGCGTAATCTATCGTGATTTGATAGAAACGACTCTCTTGGGTCTTCGCAAACGCATAAAAAACAAACAGCAAGAACCCGACATGAGCAAGAGCGAAAACAAAATTAAGAAAGTTTTGGCAATCCTTATCTGGAGTGCTTTGGCATTTATTGCCGGTGCAAACTTTTTATGGTACTTTGTTCCGCCTGAGGATTTTTTTGCCTATTTGGTAGATCCTGCAGAACACATGACGCTCTTTGGAACGGTTATCGGTATAGCTCTTTTCTTAATCTATGACATAGTATTTTTAAAAGAAAACTTTTGTGTTTATGTTTGCCCATACTCAAGAATTCAATCAGTTTTATATGATGAACATACGATTATGGCGCTCTATAATACGCATCGCGGCGGAAATATCTACGATGAGCATAAAGAGAAACAGTTCACTTCGCAAAAAGATTTACAGGCATTTATGCCAACTGCAGAGTGTACGGCATGTGAGAGTTGTGTTACTGTTTGTCCAACGCACATCGACATCCGTAAAGGTCTTCAGTTGGAGTGTATCAACTGTTTAGAGTGCGTTGATGCATGTACGACCGTTATGGGTAAACTCGGTAAAGAGTCACTTGTTACATGGTCGAGTGATTATGAGATTATTGACCAAAAAGGCAAAACGAAATATTTCCGTCCTAAAGTTTTAGCATATATCGTTCTTTTAGTTGGAATAACAATTATCCTTGGAATGATGGGAAGCAAAAAAGAGCACATGCTCCTAAACATTAACAAAGAAAACCGCCTCTATTCGGTGGAAAAAGAGTCAAACGGTACCGTTAGAGTTGATAACGCCTATGAATTTTTACTTCAAAACACGGAGAATGAGGATTTACAATATTTCTTTGAAGTTATTCCTCCAAAGGGAATGGAAGGAAAGATAGTAATAACGAAACCTACGGAGGTTTTTACGGCTGTTCCGGGAATTAAGAAGAAAAAAATCGTTGTTCTAAGTGCAACCGAGATGCTTGTGAATGATGAGAGAAAAGACACTGTGATTCCGATAACCATTCGTGCTTATGCTGTTGGGCATGAGGATAAAATTGTAGTCTTTAGAGAGTCAACATTTACATTTCCAAGAGCAGATATAATTAAATCTGCGAAATAATAGCCTAGCTTATGCTAGGCAAACCTCCTGCACTCATAAACATTTAATAGAGAACTAGATAAACTCGAAAATTACTATCTTGGAGCTTATCATGCTTAAAAAAATTCTTAAAATCATACTTATTTCATTAGCTGTTTATGCCTTTTTAGGATTCATAGCTTTACCTTTTGTTTTAAAATCACTAATTATTGAGAGTATTGCCAAAGAAACAAGTGCCAAAACAGCAGTTGAGAGCCTCTCTTTTAACCCTTTTACTTTTTATTTGGAAATGCACGGGATTAAATTAAACTCCTCCGATGAGCTGCTCTCTATAAAATCAGTTGCGCTCAATTTGGAGGCAACTGCCCTTCTCCGTTTAGAACTTCTTGTAAAAGAGTTTAGTTTAAACGGTGTTTCCCTTCTTGATGCGGATGAAAAAACACTCCTAGCTTTTGACTCTCTAGATATCAAGAATACAACAATAAAACCGATGGCTGAAGATATCACTGTTGAAAAGATACGTCTGAAATCTCTGCATGTTGCTCTAGGCAGAGATAAAAACGGTGTCATGAACTGGAGTAAATATCTCAAAAGTGAACCGAAGAAATCAGAAAAAAAGAGGGATTACGCCTATTTACTCCAACATGTAGAGCTAAGTGATAGTTCAGTGACTTTTGATGATGCAACAATTGCCCCAAGCGTCAAAACTAAAATTGACACAATCAATCTCACTGCTAATAATATAAGCTCTAAAAAAGGGAGTTGGTTGAAATATACTCTTTCACTGAGAGTCAACGATGGAGGAACGCTCAGCTCCACGGGAAGTTTAAGCCATGCGCCTCTTAAGCAAAAAGGCTCCTTAGAATTAAAAAAGATTTCACTCAAGGAGTTCACTCCCTATCTTGCGGAGATGGCATTTCTGACTATCGACGATGGTTATTTGAGTCTAAAAACAGATACAAGCTATGCTGAATCCTCAACGGATGCCGATTTAAAAGCAGTCGGTTCTCTCATGCTTGAAGGGCTTTTTGTGAGCGATAGCAGAGATAAAACACCGATACTCACCATCAGTGAGCTCAAATTGAATCCGCTTACCTATGAAATGCTTCCGAACAAGTTTTTTGTGGAGGAAGCGGATGTAAATTCATTTTATCTCAATGCCCTTATTGATGAGCAAAAAAAGATGAATCTCTCCTCCTTAATGAAAAATCCGACAGATGCCAATAAAACAAAAGAGACAGGAGAGAGTTTCCCTTTAAAAATAGTAAAGGTAAATGTTGCCCTCGGGAGTGCCGATTTTTCCGACCTCTCTCTGCCGATAAAGTTTCAAACAAATATACATGACCTGGGCGGCGCAATATACGGTGTCTCAAATGTCCCTAATGATACAAGCTATATTGACATGTCGGGCGAAATTGACAGATACGGCTCTGCAAAGCTAAAAGGGAGCATAAACAGTGGGAATCCAAAGGCGTATGCGGATTTGGATTTGAACTTTAAAAACTTAAACCTTGAAGCTATGAGCGGCTACAGTGCTTCTTTGGCAGGGTACAAAATAGATAAAGGAAAGCTCTTTCTTGACTTGGAGTATGATATCCTGAACTCAGAGATGCAAGGCAAAAATAGCATTGTGATTAAAGATATAAAACTCGGGGAGGAAGTACAAGATAAAAATCTAAGTTCCATCCCTCTTGAATTTGTAATAGCTCTGCTTGAGGACAACAACAAAGTAATAGATATCAATATGCCCGTAAAAGGAAATGTGGATACGCCTGATTTTGAGTACAAGGCGCTTTTGTGGAAAACATTTGGAAATGTGATATTAAAAACACTATCCTCACCGCTTAGTGTCTTAGGCTCAATAATGGGCATTGAAGGTGATAAAATGGAGTATGTGGAGTTTGAAGGCGGCTCTGCAAATATTTTGCCTCCAGAACAGGAAAAACTAGACAACTTGGCAAAACTTTTAACCAAAAAAACAAAATTATCCATAGAAATTGGCGGAAGATATGATACTAAAGTCGACGCAAGAGCCTTAAAAAAAGAGAAACTCTCAAAGATGCTCATTAAAAAAAGCGGAGCCAAAAATAGAGAAAGTTTGCCAAATATTGCAAATGTAGATTTATTTGAAGATATCTACAGAGAATTTTCAAATGACAACAAACTTAGCATTATAAAAAATGAGTTAAAGAAAAAACATAAGGGTGAAGAGTTGGATAGAGCGTATTCAAGTGCAGTTTTTGAAGAGTGTGTAAAATTTCAGGAAGCGACTGAGGATGAGATGACAGTTGTGGCAAACAAAAGAGCCGAAGCAATTAGATTATATTTGGTTCATAACCATGGCATCAACCCTTCAAGGGTTATGATTCTTAACGCTGGAAAGGCAGAAGAAAATGAGGATAAATTAGTCAAAACCAGACTGCAAGTAGAAGTAAAATAAGTTTTGATATAATTTCGTCCTCAAAATAAAAGGATTTATATATGGCATTTTCAGCACAAAATCGTAAAGGTACAATGAGCGGCGTGCTCTTTGTAGCCATTTTTGCAGCGGCAGCGACAATGATAGCGGATATACAGTTTGTAAAATCATTAGGTATTTCACCGCTTGTTATCGGTATCGTAATGGGTATCTTTTATGCAAATACGCTTCATAATCAAATTCCCAGCGCATGGGGAACAGGCATTACTTTTTCGGGTAAAAAGATTTTAAGATTTGCTATTGTTTTTTACGGATTTCGTATAACTTTTCAGCAGATTGCGGATGTAGGGATGGAGGGGTTTATGGTCTCTCTCATCATGTTAAGCACAACTTTCTTACTTGGCACCTACCTAGGTGTAAAAGCATTTAAAATGGATAAGGACACCTCTATGCTTACTGCCGCCGGTGCAGCTGTTTGCGGTGCTGCCGCAGTTTTAGCAACTGAACCTGTATTAAAAGCAGAGGGTCATAAAACTGCGGTTGCAGTCTCCATGGTTGTTCTTTTTGGAACTATCTCAATGTTTTTGTATCCGGTTTTATATGCATCTATTATCGAGCCTGCCGTTGGATTTTTACATATGACGCCGGAAGTATTTGGTATCTATGTAGGCGGAACTATCCATGAAGTGGCTCAGGTTGTAGCTGTTCCTGCATCTATTTTAGGTGCTCCGCAAGAGATGGCAAACTCTGCTGTTATTGTCAAGATGACAAGAGTTATTATGATAGCTCCTATGCTGATTGTTCTGGGTCTTTACCTCTCCTATGCCACTAAAAAGAGTGGGGGCGCAGGAAGTGCAGTTAAACTTGTTATTCCTTGGTTTGCAGTCTATTTTATCGGTATGGCCGGCTTTAATTCACTTGGATTAGTTCCACAAAACATAGTCTCTGTGATAAATGAGATAGATACATTTTTACTCACAATGGCCATGACGGCGTTGGGCATGGGTACTATATTTGCTAAGTTCAAAGGTTTGGGTTTAGCACCGCTTTACACCGGAGGGACCATGTTTTTATGGCTTATTATCGGCGGATTTTTAGTTACAAAATTTGTTGTAGCTACATTTTAGCAGCGAATGCTTGATTAAGACTCTCTAGTTTATCATTTATTTGGGACGCTAAGTTCTTGTAAAAGGTAGCTAGAGCCGGAGCACAAAATTCTATGTTCTCTTCATCTATGCAAAAAGAGAGCATAGTGGCTTCTTCGGATGCACAAACTACACTCGCATTTCTTTTTGTTTTAAAGATAACTCCTGCTTCACCGAATACGGCTCCGGGTTTAAGAACTCCTATCTTGTTTTTATCACGAAATACATGACACTCACCGTTTATAATAAAAAAAACTTCGAGACTCTCATCATTTTGCTTAACTACATAGTCTTTAAATTTATACTTTACAAATTTCAAATCGGAGACTATCGCTTTTAACTCTAAGGGGTCAATATTTTTAAAAATAGAAATTTTGTCCTGAACACTCAGAAGTTTATCTAAGCTTTTACTGTTAGGCTGCTCCCTAACGATCCTAGTTACCTCTAAGAAATTTGCTATATCATTTATTGAGTAATTCACTTGTAAACCTTTAAACATTTTTGTAGATAAGGATAATCTTTTGACTCAATCATCATATTTTGCAATCTATATTTGATATAACTTTTTGAGTCTATTTGACTATTGAGCGCTATCTTTACATCACTTAGCTTACTCATTATAATTTTAGAGTTGGCAGCTTCAATCCAAAGAAATTTATCCATATAATATGTTTTAGTATTTATTATTCTTTGCAGAGAACTCAAAAAATATTTTCTATCTTCAGTAAAAATTGTTTTGAAATTTTCAAAATAGACAGATTGAAGCTCTTTGTACATTTTAACTAACCTTTCGTACTCTTCTTTGTCTTGGATAGAGATGTCTGGCATATTCTCGTACTTTAATATCTCTGCGGTCAAGAGAGTGCAGCTAGGAGATTCTTTAAAAAATTTATTTTGAAATACTCCCTCAATATCAGAAGACTGTTTCTTTTTTTTCAGATATATACTATATAAAAAATTAACATCCGTATGTAATTTTTTAAATGTTCCTTCCATTATTGTATGATCCAAATTTTTGAAATGATTTGTTACGGTATTCAAATACTCAAGAAGAAATATAAAGTTATCTTTGGGCTGAATCAAATTGTTCGCCTCTATAAATTCCACTTCTTCTTCAAGAATTGCCCCAATATCCTCAAAAAAAAGGTTATCAAAATTATCAATTTCATCATCAATGCTGTTTAAATCCATAAGTTTATTGTATCGCAACATATCTTAAAATTTTTAAGCATGCCACAAGCTCCAATTGGAGACTTAATAAGAGTATTAATAAAAAAATTATACAATTCTTCATTCCTTAGCGTAAGAATCTCAAAAAAAGGGGCCAAAACAGATGTCTCATCTTCTAAATACATTGAACTCGTTTTGGCTCTGGAGAGAAGTCTCTTCAAAGCTTGGTGTCTCAAATCCGGTGTACAAATATTGGAAAAATACACCGAATCTGAAGCTCAATAACAAATATGTTTTTATCCAGAAGGAAACTTTGCCTGAAAAATATGCGTTTGTTGAGCGTTCCCTAACAGACCTCTCCGGGCATCTTCCAATCAAATACGCCTCCGACAGACTTCATATAAATGAGCATGTATTTTCGTATGAGAAGATGAGGCTCTATAAAGAGTTTGAGTATAAATTTGTAGAAGATGTGAAATTCGTAAATATTAAAAAGTTTTTTATAGAAAACGGTATAAGAGTAGGAAAAAACTCCATAATTCAGCTTGGCAAGATGAAAGATTTAGAGATAACGGCAAACTCTACATTTTATAATCTAAAAAACGACTACGGCATAGTCGTTTACGAGTAATGTTTTGAATACTTTTTTTATAGAATTTCGTGACCCGCTCTTTTCAATTATCATCTTTTTTGCTCTCATTTTTATAGTCACATTTTTCTCCTACTGGTGGGGAAGATATAAGAGAAAAGAGGATTACAGGCATCTTGATACCTTCTTAAAACAGTTTCGCTCTCTTCCCTCTCAGCAAGAGTTAAAAGGGTTGATAACAAAGGGTGAGCTGCCGGAAAAATCTTGGCTTCTTCTCGCACATGCATACTCTAAAAACGGTGATTACGAAAAGAGCATAGATATTTATAACGAGATGTTAAAAGTTGGAGATAAAACGAACGCCAAAGAGACAATGTTCCTGCTTGGACGAACCTACTTCAGAGCTGGGTTTCTGGAGAGAGCCAAAAACATTTTTTTAGAAATTTTAAAAAATAGTCCGCGAACGCCGCAAGCTCTCACTTATCTGCTTTTAGTTTATGAGTACATGAAGGATTATAAATCGGCATTAGAGGTTTTAGATTCTCTGGATGAGTTAAAAAAAGATATTCTCAGCGACAGTGCTTATCTGAAATCGTTGGCAATTATAAACGATGCGAATACCACAATCCGTTATAAAGCAGATAACCTTCTTGAAATTTATAAGCATTCGTACCAGCTCACCTATCTGGTTTATGACTATCTTTTTAGAGTGAATCCTAAGCTGGCATGGGGAAATTTCAATAGTGCAAATGCCCACCTGATAAGCGATGTGCTATGGAGACTTAAGAAAGAAGATTTAGATTTGGATATAATTCGTCAAAATGGCTATTTGAGCGAGTTGTACACCGCCAGGGGAGATGTTGACTTTGCAACAAAAAGTTCCATTTTTGAATTTGATGTTTTGATAAATCTAAAAAAAGAGTGTTGTGCTACACTGAGTTTTGAGTATATTTGTAACGGTTGCAAACAGGTTTATCCATTCGCATTTAACAGATGCAGCAGTTGTCACTCTATAAATACACAAGAGATTGAACTCATTTTGAGCAAAAATTATTACAGGGATTTCAGTGAAGAAAATAACTCTTTTCAGTGACGGAAGTGCACTTGGAAACCCGGGTCCCGGCGGATTTGGGACTATTTTAAAATTCGGTGCAAATGAGAAAATTATTGTAGGCTCTGAGGCACACACAACCAATAATAGAATGGAGTTATTGGGCGTAATCGAGGGATTAAAAGCTTTAAACGAGCCCTGCATGGTAGATATTATCTCCGACTCCTCTTATGTGATAAAGGGAATAAATGAGTGGCTTAGTGCATGGATAAAAAGAGATTTTGCTAAAGTTAAAAATCCTGATTTATGGAGATTGTACATAGAGGTTTCAGTTACGCACAAAGTAAACGGTATCTGGGTAAGAGGTCATAATGGACATGTCGAGAATGAGCGATGCGATAAGCTGGCTCGTGATGCGGCAGAAAAAATAAAAGAGTTAACAAGAGGAAAAAATGAGTAGCAACATAGAAATTTTAGAAGAAATTCTAAATTATAGGTTTAAAGATAAAAAGCTCATTATCGAAGCGCTGACACATAAAAGTTTCAAACAGCCCTACGATAATGAGCGATTAGAATTTTTAGGGGATGCGGTTTTGGACCTTATTGTCGGAGAGTATCTTTTTAAAAAGTTTTCAAAATCAGATGAGGGAAAGCTCTCTAAAATCAGAGCCTCTATTGTAAATGAAGCAGGCTTTGACAAATTGGCTAGGTCGATAAATCTGGGTGAATACATTTTTCTCTCAAATGCCGAAGAGAACAATGGCGGCAGAGACAAGGCATCACTTTTGTCAAATGCTTTTGAAGCGATAATGGGAGCAGTTTATCTCGAATCAGGGCTTGAAGTTGTAAACAAAATTGCAATAGATTTACTAGAGAAAAATTACGATGATATCTCTTTAGACTCTCTTTTTAGAGACTATAAAACAACGCTCCAAGAGCTGACGCAAGCTAGATTCGGTATTACTCCTGAGTACAATGTTATAGCGAGCCGTGGACCGGATCATAAAAAAGAGTTTGAACTAGCAGTTGTAATTGAAGGTAAAGAGTATGCAAGGGCCAGCGGAAAGAGTAAAAAAATTGCGCAACAAGAGGCAGCACAAATGGCTCTTGAGATGCTCAAAAAGGAAAAATAGTGAATAGTTTTGGGCAAAAGCTAAGATTTAGCACTTTTGGAGAGTCGCATGGCAGGGCAATCGGTTGCATAGTAGATGGAGTTCCGGCCGGACTCTTTATAGATGAAGTGTTCATACAAAGCGAATTAAACCGCAGAAAACCCGGTAAAAGTGAGTTTGAAACGGCCAGAAAAGAGGAAGATATTGTAGAGATACTCAGCGGTATTTTTGAAGGTCAGAGCACCGGCACACCGATAGCTATGGTAATTTACAATACAAATCAGAAATCAAAAGATTACTCAAATATAAAAGATATTTTCCGCCCAGGACATGCAGATTTTACCTATTTTCACAAGTACGGAATAAGAGATTATCGCGGCGGAGGTCGCTCATCTGCAAGAGAAACTGCCGCTAGAGTTGCAGCTGGGGCTGTTGCAAAGCTGATGCTTAAGGCTCTCAATATTGAAATACTTAGCGGAATCAGTGAAGTGCATGGAATAAAAGCAGAGAGGTTCGATTATTCCCATGCCAAAAGCAGCATAATATACGCTCTTGATGCAGAAAAAGAGGAGGCTCAAAAAGAGGCGATTCTAACTGCTAAAAACTCTCACGACTCAGTGGGCGGCGTTTCAAGAGTTCTTATTAAAGGTGCTCCGGTTGGTTTAGGTCAGCCTCTTTACTATAAGCTTGACGCTGTATTAGCCGATGCTATGATGGGAATAAATGCCGTCAAAGCGGTTGAGATAGGTGACGGCATTTTGAGTGCATCCTCTTTTGGCTCAGAGAACAATGATGAAATACGAGAAAATGGGTTTGTAACCAACCATTCCGGCGGAATTTTGGGCGGAATTAGCAATGGTGATGATATAATAATGAATGTATATTTTAAGCCAACCCCATCCATTTTTAAAGAACAAAAAACTGTGACAAGTGCAAATGAAGAGGTTGACTTTTCATTAAAAGGCAGACATGACCCTTGCGTTGCTGTTCGAGGAACTGTAGTTTGTGAAGCTATGGCTGCTTTGGTGATAGCAGACATGCTGCTTTTAAACATGGGTTCAAATATGATTGGTATTAGCAAATATTACAACTAAGGAGTAGCGATGTTATCTGAAGTATATAAAGACGCAAAAACAACAGAATGGTTTTTTCCTGCAGACAAATATATATTGAGTGAAACAGACTCTAAAGGTCTTATCACTTATGCGAATGATCTTTTTTGCGAAATGGCCGGCTATAAAATTGAGGAGCTCATAGGAGAACCTCACAACATTGTCAGACACAGCGATATGCCAAAAATCGCTTTCAAAGGTCTATGGGATGATTTACAATCAAAGGGATTTTGGACTGGCATAGTAAAAAATCAGAGAAAGGATGGTGGGTACTACTGGGTACATGCCACGGCTCTAAGAAAAATAAACGCCAAAGGCGAAGCAACATACCTTTCAATAAGAAGAGTTCCAAACAGAAAAGATGTTGAAGCCTGTATAGAACTTTATGACAAACTAAAGAGTGCTGAGTAAATTTCTTCATTCGCTGCCCTGAGAATACATTTGTCAATGGCGGTTCTAGTTCTAGATTAGTTGATTATGTTAAATAATTTGTAACCACTCACCTACCCAGTAAAACGGAACTAATATTGCTATAGTTTGAACATGAAATTAACCGAAGAAGAAGCTTATCAGCTCTGTATTAGTGAACCAAGAATGATGGCGAAACTGATTGTAAAATTACAGAATCTTCAAGA
>CANMJR010000050.1 GCA_947498025.1 Helicobacteraceae bacterium
CGATCTTGAAGATTCTGTAATTTTACAATCAGTTTCGCCATCATTCTTGGTTCACTAATACAGAGCTGATAAGCTTCTTCTTCGGTTAATTTCATGTTCAAACTATAGCAATATTAGTTCCGTTTTACTGGGTAGGTGAGTGGTTACGAAAAAAGAGTAATATCTAAAGCGGATTTTTTGACCTTAAGCGTATTAGTAACAGCATCAAAAGTTAAAGAGTAACCGCTACTATCAGCAGGGAGTGTAACAGCTCCGGCATTTACCGTAACAGTAGAACGGTAACGGGGGCTTGTAGGAACATAAGAACCAATCGCAAAACAGACCGAATCAATCATAAATGAAATTGAATAATTATGAGCCAAGTCTATAGGAATGGAGCACAAATCAAGAGAAATCAAAGAACCCAAAGAAGTATCGGGAACGACAATAACCGCATGACCGTTTGAACCTGAGTAGAGACTAAGGGATAAAAAATCCGCATCAGCTTTTGCAGAAATAGCATCAACAGAACTATTTAAAAAAGTAAAATTCTCATCCACTTCAACAGCCGTTAACGGTCTTGTTAAATCTTTTCTATATGTCAACATGCAAACCCCTTACTTCATTAATTTAGCAGTTTTTTGAGAAAACGCAGAGATTGATTTTAAGTTATGGGAGATTAACTCCAACATGTCAAAATCAACGCTTTTGTTTGCAATCATATTATCAAGACGCAATGCAGAACCCTCTAAACCTATGACATCACTCTCAAGGAAATTGTCATCAACTTCCGCCATGTTGTCTGTTAAATTGCTAGCCATCATGAGACCTGCACCGATTGCCGGATGAAATACGCTTGCTACTTTGCCTACGCTTGCTAATACGCTACTGACCGAACCATCTTTTAATAATCCTAATAAATCTACTGGCATGTGAATCCTTTTTTTTTTGTGTGAGCCGAGGGAAATAAATCCCCGACTAAAGATAAGTTTTAAATAACAACGCCGTCAGTACCGTTAACTGTAGAACCTGAGCAAGTAATATCAGCAAGCCCCATTTTGCGACGAAAAGAGTTTGCTACTGAGCAGACATTAATTGTCGAAGCTTTTAAATCTTTTGAATCAGAATAAGCCTTTAAATCTGCTACAGTTTGAGCAGTCTCTAAAGCTCTTTGAGAAGCTTCGGCAAGTATGCCAGCCTCTAACTCAGTTAAACGGGTTCTATGACCTTTTACAACGATTTCACCTACTTGTTTATCAGCAAGTGTTTCCTCAATCGTAACAACACGACCTGCAAGTGCTTCAGCTGATTCAGTTGTACCATCGCTTAATGCGTCGATTTGCTCTTGTAACCCAGAAGCTGTTAAATCTGTTGCAGTTAAATTTGATGCAACGATTTCGGCAAGTGTATCGGTTGCAGTTTTGTTGGCATCAATTTTGCTGTTTAGTACAAGCTCTGCGTTCGTAGCGCGGGCTGTTTCGTTTGTTACAAGGTTTTTATTTTCAAGAATTTTCGTGTAAATTGCTTGAACAGCTCCATTTTCGTCAGTTACTACAGAATTAATCGCTTTGATTTTTTCTGCTAGTGATTCAACACCATTCTCACCGTCAAGCTCAGTAATTGCTACTATTTGAGCTTGTAAGCTCTCAACACTTGTACTAACTGATGCAACTGTTGCATAACCCAATGATTGTACATATTCAACAACACTTAAACCTTGTTGCTCTGCTAAATTCTGTAAAGCTAATTCTAACTCTGTTGTAGTGATATTTTCTGCCATGATAGGACTTCCTTTGTGTTTTATTTAGAGTTTTTTAGGCTCAGTTAAGCCCTCCATGTAGGAGGGATTCGTGAGGCTAAATAGATGTAAAAATAGTAGATTGAAGATTATTAACGGCATAAGGTTGCTCACTAACAATTTTTACTGTATAAACATCACTTTGAGCAAAAGAGAAACTAGCTCCACCCAAATTTATTTTTCTAGTATCTGTATCCAAACTTACAGAAAAATTCGTACCGGAACGAACTATTGCACCCTGGAAATAAACACCATTGATAAACGCACTCAGTCTGTTAAATGGATTCATAGTACCAGTTGCTCCACCCCAATAATGTTCATGTGTACAATTAAACGAATAAATACCACTGCTAGGAGGCACTACTATTGTTTTTTCAATACCCCAAGTAAAAGAAGAATTTTTAAAAGCATAATTCCAATTGGTACGAGATGCAGAAGCTAATAAAATTAACTTATTTTTTTCTAACTCTAATCTCTCAGCCTCTAAACGCTCTGCCTCAATCCTTTGTGCCTCTAATCTTTCAGCCTCAATCAAAGCCAATCTTTCAGCCTCAATTCTCTCAGTTTCCAATCTCTCAACTTCAACCTGCTCAGGAGTTTTACCGCCGTTCTCAATTATAAAGTCACCTATTGCCGAATCGCCGTTATTTACGATTCCGCTTAAATTTGTGAAGATATTTGCACCGAATGCAGAGGGGAGAACTAAGAAATCTTGAATGTCCGTATTGTAATTAATCACTTTTACAACGGGAATTTTAAAAGGCATAATCCTCAAAGCTGATTTTTCTGCCATAGATTGAGCAATATTCAAGATAGATTCGCCGCTCATGTGTGTACCGAGTTTGATTATAAGTTCACTGTAATCAATGATTTGTGCAGGCAATCTCTCTAATGGATAATCAGCAATATTTGTATTTGCTAAAATATTACTCGTAACACCCAAAGCGTCACGGTCTGCATTGTTGACAACCACTAAAATTTTGCCGAGTTTCGGAGCGATAAAGTAGAGTTTTGTGACGACATCTTTATCGGAGAGTTCGTTTTGGGCATCTTTGAGAACCACCATGTTAAGAGCTTGAAAAATTGCTTCTTGCTCAGTCAAGTTTTCGTTTGATACAAAAGCGTTTATTTTTACATTCATTGTTATATTTCCTTTTTTAATTTACTACATCGAAACTAGCGTCATTAACGGCAGATGCCATCTTTAAAGCCAGCTCTTTAGCACGGGAGGGAGTTTGATACGCCCACTTACTATTTAACATCTCTTTACTAGCCAAGGTATAATATCCGCCCTCTAAAGCTCTGAACATCTTTTTAAAACCCATCAATTTTGGAACGCCTAATTGGTAGCCCATTTCGTAAACAATCATCTGTTTGAAAAGTGGAAGTTTTAAAATAAGAGGTTTCTGAGAAACAATCTCTTTGGTGATGTCGGATAAGCGACTTTTTAGAAGATATTCTGCTTCAGATTCTGAAAGAGGAAAATCAGTACCCGTACCAAAACCCGTCATAATACGACTATCTGCCAAATCTAAATACTCAAAATCAGTTAACGGCAACCGTGTACCATAACCAATCGTGTCAAAACCCTCCGAGCATTGATAAACAGTTGCTACAAAGCCCTCATGTTTTTTGATACTCTCAATTAATTCTTTCATGTTGTGCATCTTTTTTTACTCCGAATGTGATGTATCAGAACCGATAGAATCATCAGTGGAAACTGCAAAAGAACTTTTAATGGATGAATCATTGTTATCCAAAGAAAAACCAAAGCTATAAGTGTTACGAACACCACAACCGACAAAGAGAAACGCAATTAAAATAATGAAAACATTTTTTTTCATTTTTACTCCTAAAATAATTTACCGGCTTCATATAAAGCCGTATTTGTGTTTATAAAAAGTGAAGAAGATTCACTTGTTAAATGCTTATCTTGATTCGCAGGGAATGCAAGGCGTGAAAAGAGTCTATCCGTCATGTCGGAGCTGAATCTGTTTGCATGGATTGCAGAGTTTGCAATTTCTACAGTCGTGTAGATGTTTTGTTCTAAAGCTTTATACATAGGCAAGTTGCAAACGCCGTTATCTTGCATGTATTCGATTCTCTCAAACCAATCTAACTGTTTATTGAAGCTATCCTCGAGGAGGCTTATTTGCTTTTTGTGGAAATTTTGCTCATTTGCTTCTTTGAATGCTTGAATTACGGTTGCAGAATCAACAGAGCCGTAGTGTTTTGCCATCGTGGAGTAGAGACTTTTTATGCTGTTTGAAACATAATCGAAAGAGCCGGACTTTGGTATGTTAAAAGCAGTGGAGATTTCATTCCCATAGTAAGTGTTCCAAACTTTTAAATCATCCCAGAAAGGCAAAGCGTCGGCTCTTTTAAATATTGCGTAAATGGCACTTCTTGTTAAAAGTCTCTCACTGCCGTTATTAAGAGTTCGTTTACCTCTGAGTATGTTGAATGTGTCGGTATCGCTTATATTTAAAACTCTAAAATCCGTTAAAGCTCTCTTCCATAAATCAGGGATACCGTTTAAAATGTTGTCGTAATCGTCCATTGTGGAACCGTCAGAATTTACGAGTTTTTTTAATTTGGCTCTTCTTATCTGAATCTCTAAACGCCAAACGGTAGCATCAGGGTTAAAGTTTGGTTTATGTTCCCAGAGAAGAGTTTTTGCGAAACCTTTGTTTTTAAACTTATTTATCTCGAGAGTTTTATTGTAAATTCGCATGTGGTAATCGCCACCACCGAAACTAAAACCGCTGAAAGTCGTAGCAGTTCCATAAGCAGAAGCACGGCTATAGTCGGTCTCTTCTTGATGCGTTTGAGAGTTGCGAGAACGGGTCTTCATTCTGAAAAAGTCTAAGTGCGTGAAGTGATACCCTTGAATGTCGGTAGCCAAATGTATTTCAGAGATTTTAACTTTTGAATCGTCTAGGAAAAAATCGGCAATAAAAGAGTTCACAATCGCAACCGCTTTTTTGTACCCTTTACGGGCTAAAAATTCAGCTCTGAATTCAACCTTAATCACAGGAGAGGGATTGATTTTATTCTTAGTTTTACGGAATGCGATAGAGACATCATTATTTGCAATTACGACGCTGAAACCTGTAACGGATTTGTCCATGACATTGAACTTATGAGAGCCGAATTCAATGTTTATGCTTTTTGTGTCGCCGTATTCGTTTTTAGTCTTTTGAGAATCTTTTTTAAGTGCGATAAGGGAATCAACACTTTTAAGATACTTTGTAAAACTCTCATCGCTCAGACTTGATGTCATGTAGTAATGGAATTTTAGAGTGTCTATGTGTTGAGAAATTTTGTGAACCGTGTTTGCCATTAGTTTTTTACTCCGATGTAAAAAAGTGCCTGACTAAAAGAAACGCCGTTATTTTCAAGTAACATCATTTTTTTGTATTGTTTTGGTTTTCTGAGAGCTAACCTTTGAAATCTATTTTTAGAAACTAAATCACTTTTTTCTAAATGAGCACCATAAGCACAAAAAGCGCATCCTGTCCTTTTTTCACCCTCGACCAAAACATTTCCAAAATCATCTTTTATATCATCGTAGATTTTTGAATAAGCAATATTAAATCTATTAATATATTCCCATATATCTGTTTCAGTCCAAATACTTAAAGGGCGACTTTTGATATTGGAGCCATCATAAGTATTACAGCCAGTTGCAATCCATGTTGTTTTTCTTAGAGTACCCTCACTAGTTTGTGTACCAATGAAACCTTTTAGTTTTGTTTCCTTTTCAAAACGGTGCATAGGTTCTTTTTTTAAAATATCACAGCATTTACTAGTAATATTAAATTCAGCAGACTCAAAAAGTGGATACCATTTTTTAGAAAGTTTGTAAGTTGGAGAATAAAAACCTTGACGATTTAAACCAGTAAGATATAAATTCCTGACATTCGATGTTTCAGGTTTGTTTTCTCTTAAATCTGTAATGGAACGAGCAGTTTTTTTACTCACTAATGGGAAACCAAATTTTTCTACAGTCTCATTAAAAGATATTTTCGGATATAAAGTAATTACATTATCAGTCTGCTTTACAAAATCTAATATTTCTAAAAATTCGTTCGTAGTGTTGCTAAACACTGCAACGACATTAGGGTATAAACTTCTTACAAGATGAAGTAATACAGTGCTATCTTTGCCACCGGAAAAAGAAATATAGACTTGACCGGATTGAGATTCGTAAAATTCTCTAATTCTTTTAAGCGAATGATTAATCTTTTTGTCTAAAGACCAAGAAAGCATATCAGTAAGGTTTTCTCTTCTATAAGTAGAACTGTTAGAAATTAATTCAACCACTTTTAAACCCCTATCGCACTTTTAAATTTTTTGACCATTCAGACCCCCTTGTTAAACCACGGGGGAAGACGAAAAATCAGAACTCAAAAACCAGTTGTAAACCTGTTTTAATATTACTAATCTCTCTTTTTTCTGCTAGCTCTAACATCATTTTGAACTCTTTTGCATGTATTTCCCGCACAAATTTGTTACAAGCGATACCGATGTAATATCTGTTAAAACATTTATAATAAATCTTAAATTCATACTCAAATTGTTTGGTTATCGTGTAAGGCAAAGGATAGTATTTTGCACTATCGTCAAAGTATTTTACTTTTGAGCCGCCATCCACAAACGCCACATAATCAGAGTATAAAGACATGTAAAGAACCTAAAGAATCGTATATTTTGAGTAAATATCTTGAACGGTGCCAAAGTTAATTCCTTTGCGTCCGGAGAGGAGAATCCTAGTACCGATTTCAAGGTCAGCATCCCACTCTTTAGTAATAGATACATCAATTGCACCACCCTCAAAAGCCAAAGTTATGTAAAATCTTGAATCCCAAAATTTAGGGCTTCCATCCTCGTTCACTTCTTGAATATCCGTGTATTTGCCGTCAACTCTTTTCATTCGTGGTTGTGGCTCAGTTTTTCTTTTGCCGCTTATAATTCCGGCAAGTTCAATAGAGTTTTTTGAAATTCTCTCCATGTATAAACGGGTTTGCTCTTGTACATCTGCAATCGTCAGAACGGGAGCGTCAAAGTTTGTTTCAGTGTTTGAAGTATCTTTTTGTGTTGCCATTTTTGGACTTCCTTAGTTTTTAGTTAAATCTTGATTAGTAAATTCATCAAGGCGGTTGTAGAGTGTTTTTCTTGAAACACCGGACAGACGAGAAAGATTTGTGACATTAAGATGTGTGCCCCCTTTTAAAATTGTTAATAAAGCCTTGTAAATGGCTTTGTCAGTTTTATTCACTTGCTTAGAGACTTGTAATAATTTAACTTGATTATGATTGCACGAAAAATATGAGCAGAGATTGCAATGAGTGCGACCTTTTTTGGTTTACCGTTTGCAAGTAATCTATCGTATTTAATTTTGAGTTCGGTGTTACTTCTTACGGAACCGACGGCGGACATGTAGAGCATTTTACGGGCTTCATTGTTTCCGCTTTTACTGATGTGTTGTTTTTTATGAACAGAACTACCGCTATCCTTGTAAACAGGGTTAAGACCGATTAGACTTTGGAGCTGTTTGAGTGAATATTTTTCAGAAATATCATAGACAATCGGCAAGACCGCAAGAAGCGTCTTATCACTCACGCCTATTAAATCATTTTTGACTAAATCATATTCGGGCATAGAGATTTTTATAGTTGTAATCAACTCTTTGAGAGTTACATTTTTGGTCTTAGTGAGTGCCAATTTTAAAGCGATAATTTCATTTTTCATCGTAAGACTTGTAAAATCATCATTTAAAATTGAATCGCTCAAACCTTTTAAATGCGTTTCTGTTTTGATAATCATAGCTATGTAACCGCTATATGATTTATATAAACTTTTCGTAGCAGAATGCGAAGAGTTGAAGAGCTTATTATCAAGAGTTGTCAAATAATCAGCAATGTAATAGCTATCGAGCTTATCTGTTTTACTCTCAAAGTTTTTGTACTTGATGTAATGGTGAAGTTTAGAAGGATTAATCAAAATATATTTGATGCTATGTGAATCTAAATATTTTTGGAGATTAACCATGTAAGTTGAAGTTGCTTCTAATCCTAAACGGATATTTACGAGAAGATTAGCAGATTCAAGGAAAGAGAAAAAGTTGAAAAAACCATCAAAATTATTCGAGTAGGATTCATATACACAGTTTGAAAAATTGCCATTATGCAGACATATGTCAAATTTCAGTTTTGCAATATCAACACCGATGTAAGTTATGTCATTTGTATTAGTCATAATTTGTATCCTTTGTTTAATCTACTATTCTCTTATTCAGGGAACAAGCCCTATTATTCTTTTCAGTGTTTAAACTTAAGCCTAATCTTTTTAGCAGGGTTAAACCCTAGGTATGATTACAGGCATAAGAATATTTTAAGTAAATAAAAGGAGAAAATGCTAAAATTTTGCAAATTGAAATAAAATTCGCTAAATTTAGTAAGCGTTTAGACCCCTTGTTTACTTGGGGTCATTATAAGAGGTATGATTATGCAAATTATAATTTTACAAAGGCAGAAGATGAAACAAGAGAGTTATGAACTATTTAACAGCGGTGATTTAGAGACAATTGCAGAAGTTATAGAAACTGAGCTAAAAAAAAGAAATGAGTCCCCTTTTTGGGGAGATAAAATTGCACCTTTTACAAAGGCGATATTGAGCGTACTTATTCCGCTTCGAGATAATAATATGCTTTTTACGCCTGAAGGAGAGCATGTGAATGAACTTACCCCTGAACTATTTCTAAAATTTAATGATTTGGTGAGCCTGAAAACTCTGGCTTTTACAATCCAAAAATCAAACGAGGCAGGGGAGTTGCTTAGAACAAAACTCGAAGTTTCTGCATGTCAAAGGTATGAGACAATAGCATTGGATGCTTTGGCGGAGTATTTGAGTAGATACAATATAAATCTTGAGAAGGAGTCGCTGGACTTTCCGATTTCCAGCTATAACTTGCATCAGGGCGTAAGTAATGTTATAAAGTCGCTGTTGTAAAGAGAGCGGGAGAGATAGAATGTTAAAGAGCTTATTTATTATAGTTTTATTTGCTTGCACGGCTCTTTTTGGCGGAGAAATTACAATTGCTTTAGTAGAGAGTGAGAATTATGCTATCAAAGAGTTATTGTGCGAATTTAACAAGCAATATCCGGATATTAAAGTAAAAATTTTAGAGAAAAACGGTCTAAAAACGAATAGACATGTGGTGTATGCTTTAGATGAACTTGCTCTTTTTAGCAATAAAAAACGCGATTACAACAAAGGAATGAAACTTCTTAAAGAGAGTGAAATAGCAAAAATATTTATTTTGAACCCAAGCAGTTCTCCCTACGGTGCATCGGCGATAGAGAGCATGAAAAAGGAGAAAGTTTATGAAGATGTTAAGCAAAAAATCTTTTATGTCGATTCACTCTCTAGACTTAAGTTAGATACTTTGGAAGAGGGTGAGATAGTCTTTATTGCGAAATCTTTGCTTCATACTCCGAATATGGCTCAATTTAAAAAAGATAGTGAGTGGATTGAAATCTGTTCAAAACTTTATACACCAATCAATCAGAACATGGTAATAGTAGAAAATGGTGAAAACGAGAAAGAGGTAAAACTGTTTTATGATTTTATTTTAAGCGAAAATGCTAAACAAATCTTGAAAGATTTTGGATACAGTACGGAGTGGTAGTATAAAATAGAGTTCTTGCATAAGCAATCTTGGGTTTAGAAGAAGTCTATTATTTTAAATAAACAGAAGATATAAAGCACCCCAAAGTAGAAATATTATAGAGCCTAAAACCGCAAAAGTTATTACGAGTCTTAGGCTAAAAAAGAGGAGAAACTTTATAAATGAGGGTATTTTCACTAGGAAATTATTTGTAGGGAACTATAGGAAGATTCATGTATTTGTAATACACCATTCCATCTGCAAAGTCGATAACACTGTATTTCAGCTGAGCAGAGAGGAAGTTTGCGAGAACTTTTGTTCTGCTCCCTGTGCGGCAAATAAGAGCAAAGGGTTTCTTCGTGTCAACTTTTGCATTGAGCTCTTTTAAGAAGGACTCTACATTATATCCGCCTTGCTCATTAAAAAACATGATAGGGATTGCACCTTGAGCAAGACCGGTTTCTATCCATTCCCCTTTTGTTCTGATGTCAACTATCGGTATTTTAGAATCCAATATTTTTTGTGTGGGATGTAGGGTCGATAATTCCGCATAAAGCGAAGATATTAAGATTATGAATGAAAGAAAGATTTTCTTCAATTATTTCTCCATGTGTGATTTTGAGGGTATAATTATAACAATAAATAAACAACAATATAAATTAGGGCATAAATGGCAGCATCTCAAAAAGCAGTTGATAATTCAAAAAGACTTCGCTATATAAGGGCTTTAGAGAGATTTCACAACGGTATTATCTCCTATCTCTCTAACACCCCAGAGCTTAAAAAAGAGGGCTATGATAAAAAAATAGAGAACTCCCTAAAGCTTCTCAAAAGAGTCGATGAAATAGCACTCTATAAAGGTGAATTGCAAGATTTACAAAAGCTTGTGCAAAAAATGATTTCACTAAAAGATTCAGAAAAAGAGATAGGGGAGATAAAAGAGGAGATTTTACACAGCTCCAACCAACTTGATAAAAGTAAAAACGCCAGAAGATACAAAAAAGATAAGCATACGAGCGATAAATATCAAGATTGGGAGTGAGAAAGTTTCTCATGGCTAGAATATTACTTGTGGAAGATGATCCAATCCTCTCAGAAACATTAGCAGAACTTTTAGAAGCGGACGGTTATGTTTTAACCCTTGCTTCAACTGCAAATGAAGCCCTCGACGCAACATATAGACAAGAGTATGAAATTATGCTTTTGGATGTAAATATTCCCGATTTTAACGGTTTTGAACTTTTGACCATGTTGAGAAATTCAGGAAATAGCACGCCATGTATTTTTTTAACATCCCTGAATGATATCGCCTCCCTCTCCCGAGGTTTTGAGGTTGGGGCGGATGATTATCTCAAAAAACCTTTTGATTTTGATGAACTTTTGGTGAGAATAGGGGCACTGCTTCGAAAATCATTCAGTGCAAAAAGCAATGAAATAAAGTATCACTCTTTGGTATATAAAATTGCAACAAATGAACTTTTAAATAGCACCGGTTTAGTCCTGCTCGCTCCATTAGAAAAAAAATTACTTTCAATTTTTTTTAAACGCATGAACGAGACGATAACAAAGCAGGAGCTTTTGCATGCGTTGGATAGCGTGAATGAGTCTAGCGAGGGTGCTTTGCGGGTTTACATAGCGAAGCTAAGAAGGGTTGGTTTAGAGATTCAAACTATGAAAGGGATAGGGTACAGACTTGTTAAAGCATGAAAAAAAAGCATTCTGGAAATTTTTTACCAACTATTTCGGAAGTGTCGCAATTCTCATATTAGCCTCCGGTTTTTTTTATTTTGAAGAGCAGAATAAGGGGCTGATAGAGCAGGAACACCTCTCTATGATAGAGTATGCAAGACAGCTGAAGATGAATATTCCTCTTGAAGATAAAAAAAATATAACACATACAATCAGAGATGTTAAAATAGAAAATTTTTCTATGAATAATTTCAAAATAGAGGATGACTTTTTTGTTAAATATGTCCCATATACTTGGGATACAGGCTTTATAGAGATAAGAAAAGATAAATCTCTCTTTTATGAGCAATTAAACTTTATAAAAATGCGTATTATTGTCGTGCAAACACTGTTGCTTTTTTTGTTTGCGTCCATTAGCTATTACTTATCCATGCGGGCATTAAAGCCTATGCAAGATGCCATCACAAAACTGGATAATTTTTCAAAAGATTTAATTCACGACTTAAATACACCTATAACTTCCATACTTTTAAATATGAAGATTTTGGAGAGGAGTGATGCGTTTCAAACAAATAAAGCCATTGATAGAATAAAAAGAAGTGTAAAAGATATGAGTGACCTTCACAATAACCTTACTATTTTGCTTCAAGAAGAGACTATGATTATGAGCAAACAAAATATCTCTGAGATTGTAGAAGATATAGTTTTGGCACATAAGCGAATGTATGGCGATATTCACTATGAGATGGATGTAGCAGACTTTTATGCAAATATAAACCTAAATGCACTCAAACAAGTGCTAGTAAACTTAATTTCAAATGCTTCAAAATATAACAAAAAGAATGGGTTTGTTAAAATTTATGCAAAAGAGAGAACTTTATGTATAGAAGATGGCGGAGTAGGGATAAGAAACACAGATTTAATATTCAACCGTTCTTACAGTGAGCAGAGCAGCGGAACCGGAATAGGTTTAGATATAGCAAAAAGATTATGTGAAGCCATGAAGATAGAAATTTCTGCTATTTCTGAAGTGGATAGAGGAAGTGTGATTTCTTTGAAGTTTAAAAACTAGCACACCCTTAACATTCCCCTAATACAGAAAGAGTAGTATTACAATAATATTAATTAGGATTCAAGTTATGAAAAAATATTTGTTTATTTTAGCGATGCTAAGTGTAACTGCACATGCCCAAATTTTAACCTTGCATGAGAGTATCGATAAAACGCTCGCTACCCATCCGAATATAAAAAACTTTATGCTCGATATCTCTTTGAGTGAGCAGAACTATCTCTCTGCGCGTTCGGCGTATTTGCCGCAAATCAATCTTCAGGCTCAGTATGATTTGCAGCACACATATTCTCTTCCTCAAAATGGAGTTTTTAATACGCTGGAGAAGGCGGGGTATCAGGCAGGCGTGAGTGTAGGGCAGAAAATATGGGATTTTTCCAAAACAAGCTCAAAAATAGATGCCTCACAACTCGATAAAGAGATAGCCGAACTCTCCGTGGAGGATGCAAAGGCTCTGATGATATATAAAGTGGAGTCACTTTATGCGACCATGATTGTTCAAAAAAAAGCGATTGATGTGCGCAAAAAAGATATGCAGACAAAACAGGAACTTTACAATCAGGCACAGGCGCTTGTAAGAGAGGGAATAAAAGCGAGTTCAGATGAGACACGATTTTTGTCCTCTTACTATGAAGCAAAGGATGTTTTAAGCACTGCTCAAGCCTCCTTTGATAAGACAAAATCAACACTCTCTCTTTACATGGGGGAGAAAATTAGTGCTGATGTTGCACTTGAAGAGGGTTTGTTAGAAAATAAAAAGAGCATGAAAGCGTACGATGAGAATCTCTTAAATGAAAACAGTGAGCTGAAAATTCAGGAGCAGAATATTCAAAAAAATATCCTCCAACATCAATCTGCAAAAGCTTCCCATTACGGCTCGATAGATGCGGTTGCTTCCTTTACACATTTTGATAACTTAAATGCTTATGATGCAAGTGTAGTCGGGGTAGTGCTTAGCGTTCCCCTCTACAGCGGCGGAAATATTAGTGCCACAGAGCAAATCGCCGGTATTGCAATTAACAAATCAAAAGAACTGAAAAATGCGAAACTTTTAGAACTTCAAGAGGAGCTTCATGGTTTGTTTATCGACCTTGAGCGTTATGAAAATACCATAGTGGCAAAACAAGCGCAGTTAGAAGCCGCAAAGTCAACGGAGAAAGTTTTGGGTGCACGCTATAAAGAGGGTTTGGCAACCTATATTGAGTTGCTTGACGCAACGACATTTCTGCTCGCGTCCGAACTTGGATTATTAGAAGCTTATTTTAGCCGTAGCATGGCACAGAATCGTATAAAATATCTTACAGGAAAACAAATATGAAAACTTGGAAAAAATACCTCATTGCCCTCTCTGTTTTAGCACTTGTCGCAGTTGCTTTTTACTTTAAAGTTTATATACCAAAAACAACTTATGAGACACTTGCACCAAAAATAGGTTCTTTGAGTGTAGAAGTTTTTGGTATCGGCACCGTGCATGCAAAGAATATTTATCCTATCAATGCACAAACAGGCGGTAAAATTTTAGAAATTTTTACAGATGAGGGCAAGTGGGTAAAAAAAGGCGACCTCTTAGTTACAATCGACTCTGTTGATTTGCCGCTACAGCTTGAAGAAGCTAGGGCATCGCTTGCTAAAGCAAAGTATGAATCGAATGCAGTTAAAAAAGAGCTTGAGAGTCTGATTTCTCAGAAAACGCTTATTCAAATCAATTACAACCGCTATGAAAAACTCTTTGCACAAAAATATGCTGCAAAAGCTGAATATGACAAAGCAAATGCGGATTTACAAAATATAACTGCTCAGATAGAAGCTTCTCATGCGCACATCAACTCAAGCAGTGCCGAAATCACGAGAGTTCAAAAGAGCATCGAAGCACTCGAGACTAAACTCTCGAGACTCACTATTTACGCACCGATTGATGGGTTTGTCCTATCCAAAGATGCAGAAACTTCACAAACAGTTCTGCCGTCCCAACCAATAGTTACCATAGTTGATGCAAAAACAGTATGGATAAAAGCATTCGTCGATGAGCAGATAAGCGGCAGTATCAGAGTCTCTCAGGAGGTGATAATTACCCTTCGCTCACAAAGTAACAAAACATTTAAAGGCAAAGTGGAGCGAATATCCGCTAAGAGCGATGCCGTTACACAGGAGAGAGAGATTCATATCTCCTTTGAAACGCTTCCTACTCCTTTTTACATCAACGAACAGGCGCAGGTCTCTATTTTGACAGAAGTTTTTCATGATTTGTTTCTCATAGATGCCGGGTTAATCGTCCAAAATAGCGGTAAAACGGGCGTTTGGATTTCAAAAGATTCTA
>CANMJR010000051.1 GCA_947498025.1 Helicobacteraceae bacterium
ATATTATAAATAAACTTTTAAGTAACGAAGCAGATATATCAAAACTAAGCGAAAAAGAAAAAAGTATTTTTTTGCAAAATAGAAAAAGCGTTCAAAACAGTGAGACTATTTCCATGGAACAGCTGGTGCAAATAAAAGAAAAATTGCAAGTATCGGCAAAGTACATTAACACGCAAGCAGATAATGCACGAGTATTTAGTTTGAAAATATAAAAAAAAGGGAAAATTTGAAAAAAACATTATGGTTGATGGGAGTATTGTTATCTCAACAGCTTACGGCTTCGGATGCTGTTACGATAGACTCTATTTTTAAACATAACGACGGTCTTCGCAGTATGACAACACTGGATTTCGTAACATCGGGAAGCGGAAGAAGATTTAGCACTTATCCGACACTTATCGGTATAGATGACGGTAGTGTTTTAATAGATAGTAAAAAAGTTGCTCTTAATCAAACTTTTTTATATGCACTAAATGAAAAAGCGGATTTGATTGTAAGTGCGAACGGTTTTTATCAAAATTTGCAGTATCCTGATTCAAATGGCTTTTCAGACGCTACAGATACAAATTTTGACGCATTATGGGTAGGCGTAAACTATCAGTTTGATGTACTTTTTGCTGAATTCAAACCCTCGGTCACTTTCCAAATTCCGTTTTATGAGAAATCGTTTTATCAAAGTTCAGATAGTGATGATTCATTAAAAGCATTTAGTACACGATTGGCTTTAAGAAATTATTCTGATCCGTTAGTATCAACATTTTACCTTTCTTCAACGCAAAACTTCAAAAGAAAAATCGGTGTAAAAGATGTGGAATATCCAGATAGCTATAGTCTAGGGCTGGATTTATCTCTGATATTAAATCCTAAAGCTTCTATCAACTTTAATTTTGAGCAAAGATACCAAACTGTTTTAAAAGAAAACAAAAGAGAAGTAAATCCTTCGACAACACTTCCTACTATGGGACTCGGTGCAACTTACAGTATCAACCAGACTAATTCGATTACCATCAGCTCAAATGTCGGAAATAGTTCAAATTCACCGGATAGCGTCGTCGCTATATCTTTATGGCACAAATTTTAATAATACTTCTTTTAACGGTATTTTCTTTAGAAGCTACTGTTTTTAAAGTAAAATCATTGAAAGAACTTAAATATGATGATGTAGTAGCCCAAACTTATGAAGAATCTTGTGGGGCTTCTTCTCTAGCCACCTTAATGAATAGGTACGGAGAAAATATGAGTGAAAAAGATTTACTAGATGATTTCAATACAACAGATATGGTCAACTTTTTGGATATACAAAACGTTGCCGTAAAAAAAGGGTTTAGAGCTAAAGGCTATAAGATTACTAAAGATATTTTTGAACAACTGAATATACCGGTAATAGCCAGAGTCTTGAGGCATAAAGAATATCCACATTTTATAGTAGTGCAAAATTTGGAAGGTGACTTTGTATTGTCTTTAGACCCGAGTAACGGTAAAAGCATTATTAGTAAAAATGAATTTTACTCGGTTTGGAATCAAGAAGATAAAGGATATGTTTTGGTTGTAGTACCTGAAGATAAGAGAGTATTAAAAACAATAGAGCTTTTAAATAATTCAAATTTACTTATAAAATGATAAAAAAAGGTTTAAAAAAAAGTTAATAAAAGTGCAAAGAGCAACAAAAAGTAATTAGCTTGTTACCTTTTTACTTTTAATATAAAAATAGACCCAAACAAATGCTGCACCCAAACTCATTCCTAGGCTTAAAACCTGCCCAAATGTTATGACATCACAGCATATATATCCTATCTGTACATCGGGTGCACGGTAAATCTCTGCAATAAATCTGAAAATGCCGTAACTCACGGCATAAACTAAAATCAACTCTCCGCTAAATTTTTGAAATCTTCTGTAGGCGTAAACAACCAAAAATACACCAAAACCTTCTAAAATCGCCTCATAAAGTTGTGATGGGTGGCGAAGCACTCCGTCCACATAAATTCCCCAGCTTACATCGGTTACACGCCCTATAAGCTCTTGATTTAAAAAGTTGCCGATTCGACCAAAAACAAAGGCAAGAGGAACACTCAGAGCCACTAAATCGATTATCTTCCCAAATGCAACACTGTATTTTTTGCAAAATATATAGGTGCTAACCACAAATCCAATCACAGCACCATGGTAACTCATGCCCCGTATTCCTATAAATTCACCGTTTTGAAATGGATTAAAAATCTGCCATGGGTGGGATAAAAAGTAGAATGTTTGCGTGTCATAAAAAAGTACATATCCAAGCCTTGCACCCAAAAGTACGCCAATCTCTACATAGATAAAATAGACATCTATTTGATTCCTCGTAATATCCAACTTATCTTTTTTAATAAAGTATTTACCGATGTATAAAGCACTTAGGAGGGCTAAAACATACATCATCCCATACCAATGAACCGGAAGAGAAAATATATGAAAAGCTACAGGGTTAAAAGTGTCGTAAATATGGTTCCAACTACTGTTTGGCGCCACAAGGGCAGTTGTTATTTCATTCGGAAGCATTCTATTTCCTTAGGGCTTCAGCTATCAGCTCAATCGGATTTTTGAAAATAGTCTCAACCCCAGCACTGCTCATAGAGTTATTTATCTGCATTCGACATGCACTGCACTCCGCACTCACGACATCTGCACCGCTTCTTCCTATCATGTGCGCTTTTGGAATACCTGCGGCATGTGCAAAGTGGTACTTTTCAGTCTGCATAGTTATTCCGCCAAAACCGCAACATGCATTCGGGTCGCTCATTTCCACTAATTTGTAGTTTTGTTTTATGAGGTTTCGCGGCTCCTGATGAATTCCCTGCATTTTTTTTGCATGGCAAGGGTCGTGGTAGGTCACAATGCGTGTATCTTTTTTCTTGGAAGCCAAAAGGTGTTCTAAATGGGTGTGGTGCTGCAACCACTCTGTCGCCATAAAGATTTTGCCCTTGATTTTTTTGGCACGCTCAAGCCACTCAGGCTGGTCATGAAAATAGTGTTCGTAATCAATCTTGAGCATCGCAGAACATGTAGCTTCAGGAACAATAATCGCTTCAATATCGTCGCCAAAACCCTCAAAATATTTGATGTTGTGTTTTGCATTTGCATCCACCGTGTCAAAATCGCCTGTAAAATAGGCAGGTGCCGAACAGCATTTTTGGTCTTTTGCTAAAAAAGCATCAATCTCCAAAGCTTTTAATATCTCTAAAAGTGAGTTTCCGATGTCAACGAAGTTGTAATTTCCCAAACACCCGATAAAAACTGCAACCTTTCTTTTTCCGCCATTGTTAATATTCTCTGCATGTGAATTTAAGAATGATGTTTTTCTAAGGCTCGGAATAAGCCTCCCGGTTTTTAGCATAGGAAGGTTAAAACGGCTATTCATTGAGTCTATCTCGGCTCTTATTTTAAATCCACATGTCTGGAATGTCCAGCCGAGTTTAAAAGCTATGTCATTGAGCCAACGGTGACGAAGAAGCAAAAAGAAGGCTCTTTTATACCAAGCGATACCGAATTTTTTAGCGATGTCGGAGCGAACTTGTTCGATTATCATGTCTGTAGGAAGTGCTTTCGGGCAGACTTCTACACAGTTTGTGCACAAAAAACAGCTCTCAAAAATATCTTTTGCATTTTTATCTAACTCTAATTTGCCTTGATGATATGAACCTAAAAGGTCTATGAAACCCCGTGGAGAGGTTACCTCATCGGCATTTACATTATGAATCGTGCAAACGGGGATACATTTCCCACACTTTATACACTCATCACTAATGGCACTAAAATCAAAAATATCTGTTGGAGAATGCGCCATATTTATACCGTTTTTGAAAATGTTTTTGAGCTTTGTGAATGTTTCTTCATATAGGCATCAAAAGGCATTGCAATATTTCTTATAAGCAAAGTTCCTGTTTCGGAACACGCTATATGATTTTCATCCATTTTTAAAAGTGCATCATCCTCAAAAGGTTTCAAAGCTTCGATTGCATCCGCAAAATATGTTTTAAATTCAACATTAAAAAGTTTTTCAAATCTTTTTATATCAAGTTTAAAGTTGCTCATAAGTTCCATGATTACGAATTGGCGGATTTGGTCGTCCACAGTTAAAACCACACCCCTCTCAAACGGGAGTTTTTCCGCATCAATTGCCGCTTCATATTCATTCATATCTTTAAAGTTCTGGTTATAACTGTCCACGCCTTCGCCGATAGAGGTGAGTCCTACTCCGATTAAATCTGCTCCGCCTTTGGTTGTATAGCCTTGAAAATTTCTGTGAAGTTCGCCTTTTTCTATGGCTTTAAAGAGCTCATCTTCCGGCTTTGCAAAGTGATCCATTCCTATCATCTTATAACCATGAGAAGTTAAAAAATCTATAGTAAACTGCATAATGCTAAGTTTCTCATCAGGGAGAGGAAGCGTCGTCTCATCGATTTTTCGCATAGTTTTTTTAAGCCAAGGAACATGTGCGTAGTTAAAGACTGCAAATCTGTCAGGATTGAGGCTTAAAGCAAGGGAGAGTGTCTCTTTAAAAGTTTCCAACGTTTGGTGCGGTAAGCCATAAATCAGGTCAACATTCACTGAGTGCATATTGTATTTTCGAGCCAAATCCATTGCATCTTTTGTGATTGCGTAGGGCTGAATTCTATGCACAGCCGTTTGCACTTTTTCATTAAAATCTTGAATTCCAAAGCTTACACGGTTAAATCCTGCCTCGCTCATGACACGCATCTGCTCTTCATTGATATGACGCGGGTCAATCTCACAGCTAATCTCGGCATCTTGTACAAAGTTAGGAAAATAGGATTTAATCTCTTCTATAATCTCTTTTAACTGCGGTGCTGAGAAAAAAGTAGGAGTTCCGCCGCCAAAGTGCATCTGAATAACTTCACGCTTGCAGTTTAAATGCTTTGATAAAATTTTGAGCTCTCTTTTGAGATACTCCATGTAGCGAACCATCTTGTCATCTCTTGAGGTAAAGACAACATTACAGCCACAGAAGTAACATGCATTGCGACAAAAAGGGAGGTGAAAGTAGAGGCTTAACGGACGAGTAGCGTCTTGAGACTCCAGCTTTTTGATATAGGTGTCATACTCATAACTATCACTAAATTCGAGTGCTGTCGGATAACTTGTATATCTAGGGCCGGGTTTAGAATACTTTGTAAATTTTGCAAAATCTAACATTTTTAATCCAATATTTTATAGTTTCTGACCTTGTAAATCTCGAAAAACAGAGTTTTTCGTAGCTTTAGGGGGATGCAAGGGACAATTTGTCCCTGCCACCTAAACGGACGCGTTCGTTTAGGTGCGTAATATGAAATGTAATTATCTCCAAAAAGTGTTGAAAGAGTTATAAAACTATTTTTCAAACTCTCCGGCTAATCTCTGATAAATCTCTGAGTGTTCTAACAACTCTTTGTGATTTCCGCATGCAACGATTGCTCCGCCTTGCATTACCAAGATTTTATCGGCATGTTCGATTGTGCTTAGTCTATGTGCAATTGTAATGGTAATTTTGTCTTTCGTATATTCATTCAATGCTTTTTGAATTCTTTTTTCACTCTCGTTATCAAGAGCTGAAGTTGCTTCATCAAAAAGCAGAAGTGAAGAGTGTTTGTAAATCGCCCTTGCAATCGCTACTCTTTGTCTCTGCCCGCCTGAGAGGTTTGCTCCGAACTCCTCCATTTTTGTATAAATCCCTTCCGAGAGAGCCTCTACAAATTTTGTGGCATCTGCCAATTTTAGAGCCTCATGAACTCTCTCTTCATTTATCTCCTGCCCGTAGGCAACATTAGAGGCAAGCGTATCTTGAAATATATAAATTCTTTGGGTTACCAAAGAAATATGATGTTTTAATGAGATTTCATCGAACTCTTTTATGTTTGTATTGTTGATAAAAACATCGCCGCCCTCAGGGTCATAAAAACGAAGAATCATGTTTATAAATGTGCTTTTTCCGCCGCCGCTGTCACCGACAAGTGCTATATTTTCACCTCTGTTTATAACTATATTTACATCTTTGAGTGCGTAGGCGTCGAGATATTTCAGGGTTACATTTTTAAACTCTACCTGCCATATATCCTCTTCTAAAAGCTTATCTCCATCAACAATTCTGCTTTTAGTATCTAAAACTTCAAAAACTCTCTCACTTGCCGCCACTGCATCTTGGATTTTTGAATAAATAGAGCCAATGCGGCGAACCGGCTGGAAAACAAGTCCGACAGCGGTTAGAAATGCTGTAAATTCGCCAACGCTCATCTTACCGTCATAAACCTCTTGTCCGCCCACAAAAATAACCGCTGCCAAACCCGCAGCTCCGACAATCTCCATCAAAGGAGAGACAATTTCGCCAACATAAACAGACTTCATGTTTATCTTAAAAAACTGCCAATTCTGAGTGCTGAATCGCTCAACCTCATACATCCCAGTCGCATTCGCTTTTATGATTTCGCTGTTGTTAAAAACCTCAGTAAGTCTTGTTACGACATCTGCATTTTTTGCCTGTGAACGGTGGGAGTATTTTTTGAGTTTTTTTGCTATCAGAATAAGCGGATAAATAATGAGTGGAACAACAATCAGAGAATAAAACGCAAGAGTAGGATTGAGGTAAATCACATATCCGACAAGTGCGACAACAGTCAAACTCTCACGAAAAAGCTCAGGGAGCATATTTGAGACAAAATATTGGATGCGGTTTATATCGTTTGTAACGCGAGAGATAAGCTCTCCGCTTCTGTTTAAGTACAGAAATGTCATGTCAAGAGAGATTATTTTTTCTAAAAGCATCTCACGAAATCTTGTAACTATATGCTGACCTATGTAGTTCATGTAAACAGATTGAACATAACGCCCGACTGATTTTAAAAAGTAAATTGCAACCAAACCAAAAGGAATAAAGTAGAGCATCTCCTCTTTTTTGGCTATAAACATGTCATCCATAAGAGGCTTCATGATGTGAGCGGTTGCGGTTGTTGCACCGACTGTTAATAGTATTCCGCCCAAAACCAATATATATTCCAGCTTATACTCTTTTATAAACGGCCAATATCTTTTAAAAATTGTTTTCAAATATATCCCTAGTTTTTACTTTTTTTGTGATTTTATCAAATACTCTGTTACTGCCAGTGTTGCTTTATACTGTTCTTGACACTTTTTTTGCTCATCCGACTCTGCTTTGCCATCTTTAAAACCCCCGTCTTTTGCCATGATTACGCCTGCATCATTAAAGCCGCAATGAAGCCTACTTTTGTCCAGCAGATTTGTGCCGATAGCCGTGTACTCTTTTTCATCTAATGTCAAATTGTAGAGTGTCGGAAAAATATCTTTGTGTGATGAAGCTATCATTGTATCAATCGCCTCTTTTGGCTTTAAATTCTCCGGCAGATAGATGTAAAACGGGATTTTTTTGGTTTGCGTATAGTAATCATCGTATTTCATTATCCCCTCAATCGTGTTATTATCGGCAGTAAATGCCACAACCGATTTTTTTGAGAGGTCTGAATTTTTCACTCTGTCTAAAAATGCTCCCGCCATGTCAAGGGCATAGGCATAATCTTTAAACCTTAATTTTGCAAGCTCCATGTCGCCCGTTATATGCTCTTTGAGGTTCTGTGAAATCTCCAAAGAGTTTGATTTGTAATCGCTCGGGACGGTGTATGGCGGATGGTTATTTGTCGTAAGTACAAAAATAAATTGTGGTTTTGTGGCATTGTTTAATTTTTCATACACATAGTTGTAGAGATGCTCATCAAAAACCCCCCAATCATGGGAGATAGACTTCGCATCTTTCCCCAAACTTGTAGCAATAGAAGTTCTTCCGTCCACATGCTCAAATCCTTGACGCGATACGAAACTGCCGACATTTCTCCAAGATAAATCTCCACCGTAAACAAATGAAGTTTCATATCCGGCATCTTGATACACCTTTGCACTCGCCTGCTTAAATGAGGTGTTTAAATACTCACTTTGGGCAAAAGATGTTGAGTCCGGACGCGCCGTGATGTTTAAAAGCAGGGGTTCCAAAGATACAATCGTTCCGTTTGAGCTTGAGATAAAATTTGTAAAAAGAGTATCCTCTTTAAAGTGTTTTTGAAGCCTGCCCATAATATTAAAACTCTCACTCTGATAATCCAAAATAGGCGCACCAAAACTCTCAACCATGACAACAACGACATGTGGGCTTTTCTCTTTTGCAGCTTCATTGTGAGAAGATTTATATCGGATGTTACTCAGCAAATCCTCTCTGTTTATATTCTCATTTTGCGTGTGAACCTCAAAAGCTTTATCGATTTTGCCTTGATACCCTGCCGTTTTTATGAGGTCATAGTTTCCTGATTTACTTTTTGCGTATTGCTCGTAAGAGTTGAGCATGGCATAACATGCGGTTTGTGGAAGCTTGTTTATAAATGGGTCTCGACTCACATCAGGAATATCTTTTGCAAGCGGGAAAAGCCCGACTGAACCTCTTCCTAAAAGCACAATAACCGCTAGTACGGCTATAAAAAAAAGTGCTTGTTTAGGCAGGTTCCATAAGAGACTGAATTTTTTTTGCTCCTTGAGAATTTTAAAAATAATAAAATAAAAGAGTGAGAAAAAAAGAAAAACTCCGACTCCGACAAGGGGAATATTATAGTTAGCAAATGCTGTTTTTACAAGTGCCTCAGTATCATCATCCACAACACCGAATATCATAAGCGTTGCATGTTCTGCGAAGTAGGAAAAATAGGTTAAATCCGCGAATGTCAGAAGAAAGAGAAGTGACAAGAAGAGTACAAAATAGGCTCTGAAAAAGTTATAAAGATATTTTTGCAAAAACTTTAAATTTAAAAGCCAGACAATAAAAATGAGAAGAACTGCAGGTGCAAAAACATAAGCAAGAATACTCGCATCCAATCTCAACCCAAGCAAAAAGGTGTTAAAAAGCTCTAAAATTGTAAAAGAGGAGGATGCCCCGTAGCTCAAAAAAAGATAGAGGCGTGAAGCCAGCATGAAAACTAAAAGCACGAAAGAGAGCTTTAAAAATGAGAAAAGCAGATTTAAAAAAAATGGGAAATGATTATTTGTTTGCATGTAAAATTATACTATAAACTTCTTGCAAAACTCAAAACACGTTCACTAAGGCTCACGGCTGATTCATACAAAAGCATAAAAATTGCAACATACTTGCAACACTACGACTGTATGATTTCATGAAATAAATCAAAGGCTATATAATATTATGTTACCTAAACAAATAATTTTAGCTGCCCATAGAAATACAATCTTTAATAAAATAAATAATTTCAGCTGGAGAAATTTTTTTCTCTACTTTAAGCTCATCTTAATAGTATATATGATAGAGAGAGAGAGAGAGAGACGAGGAGTTGTTGATACTAATTATCACAATCTAGTTTACTCTAAATACTCCCTCTGTCTCTACCTTTATACTAAAAAATCTATCTCTAAATTCAAATCCCACTTTTTTGCACTCATTAAAAATACAAAAAATAACCCTTCTCAAAAAATGCTTCGATTTTTTATCGCTTATAAAATCTTCTCGAATCCTATGTTTATACACAACTCTATTTCTTTTCAATATTCAAATAGCAAACTTTAAAAATAACAAAAAAACAAGGAAATTAAAAATGAATAAAATCGTTTTATCAGCTTTAGCTGCTTTAACAATCGGTACTGTTGGTGCATCTGCAAGTGATGTTAAATTTTACATAGACGCAAATGGTCAACTGTTTAATACTCCGGCGGAGGGTCGTACAGAGGTTGTAAGTAAAGAAAGTTCAGTGTTTTCAAAAGCACCAAAGCTAGAATTTAGCGGTGAGCATTATTTTGGTTTAACATCGACTACTCCTTCTACGGATGTCTCTGTTGCAGGTGGCGATCAAGCAAAATATGCTGCAGCTTCAACTGGTTTTGAAATGCGTCGTAACTATGTGCAGGTAAAAGCATTTTTGAATGAAAAAGACTATTTCCGTGTGACATTGGATGCAACGAAAGAGTTGGCATCTTCTGAAATAGCAACAACTACAACGAATGCTGTGACTGCCACCGGAACTCCTGCAACTGAAACGACTACTCTTCCACGCGCCGGCTTCGCAAACGCTTATGTAAAATACGCATATGCATACTTGGATAAAGTGCTTCCGGCTACAGGCGTGGAGATTGGTATCGTTCACCGTCCATGGATTGATTATGAAGAGCATAATGGATGGTTCTACCGTTCGTTTAATAAAGTTCTGATTGAAGAGAAAGCAACTGCAACTGAATCGGGAGTGGATCTTGTAAACTCTGCAGACCTTGGATTTAATCTTCAAACAAAAACACAATATTTCAGTTCTGAAGCTGGTATGTTTAACGGCGAGGGATACCATGCCGATAAAGCAGCAGCCAACCAAACAAACAGTGGAGATTTATCTCTTGAGTGGCGTTTAACAGGTCATATTCTTGGAGATGGCACAAAAGTTGGAAAAAATGACAGAACAAAAGATACCTATGCAAATCTTTCAACATTTGGTTTGATGTCTAAAAATCACAAAGACGATAGTGTTGCATTAAATCAAGTGAGCACTAGTGCACAAAAAAGTCAGTATGATCGTAAGTTTTATGGTCTTCATGCTGTGTATAACCAACCACTATTCTTAATTGCGGCGCAATATATTAAAGCAACAGATGATGCTCAAAGTGGTGCAGTGACAGATTGGGGTAAAAGAGATTATTCAGCTTTCTCGGTCAACGGCGAAATTCGCCCTATTACAGATTGGACAATCATAGGTCGTTATGATAATTATAAGATGGATGATAGTTTAGTAAATGGTGCTAGTATGAGTTCAAGCGTAGAAGGTAAGAAAATGATTGCAGGCTTAGCGTACAAAATGAATAAAAATGTGAGTTTTATTGGTTCAGGAAAATTCATTAATGAAGAGTATACGGTTGCCAGTGCAAAATATGCTATTGGATCTGACACGGGTCAATCTAAAAATGTTTACATGTTCACTACTGAAGTTAAGTGGTAGATCTTCAAAAGCAAGTAAATTTTTTAGTTTAGAGGCTTCTTGAATATATGAGGGGTCACGCAAAATTAAATTTAAATACAAAAATAAACAAAATATATAAAGGGAAGAAATGAAAGATTTAAGTATAAAAATGAAGTTAAGCGGGTTTGCTCTAAGTTCATTATTCGGATTTGTTACACTATTGTTTATGCTCTATATTGGTATTAATGCATCAACAAGCCTTGGTTCTGCTAATACTTTAGTTAAAGAAATAGATGCTGATATGTTAACGCTAAGAAAAAACGAAAAAGATTTTGAAGCAAGGAAGGATTTAAAATATAAAGATGACTTTCAAAAAAATGTTGTCAAAATAAAGGCAGACTTATTAAGCTTAAAAAATATTTTAAATGATTTTAGTATCGATACACGCAAAATTGATTCATTAGAAAAAGTCATAGAAGAGTATAAAGTTATTTTTTTATCTTTAGTAGATAAACAAATTCAGATTGGTTTAGACGAAAAGAGTGGTTTAAACGATAGCTTAAGAAACTCTGTTCACAAAGTACAAGAAAATGCTAAAAATTCAAATAGCTTTGAAATATTATCTTTAGTACTTGAACTTAGAAAAGAAGAAAAAGATTTTATGCTAAGACGAGACATGAAATATGTAGAAAATTTTATAAGTAAAGTGGAAAAACTAATTCAAAAAGCCAATAATACTGATAAAAAGAATCTTGAAGATTACAGAGATGCCTTTTTGATGTTAACTAAAGCTGAAAGCGAAATAGGATTAGATCCAAAATCAGGTATTCAAAACAATATGAGAGAAACTATCCATAAAACTGAAACCTTATTGGAAGAAATGGGAAAAACCCTTAACTCAGAAATACAAAAACAAGTGAAGAATGAAAAGATTTTATCTCTTGTAATAGGTTTATTGTTAATTATTGTGGTTATTTCATTGTCTTTTTTTATATTGAAAAATATCACCAATTCCCTAAGCAATATCCAACTCGGACTAAACAGCTTCTTCTCATTCCTAAACCGAGAAACCCAAAAAGCCGAACTAATTAACCTTGATTCAAAAGACGAATTCGGACAAATGGCAACTGCCATAAACAGCAATATTTTAGCAATAGAAAAAGGTCTTATCGCAGATGCTTCTGCTGTAGCAAACGCTGTTGAAGTTGCAAATAAGATAAAAGCGGGTTATTTAAATGAACAAATAACTGTAACACCGAATAATCCTCAATTGGTTGAACTTCGCAATGTTTTAAATGAGATGTTACAAACACTGGCAAGCAAAATAAGCCATGATTTAAATGAACTTGAGCAAGTATTTCAAGCTTATGTTGCGTCTGATTTTACAGCAAGAATTAAAAACCCAAAAGGGCAAGTTGATATTATTACAAATAGCCTCGGAAACGAAATATCAACGATGCTCTCCTCATCCCTAACAAACGGCATAGAACTCCAAAGCGAAGCAGGCACCCTAAAACAAGCAGTAGAAACACTTTCAACAGCTTCTAACCAACAAGCTGCAAGCCTAGAAGAGACAGCAGCAGCTATGGAAGAGATGACATCCAATGTACAGAACAATGTGCAAAAGTCAAACGAGATGGCAACCATGGCAAACCAAACAGATAATGCTGCAAAAGATGGAGCAGAACTTGCAAAAAGAACATCGACAGCTATGACAGAAATTCAAAGTGCAACTAACTCCATAAACGATGCAGTAGCAATCATAGAGAATATAGCATTCCAAACAAATATCCTAAGCCTAAACGCAGCAGTAGAAGCTGCAACAGCAGGAGATGCAGGAAAAGGATTCGCAGTTGTAGCTCAAGAAGTAAGAAACCTCGCAAACAGAAGTGCCGATGCCGCTAAAGAGATAAAAACTATGGCAGCCTTAGCAGCAAATAAATCAAACGAAGGTATGAATATAGCAACAGAACTAACACGTGGCTTTGAAGTTATAGCAGATAAGATAGCTCAAACAGCAATAATGGTGCAAGATGTAAGTAACGCAAACCGTGAACAGATGCAAGGTATCGGTCAAATCAATACCGCAGTTACACAACTAGACCAAATGACACAAGAAAATGCAAAAGTAGCAGCTCAAGCAGATGCTATTGCAAATGCCACTATACAAAAGGCACAAGCCATGGTAGAAGATACTTTATCTAAAGAGTTCATCGGCAAGAATGAAATAAGTTATATTTGACATTCAAACTGATGTTACGCACTAAAACGAACGCGTCCGTTTTAGTGGCAGGGACAAAAGCAGCTACAACCCCCTAAAGCTACGAAAAACTCTGTTTTTCGAGAATAATAAAGTTGTTACGCGCTTTTTTATAAAAGTGCGTAACATTAATAAAAATACAAGGAGTTTTAATGAAAACAGTAGAGCATTTAAGTATCAAGGCAAAAATTTATTTTATTGCCGCAATCGGTTTAATAGCATTGAGTATTGTAAGCATCATAAGTTTTAATGCCTTCGGTGCTTCCAAAAATAGTTTTAATGATTTTAAATTAAAACAACTGCATTTAATTTCTATATCTAGCGATATGGCTGAATCAATAGCAGCTTTGCAAAATATTTTTTTAACATCCGCGTCTTCACAATTAAAGCTAGAAAGCGATTATAAAGCTAAAAATGAGAAGATACAAAATGATTTGAAAAACTACATAGTAGATTTGGAAAAACTCTCTTCTTATGAAGAATTTATAGAGTTAAAAGGTGTTGTTAAAAATATCACTTTAAGAATAGGAGCATTAAGCACTATAGGGCTTGGAATGGTAGCAGAATTTACCGATAGCAGTGCAGAGTTAGAAGATAAAATCGATTCTATATCCTCTTATAATTCTGTAGCAGTTAAAACAAAAGAGGAGCTCAATACATTAACTGATTTTTCAAAAAAATCTTTAAATAGCAATATAGAATCATTTGAAAACAAACTTTCTAATTATGAATATCAAATAATTTTTACAGCCGGTATAGCTTTTGTTTTACTAATAGCAATCAGTGGATTTTTAGTAACAAGCATCCAAGCTTCCATAAAAAAATTACAACAATGTCTAAACAACATTGACAATAATAAAGACTTCACCTTTGAACAATCTTCACTGGGCGGTGATGAAATATCAACTATTTTTATCAGCTTAAATAGCCTTGTTTCTTCAATAAGAAATGCGATTCATGAATCTAAAAATAGTGCTGAAGATAATAAACATCTTGCATATGGAATTGATAAGTATTTTTCAACTATGCTTAAAAGCTTAGATAATACATCTATGATTATTTCAGAAACGACTGCTTACGGTGAAGAGACCATGCAAATAATCAAAGAAACAACCAGCAATGCGGA
>CANMJR010000052.1 GCA_947498025.1 Helicobacteraceae bacterium
ACTATATAGGACGTACGATTTGAGCCCTAATCTATGGAGTAAAAATGCTCAAAGGGAGTGAACTGTTGTAGTTTAGGGAGTGAACTGTTGTCACTAAATTTGCATCGAACTACATTTAGGGAGTGGACTGTTGTTATCAAGGGAGTGAAGTGTTGTTGCTAAAGCTGTTTAACCGAGGGGTGCGGAGTATGGTTATCAAAGGGAGTGAACTGTTGTCACTAAATTTGTATCGAACTACATTTAGGGAGTGAACTGTTGTCACTAAAGCATAATGCTACAGATATAATTAATGAAAATATATAAATTAAGCTTCCTCTTCCGTTAAGATGATAAAAAGTGGTATAAAATATGCTATAAATTTGCATATGCTATTTTTTTCGGCGTTCTATGTAAATTTCACTACAAAAAATAGTGACGGTATGCCAAGTTGGCGACAAAAAATAGTGACGGTAGGTCGGCTTGTTGGTCTCTTATGTAAATTTCACTACAAAAAATAGTGACGCCAATGGATTTATTGAAAATGATAATTATTTTTAATAGTATAAAAATATTAAACAGGATAGAAATAATGAATAAAGACGATGAACTAGGGATAATAAGAATACCTAGACGAAAGGCTCAAGCGGATTATAATATTACAAAAAGAAAAGTAATTGATGTTAATGGTAAGACATATTATAAAGCAATAACTACTGTCAACGATGAAAAAATAGCTGATACTTGTGTGCAGGTGTTTCAGCGTTCCGAGCTTAATAAGAGATTTGATTATTTGAAATTAAAAGAAGCGGCCGTCATTGATTTGGAGCCTAAGTTTCAAAAATATAATTTAATCGAATCGATAAACAATACAAAAAAAGAGAATAAAGAAATCGAGAAAAAGAGAAAAATAGCAATAGAGCAATATGTGAGAGAGTATGTAGAAGAAAATGCAGAATTAACGTTTGAAATAGATTTTGAAGAGTTCATGTTGAGTACAGGAATTAAAAGTGCTACGAGGATAGGAAATGCCCTAAAGCTGCTTATTAATGTGCAATCTAAAAGTTTTTATGAATGGAATCAGCCAGTATTGACTGAGGATTTTAGCGAGATTGAGCATAGATTAACTAGGGTTGGAGCAATACCAAGTATGTCTGTTGTTTTAGATGGCACCCTTGGAGAACAGTTTCAATCATTAACCGCGTTTGCCAACAGTGATTTAAGAAATAAAAGAAAGCACATAAAGAAACTAAGATTTGAATTAAGCAAAACATTTTTATCTTCAGTTCTTGGTGTTGGGACAGAATACACATCAGGGGATAGAAAGATTAGAGACAATTTTACTTCCTCATATTCTTATAGACTTCACTTATTGATTGGTTCTATTGAGAAAGTTCAAAGCAGTCCAGATTTTAATTTGTTTACATTCGAACAGTTACAAAAAAAACTCGGAACCGACTATGCTGAATATAAACATTTTAAAAGAAGCGTTCTTGTGCCTGCGATAGAAGACCTAAATAAACACTCTGAATTTAATATAGAGATTAAAGAAAGAAGAGCCGGGAATAGAATAAATGGAAGCATTCAGGGTGTCAGTTTTATTATTCGACGAGACCGAGAGCTAGCCAAACACACTAAGTTTGGTGTTGGAGAAGTAGCGTACTACATAGCTTCAAGACTTTTTTATTTTAGTACAACAAGGATTGATAACTTAATTGCTTTTGCTAAGCATATTGAAAGAGAAATACAAACATCCGCCATTGCTATATATGATGGCAAATATGCAGAAGAGTGGAAAGACGAAGCAATAAAGGCTTTTACCGCAGAAGCAGAAATAATTAAATATTTTGAAGAGCATATGAAATACCTATCTTCATTGGGTATAAAATATGATGAAAAAAGAATGTGTATTGTTAAGATTGATATTGATGAATTTGGCACAGAAGAAGCACCAAAGATAAAATTAATAGCAACGGCAGAATACAAGGTGACTAACCCAATGACATCTGTGGTGTATCTTGATGAAACACTAAGAGGCCAGAGCACAGAGGTATTTTCATTAATAGATTTTCTTCCTTATGAAATCGCAACAACAACGGATGGATGGGTAAAAATAAATGATACCGAAAGTTATGCCAAAAATCTCGACACAATAAAAAGATATGCCGCTCAAAAAAAGCTAGATTACTTTAGATTTGAAAGCAATAGCATTTTTAGAGAAATATTTTATATGAACATAATGAGAGAGAATTTTAGGGAGCTTACAGATGAGTTTAGAGAGCTTGTAAGAAGACTTTCTGAATAACTTTTTAATGCTTCGTCCCTCTATAAAATTAACTCAAATTAAATATCCTTCTGGCGGGATATTTATAAATGAGCACAAGGTCTATTATTTTACCTCCGTTTATACAAAATAAATCCAAGCTACTTAATTTATATGATATAATTTTATCCAAGCTACTTATCAATTAAGTAACATAGATTTTTTTGTCGCCCTACTCTCTTTGCATTTGCGATTTTTCAGAGGGCTTTATATAGAAATATAATTATCCCGCTGGCGGGATAATTTTCCAAGGAGAACAGATGAAGCAAAAAAAACAAAAGATTATTGCCGTTACGAATCAAAAAGGCGGTGTATCAAAAACAACAACAGCACAAGCTCTTGCTAGAGAATTAGCAAAAGAACATAGAGTTCTTCTTATTGATTTCGATGGGCAAGCAACACTGACTGAGTTAGTTGATTTAACAACACACTTCGACAAAGCTGAGCTAGATGAATATATGATAGAAAACAATGCTATTAATATTTTTGAAAGAAAGAAGATTCTTCCCCTTGATATAACGGGTACTATAGTTAATAATGGAAACTTTGAAACAAAAGTTCCTATAAAAGAGTTGCACTTTATACCATCGCCAGGCAACAGTCTTGGTTCTGCAGCAGAAAGCGCAAGCGGAGGCAAAGACATGCTCCTTAAGAAATTTCTAGACAAGATTGGTGATGAATATGATTATGTAGTCATTGATAGTCTTCCGGGGGTATCAACTCTTTTTAAAAACGTGCTTTATGCCGCTGATGTGCTAGTTATTCCTATTCAGACGAAAACAAACGCCATGGCAGGTTCTAATGGTTTTCTTGAGTTACTCAACGATGTTGCCGGAGATTATGACAAAGTATATGACAATATATTTATTTTGCCAACAATGTATAACAAGGGTAGAAAAGATGATAATGACACATATGCAGAGATAAGAACTGTCTTTCTTGACACAATGAACTCTTTTGAGCATCTCAGTAAAATCAATAAACATCTGTTAGATGTGATACCAGAGAGAGCGGTTTTTTCAAGCGCTCAATCTTACAGGGTGTTTTTACAAGACTATATAGAAGCATATGATTCAGGCAAAAGAGATATACTTTTGCTTATTGAAAGAATGACAAAAGAAATCATTAAAGACTAATGGAGAACCAAATGAGTGATAAAAAGAAAGTTCTATCTAGGAAAAATATTTCCAGAGAAACGTTAGAAAATAATTTAACAAAAACTGATGTGGCTATGGTTGCTGTAGAGGAGGGCGTAAGAAGCAACCAGTCTATAGAAATCTTAATCAGTGATATAGATTCTCCTAAGTATCACGACAGAAGATACATAGACCGCTATTCTATTGTTGAGCTGTCTGAGTCAATCTCTTCTGTCGGCCTGCTCTACCCAATTGTTGTTAGAGTCGTTAACGGCAGATATGAAAGAATGATAGGATTTAGGAGAATTGAGGCTTATAAGATATTAAAAAAAGAAACGATTCAAGCCATAGTATTAGAGAATATTTCAGATGAGCTAGCGGTTTTAATTATGGCCACAGAGAATCTTCAGAGAGAGGACCTTAGTATATATGACGAAACACTAGCACTTATAGACTATATTGCAATCGCGGTTGGAGACTCGCAAGCCGAAGTAATAAAGCTTTTAAACCGTATTAAAAATTTTACATCAGGCAATACACTCCTTACCGACAAAGACAAAGATGACTATGACGCAGTAGAGATACTCCTCAAGAAGACGGGCAAAATAACAATTAACACCTTAGTTAACCGACTAAGTATGCTCAACATGCAAGAGTTGATAAAGAATGAACTTAGTTCTGGAAAGTTATCTTTTAGTTGTGCACAAGCCCTTAATAAGATTAAAGATGATGTCACTCTGTCTTTGGCTATTGAAAAAACGATATCTCTAAGCCTAAGCAAAAGAGAAACGCAAGCGCTTGTAAAAAGCTTGATACCTAAAAAAGAAGATAAAAGTGAAAACAGCAAAACATTAAACATGTTTATGAAAATAAAAGAAGCATCCATTTTGAAACTAGATGAAGAAAATCTCGATAAGGTCAATGATTTAATGAATAAGATCATTGAAATAATTGAGAAGTAGCTACTAGTTTTATTTTATCCCGCCGGCGGGATAAAATTTGTTAACATCAATTCAGCAATCTCTAACCTGCATTAAAATCAAATATTATACAAATGGTAATACCAAAGCAAAGCCTATAAAACCTATCTTTATGCTATTTAATTTAAGGTTTGTTTTATTTTTATTTTGTACAAATATGCTATCATTATATTTCTATACGGTACACATAAAATAATACTATTGATTGATGCGATGATATCTTTTTAATTCCGTTTAACATCAAGAACCAAAAGAATAAAAAAGGAATTTATATATGATTGGCGTCTTTATTGATATTGAAAATTTCAGCAAAACCGAGAAGATTCTCATTGAATTCATTCAAAATCTATTCGCTGGAAAGAAGATAGCATTTCAGCGGGCATTCACGGATTGGAGCGCAGAGAAAGAAGATATGAAACGTATGCTAATTGACTATGGCGTAGTTCCTGTTCAGGTGATATCGCATGGCTCTTTTAGATATAAGAACTACCAAAATTCTGCAGACATTTCTATCGCTGTTGATGCAATCAACACTTTGCATACAAACGGCTCAATCAACACGTTTGTAATAGCAAGCGGTGACGGCGGAATAATCAATCTTTTTGATAAATTGACTGAGTATGGAAAAAAAACTATAAGTATATCCTCTAGAGCATCAGCGAGCAGGCATTTATCGTCTCATGTGGACAGCTTCTATATCCTTGAGGATAAAATACAGCAAAAAATGCCTCCTCCTCTCACTATTCCTGATAGTAGTACAAAGCGGAATATGCCAGCTCTTTCGTCGGTTTTCACATCCGAGAGCGACCCTGATGACTGCTTCCCGATAAAAAAATGGAGAGAGAATGAGGTAATGGATGATGAGTGGGTAAAGAACCTAAAAGCTAAGGCTTCTACATTAAATATCATCTTCCAAAATGTACCAAATTTTTACAGCGGAATTGTAATTTTAATCACCTCTTGGAATACTGTATTGAAAACAAAAGTAAGAACGGGCATCAATATCACAGTTCTTCATGAGCTCGCAAACGAACACTTCTCTCTATCCGCCAATGATACAAATATGCTGATTAATAAACTAACAAATAAATATGATTTTATAGGGGTTCGTATGAAAGATAATGAAAGAGTGTTATCTTGTATGCCTCATAATGGAACTGCTATTTTTACGAGAGACGGGTTCATCCTTGCAGATAAAGGGATGCTCACAAAAATCTTTTATGATTCAGCTAAAATAAAAATATGTCATACATTTAAAACCTCGGAAGTAATCACATTGATTATTCAAAACATTGACTCAATCACAAAAAAAGACATGGGCACTGCTATTAAAATAATCCAGTCTATTGCAGCAGAAAGAGTTGATATTGTCAGTGGAGCTCTACTTCTTTTTTTGAGGTCAGAGATACTTAATTCAGACTTTACCATACGACACGATAAAGAGAATTTTACTGAGGCGAAGTGTAGAGAATATATCTCTTTGTATTGTTGTAATATCCTGACTAGGGTAGGTATCACAATAGAAAAAGAACGAATTAAGCTTGAACTTTTTGGCTGGGAGAGCGTTAACGCATTATAAAAATAGGGCTGATTCGTCGGTGTAGATAAACTACAGAAATATAAATATTCAACTTAATTATAAAAAAGGCACGACAATGTTAGAAAGTATCGATCCGGTAGTTGTTTTTAAAACAGGGCTTTTGGTTATAGCTCTTATTATTACAATATTTGCCGAGAATAACAAGATGTATATAGTGGCGGCGCTATTTGCTGTTTTTTATGTTTATATTGAAGTAGAAAATCTAGATGTTGTCACTTCAAGAATTAACCATGAGAGTATAAAGATTCCAAAGTTTTTGTAACGGCGTTATGTGTGATGCTACTGAGTGATAGAAGAGGGCAGGGAGGCGGATTCTAGATGTTAGCAGCGGAACCGCTTAACGTTTACTTTTGCTGATTAACCGCATTAGTATCGACATTTAACTCTTTTATGCGATTTGGATAATTAACGAGATGGAAAATCATAGGATTAGGGGAGGCGAAAAAGAGAGAAAAGAATTGTACTAAATGACAGTACAATTCAATCCCCTGACCAGTGCAGTTTAAAGAGGTATTATTTTCCTGCCACGATACGATCTTTAAGACCTTTTCCCGGCTTGAATTTTGCAACATATTTATCTTCACTAGTGTATGTTTTGTCAGTGCCTGGAACTTTGCCGCTCTTGCCTTTTTGAAAAGCTGCAGAAAAGCTACCAAAACCTACTAAAGATATTTCATCTTTTTTTTCTAAAACTTGAGTAAATGATTCAACGAGCGCATTGATTGCAGCCTCTGCCTCAACTTTTGTTTTGTAGCTACCGTTTTCCTGTACTAGTTCAACGAATTGAGCTTTATTCATAATTAATTCTCCATGTTATATTTATTAATGACCGCTGTGCACTTTTGCAGGGAGCTATAAAACAGCCTTGTGTTTCGACAGGGAGATTATATATTAGATTTGACAAACTTCCAAATGGATGATGTGCTGAATGAATGCTATAAGCTCATGATAACCGGACGTTTTTTATAGAACTTCTTCATTTCCTTAGTCTTCTCTTTTAGTGCTGAAATGATAGTGGATATGTCTTGATGTTTTGTTATGACACTACACACAATTGTCGTGCAACTCAAAGAGAGATTCGAACCAAAATGAGTAGTCTCTACTTTTAGAGAGATGTTCCCAGCCGCCTTAACGCAGTCAGCCACTGCTATATCTTCAGATATAATAAGGAATTTATCGCTCTCCCAGCGTGATATAATATCTTCGTCGGTAACATTTTTTTTGATTAATACATGGAACCTTTTAAGAGCTTCATCGGAAATATATGCACCGTTCTGCGCATTAAAATATGAAAACTTATCAATATCGATATATGTAATTACTAGAATCTTTTTGTCATTAAGTTCCAGCTCTTGAAGTAGGCGAGTGAGAGTTTGTATTGCTAGGTCTCGATTGAAAGCCCCGGACACAGAATCTATATGCATACTACCTTTAAGAGTTGTGAAGTCTGAGTTCAGCTTTGATAGCTTTTTTCTCATTGTTCTTATCTGCTCATCTTTTTCAGTGATAATTGTTCTTATCTGCTCATCTTTTTTAGCAATCATTTCATATGCATCGGTGGTCTCTTTTTCGTTAGCTTCTATAATCTCCAGAAAAGAGCGCTCCCTCATAAAATCTCTAAGAAAATGTGCAAAATTAGATTTATGAATGGGCTTTAGTAAAAACCTATGATAATTAAGACTATAGAGTGAATCTAAATCGTTTTGAGAAGGGACGTTGATGATAGGCACTATAAGAGTTTTGCCAATACGGGCAGGTCTTCTGGATACAAGATTTGCAAACTCTTTGATACATATCGAGCTTCCACTGTCTAAAAGGATCAAATCTGGAGTATGTCTTATTAGTGCCATAGCCCCATTTTCAATAGTAGAAGTTTTTGAAAGTCTGTGCCCCATATCAATAAGAGCTGTGTATATGGGGGCAATGATAGTTTTATCAGTACTTACTATATGGACGTGACAGATATCCATTATGTAAACCTTCTTTTCTGGTTTATGGCGTGTTTAGTCATTTGAAAAAAAGTCTAGCGCTGAAGAATGAACAACCACGGGAGACACAACAAAATCTTTTTTTTCTCTTTTTGCTATCGCTGCGTTAAATCTATTTTCAATTTTTGCATCTAAAACAGTCAATGAGAGGTTCACCCGTAAAACATTAATCTCTTCAGCGGCCATGTTCTCTATCTTCTTAATCGCAAGTCTTATTTTATTGTCCGACATCTTGCCATCAGAGATAACAACCTTCTTTGTATTTGTTTCATCATGTATCGCGCGCTGACCCATTCTTCACCTCTATAGTAAAATGTAGTTATTCTAAAAATACTTGCTAATTCTTACAATTTTTCGCTTAAAAAGAAATAAACCATATTTGTAAGAGGTAGGCACCAAGGAGTATTAGAAACAATGCAGTTGTAATTTTTATGTGTTTGTATTATAATATTGACAATAATGCAAGCAAGGAAAATTAGGTGAAAACAGGCAATATTGTGATACTCAACTATGATGATAAAACACTTATTGATACTCTCCCTCCCTTGCAGAGAAAATGCTTTGAGACACTGCTATCTTTTGAAGTCGGCAGTCCTTTGGTCTATAAAGAAGGCACTCTCTCTCATCAAGACACTAGCGCACAGAGCTACCCTTTAATTTTAAAAGATTTTATTAAGGATGTAAACAAAAGTAGCGAACTTATCATTAAATCAATCCTATGTCTTTATGCAGAGGAATCAACACGAAAACTCATCAATGATAATCTTAAAATCTTGGGACATGATATAGAGATAGATACAGAGAACAAAAAACTTATATCTTTAAATACGAAACATTTGTTACTCGGCTATATGGATGTTGTCCGTAAAAACGCAAAGAACATACTGGAGAACTTAGATAGGGTTAAGATTAAGAGTGACCTATCAGGTGAAAAAAGAGACAAACTCAAGAAATATCTAAACGGAATAGTGGGCAATAAGCGGGAATATGGTTCACCTAAATTTCTTCTCAGACATTTTTATAGCTATCTAGGAGAGATTTTAAAAGATGTAAATAGGGCTAATACCTCAGCAGATGTGCTTCAGTCCATCGATATCTTTGTGTCAAAGCAGGGCAAAAAAGAGAGCAATATCTTCTATTATCTCTATCATTCCGCGAACTTATACGATGAAGCAATCACGCCAAAGAAATCATTTTACAATAGGCTTCAAATAGATAATATAGATGTAGAGGTTATTGCCCTTGAATGCTGTGCCGTGAAAAAAAGAGGAGTTGAAATAAAAGGCGAATGGAGTTTCGACTTCTCTTTCGAGTACTACTTAAAGAAGCACATTATTGAGCGCTTAACAAAAAAAGACTTTTTTACATTTATGGGCATCTATAAAGATTTTCAAAGTCGGGACCAATTCCAAGAAGAGTACAGCAGAAAGCCGAGAGAGTTTAACGACAAACACCCGGAAGTAATAAACATGAAGTATCTGACAAGATTGATAGGGGAGATTGAGGCGTTAGTGAGAGAGTACAATAACACCTACCTTAAAATACAAGAATTGATAGACTACCTAGAGATTAATGCGCCTATCCTTAAGGGTGCAATATGGAAAAATGATATCAATAGTCGCTTAATACGCTTTAAAAGCGATAGCGACGCTTATTCGGCGCTAGAAGTGCTAAATCATCTCAATAAATCAACTACCGATAAAATCAAAGGTATCATAAGCAGTTACAGCGCCTCTCAGAGTGAAAGCTTCACAAAGCATCTCATTAAAGAGAGCTACATGAAAGAGGCGGTTACAAACATCCTAGATGACATATATGAGCAAAACAGCAATGAAGTATCAGGATATAAAAATGAAACTACATTCTATAAAGAGAAAGCTACATTCCATAAAATAATGAACGATAGTTTTGTCATCGATTTCAGAGACAGTTCACAGCAGGAGTTAAACGATGCAGCGATACATCTTTGTGAGAAGAGCGCAAGCTTTACGGAGCTGTGTGATGTCTTAAGAACAAACAGTTATCACAATTTCTATGAGTTCGACAAGGATATTTTTTCTAAAGATTCTATTGTAAACATAGAGTACTTAATAGCATTTTTTAAAAAATCAAGCGAGCTGGAGTTGCCTATTAAACACAAGTGCGGCTTTAAGCTTCGTAAACTTGGAAACTTTTTAGCGCTCGGTGTGTATTTCCTTCATACTAAAACAATGGGCTTGGATTTCAGAGAGGGCAGGGAAGGGATGAAGAGCTATATACATGAGATGGCACACCATATAGACCTCAATGGACATAATCCAGATAGAAATAGAATGGTGAGTAGGCTGCACTGGTATTTTAGAGATATTACAGAGAGAAGGGAATATTACTTGAAACCTGAAGAGTTGATTGCCAGAGGAGCAGAAATCGCAAAGATACTGCATACTGGTAAATATAAAGAGCTTCGATTAAATGACTCCATTCAACCTCAGCAATTAATTGATAGCCTAAAAATAAATTTTCTTGAATCAAAAGAGAGTCGCTATATGGGCACGTGGGAGGAGTATAGCAATAACCCGGCCTACATAAACATCGAGCAGCTGATAAATGAGCTCCAATATGATTTGCTCGATACAGTAGATATCTATTACGGCAGTTTCTGGAGTAATAGAGTAATTCATACAAACATGATTGATTCTACAGATACGAAAGAGATTATCTCTTCAATACACTCTAAATCACACAACTCATACAACTATGACTTTGCAGATATTTACAATCTTGATTATGGAAAGTTTAATCTTGATGAATACAGTAAAGGATATGCGTCATTTCTAAATATGAATTTTTCAAATTATGCAGAGTATAGCCATGAGCAGTATATAAGGAGCAAGACACAAGTGAAGAAGCTTTGGATGGTGTTTGTTAAGTATGGTCAAGAGTTGTTTGAGAAAGAGGCAATAAAGCATAAAAGTTTTTTATTTATAAACAGGAGACTCAGTTGTGAGTTAGAAGATGAGTTTAAAGGTAGGTTTGGTTCAGAGCCGGATTATGAAAATAGGCTGGCGACGCTGAGATTTGTTGTGTTACATTTAAAAACTTTCTTGTCGTCAACTTGTCAGTTTGGTAATTTGACAACAAGTCGGCACAATGTGGATATATAAAATGTGTAGCGACAAAACAAATATGAATAGGTGGGAAAAGATGAAAAAGATATATATTGCCGGGTTTGATGTTTTTGAGCTCAACGCGGTTGAAATCGGGAAAACATATGTGAAGCTTTGTGAAGCTTACGGATATATTGGCTTATTTCCATTGGATAATGAGGTCGATTTCAGTCAAGACAAAAAGAAAATCGCTATGGATATCTTCCTTGGCAATAAAAAGCTAATTGATGAAGCAGATATTGTTATTGCCAACCTTAATCCGTTCAGAGGAAAAGAAGCTGATTCGGGGACTATATGGGAATGCGGATATGCAGCGGGGCAGGGCAAAGAGGTTTATGCGTATATTGAAGACGGCGGAACTTACATTGATAAATTTGCAGCTGATGAAAAAATGTTGCTTGATAATGACTATGTTGATGTAAACATGAGAAGCATTGAAGATTTCGACCATCCTTTCAATCTGATGATTGCCTGTAGTGTTAAAGAAACAGTGATTGGTGGCTTTGAAGATGTGTTGAAGCGATTGCCATGTTAAAAAATAGCTCCAGCAATGAAACTTTGAATCAAAAGGCGGTCTAATATGAGAATGGAAGTTGTCACGAGAAACAGAATGATAAGTCTTGGAATTCTTGCTAAAAACCTGTTTATAGAAGGCGTCCTTGATTTAGATGAAGACGGCAAATCTTTTGATGCCCTACAGACTGTTAAGGAGGACACTTTGGAGAGAATAAAGAAACTTCCTCTTGAGTATGGTTTTACTCAAAGAATTAAAGATGGTGCAATTTTGGCATTTGGAGACATGAAAGCCGGAGAGAAGTTTCTTTGCATAAATGCATGGGTGATTAACTATGAGAGCGATGAAGCAAAGTTATATTGGAAAGTTCAAGAGCTTGTTAATCAAGGGTACACGCTACAAGAAGCTATTGCGCTTGGAAATGAACAATTAAAAGGGCATGGAGCAATAAATAAGCTCGAATACTTATATGGCGTAAAAAGCGCTTGTTGGAAGCATTTAAATTACATTGAGGCGCTTAAGCTAAAGAATGAACTGGCCAATCAAGTTTTATCTCGTATCAATAACTCCCATTACATATACAGAGATGATATGCAAAAAAAAGAGGTTATGAGAGCGATACGATACAACCTAAAAAGAATAGAGGAGTAATAGCGGTGAACTATATTGGCTCAAAATTAAAGCTTTCATCTTGGATAGAAGATGAAGTGAAAAAAGTGGCAGGTGCCGACTTGTCACAAAAAACATTTTGTGACATTTTCGCCGGAACAGGGATAGTTGGGCGTACTTTCAAAAAAGATGTAAAGAAAGTGATAAGCAACGACTTGGAAGATTATAGTTTTATATTGAATAAAAACTACATAGGCAACCATACAGAGATAAAAGATAAAGAAGATTTTATTGCAGAGCTTAACTCTCTGAAACCGATTGAGAGCGGTTTTATTTATCAAAACTACTGCATTGGAAGCGGAAGTGACAGACAATACTTTAGTGATGAGAACGGCAAGAGAATAGACACTATACGGATCAAGATAAAAGAGTGGAGAGATGAAAATAAAATCGATGAGAATCTATACTATTTTTTATTAGCTTCACTTCTTGAAAGCGCTGATAAAGTGGCAAACACCGCTTCTATTTATGGAGCATTTCTCAAGCACGTAAAGAAGTCAGCCCAGAAAGATTTAATTTTAGCCCCCGCATACTTTGAGTTGCATGCCAATTCACATGAAGTTTTCAACAGTGACAGCAACCTGCTTATCAAAGAGATTGAAGGAGATATTTTATATCTCGACCCGCCATACAATCAGAGACAATACGGCTCAAACTATCATATGCTAAACACTATAAGCAAATATGACTCTTTTAAGCCTAATGGAAAAACTGGATTGAGAGAATATACACGCTCATCGTATTGCAAGAAAAATGCAGTGAATGAAAGCTTTGAAGATTTAATCAAAAATGCGAAGTTCCAATACATTTTTTTAAGCTACAACAATGAGGGTTTAATGAGCGAAGGGGATGTGAAAAAGATTATGTCAAAATATGGAAAGTATGATTTGCAGACCAAAGAGTATCAAAGGTTTAAGGCAGATAAAACAGAGAACAGAAACCACACCGCAAGTATGACATATGAGTATTTACATGTCTTAGAAAAGGCGTAGTCTGTCCAGCGAACTTTCTATCTATATAGAGAGAAGAAGATGCGCCGAGCCTGTCAGAAAAACAACATATACGACTGCAATAAACATTCCTGCCTTTGGATGCTCTTTAATGAATAGGGTGAGTGTATTCATTTCGTGCGAGGCTTTTTTATCATGTCAAAATTTACTTTTTTGAGCATCCCCCTTTTTTTACTTTTTTGTTGAATAATTATAATATAGGTTACAACTAATAAACAATACCAATATTTATTATATAGCTATATTAGGCATCAAAATAATATTAATGATATTATATTAATAGAGAATTAAGCTAATAGTTGTAAGAATACATATTAATTAAGAAAATATTACTATTTAATGTGTTGATACCGAAATAAGGCACGTATAGGCTTATGAAGTGAAAAATATTATCTTATTGCTACCATAAGAACATAAGGAACAAAAATGACAAAATTAAAAATCTTACTAGGGACTGTATCAATTGCATACATGCTAATTGGATGCAGCTCAACACAAGCATCGCCAGCGACAGATAATAAAGAAGTTATAGATAGTTCAGTCCATCAAAACGAAGTATCACTAAAGCAAGTCGCAAAAGCCGTAGAAAAAGTTATTTCCGACGCTAAAGAGCATCGAGTCAAGACAGACTCAACTATGTATGCCACAAACAAAGAGCTAAAAGCATTGCAAGAAAAGATTGTGCAACTCAATAAGCAAATTGTCGGTTTAAGCAGTAGCCAACCACTGACATACAGTATTGAAAATACTAGTACAGAGGCAACATATACGCACGAAACAATCGGCAAGCT
>CANMJR010000053.1 GCA_947498025.1 Helicobacteraceae bacterium
CAATCATCGCTTCAAATGTCTCTTTATTTACACCTATAAGTCGCTTGAAATTCTTTGGTTCTTTTTTAGTTAGTTGCTCATATTTACTCATGCTACTTTAACAGCAATTTTAGTGCCTATTTTTGGAGTTTTGCAAGAAGTCTAATAAATATTTTCTACTGATGATATTTGATAAAACTATAATCTGTTCTGAAATATCCAGAAGTATTTTTTTCTCTTCTTTGGTTGAATCATCAGGTAAGAACAACTTCAGATAGTCTGATTTCGTATAGTGTTTTATGCTTTCAAAAAAGAATAAATTATTTATAGTATCTTTATCTTTTGAATTAAAAAGTGTAAATGAGTTTAAATTTGGAAAAAAAGAAAATAACGTTATTACTATATTTATGATTAACAACAATAGAAATATCGTTTTATATTCAATTACTAAAAATCTTGAAATGAAGTAAAATATACCAATCTGTAAAGTTAATAAAACACCATTTTTTAATTCAGCATATTTAATATGGGACTTCTTTATCAACAAAGCTCAAATCACTGAGGCTCTTCCAGTTTTTACAGTCATGACTCTTGCAGCAACGGCAAGCGAGATGAATGGTAATTCCGTAGTGATGAATGATGAAACGCAGCAAAAGTACTCCATTGCATCCGTATTAATAAACCCGGTTATATCTGTGATAAATCCAGAACTCATGGCGACGGTTTCAAAAGAGTATTTAGCATATTCGGCAGTGGATATCATCGCACATAGCATAGAAGTTTATTTTACGGCTACGGATCATCCAAACTTTAACTCTCGCATAGTGGAGTCAATCATAAAAACGGTCATGGAGACAACGGAAGCCTTATTGGAAAACCCAAATGATTATGACGCAAGAGCGGAATTTGCTTGGGTGGCGATTCAAGCGCTCAACGGTCTAACACCGGCCGGAACGGCAGGGGGAAGTTTTCCTAACCACATGATAGAACACGCTCTTTCAGCTATCTACAATGTAGCGCATGGAGCAGGTCTCGCAGTCGTTATACCGGCTTGGATGAAGTGGCATAAAGAACAAAATATCAAACAATATAGAAGATTTGCTAAAGAGATTTTTAATGAAAACGATGCAGATAAAGGTATAGAGCTTTTAGAAGCTTGGTTCGCCAAAATAGGAGCGCCGACAACTCTTGAAATGATAAATATACCAAGAGAAGCAATAGAAGCACTTGCGATAAACGCCCATGGCTTAGCAAGAGTATGGGGTATGAGTGAATTTTACTCAGTAGAGACAATAACTGAAATATTAGAAAAAACGTAAAGAAGAAGTGTCAAACGAATTCTAATCTCTCCTATTAATCTTCAGGAAATATTCATTTTTAAATAGTATATTTTTAAAAATAGGAGGGAGTAATGTTTTTTTATAATTTTGAAGCCTTTACTTCGCCGTGTGAGTTGCATATAGGGATTGCAGATAAAACTCTCTCTGATGCTGTAGCTCACACTATTTATAAAAACGCGAAAAGGTTGGAAAACGAATATGGCTTTTTCAAAAGTTCGTCGCAGCTCTACGCATTAAATCATAGAACACAAAATAGACAAGTAGTCAGCAATGAGTTGGCAAGATTCATTCAACTTTCACTTTTTTATAACGACAAGACAGATGGCGCCTTTGACATAGCAGTTGCCGGCACGCTCAAAGAGGCATCTTTTTCCTCTACACTCCAAGAGTATAATAAAAAAATAGATAAACTGCTTCCGTTTGCTTCCTCTTCCCATATAAAAATCAATGCGAATGAAGTTACATTTTCAAATAATTTTACAAAAATAGATTTAGGCGGTTTAGTAAAAGAGTATGCCGTTGATGAATCTATTCTCATGCTAAAAAATGCCGGCGTTTCGTCTGCCTTGGTTAATTTTGGCGGCGATTTGTCGGCATACGGAACATTTAACTCCTCTTTATGGTGCGTAGGAGTACAAAATCCTGAAATTTTAGAGCAAAATCTTTGTGAGGTTACACTGAGTGAAAATGCACTCTGCACATCGGGACACTCGAAGCGTTTTTATCAAATAGAAAGAGAGAGAAAATCTCATATAATCTCAACAAAACCAAAGTATTACTCTCAAATAAGTGTGACAGGACCAACTGCAACGGATGCCGGAGTTTGGAGTACGGCACTGCTTGTAAACCCAAAGTTAATCCCTCCATCGCATATAAAAATTGTCCACTCCGTTTTATAAAAAAGATATATCGATTTAGTTTTTTTCATGCAATATAATCTTAGCTTTTTAGAATACATCTAAAGCCCTCTTTTATATCAAACCCGATAAAATCTTTGCATGATAAAATCAATAATACTCCTATCAAGCCTCTTCATTCTTACCGCAAACGCCGATGATGACATTGCTCTGGATGTTCGAGCCTCTTATCTTAACTACGACTATGACAAAGGTTTTCACGATGCGGAAGCTTTTGCTTCGAGCCTCAAGCTCAAATATTCCAAAGAGCTTGTTGAGAATCTCGAAGCGGGTATTGCCTTTGGTACAATCCAAGATTTAGGCATTGGCGACAAAAGCAAAAGAGATATGGCATTTATGTTCAATAGGAACAAAGAGAGCTTTACCACTCTGCAACAGGCATATCTCAAATACAAATACTCAAAAAGTTACATAAGAGCAGGTCGCATTGAGGTTGAAACACCTCTTGTAAGTGCAGATGACTATTTTATTTTAGCAAGCAGCTATCAAGGCACAGAAGCGAGCATAAAAGAGATAAAAAATATCGAAATACAAATCGGTTATCTATCGCAGATGAGCGGCAGTTGGGACAGTGCCTATGACGGTGAAAATTTCTACTCCATGACCAGACAGGCATGGGCACATAGAGCCGACAGCGGCTCGGAACACTACTACAATTTAGTGTATGATTTAGGTGCTAAAGAGGCTGGGCTTGCATTTATCGGTGCAAAATATGAAGACAACACTATGGCAGTTCAACTCTACGACCATGTGCTTTTAGATGTTTACAACACCTTTTTTACTCAGATTGATTATAAAACAGATATTGAAAGGACAAAGCTCCTTTTGGCCGGACAATTTATAAAATATAATGGTATCGGCTCGATGAAAAACAACCCAAATCCTGATGCGGTAGTCGATTACAGTACACACAGCGCAAAAGCAGAACTCTCCTACAATAATGCCTGTTTTAAACTCGCATATACAGGAATAAGTGACACGCCTTCGATTCACTTTTTTGGGGCGTTTGGTTCGTATGCCGAGTTTGCAAGCGGTATGATTACGAGCTATTTTGAAACCTCACTCAGAGATGCAAATATAGTTTCGCTCACTCCATCCTATGACTTCAAATTTAACAAACACTCTCTCAATTTAAACGCTACTTACGCCTACTATGACCTAAACAGCGACTATACAAAGGGCGGTATTTTAGGCGATACAACCAACGGCGAAGAGTACATGCATGCATACGGCATCGGTACAACATACGGCTATGAAAAAAACTTCTCATGGAACTTCAAACTAGCACAAAGAAAACTTGAAAGTGAGGATACAAATCTACTTTTTAAAACGCTTTTAAAGTATAGTTTTTAGTAAAAAATCTATTGCAACATGCTTTGACATGTTGCAATACTCCACTTTTTTTAACTCAGCCCTTTTTGCAAACAACTCCGTAACACTCTTCTCTTCTGTCCCTAAGAAGTCCCCAATATTCTCTCTGCTTTGCATTCTCTTGCAAGTCAAACTCAGCGTAAATTATCTCCTCTTTATCTCTGCTCGCTTCGGCGATTTTTGCACCTGTGTAGTCAGTTATAAAAGAGGAGCCGTAAAAATTCAGGCTGCATGTCTCTCCGACCTCTTCGCCGTATCTGTTTGCAACTACAACCGGAACCGTATTTGTCGCCGCATGTCCCATCTGAACTCTTTGCCAATGTTCTTTGGAATCCAGCCCAATCTCAGGCTCACTTCCGATAGCAGTCGGGTAAAAAATAATCTCCGCACCCAAAAGCGTCAGAGCTCTTGCCGTCTCACAAAACCACTGATCCCAGCAGATACCCACGCCAATTCTTCCAAATGCCGTATCCCAAACTTTAAACCCCGTATCTCCGGGTTTAAAGTAGAACTTCTCTTCGTATCCCGCTCCGCATGGTATATGCGTTTTGCGGTAGTTATCCATAATGATTCCATCACTATCTACAACAACTAGAGAGTTAAAATATTCACTCTCGGCTTTTTCAAAGTAGCTCACCAAAAGGACAATTTTAAGCTCTTTTGCCAAAGATGCAAACTGGTTTATGAGGGAGTTGTTCTCTCTTTCATTCGCCCATGAAAAATATTTTTCATCCATATCTTTACAAAAATAGAGTCCCTCAAAAAGCTCCGGCAAAAGCACAATATTCGCACCGTTTTTTGCCGCTTCTCGCACAAGCCGCTCTGCCTTTGAGATATTAATGCCTTTATCTTCGCCCATGCTCATCTGAATAGCAGATACTTTAACCATAATAATTCTCCACATGCCCTAATTTTAATATTGCAATTTTACTCTATTTTTTGAACTTTTTTTATTGGCTAATTTGTTTTCTTAAGAGTGGGGTAGTGAGGTGGGAAGTGTAACTATTCCCATCAGAGATGATGGGAATAAGGGGGAGGAATTGATTAGTCTTTTTTTGCTGCTTTTTCTATATCGTAACCAGCTGCAATAGCAGGAATCTCTTCCATTGCTTTTTTAACATTTTTCATATCTTCCATAAGTTCTGCATTAATTGTCTTTTTATCTGTTCCGCCGTATAAAGCAAGAGTCATATCCATTGATATTAGGTATCTTCTACCATCACCATACTCAACATAGAGTACACGACATGGCATGAATCCACCATAAAAACGAGAGTGATTTAACATTTTTTTAGCAATACTTAAAGAACAAAACTCAGCAATTCTTGCATGTACAACTTTGTCAGGAGTAGGATTTTCTTCTGCTGTAAGCCTAAACATATTTTTCTCACCAACAAATCTCATGTTGTAGTCACCGGCGAGTGATTTCATGTCTTCAAAAATAGCCTCTTCTGTTATATCTTTATCAACAATCTGCCACTCTTTCATCATAGCCTGAGCCGGATCACCTGTTGCTGAAACTACATCCATCATTCCTGCATACGCTTCCTGTGTTTCCGGTGAAAATCCCATAAACTTTACACCCAACTTCATTGCCGTACAGCCACTCATCATAAATGCAAGCATAATAGTTGCGACACTCACCATTATTGTTTTTTTCATTTTATCTCCTACTTTGTTTAATAGAATGCTATCATAATAATTATAAATTTATCACGAAAAAAGAGAAAAAAGTTATCAAAATCCCTTCCTTAGATTCTGCCTCTTTATAACTTTTGTGCTAAAATATAAAAAATTTAAAAAGGTCTGTAAGTGGAATCAAAACAAAAAATAATTACAGCTTTATCAATAATCTTTGCTCTATTTTTTATCTTGATGGTAGTTAGCACAACGATAAACTTTAGAAATTATGGTCTAAGCACGGCCGAGGGCAAAGCAAGCCTAACTGCAGAGATAGTCAAAATCGGATTAACCTCACACATGGTTAACGGCACAATGGATCATAGGGACTATTTTCTCGATAAGATTGGAAAAGTTGAAAAAATTAGTGAGCTTTGGGTTGCAAGGTCTCCAACCGTTATCAAGCAGTACGGCGAAGGGCACAACAATGAAATACCGAGGGATAAAATAGATGCAGAGGTACTGCAATCCGGTGTTACAAAGTCCATAACAACAGAGACACCAAGTAAGAGTTTGATGCGTGTCACTATTCCATTTTCTGCATCAGAATTTGGCACACCTAACTGTATGCAGTGTCATGAAGCAAAAGAGGGTGAAGTTTTAGGCGTTGTGAGCATGGTTATGGATATTACTGATATCCGCATGAGCAGTATAAAAAGCGTTCTCTACAACATGGGTTTAACAATATTGGCTGCAATCTTTGTATTTATAGTTATGAATAGATTTGTGAGACCTTATGTAAGTATATTTTACTCTATCAAAGATGTCATGCAAAGGGCCTACCGTGGGGATTATTCCGGAAGAGTTAAATGTGTAAACAATACAGACAATGAGTCCGTAGCAAAACTTTTAAATACCATGTTAGAAAAACTGCAACACACTTTTGAAGAGCTTGATAAAAAAGTGTATGTATTTATAAAAAATAAAAATTATGTTAAAGAGACAGACCCCCTTAAAAACATAAACAACACTATAGAGAGGCTATCTGATATTTACAAATTTAAACAAACTATAGAAAACGATAAAGAGTTAGAAGATATCTACAACAGAATTGCCTATGTTCTAAAACATCACTTTCTTTTAGATGATTTTACTATGACTGAAATAGATACTATGAACAAGATTAAAAAAATTGTACATAGCGAGAAAGGGGCACATTGTTCAATTTTGAATGGAGAATGTCGTGCAGAACGTATTCAATCAAGTGTTGATTCAAGCATATTTACTAAATCATGTGCTTTGTATGAGATTGAAGATAATGAGCATATTTGCACACCCTACATTATTTCAAATGACTTGACACTGATTTTGACAATTGTAACAACAAACGAGGAACAAACAAAATATGTCCGCTCTATTATGAGTGATGTGGAAGATTATATCACCACGGCACGACCTGCAATTGTAAGCAAAAAACTGATGCAGACACTCAACCAGATGGCAAGAGTTGATCAACTTACCGGCATGTATAACCGTAAATTTTTGGATGAATTTGCTGATGTTTCAATTCCTCAGGCAATTCGTGCAAATACTACTTATGGCGTTTTAATGGTTGATATTGACTATTTTAAAATGATAAATGACACTTACGGTCACGATGTGGGAGATGAAACTATTCGTGTAATCTCCAGTGTCATCAAGAAACAGATACGCAAAGCTGATATCGCGATTCGCTATGGCGGAGAGGAGTTCTTAGTTCTACTTTATAACTGCGAGCAGGAAAAAATCATACAAATAGCAGAGGCAATTCGTGTCGAATTCGGCAAGCAAAACATTTCTGCAAACGGCGAAACTTTCAGCAAAACACTCAGCGTCGGTTGCGCTCACTTTCCTCAAGATAGTGATAGTATCTGGAAATGTATAAAATTTGCCGACATATCCCTCTATGCGGCAAAAGAGAGCGGAAGAAACAAAGTTGTTGCCTTTAATGAATCGATGATAGAGAATAAAGAGGTCGGAGAAAGTTACTAAACCTACAGCTCAAGAAGCACGGTATCTCGCCGTGTGACTTAAATAATCTATAAACTATATTAAGCCCTATATTTAGGGATAGAAAGACCTTTTAAGAAAACTTATTTTTCTTGAAGTGTACCCTATATCTACCCTAGCAAGTACGAATACATTTTATATAACTGCTACGTTAATTAAATATTTAACTCGAATTCTTTAATGATTATTTGAAATGAAAATGAGGGAGACAAGGGAAACAAATCCCTTGACTATGTTAATTTAACATAGGTGCAAAGATGCACATAAGCAGTAGTGCGAAAACAAACTTATTCATAAAATCTCCCTTATTGTAATCTAGGAGGGCAAAAAAAAAGGCTAAGAGGTAATTAATCTCCTAGCCTTGCCGCTCCGTTGATTACAATAAGTGTTTTCGCAAAGAAAATTGTAGCATAATATAATAAATCTGTCGAGATTAAAAAAACGCTATTAGTTGTTTGTGACAAAAAGATACGCTAAATCAATAATGACTATTTGGAATGAAAAGAAGTAAGACTTATTGTATGATTTAGTTACAATTGAGCAGTTCTTCGATTGTATAAATCTTTGTATCTTTATATCCTGCAAATTTTAGAAGCAATTGAGCTTCAGCAATATCTTGACATTCAACAGGGAAATATTTTACTTCATTTGATAGTAGCCATATAGTTCTAGTGATACCATCATCAATTGTTATATATGGCAAATTATTATTGTTATTAATATAACATTCTATAATAGCTAGTGGAACTGGGTTACTCTTACCATATGAAAAACCATCTTCAGCCAATACAAATTTTTTATCTCTTTTCCAGCCTTCTTTATTTCCAAAATTTAAATTTCTATCTGATATATTTGGTTCATTTTGCCATAATTCTATAAATTTATTTGTTTCAACAATTACTACACATCTTTGTTTATTCATATAATTTGTACAACTTGCTGACATGTAAATAATTCTATTGTTTACCGCTAATTTATAAATAGCACTTTTATTACATTTTTCATATAGCACTAGCTCTCTCCTAAAATATATAAACTAACAAACTGATTGACTATTTAATCTTGAATAAACAACTGTGAACTTTCACTAGGCAAATTTTTCAGTCGGCTTCCACACCTGTATAATTCTTTTCTTGCCATAATCTGGACTTTCTTTTAGTTTATTCATTAACGCGACCGCTTTTGCACTTTCTTTTTTTCGATGAATTTTCATCTCATCAGCAGTCATATCGTCTTCATCTTTATCTGCAACATAATTTATAATATCATCAGCATCAGTAGCAGTAGCAGCATCTTTTTTTTCTTCTTGCTGTTGATCCATTTTTTTGAGAGCTACAACTTGAACCGGAGTTTCTTTTTTTGATTCTGGCTTTGGTGCTTCTTGTTTTTCAGATTCAATTACAATAGGAGTACTTCTAATTTTTTGACAATATCTATAAAGATAGTCTCTGCTCACTTCAACTTTTTCAGTAATCAAAAACTCGTGCACTTGAGCAACAGTGTAGCTGCTTGTAAGTAATATATTTATATCGTTTTGATAATCAGCTAACTTAGATTTTCTAAGTGGCTTATTTCTCTTCATAAATTCAGATGCTGCACTCATTGTTTCCCTTTTATGTATAAATTGTGTGTCTATTGCAATGATTGTACATCTTTTTTTATTAATTGTATATAAATAGTGTTATATTTGTAACTAAATTATATATTTTAATGTATGTTGTTTTTTTTTAAATTAATGAAAGTGCCTATTTTAAGGACTTTAAAGGAATCGATAAAAATATTTTAAAACTAAAAAAAGCCTCTTCAAACTCCACAAAATAGGCTTAATAGTTGTACTACCGACAGGTTGCGTAAGGTGTCTATCTTTTCAGAGGCTTTTTTCATCAATTATTCCCACTTTTTTTCAAATTCGAGCGGTAGCATATTTTTATCCTTTGGGATATTGAAAAGATAAAAAAGAGATTTTTTTATCTGCTATTTTTTTTGATTGAAGTGAAATTTTTGTGTCAGTAATTTTGAGAGCAGGAAAATTGAAGTACTTAGTTTAAGAAATTTTTAAGTGAAAATGGAAATTTTCTACGCGTTCCGCGTAGAAATAAAAAAATTGCTTCGCAATTTTAAAAAACTATCCTTCTTTTCTTACTATGCAGGAGATTTTGATTTTCTAAAATTTTACTTTAAGTGATATATCGGGCTTTTCTTCATCTAATAATGTAACTATGATATTATTCTATAACTACTTAATGACTATATACATATTAATTAATAATAAATTATCTAATTGGAATTTAAAGATGGAAAAAGAAGAATTTAATAACTTAATGAAAGAGGCTAATCTAACTAAAAAAGAATTCGCTGATATTATTGGTATTACTCCAGGTTCTTTAAATAATTGGGGAAGTACTCAAAACATACCGTACTGGGTAAAAACTTGGTTAGAAAATTATATAAAAGCACAAGATTTAAAAAAAATAAGTGACATTATCAAACCACTTTTAAAATAGGATTTAAAAAGATAAAAAAATCATTAAATTATTATAAATAAGTGTTTTTTATTCATTTTAAAATGATATAATTGTAAAAACGACAATGGAGATTTTATAATGATTGCTAATCCAACTTGGGGCAGCTCCTCTTCAATACTTGAATATCATAAAGAGTCACAAGACAATTATTACAAGAAAGAGGGAGACCTCGGCGTTTGGCAAGGTAAAGCTGCGAAAGCTCTAGGCTTTAAAGGTCCTATTACAGAAGAGCATTTAAAAGCTGCTCTTTTAGGACAAAATGCAAAAGGTGAAAAAGCCCTTAGTCAAGTATCTATCGATAAAGAGACTGGAGAGAGAACGCGTGCAGGTTTAGACTTAACATTTAATGCTCCTAAGTCTGTTTCAATTGCTTATGAACTTGCTAAAGCAAATGGGAATGAAGACTTAGCTAATAAACTCCTACAAATTCATAATGATGCAACTACTAAAGTCCTAGATAAAATTGAAAAGAATTATTCACAAGCACGGCAAACCAAAGAAGGCATTACTACTTATCATGATACTGGCAATCTTGCTATAGCAAAATTCCAGCACGATATAGCAAGACCAGTAACAGATAAAGAAGGTAATGTTACAGTTGATCCATCTCTTCATACACACGCTGTAATTATGAACATAACGAAATCTACAGACGGTACTTATAAAGCTATTGAATCTAACCCGATATATGACAACTACAAAAGTGCTGGCATGGAGTACCGTGCAATCATGGCATCAGAATTAAAAGCTGCCGGATTTGAGATAAACATAACGGATCATAATAAAGGATTTTATGAGATAGGCTTAACCGGTTCAAAAGAGACAGACGAAAAGCTCATTGATTCTCTTTCTCAAAGAAGTGACCAGATTGATAAAGCTTTGCCGGAATTAAGAGATAAGTATCCGTATAAAACAGAGAGTGAATTAAAACAAATGGCGGCACATCAGACGCGTGAGTTTAAAGGTGAAATAGACCGTGATAAAGTAAGAAGTGATAATTTACAAAGAGCAACAGAACTTGGTATGGGCGTTGAGCAAATTAATACTCTAAATGCAACAATTGAAAAACATGCAGAAATGCTCAAAAATCAAACTCCGGAACAAAAACTTGAAGCAGCTAAAGTAGATTTAGATAAAGCAAAAGAAGCTTTGAAAGTTTCTATCTCTGCAACTACAGATGAAAAATCTGTTTTTAACAAAGAAGATATCATTGAAAAAGCACAAAAATTCTTATTAGATGAAGCAATTCATCCTGAAATTTTAGAAAAAGCCTTTATAGGGCAGTTTAAAGCAAAAGAAGATGATAGGTTGCTGGAAGTTCGTGATAATCAATTTACGACGCGTGAGATACTTAAAAATGAGCGTGAAGTGTTAGATAAATTAAAAGACACTAAGAACAAAGTGAATCAAGTTTATACACAAAAAGAAGCAAAAGAAAAATTGACGGAGTACTCCAATAAACAAAAAGAAAAAACAGGGTATGGCTTAACTACAGGACAAAGTGAAGCAGCTAAACTTATTTTGTCTTCCAAAGATTCTATTATCGGAATTCAAGGTGATGCAGGAACAGGTAAGACAACTATGTTAAAAGCTGTAAATGATTTGAAAGGTGATGCTAAAATTTTTGGATTATCCTACACCGGTAAAGCAGCTAGTGAGATTGAGAAAGCCACAAAAGAAAAAGATAAAGAAAAAGCAAGTTCAACAGCGTTTAATCAAGGTGGCATAAAATCATCCACTGTAGCTAGTTTTTTAAATAGCGTTGAAAAAAATAAGGTTGATAAAGAGAGCTTCAAAGATGCAAAACTAATAGTTGACGAAGCATCGATGTTGGGAATCAAAGATGCCAATAAACTTCTTGAATTTGCTAAGGAAACAGGTGCACAAGTTGTTATGCTTGGAGACACAAAACAATTTAAAGCTATTGGTGCTGGAGACCCGTTTCAACTTATGCAAGACAATGGTATGAAAACAGAAAATATGAAAGAAGTTTTGCGACAAAAAAATGAAACACTCATTAAAGCAGTTGCTGAATTAAATCAATATAATTCAAATGCAGCATTTAAAACTCTCAGCGATGCAAACTTAATATATGAGTTAGGTGAAGATAATATTGTTGAGAAAATAAGAGATGATTATTTTGCTAATGGTAATAAAGCAAAAGATACTTTAGCTATTGCTAGCGTTAAAGATACATTGCAAAACAATATCATCTTAACCAAAACAAATGAGACAAAAGATTTATTTAATTTGGCAATTAGAGAGGAGATGAAAAATCGTGATTTGATATCTAAAGAAGATACTCAATTGAATATTAGAGAATCATCTAGATTGACACCAGCGCAGCAGTATTTCGCAAGCAACTATAAAAATTCAACAAATATTTTTATTCAAAATGATATTTTTATTCAAAAAGAAGACAAAATTGAAAAGCTAAAAAGCGGAAGTGAATTTCAAATAAATGGCATGGACTCTAAAAACAACACATTGACTGTGACTGATAAAAATGGAGAAAACCATACAATAGATTTAAAGAAAAATTCAAGTGCTATTCAAGCATATGAAGAAAAAGAAAAAGATTTTGCTATTGGTGAAAAAATAGTTTTTGAGAAGAATGATACGAAATTAGATGTTCAAAACGGAATTACAGGAGAGATTAAGAGCATTGACAAAGCCGGCAATATTGTTATTAAAACAGAAGATAAAACTGTTGCTTTTAATGTTAAAGAGTACAACTATTTCAATCATGGATATGCCGTCACAAGCTATAAAGGGCAAGGGCAAACCGCTGATAATGTAATAGCTTATATGCCGGCACGAGGACAAAACTTTAACAGCTTTTATGTAACTGCAACTAGAGCAGTTAATAATTTAACTATCTATACTGACAGCAAAGAAAATTTAATGTCGGCGGTTCACGAAAAACAAATCAAAGATAATGCAACTTCTTTAAATGAGAAGTTTGAGCAGAAACAAGCACTCGACCATGCACAGCAAAAAGAGAAGCATGAAGATAGAAAACTCTCAAGACAAGAGGCTTATGAGAATGCGCCTGCTGGAGATAAACAACTTGCATTCGCAGAATCGATTGCAAAAGAGTTAGGCATTGAGAATGCAGATATTGGCAAAAGAGTAAACACAGATATATTTATTAAAGAGAATTTGGAGGCTTATCAAAAGTTTCAAGAGACTAAGCCGGCAACTGTAAAGCAGTCGGATTTTGCGCAAAATATAGCAAATAAGTTATATCAAGATATTGATTTATCAAAGATGAACGAGAAACAAACCAAAGGATTCATTTCAAACAATGTTGAAAGCTTCAACAAAGCTATTAAAAACCCAATTGAGCATTTGGTTAATGTCGATGTTTCGAAGCTTTCAGAGAAACAGGAAGATGCTTACTTTCGTGATTTAACAAGAGCAGAAATGTTTAGTGCTTATAAACAAGATTTAGATTCGCTTGAGAAACTTGATCAGAAACACGAGAAAGAGTTTCCGCAAGATTTATTAGAAGAGAAGCAAATCAAACTGGATTTATATTCTACTGCCCTTGATATCAAGCCGCAAGACTATTTAAGTGTGATGGTTGCAGAGCACACAAACTTAACATTTCAAGAGAATATCGAAAAAGCAGGGCTTGATAAGCCAATTGGAATGTCTAAATATTTAAAAGAAGAAGGGATTAGCTACCAAGATGAAAAATATAAGATACTTGCAGATTTGATAGTTGAGAAACAATTTGATAAGCTTATGGATAAATCTGACGGTACAAACGATTTGGAACTCGGTGAGCGAAATTCACGCTTAGTTGAATTTACTGAAAGTTTTAAAGAGCAGTTGATAGAGACTAGAACATATGAATCGACCGTCATAGAGATCGAGAAAAATATTGAGAATGGGGATGTTTATAATGCTTCTTTGCTTATAGAAGAGAATAGAGAGCTATTAAA
>CANMJR010000054.1 GCA_947498025.1 Helicobacteraceae bacterium
GGTGTCACGGGTTCAGGTAAAACATATACTATGGCACGTGTTATAGAGAATGTTAAGATGCCGACAATCATCATGACACATAACAAAACTTTAGCTGCTCAGCTGTATAGTGAGTTTCGTCAGTTCTTTCCAAACAACCATGTGGAATACTTTGTCTCCTATTATGATTATTATCAGCCGGAGGCGTACATTCCCCGTCAAGACCTTTTTATAGAAAAAGATAGTGCAATTAATGAAGAGCTTGAGCGCATGAGACTCTCTTCTACAGCGAATCTTTTAAGCTATGATGATGTTATTGTGATTGCCTCCGTCTCTGCAAACTATGGGTTGGGAGACCCTGAAGAGTATGAGAATATGGTTCAGTCCATTGCAGTCGGAGATGTCATTTCTCAAAAAACGCTTCTTCTTCGTCTTGTCGAGATGGGATACAGCAGAAACGACACCTATTTTGACAGCGGACACATAAGGGTAAACGGAGAAACGCTTGACATTTACCCTCCCTATTTTGAGCAAGAAGCGATTCGAATAGAGTTTTTTGGCGATGAGATAGAGGCGATTTATACCTTCGACATCATCGATAACAAAAAACTCGAAGAGCATAAACAGTTCACCATTTACGCAACTTCACAATTTAGTGTAAGCCAAGAGAAGATGGCGATAGCAATCAAAAGAATAGAAGAGGAGCTTGATGAGCGACTCGCCTATTTTCAGGCGGAGGGAAAATTACTAGAGCATCAAAGACTCAAACAAAGAGTTGAGTTTGACCTTGAAATGCTCCAAACAACCGGCATGTGTAAAGGCGTAGAGAACTACTCAAGACTTCTTACAAACAAAAAAGAGGGAGAAGCACCTTACACTCTGCTTGATTATTTTGCACTCCATCATAAGGATTATCTGGTTATTGTGGATGAATCGCATGTTTCGCTTCCTCAGTATCGAGGCATGTATGCGGGTGACAGAGCGAGAAAAGAGGTTTTGGTTGAGTATGGTTTCAGACTTCCCAGTGCTTTAGACAATCGCCCTCTTAAAGCCGATGAGTATATAAATAAAGCACCTCACTACCTTTTTGTCTCGGCGACACCCTCGGCTTATGAGCTGGAGATGTCAAGCATAGTAGCAAAACAAATCATCCGTCCGACAGGGCTTCTTGACCCAATCTTAGAGATAAAACCATCAGGTAATCAAGTGGAAGATATACATGATGAAATCAAAAAAGTTATAGTCAATGATGAGAGAGTTCTCATTACGGTTTTAACAAAAAAGATGGCAGAAGCACTCACAAAATACTTAGCAGATTTGGGCATAAAAGTTCAATACATGCACTCGGATATTGATACGATTGAGCGAAACCAAATTATCCGCTCACTCCGAAAAGGTGAATTTGATGTTCTTATAGGAATTAACCTTCTGCGTGAGGGGTTGGATTTGCCGGAGGTCTCTCTAGTGGCAATTTTAGACGCTGACAAAGAAGGATTTTTAAGAAGTGAAACAGCTCTCATTCAGACCATCGGGCGTGGAGCCAGAAATTCAAAAGGTAGAGTAATTCTCTATGCAAACAAAATAACAGGTTCGATGCAAAGAGCTATTGATAAAACCACTGCAAGAAGGGAAGTTCAAGAGGCTCATAACGTAAAGCATAGCATAACTCCTACAACAACCATACGAAAGCTTGACGAAAACTTAAAAGTAGAAGACCACGGTGCCATTTACCAAAAGAACAAAAAAATGGATAAAATGCCGCCACGAGAGAAGAAAGCTCTCACGACGGAGCTCATGCTAAAGATGAAGCAAGCTGCCAAAGAGTTAAACTTTGAAGAAGCAGCAAGACTTCGTGATGAGATAGCAAAAATAAAACAACTCTAAAGTCTCACTAGCGGTGAAGCTTTAGTGACTGAATAAAATCTGAACTAGTTCGGATTTTATGAGATTTAATAATAGGACGACATGTGGAAGATACATTTACTAATTTGGCAACTTATGGATACATAGGACTTTTTTTATACTCACTCGGCGGTGGATTTATGGCACTCATTGGAGCAGCAGTTCTCTCATACATGGGTAAGATGGATTTATCTCTCTCTATTTTCATCGCTTTTATAGCTAATACGCTTGGTGCCATGTTACTTTTTTATATGGCACGATATCAAAAAAGCATGATGATGGAAGGGCTTCGTCAACACAGAAGAAAACTTGCATTCTCACATATTATGATAAAAAAATATGGTTCATGGATAATTCTGCTTCAAAAATTTATTTACGGTGCAAAAACTATTATACCTATTGCTATCGGACTTACAAAATATGAGTTCAAAAAATTTGCTCTTTTAAATGTAGCGAGTGCAGGAGTTTGGGCTTTGTCGATTGGTATAGGAAGTTATTATTCAGGAGATTTTTTAGTGAAACTAGCCGAGAGCATAGGTCAAAAACCTTGGATAGCTCCACTCATATTGATTGCAGTCGGAAGTAGCTTATGGTTTTATGCTACACATGCTACAAAACGAAAGAAGTAAGTTTCTTTCGTTATACACTAAAACGAACAAGTCCGTTCTAGTGGGAGGGACTCACCGTCCCTTCCAACCCTCTAAAGCTACAAAACAAGAGAATCGTTTTTCGCATAGCGAAAATGTTTCTTTAGTAAAAACGAGCTTTTTGAGAATTACAAGGTTACTTGTTTAACTCCCTACTTTTGGACCAGCCTCGGAAAAGTCAAATTTACTATCTTCATTTTGATATTTTTTAAAGTTTTTGATAAACATTTCAGCTAATTTATCTCTCGTATTATCAAACAACTCTTTGTCATTCCAAGCATTTCTCGGATTTAAAATCTCTGGATTTATATCACCTAAAGTTTTTGGAACATGAAGTCTGAATGTTCTTGTAGTGTCAAATTCGCTCTCTTTGATACTTCCATCAAGAATTGCATTGATACATGCGCGAGTATCTTTAATGCTCATTCTTTTGCCGACTCCGTAACCGCCACCGGTCCACCCAGTGTTTACTAGATAAACATTTACACCATTCTCATCGATTTTTTCGCCTAAAAGTTTCGCATAAACCGTCGGGTGAAGAGGTAAAAAAGCCTCCCCAAAACATGCAGAAAAAGTCGCCACAGGCTCTGTAATTCCTCTCTCAGTTCCGGCAACCTTTGCAGTGTATCCGCTCAAAAAGTAGTACATTGCCTGCTCTTTTGTAAGTTTTGAAACGGGAGGAAGAACACCGAAAGCGTCGGCAGTTAAGAAAATAATATTTTCCGGATGCCCTGCACTTAAAGACGGTTCATGATTTTCAATATGTTCAATCGGGTAGGAAACACGAGTATTCTCCGTCTTGCTTCCATCATCATAATCCACTTCGCCATCGCTATTCATCGCTACATTTTCCAGCAATGCACCTTTTCTGATAGCACCGTAAATTTCCGGCTCACTGTTAGCATCAAGGTTAATCACTTTTGCATAGCACCCACCCTCAAAATTGAAGACACCATGCTCATCCCAGCCATGCTCATCATCGCCTATCAGTTTTCTGTGTGGGTCTGTAGAGAGAGTAGTTTTACCTGTTCCGCTTAGTCCAAAGAAAAGCGCAGTATCTCCCCGTTTTCCAACATTAGCAGAACAATGCATTGCAAGTTTTCCCTCAAGCGGCAACCAGTAGTTCATCATAGAAAAAATTCCTTTTTTCATCTCACCGCCGTACCAAGTACCGCCTATAATACAGAGATTATTTTCAACATCAAAAAGCACAAAAACTTCAGAATTAAGTCCATGTCCTTTCCATTTATCATTAACTGCTTTACATGCGTTTAAAACTGTAAATTGTGGTTTAAATGTTTCTAACTCACCGGTGGTAGGACGAATAAACATATTTTTTACAAAATGAGACTGCCATGCTATTTCAGATATAAAACGAACTGATCTTTTTGAAGCCGGAGTTGAACCACAAAAGACATCCGTTACATATATATCTTTTTCTGATAATTGTTCTTTTGCTACAACTAAAAGTTCTGCAAAAACTTCTGCTGATACTTTTTTATTTACATCACCCCATGCTATGTACTTATTTGATGGCTCAGAGTCCACAAAATATTTATCCTTTGGACTACGACCTGTAAAAATACCAGTGTCAACTGCTGTTGCGCCCTTTGTCGTAAGGACACACTCATCATTGTCAAGTTCATGTTTAATAAGCTCTTCATAACTTAGGTTATGAAAAACCTTACCAACATTTTTTAATCCTAACTCTTGTAACTCAGTTAAATTCATAATAAACCTTCTGGCATTTTTTATATGTAAAATCATCTATAATTTACGGAATTATACACTTACTACACCTAAATTATATATAAAAACAGCTCTCTTATTGAGCCTTTTGGAGAGAAAAATTAGTTTAAGTTTTTTTTGCTAAAATTTCAGTCTTGCTCGCATAACTCAGTTGGTAGAGTGTTACCTCGACAAGGTAAAAGTCACAGGTTCGAGTCCTGTTGTGAGCACCACTTTCATTCTTTTCACACTATACAAATCTTTTTTTACCATCAATGAATTTCACAATACTATATAACATAACAATACTCATAAAAAAAACAGTAAATCTGCTATCTATCAATAATATCAAAATTAAAAAAAACAGATTTACAACTATAGAGTATTTTACAACCTTGTCATGGCTCCAGCCACTTTGGATGAGTCTTTGGTAGGCATGTTTTTTATGTGCTTGACTCAGTTTTTCGCCGTTTTTGTATCTTCGAAAAAGTGTCAAGGTAGCATCAAACCAGAAGAGTCCAAAAAGAACTATCCAGACCCACATGTTTGAACTCTCTTGATTTGCATAATAAAGTGTAAAAACAGCAACTGTGTATCCCAACAGCGTGCTTCCTACATCACCCATAAATATTTTAGCCTTATGCCAGTTCCACACCAAAAAGCCAAGAACTGATACAGCTAAAACTATAAAATGGGTTCCGCCGAAAAGCATTACTCCCGCAAGTGCCAAGAAGAGAGCTTCACTGCCCGCATAACCATCAATTCCATCTAAAAAGTTGTAAAGATTTATAAACCAAACAATAAGAAAAAAAGCAAACAGATTTGTGATGATTTGATTTTTTACAACAAAGATTCCAAAATCAATAGATTCTAATCCGCCAAGAGCAAAAAGCCCCAAAAGAGCAACACAGCTCTGCACTAGAAGCCTCAATTTTGCACTAAGTTCATACAAATCATCCGCATAACTAGCAGCAGAAATAACTGCCCCAGCCATCAGAGCATAAAAGAGTTTTGGTTCGATTTGCTCATAAAAATAGAGATAAAGAAGACCGATAAACCATGTAAAGGCAATGGCAATTCCGCCTCCATGCGGGGTTGGGGAGGTGTGGGAACTTCTCTCGTTCACCTCGGCTAGCAAGGAGTTTTTGAGAGCGTAATTTTTTATAAGATAGGTCATTATAAAAGAGATAAAAAATAAAAGTAAATAAATCAACTACTTCTTTCCTTGTGTCATAAGTATAATTCCCTCTTCCGCCGTATATGAGTTCTTCAGATTGAGTTTTTCTTTTGTAGCGCTGTTATTCACTTCTAAGCTGCAATAAAGTCTTTTATAAAAGGATGGTTTGAGCAGTTTTAAAAGCGTTTCAAAAAACGGTATTTTTAGAAGATAAACTTTTTTGCCGAGTCCGTCTGCTATAAGTTCTATAAGTTGGGTAGTACTGAGCGGCGTATCATCGCTTGCCAAAAATATTCCGCTTTTTCTCTGAATAATCACTTCATGCAGCAGATGAGAAAGATTTCCTACATACACCATGCTTCTTCTGTTTTTGATATCTGCGAATGGTAAAATTGAAATTTTTTTAACTAAATTCAGAAGATTATTTATATTTGCTTTTACTCCGCGCCCGTAAACAATCGGTGTTCGTACTATGCTGATTTTAAAATTTTCACTCTCGAGTTTTTGCAGTTCACGCTCTGCTTTTAGTTTACTTTTTCCATACGCATCTTCAGGATAACACTCGCTTGTTTCATCATAAACCGCCTCCGTCTCTTCCCCGTAAACTTTAATCGTACTCATAAACACAAACAGCTTCACACCGGAAGCTTTTGCTTTTTTTGCTAGTTCCAAGGTTTGCACCACATTTATTTTTTCATACTCCTCAGCACTTGCCCCGCCCATTCTGTGTACCAACGCTGAGAGGTGAACAACCGTATCAATAGTCTCTAAATCTAATTTAGTTATATCATCTTTTAAAAATGAAAATTTATGTATGTCATACACAGTGCTGTAATTATCAAAAAAATGACTCCCGATAAAACCGTTTGAGCCGGTGAGCAAAATTTTATTCATCTATTACTCATTTGTATGTTTGAAAATTCTTTATGCAAAGCATCGTAAAAATATTTTTGGGAATATCTATCCACAATACTTTTTCTTACACTGTTTTTGATAGAGCCGTAATACTCTTTGTCTGTAATAAACTTTTCAATTTCATTGTAGAGACTTGCTTCGTCCTTCTTATTTACAAGTGCTCCGTTCTCTCCATGTTGGATTACCTCATTGCAACCGTTAATGTTTGTAGCTACAAGCGGTATGCCGTAACTTCCGGCTTCGATTAAAACATTTGGCAAGCCTTCTCTATAAGAAGGTAAAACAAACAAATCCGAGATAGCTAAAAATCTTCTGATATCTTCTTGAAATTTGATATAGATTACATCTTTATCCGACTCCATGATTTTTTTACCCTCGTCTGAGATAGGGTCCGATTCATTTTCATAATCGCCGATAAGCAATAATTTCAGATTTGCATATTTTTTTTTCAATTGAAGAAAAACATTCAGAAGTTCATCTACCCCTTTGTCTTTAACAATTCTTCCGACAAAAGTTAAGACAAAATCATTCTCTAAAATCTTATTTTCAACTCTTATTTGCAGCTTTTCGTCTTCATTGAAAGTATCATGAAAATAGTCTGTGTCAACACCGTTTACGGAACCTTGCGCTATCACATTCACATTTTTAGCAGTTAATTTTTTTATTTCGCCAATCAGATTAAAGCTATTGCAAAAAAGGTTTGTTGCAAATAAATATGTGAGTTTTTCCGTGAAAATTAAAATCTTTTTTCTTCTGCCTTGCGCTTCTAGGTGCGGTAATCCCACCACGCAGTGAATTCTATTTGGCACCATCGCCAGATAAGAAGCAATCATCCCAAGCAATCCGGCTTTGGGCGTTAGTGTATATACAATGGATGGTCGTTTTGTTATAAAATAAAAAAACAGCTGTAGCAGGACTTTTAAATCTTTAAAAAAATTTATTTTCCTATTAAAATCAACAACTCGAATGGAAACATTTTCAAATTTTTCGATATTCTTTATATTCACAGAATTGGATGTAATTATTTCTACTTCGTAATAGTTCGATAAAAATTCCGCCTGTCCTTTGAGCCATGTTTCTAACACAACCGGAACAGTTACTACAATAACTAACTTCTGCATGTCTGCAATTCTTCTTTCAAAAACTGTTGCACTTCTCTAAATGTTTTTTTGCCTGTTAAGCTTATCAGCAACTGATTATCGGCTGTAGAAATTTTCAATTCATTTTTTGTTATATTATCTACCGAAATATCAATTTTATTATTTTTCAGATAATCAAGAATAGTTTTAATCGATATGCCGTTCCCTGTTCCTATGTTTACAATGGGACTGTTTTTACACTTTAAAAACTCTACATATACCTCAACCACATCATCAATATGAATAAAATCTCTTATTGCATTGCCATTATTGACAATAGTGAGTTGCTGATTTGTTTTATACGCTTTAATGATTTTACTGATGATTGAAAAGTTATCGTCGCCGCCGTACATGTTAAATATTCTGGCAATCGTATAGTCGATGTTATTGTCACTGCAATATTTTTCTATAAGTTTTTCATTTGCAACTTTGAGTGAGGCATGTAGATTCATAGGTTTTAACTCATCTTTTTCATGACATAAAATATTGTTCCCGTAAACAGAGCTGCTACTGGTATAAATTATTTTGTTTATTTGTGTATCTTTAAAATAGTCCAGTACTTTTGCGGTCACTAAGATAGAATTTGTTACATATTTTTGTGCGCTCTCAAGAGTGTTCAACTCCGTAGCCGGTTGGAAGTTGTTGAAAATAAGATTGATTTTTATATTTTTATATTTTTCTAAAATGTTTACATCTTCCATGAGTTCTCGCGAAGATACTGCAACAGCACCCTTTAATGCCGCAGTCAATACATTTGAGAGGTTACTGCTTTTACCGATGATGATTGTTTGTGGCATTAAATTCTCCTCCTCTATTTATACTTATGTAAAAAGTGCCATAATTTTACGGAAATAAAAGAGGTCAAAAAGAGTATAAAATAGTGCAGGTTTACATATTTAAATCTTGATAACTCTTTGGTTGCCTCTTTTTTATTTCCAGCACTTATAAAGTAACATGCTTTATTATAAGCCACTTTTGCATACGCTGTTTGATACTCTTTTGGATATTTTTCTTTTAAATCCTTAGCGTTTTCAAAAATTTTATCCAAAGTATATTGCATCTCAGACCCCCAGACATCGATATTTTTTGATGTTAAGGAGTTGATCAATTTTCTATATTTTACAATGAAATCAGCTATGACATGCACTTTTGAAACAGATGCAATATGCATAAAAAGGTCAAAATCAGGGGAGTGTCTTAGCTCTTCATTGAATTTTATTGTTGCATTATTTCGCAAAAGTACCGATTGCATATTTATCTCATATCTTCTGAGTTGCTGAGCAAACACATTGCCGCTTTTTGCCTGAGGTACCGTTTCACCTCTTTTTGTGCCACTCTCGTCTATGTAAATTACCCCACCGTAACACATCTGCATGTCGGGGTTTTCATCCATGATTTGAACCTGCAGTTCAAGTTTATGTTCTAACCAAATATCATCCGTATCTAAAAATGCTATATATGTACCGTTACAATATTGCAATCCAAAGTTTCTTGCGGCACCTAATGGTATATTTTTATCAGTCTTATAGTATTTTATTTTTTTATCATAGCTTTTTACTATATTTTTTGTACTATCGGTAGAGCAGTTATCTATAAAAATTATTTCCCAATCTTTATAGGTCTGGGCATACACGCTCTCAATAGCCTCTTTAAGATATTTTTGGGCATTGTAGCCGTTCATGAGGATGGAGACTAAGGGCTCTTTATTTTCATAAAATTCTCTTATTTTATCTATGACTGTATTTTGTTCTTCTTCTGTCAAATCAAAATGACAAGGCAGGGTTAAAATTTCTTCATATATTTGCTCAGTTCTCGGTAAACCGCATTCTGATTTATATTTTGTATGCAGATGATTTGGCTTATAGTGAATACCACATTCTATATTGTTATCTATCAAATATGTTCTTAACTCATCTCTTTTTTGAACTTTTATCACAAAAATATGAGGAAATACGTCATTAAAATTAAAATCCAATAATTTTACTTGTGCTACATCGCTCAAAGCTTCACAGTATATTTTTGCTATTTTTTGTCTTTTGGTTTTAAATTCTTCAATTCTATCCATTTGCACTATGCCGATAGCCGCCATAATATTGCTCATGTGATATCGGAAGCCTTGTTCTTTTACATCAAAATCCCAACTTCTTTGACTGGAATATCTTTTTTCTGTATCTTTTTCCACTCCGAGAAGTCTTCCATCTTGAACTTTTAGCGTGAACTCTTGATTGTTTGAAAGTATTGCTCCACCTTCACCTGAGGTAATATTTTTAATTCCATCAAAACTAAAGCAAATAATATCTCCCTCAACCCCTACAAGCTTACCATCTCTTTTACTTCCAAAAGCTTGTGCAGCATCTTCAACAACTCTTAAGTTAAACTCTTGCGCTAACTTATAAACTTCTTCCATTCCTTTTGAGCAACTCGCATAATGTACGGGCATAATCGCTTTTGTATTTTGTGTTATTTTGGCTCTAGCGTCTTGTGCATCTATAAATAAAGTCTTTGGATTGATTTCACATGATATTGGCTTCGCACCAGTTGCAGAAATAGCCTGATAGGAGGCTACATAAGTAAGTGATGGCACCAAAACTTCATCACCGGCTTGAAGTCCTAAAGCACTCAGTGCTAAATGAAGTGCCGATGTACCGGTACTAACACAAACAACATTCATAGAAGTTTGAAGATACTCTTTTATTTTTTGCTCAAATAGTTTTACCTCTTCACCCATACCTAGATACTCTTTGTCAAGTACCTTAAATACAGCCTCCTTTTCAGCTTGTGAAATAGAAGATTTTGAAAGTCTTATTTTACCACTCATACTGTATCTCACTTAAATCAATATTGACAGCTTCTTGCGAATCGTGTTCTATGCTCGCTAAATTGAGTAGCATATTGTATGTATCACAACCTCTAAATGCCATCCACACTCCGGCTCTTACGGTTAACCTTTGATAATTGTTTTGTGAAAGTTTTACTGCGAAGAACTCTTTTTTATTCTCGTCGTAAACCACAAACTCTATCTCACCGACCGGTACTACGAGATTTAAAGTCATGTTCACATGTTTCTTCCAGCCCTTAATATCGTCTTTATTAATAGTTGAAAAATAGGCTTCTCCAAATCCATCAAAACCGACATCGCTTTTTTTCATGGCATGAAAAATATCGCCTTTTGGATGGTGTATCTGTTTGAGCGGTGTTAAAGTTACTCCGTCCATTTTAGACCTCTGCTTTGAGCCATCGTTTCATATACTTCTATTTGTTCTAGTGTTTTACCTAGCATATCGCTCTGTTTTTTGTAAAAATCATAATACCACTCACCGGTAAATCTGATAGTATCTTTGTACTCTAGGTTTGCTTGCCACTTCATAAAAAAAAGGGCTTTGTCACAATTAAGTTTTAAGAGTCCTGCTTCATGAAAAGGGATATCTCCTGTAACTTTATACGCATCGCTTACATCTTTAAAATTCCAATATTTGCTCAAATCTATAAGTAACTCTTCTACCGTATGGTTTTGTTCTGCACGGGGTCCAAAGTTAAACGCCTCTCCATGCAAAGAGTTATCTCTAAAAAGTGCCGCACCCAAATTAAGGTATCCGCTCAGAGGCTCTAGCACATGTTGCCATGGACGCGTTGCTTTTGGTGCTCGTATCTCCACAACATTTCCTTCGCTCCATGCCCGCATGCAATCCACGACTATTCTATCCTGTGCCCAATCTCCGCCGCCTATCACATTTCCTGCTCGTCCAATCGCCAGTTTTACATTTGAAGATTCGTTCTTAAAGAAGGAGTGATAGTAAGATTTTATAATCAGTTCTGCAGCCCCTTTACTTCCGCTATAAATATCTTTTCCACCCATTTTGTCATCTTCTTTATAGCCCCAAACCTGCTCTACATTGTCGTAAGCTTTGTCACTTGTAATGATAATTGCCGTACATTTATGATTGGAAATTTTAAGTGCTTCTAAGATATTTGCCGTTCCCATAACATTTGAAGAGATTGTCTCAATCGGGTCACTGTAGGATGTTGAGACTATCGGCTGGGCGGCGAGATGAAAAAGAAACTCCGGCTGCTCCTTTGATATAATCTCGACCATCTTTTGTAAATCTCTTACATCTTCCGTGAAGTGTTTAATCTTATCTTCAAGGTGAAGTTCTTCAAACATGGAGGGAGTTGTCGGAATATCTTTTGAAATACCGATTACCTCAGCACCCAGTTTTAAAAGCCAAGTTGTAAGCCAAGTGCCTTTAAATCCGGTATGCCCGGTAACGAGTACTTTTTTATTTTTGTAAATAGTGCCAAACATTACCAAACCTTCCATGGAGCGTTTTTATTTTCCCACAATTCATTGAGTTTTATTTTATCTCTTAATGTATCCATAGGCATCCAGAAGCCGTCATGCTTATAGGTGAAAATCTCTCCATCATGCGCCAGATTTTTGAGCGGAGATTGTTCAAACACAGTTCCTTCACCCTCGGCTATATAATCAAATACTTTAGGCTCACATACAAAAAAACCGGCGTTTATCCAGCTTCCGTCACCTTTTGGTTTTTCCTGAAATTCGATAACTTGATTATTTTCTCCGACATGCAAAGCACCGAATCTTCCATCCGGTTGCGCTGAAGTTATGGTTAAAGCTTTTCCATGCGATTTATGAAACTTAACTAATTCATCAATATTTATGTCTGCTACACCATCACCATAAGTCAACATGAAGGGCTCATTCCCCACAAAAGCTTGCGCCTTTTTTATTCTTGCACCGGTCATGCTCTCTATTCCCGTATCAAGCAGAGTCACTTTCCAAGGCTCGCTAGAGTTGTTGTGCACCTCCATTTTGCCATTCGACATGTCGATGGTTACATTACTCTGGTGCAAAAAATAGTTCACAAAGTACTCTTTTATATAGTACCCTTTGTATCCAAGCAAAACTACAAACTCATTAAATCCATACTTACTATAGAGCTTCATGATATGCCAGAGGATAGGTTTCCCGCCAATGTCCACCATCGGTTTTGGTCTTACATCCGTCTCTTCACTCAGTCTCGTACCAAATCCACCTGCAAGCAATAACACTTTCATTTTATAACCTCTAATTTTATTCCTAATCTTTCATCGCAAAATGTAACTGTTTTATGATAAATATCCAATAGTTGCTCACTGATTTTATAGATAATAGCAATGCTATCTACAACTTCTTCCGTATTAAAAGAGTATTCATGGGCAATTTCATTTCGCATTTCACGGAGCTTCAGCCATTCATTTTTATTCACGACTTCCAACTCTTCAAGTCTATTTAGAATATCAATACATGTCTTTTTCTTCACATCTTCATGCGCGAGTGTTAAAATCGATGGGAATATTTTTTCGCCTAAGGTATCTTGTAATTTTGAAAAACGATAAATAAGTTGATCAATAAAACTTGTATCAATTTCGCTTAATGCTTGATAACTATTCACAGTTAAAGGGATGAATGCTGAGATATGTTTTTTTGCAATTTCAATCTTTTGCGCATGTTTATCACATTCAAAAATCTTCTCTTTAAATGTCTGCCTAATATCTTTCATAGTAATTTCACCCCTGTTTGTAGTGCTTCTTGCTCGATTAATCTTGATAAATCTTTTGCCATGATAACATCAATTTTTTGGTCTCCTATGGCTGACTTTAAGTCAATTAGGAAGTTTATTTTACTTTCTATATTGTTGTCATTTGTTTGTGCTTGAACATACAAATCTATATCACCGCCTTTACTAGAATCATCCACGCGACTCCCAAAAAGATAAACATGTACATCTTTTCCAAATATTTTGAGAGCACTACTTTTTATTTTTTCTATTTCAAAATATTCCAATCTCATCTAGCGACTCCATTGTTTATTTTCAAATTTAGGTTTTGGCTCAATTTTGTTCCAAATTCAACTGCTAGGAGTACTTTCATAAAATTCTCTCCCTTGTGATAATATCTCCGGAATCTTTCAATGCATGCAATAGCTTTTTTAATTTTTCTGGCTTTATGTTGTTGTGCGTTGGCAAGTTAAAAATATGCGCACATGCATATTCAGATACTTTATTTGAGCCAACTTTATAATTAATCTCTTCAAAATTATGATTTTTACCTGAAGCTACAGTTTTAAACCAAATGGATAAATCGATTTTGGAAGAAAACTTTTGTTCCCAGTAATCTCTATTTTGAACCAAAAAACTATATCTTAAAAAAATATTTTTTTCATCAT
>CANMJR010000055.1 GCA_947498025.1 Helicobacteraceae bacterium
TCAATCATCGCTTCAAATGTCTCTTTATTTACACCTATAAGTCGCTTGAAATTCTTTGGTTCTTTTTTAGTTAGTTGCTCATATTTACTCATGCTACTTTAACAGCAATTTTAGTGCCTATTTTTGGAGTTTTGCAAGAAGTCTATTAAACTTTTTGCAAAGAGTATAAAGATAAGCACTAACTTTGCTGCTAACTAATGATGAGCAGATACGGCAGTTGATTATGAAAAGTAGTAATGAATTCTGTTTTTTAGTAAAAGTTTAAAGTTTAATATACTTGAGCACCTGGTTAGCTGTATAAAATAATTATTTTCATGTTTAAAATTTCATTAAATACGTTTTTATTATTTCATCATTTAAGTTGTTAAAAAATACTATAAATTTAATTTATGTTTTAAAAAGCATGTACCAATAAGTAACACATTTGTCGCGAATCTATCAATATATTTGTTTATTACCTTATTATTTAAAACAGCGTATAAAATTTATAGTAAAAAGTGTATAATTCAAATCGTGCCAACTTTGTGATAAAATTTATCCAAAGTTAAAATATTACAAGAAATAAGTAAATTACAAAGGAGAAGATGTGGATAAAGCATTCAAAACTGAAGAGTTAAACTCTCTTAGCAGAAGAGATTTTTTTAAGAAAACTGCATCTGTGAGTGCTGTAGCGGCCGCGGCTATTTTGTCGCCAAGCTCATTATTTGCAGATGATGAAAATATCGTACACCATACACAGTGGGGAACTACTTTAGGGAATGAACTAAATGAGAATCCCTATGGATTGCCATCAAAATATGAGCACAATGTAGTAAGAAGAACATCAAGTCTTATGTCATCTGCTGGAGACATGCACGCTGCGGTATCTATGACTCCACTTCATGAGCTCGAAGGAATAATTACTCCTAATGGTTTACATTTTACTCGAACACATAATGGTATAGCTCAAATTGATCCAAACAAGTATAGGCTAATGATTCATGGGCTTGTAGAAAAGCCAATAGTTCTTACTTTGGAGCAACTAAAGAGATATCCAAGTGAAAGTAGAATTCACTTTTTAGAATGTCCTTCAAATGGAGCTGGCGAGTGGAAAGGTCCACAATTCAACTCTTTACAATTTTTAAAAGGGATGATGAGTGCATCAGAGTGGTCAGGAGTTCGTCTAAAAACTATTCTTGATGAGCTTGGTCTTAAGCCTACAGCTAAGTGGATGCTGGCAGAGGGCAGTGATGGCTCTGAAATGGGAAGAAGTGTTCCTGTTGAGAAAGCTTTAGATGATGCTATGATAGTTTGGGCTCAAAATGGTGAAGCTCTTCGTCCGGAGCAGGGTTATCCAGTTCGTTTATTACTTCCAGGCTGGGAAGCTAACCTTTGTGTTAAATGGCTAAAAAGATTGGAATTCAGTGATAAGCCATGGTATGCGAAAGAAGAAACTTCTAAATATACTGCATTAATGCCAAGTGGAAAAGCGATACAACACTTTTATGCACTTGAAGTAAACTCTGTCATTACATCACCTTGTCCCGAAAAACCATGGAGTGACCTCGTAGGAGGCGAATTGGTTGAAATTGAAGGTTTAGCATGGAGTGGTCATGGAACGATTACAAATGTTGATATTAGTTTAGATGGAGGGAAAAATTGGGTTGAAGCAAAGCTAAAAGGCTTAGTTCTTCCAAAATCTTGGACTAGATTCTCATATATGCATAAATATGTTAAAGAGCCTCTATTGCTTCAAAGTAGAGCCGTTGATGATAGTAAAAATGTACAGCCAACAGTAAATCAAGAAAAAGCCATTATGGGTGTTGAGGGCGTTTATCACAGAAACTCAATTTGTACTTGGGAAGTTACTTTAAAAGGGGAGGTGAATAATGTTCAAGTTAGATCTATATAAGTTAATAACAACAAGTGTTGCTTTGGTATTAAGCTCAACTCTTCTTTATGGAGGAAGTGATACAAGCACTCTTCCTGGAAAATATGTATCCAAGATGGGAGCTGTTGACGGTGGGGTAACATATCCAAGAAAAAATGGTATTTACACTGCTTATCGTTACAATGAACAAAGTACCAAAGGTGTGAACTTTGGTCGACTTCCAACTGCCAATGAGTTGAAAGCTTGGGACGTAGATATAATGCCAGACGGTACTGGTTTGCCTGATGGTGAAGGTTCAGTTTCAGAGGGTGATGAGCTTTACGAGAAACAGTGTTCTTCTTGTCATGGTGAGTTTGGTGCTGGCGGCAAAGGTTATCCGACATTAACAGGTGGAAATCAAGAAAAACTACCAAATGGAGTGATTAAAACTCTTACTAATCAAAGAATAGAACCGGGGATGGAAGCTCCAAAAAGAACTATTGGTACATACTGGCCAAAAGCTTCTACACTTATTTGGTATATTAGAGATGCTATGCCGTATGCACATCCAAAAAGTTTATCAAACAATGAGATATATGCAATTACTGCATATTTGCTGGCGCAAGACGCTATTGTTATTGATGGTGTAGAAATGGATGATGAGTATGTATTAAATAAAGAAAAATTAATGAAGATAAAAATGCCTAATGAGAATGGTTTTTATCCAAATATTGATGGTCCAAATGGAGTTGAGAATGTAAGAAAATTCTTCTCTGATCGTGCTAAAAATATTGGCTCAGGCACTCGCTGTATGAAAGATTGTAAAGATCTAAGCACTAAAGGAAATGAACCAACTGTAATGAAAATAGACAATGAAATTACAGATGTTGTACCTCCTTACACAACAGTTAGGGATTTACCACCTGAAATAGAAAGCAAGCTTGAATCAAAAGCTGAAAAAATGTATAATGATGCATGTAAGCTTTGCCATGGCAGTGATAAGATGGGTGCTCCAGTTGTTGGAGATATAGAAGCATGGAACAAAGTTACACAAAAAGGTTTCGAGAAGGTTGTGCACAATGCAATCGACGGTATGGGCGGAATGCCTCCTAAGGGTGGCTTTGAAAACTTTACAAACAGTGAAGTTCAGATGATAGTTGAATTTATGATTAACTCAAGTAAGAAAAAACAATAAACAAAAAGGAAAACAAAATGGATAGAAGAAAATTTTTAGGCGTAAGTATTGTAGCAGCAGCTGCACTTATTGCTCCAGTAACAGAGTTAAAAGCGGTAGACTTTAGAGCTACTACACCAAAGGCATTCGCTGCAGAGCATGTTCCTGAAGCAATCAAAGAGATGTTCGGTGCGGCTGGATTGAAAGAAACTGATAAAATCAAGTTTACAGCACCAAAACTTGCTGAAAACGGTGGATCAATTCCACTTACAATTCAAAGTGATTTAGACCTTGAGTCTATTGCAATCTTTCAAGATGCAAACCCAAGAAGTACAACTGCTGTGTTTACAATCTCAAAGGATGCAATCATTGATTATGAGTTTAGAATCAAAATGAGAAAAACAGGAGTAGTTACAATTGTAGCTAAAGGAAGAGATGGCGTATTGTATACAACAGCTAAAGAGATAGATGTTTCTATCGGCGGATGTGGTGGTTGATTTATCTCCAGTAGTTACAACACAATACAAAAAAATAAAATAAAATAAAAAGGTAAATAAAATGGGAAATATGAAAATTAAAGCAAAAGAAAAAGATGGCGTTGTAGGCGTTAAAGCAATGTTTACAAGCTTAATGGCAGACAAAGAAGAAGCAGAGAAAAAGAAAATAGCATCGGAGTTTATAACTCAAATAGTTGCAAAAAACAACGGAAATGTAGTATTTGAAGTAACAACAAGTGGATTTATGGCTGAGAATCCTCTTTTTAAGTTTTCGTTTAAAGGTAAAGCAGGCGATAAACTAGAAGTTACAACAACAGACAACAGTGGAAAAACAGAGACAGAGACTGAAGTAGTTAAATAAGGATTCTTATGAAAATCAAATTAATTCTTTTATTCTCCATATTGGCATTTGTTTTGTCGATGCCGTTTATATTTAATAAAAGTGTTACAATTACGGACCCACATAAGCTTGATGCTGATGATAATTTTATAATCAATGAATGGGTGGAACCACGCGAAAGCGCGGCTCCAGATTGGAATTATAACTTAAAGCCGGTAAAAGTGACTGATAGGGTTTGGTGTTTTTTTGGTGCATTAGAAATGCCTACAAAAGAAAACGCTGGAGATATGTCAAACAGTTGTTATATTAAAGGTGATGACAGTTGGATAGCATGGGATAGTGGTCCTTCATATAAATTTGCCGAGCAAGCTTATGCAGCTATGAGTAAAATTGCAAATCTTCCTGTTAAGACGGTTATAGTGAGCCATGAGCATGATGATCACTGGTTAGGAAATAACTACTATAAGGAAGTTCATGGTGCTAAAATTGTAGGTCCAAAATCTATAAATGTAAATTACTATGGCCCATCAGAAGTTAATGGGACAAAATATGCAGGTATGCAAACAAGAATGGTTAAAACTTTATATCAAGATGCTCTCAGAAAAACAGAATTAGTAAAGGTTGATGAGTCATTCGAAGATACAACAAATTTTACTGTCTCTGGTGTAAATATGGAATATGTCCGTGTTGGGTATGCGCACTCTGAGGAAGATTGGTTCCTGTATTTGCCAGATGATAAAGTTGTTTTAGTCGCTGATGTAGTTATGAACGGAAGGGTTACTTCAAATAGAGATGGTATAGTTATTGGACAAATTGAAGCACTTAAAGCTATAAAATCTAGAGATTGGAATCATTTAGTTCCAGGGCATGGTTTTGTTACTGATAAAACAGCTGCTGATGAATCTATTCAGTATTTTGATTTAACTAAGACGAGAGTATTGCAAGCTATTGAAGATGGCGTGGCAGCAGATGATATTACAAAAACTGTTACTCTTGAAGAGTTTAGAGACAAAGATTTGTATTATCTTCTTAGTCCACAAAATGTATTTAGAGCTTATGAAGAGCTAGAAATGTATGATGAAGATGCAGATCCTAAAGATAGCGTTAAAGTTAAATCAAATGCTAAAGAAGAGTAATAATCTTTAAATGATTAAATTTTTTATTTTATTGGTTTTTATTATTAGCATAAGTTATGCTGATAACATTAAAATAGATACAATTTTTGGCGAAGCAAAAAAGTCATATAAACATGTGTTGATTTTTTTGCATAAGCCAAATTGCGGATATTGTGAAAGAATGATTGATTTCACACTTGAAAGTGAGAAAATAGACCTCAAGATAAAAAAAGACTTTATCTTTGTTGATATTAATATTGCAGATGTTGGGGAAGTTAGTTTTAATAACTTTAAAGGAAGCAGACGCGACTTTGCAAAGTTTTTAGGTTATGATTTTTACCCAAGTACTATATTTATGAACAAAGATAAAAAAATTGTATATTCTCAACCAGGATATCAAGATGAAAATAAATATTTTAAAATTTTGAGCTATATAAGTAGCCACTCTTATGAAGAGATGGGTATAGAAGACTTTAAATAAATAAGGGTTTATATGTTAATAGTTGGAAAAGTTTTAGAACTCTTTTATTCTACAAATAATGGTAGAATAAACACAACAGAGCTTGCTCTTGATAATAAGGGCGTTATTAAAGATAAATATTACAATAAGAATATACAAAGATCAGTTCTGATAACTTCAAAAGATAGCTATAATTTGGCAAAAACACATGGCATAGATGTACCGTATAGTTCGTTGGGTGAAAATATACTAATAGATTACAATCCATATTATTTAAAACCGGGTGCAAAAGTTATGATAGGTGAACTTGTACTAGAGATTAGTCAAAATTGTACTCTTTGCGAAAGTCTTTCAAAAGTAGATGCAAAATTACCACAAATACTTAAGGAAGATAGAGGGATTTTTGCAAAGGTAATTAGCGGTGCAACCATTAAAAAAGATGATTCTATTTGTCTTTTAAATGAATAACAAAAGTTTCATAAATATCAAAAAAAAGGAAAAGAAATGAAGTCAATTATAAAAGGTTTAGTTATGGTGTTCCTGCTTGGTGCTGGAGTTACTGCGACCGCAGCACAGGATATTCAGATATACACGGCTGATAATTCTAAAGGGAGTATTACAGGAGCTACAATAGAAAAAGCTTTTGTATATGCAGGATTTAATATCTCTGGAAACAATGATATGAATAAGGCTTTTGAATCAAAGTTTCAAAAAACAAATCATAAGATGTATCATCTTTTTACTCTTTATAAAAAAGATTTGGTTTTAGAGTTAGTTAAAGTATCTCCTAAAGCTGCACTATTTGCACCCTTAAGCATGTCAATATACATGAACAAAGATTCAAATAATATCTCAATTTCATCTCTATCAATAGACGGTATGGCAAAAGTCACTGGTATATCAGCTAAAAATAAATATATGATTGAGTATAGCAAACTTGTTATAGATACTCTTACAAAAGCCCTCCCAAATGGTCATTTTGAGAAAATAGCATATAAGCCATTAGAAGCTAAAGGTGAATTGGTAACAACTTTCACAACAGAGATGAAAGCTCAGGGCGATGCTATTCAAGATGACCTAGAGGGTCTTCAAACTGAGCTAGAAGGTTCACTTGAAACTGTTGGATTTGTTATAGCTGGATATAATAAACTTGGAAATGAGTTTAAAGAAGCTGGATATGATAAATATGATTTTTTTGATGCATACTCTATTTGTAAACTTCCAGTTATATTTGAAGTAGCAAAAAACCATCCTGAAGCTGGTGCATTTGCTCCTTGTACTTTCTACATGTATAAAGAAAAGGGTTCTTCAGTTGTAAATATGGCATATCCGTCAGTATATAACTGGATAAGCTCTTTAGCAATTGAAGACAAGCCATCTATAAAAGTACTCGAAGATGCTCAGGAACTTATGATAAAAGTAGTTAAAGAAGTAACAGAGTAACAAAAAGTGAGGATGTTCCAATGGCTATATCAAGAAGAAGGGCTTTGCAACTTTCAGGTCTATTTGTTGCAACAACAGCAGTAAATGGATATAGCGAAGCGGACAAGCAAAAACCAAATCAACTACCTAAAGCTAAATTAACTAATTATGCACCAATTGCCGATGCAAAAGGTCCAAGAGTAGTTGTTGTTGGTGGTGGATGGTCTGGATTATCTATTGCAAAATATACAAAAATATTTGCTCCTAATGCTGATGTAATTTTAGTTGAGCAAAGACATGAATTCATTTCTTGCCCTCTGAGTAACTTATGGCTTGTAGATAAGATAAAGTTAGAATATTTAACGCATGATTATCTACAGGCAGCAAGAGAGAATAACTATACTTACTTTCATGCAACTGCTATTGGTTTAGATAGAAAAAATCGCCTTTTACAGACAAGTGATGGTGATATTAGTTTTGACTATCTGGTTTTTGCACCTGGTATTGACTATGACTACTCTCGTTGGACAACAGATATAGCTTTTGAGACTAGACTAAGACAAGAGTATCCAGCTGGTTTTATTTCTGGGTCTGAACATATTAGCCTAAGAAATAAAGTTCTAAACTTTAAAGGTGGAAACTTTATACTAACTGTTCCAAGCGGAAACTACAGATGTCTTCCGGCACCGTATGAGAGAACTTGTGTTATTGCAGATTATTTCAAACAAAAAGGGATAAAAGCCAAAGTTATATTACTAGATGAAAACAATGCTATAACTATCAAGAAAAAAGGCTTTCAATCTGCTTTTGATGAACTCTATAGTGATTATGTTGACTATCGTCCAAATACTACAATTAAGAAAATTGACCTAGACAAAAAAATAGTTGAAACTGAGTTTGAAGATATTAACTTCGAAGAAGCAGCATTTTATCCACATGTTAGAGGGGCTAAAATTTTAGAAAAAGTTGGTATTGCAAAAGATGGGCAAAATAAACTAGAAGGAAATATAAATCCTTTAACATATGAAGTAAAGGGTGAAAAAGACATATATGTTACTGGAGACTCTAGACCTATGGGCTTTTCAAAGTCAGGAAATACTTCAAACTCTGAAGGTCATCATGTAGCTAAGTTAATAGCACAAAAGATTAATAAAACAGAAGAAATCAAATGGTACCCACCGACAACCACTTGTTTTTCTGCCGTTTCAATAAATCCTGAAAGAGCTATATACATCTATACTCAATATGCTTATAACAAAACAGACGAAACATTTGATTTTGCATCTACAAGCAGTAGTGAGGACTGGAAAAAAGATGGAGTTGCTAATGCAAATTCTATTTATGCTTGGGCTAATACCCTGTATTCAGACATGTTTGATAAATAAAAAGAATTAAAGAAAAAAAGGAAAAAAATGAATCCAATAAAAAACATTTTAGCTGTTATTGGTGGTATAGTTATTGTGGGTGTGCTTTTTGCGTTTATAAAGTTTGACTTAGGCACAAGGATGAAGCAAGCTTCAAAATTAGACCCTCAGGCAATTGGTGCTTATATGAAAATGGCTGATGGTGTTCTTACTACAGGTAACTCTGCAGAAGCTATGATTAGAAAGGTTAAAATTGATTCTGATGTTTCTACTGAAGAAGTTGTAGAAGCCATGAAAAGTATAGCAACTGATGCCAATATGCTTCAAGTTGGAGATTCACATATGGCTGAAGAGAAGGATTATGAAGGTAAGAGACAGAGATATATCAGAATTCTTCACTACTGTAGTCCTGGTATAGCAAAAACATTTATTGATTATTCGGTTGCATATGGTGCATTTATGCCTTGTAGAATTCTTATCGTAGAAGATGATAAAGGGGATAGATGGCTAGTTACAATGGCAATGGAACTTATGCTTTTTGGCGGACATACATTACCACCTGAGATGCTAGAAAAAGCTAACCATGTAAGATCAACTATGTATAAAATGATGGATTTAGGCGCTAAAGGCGAATTTTAAAATCATTACTGTTAACAATGTTATATAGCTTGTGAAATTTATTTCATCATGCTAATAGTAAATATTAGCATGTTTGAAGACTGCTACTACTTCTCTTTTGGTTCAGTAGCGGATTTTGCAGATTTTATAGCACTCTCAAGAGCCGTTTTTGCTATTCCCCAAGCCTGTTTACCCATTCTTTTTGCCTCTTGTGCTGTCTGAGATTTTAGAGCATTATCAGCTTTTCTAACAGCCGATTTAGCAAGAGATGAAAATCTCTCTCTCATTATTTCAGCAGCTTCTTTTGAAATATGAACCAACTCTTCAAGATCATAAGACATATTCTGATTTATCTCTAAAAGTATTTTTTCGGTACTGGATAAACTCTGAGCAGCTTGCGTTTGAACGACTTGAGAAAAGAGAATGTCCGTTTGGTTTAAATCTTCAATTATCGTATCGTAATCCTCGATTAAAATATGTTTTGCCTCAATTGGCATGTATGCAAGACGTTTTTTAAATCTGTCTATTGAGCGAACAAGACCACTTCTCATGCCCTTAAGGGTCGCATTCAAAATCTCATCTGCCCTTGTAGGAGTCGCCTCTGCTACATCTATTGCCGATTGTAAAATAGTAGAGAGGATTTTTCTGATTCTAATTGTATTAAGGGAACCCTCTTTAATGGCTTCAAAAGTCAACTCCTTAATCATCTCCTCTGTTGCTTCTTTTATATCACCGTCCGTATCTTTTTCAAGAGCAGTAATAATTGCAGATTCAACCATTTCACCAAGCAAGTCAAACAAATCAATAGATTGCAACTTAACCTGATGCAGTTTTGATAAAATTTGAGTATCATCAGGATTAACTTGCATCTCCATAGCGTTAAAAACACGATATTTCAACTCTTGGAGTGCTTCAGATTTTCGATCAAGATTCCGCTCTATCTGCTCTTTTTGGGCTAAAAGTATTTCAACTTCATCCTGAAGAGTTTTGGTTTCGATGTCCAAAATTGCAGTTGCCAATATTTTTATTTCATGCAGATTAAGCTCATTTGCATCAACATTCCACTCTGTTACTAAATGTTTTACGATATTCTCAACTCTTTCATTCACAGTCTGTAGTTCTCTATTATATGAGTTTTTTAAGTCTCTCTGCAGTTTTTCTAAATCCATACCAATTTCCTTAATTTTATTTCATAAAATGAAGGAAACCTTCACTTATTAATCCGAGAATGGAACAATCTCCATTCTCTTTGCTTACGCCGCTGAGACGACTAAAGTCAGAGTACCATTTTTATATTCTGGTGGGTTTTTAGAGCCTCATAAATAAAGTTTCTGTCATCTTCATTATGGACAAGCAAATCAAGATTCATGCTGATATATTTATTTGTTTTACTGACATTTGAATGGTTTAAATTATGCTCCCTTCCCAAAATAACCTCATGAATCGCCTTTTGTATGGTCTCTTTTTCATGACCTATGAGCTTATAAGACCACGTACATGGATAAGTTAATTCAAGTTTTTGAACACTATCGTTGATAATTTCCACTTTTGCCTCCTGATTTAGTTTCAAGTTGTACATTTCTAATAACCATGCTTTTGTCTATCGCTTTTACCATGTCGTAAATTGTCAAAAGACCTATGCTTGTTCCTGTAAGCGCTTCCATCTCAACTCCGGTTTGACCTGTTAGCTTTGCAGTTAGAGTCAGTTTAAACCCCGGGAGTTCTGGAAGTTCCTCAACATCACAATTAATTCCGCTAAGATTTAATGGATGACACATGGGAATAAGCTCACTTGTCTTTTTAGCACCCATTATCGCCGCTATAACTGCTGTTTGAAGCACTGGACCCTTTTTGGTCTTCTCTGTTACAATTGCGTCATAAGCATCTCTGCTCATCTCAATTATTCCACTCGCAACAGCAACTCTTGTCGTCTGAATTTTGTCAGAAACATCTACCATTTTTGGTCTATCTTTCTCATCAAGATGTGTTAAGTTCATGATTCCTCATCTTTGCTAATATTTTTATATTATATCCAATGGTGTTAAATAGTTATCTAGCACTGCAAAAGTTTGTCACCTATTTTTCTAAGTTTATATATTAGACTCTTGCAAAACTCTAAAACAAGGCACTAAAATTTCTGTTAAAACAGAATGAGTAAATATGAACAATTAATAAAGAAAGAACCAAAGAATTTCAAACGCCTAATAGGTGTAAATAAAGAAACATTTGAAACGATGATTGATATTTTCAAAGCTTACGAAGAAGAACGAACTAAAGAACATGGAGTTGGTGGTTGCAAAAGTTTAATACCAGAGGACAAAGTGCTTCTCATGTTGAGCTATTATCGGGAGTATCGCACATTAGAACATATTGGCTTTGATTATGATGTGAGTGAAGCGACAGCTTCACGTGTTGTAAGAGAAGTTGAGAATGTTTTAATAAAATTTGGTAAGTTCTCTTTGCCAAGCAAACGAGCATTGTATGGTGATGATATTGATTTGGAATTTGTTGTTATTGACGCAACAGAATCGCCAATACAACGACCACTGGTCACCCCTTGAGGGTGAAAAAAAGCAAAGAGAATACTACTCAGGAAAGAAAAGACACCACACTCTAAAAGGTCAAATCGTCATTGATAAAAATGAAAGAATACTAAGTGCACACACAGCAAAAGACACTGTGCATGATTTCAAATTATTTAAGCAAAGCAAACTGCCAATAAAACCAACCACATGCGCTTATGTTGATTTAGGATATTTAGGTATTAAAAATATTCGAATACCTCATAAAGCATCCAAGCTTCATCCTTTGAGTGCCAAACAAAAAAGTGAAAATGTAAAAAAAGCTTCAGCTCGTATTTGTGTGGAGCATGTCAATGCTAAACTCAAAACATTTCAAATCTTGACACAAAAATATCGTAACCGTAGAAAACAGTTCAATCTACGATTTAATTTGATATGTGGATTGGTGAATTTTGACCGTGGATTTAAGGTGTTTGCAAAATGAGTTTTGCAAGAAGTCTATTATTAGGTTTATAAAGATTGTGACATAAAAAGCTATAATTCGCAAAATTTTTATGACAAAAGGACTGTAGCTTATGACCATCCCTATTACAAATGTTGCCCAGTCCACCGCCATTGTAATTTTTGTTTTGCTGGCGATTTTTTTTCTTAGCTTGCGTAAGACAGAGCATAGCAATCTGTTTCCGATTAGAGTAACACAGGAGCTAAAGGGCTTTGGCATTTTAAGTGTTGTCTTTGCACATATCGCTTATGTGCTAGTGAGTGACAGCCAGTTTCTTTATCCGCTTTCAATTGCGGCCGGAACAGGAGTGGATTTATTTCTTTTTATGTCTGGCTTTGGACTGACAATAGGGATGATGAAAAAAACATTACCTGCTGCAGAATTTTATAAACGCCGCCTTATTAAGGTATTTATTCCTTTTTGGATAGTGTTGCTTCTACTTTTTATTGCGGATGCAGGTTTACAACATATCAATTATTCACTTCCCTATATGGCTCAATCGGCACTTGGCTGGTTCCCTCATGCCAATACCGATACAGATGTTAACTCTCCCTTTTGGTATATCACTTGGATGTTAATGTTTTATATGCTCTTTCCATTGTTGTTTAATGCACGGCGACCTTGGATAGCAGCAATTATTCTTGCCGTTATCGCCAATTCTATCGCGATACTTAATCCTTTTAATCTGCAAGCTAACTGGCTACACAGTCTGCACACCTTTGCTTTTTCTCTAGGCATGCTATTGGCCTGGTTCTTGAGCAATCAAAAAAACTTAGCGGAGAAACTGGTGTTGTTTCGTAGTGAATCAACTCTCCTGCGCTATGCAATCATCGCCTCAATGCTCTTTTTTGCTGCTTACATGGTCTCACATGCTACGCCCGACAATTGGCCTTGGCTTTCAACGCTAGTCGAAACGCTCAATATCAGCAGTCGTACTTTTATTAATCAAGGCAGTAATTTATTAGTGATGTTCGCTCTAATTATCGCCTTTTCTCTGAAGAAACTAGATAATAAATTTTTCTACATATTTGGAGTTTACTCTTACGAAATCTATCTGGTGCATTGGCCGCTCATGGCGCGATACGATGTTTTTTTTCGCACACTGCCTGCATGGTTGGCGCTGTTTACATGGTTGCTATCATTTATTGTCATCGGCTGGCTGTTACAAAAAATCATAACGCCTCTAGGTACTTGGATAGATAGAAAATGGTAAAATTATGGAGGTGATAATTCTTATTTGAAATAATTTGCGAGAGGTAGAAACTAATTCTATTTCGACCACTATTTTTTAAGTAGACTTCTTGCAAAACTCCAAAAATAGGCACTAAAATTGCTGTTAAAGTAGCATGAGTAAATATGAGCAACTAACTAAAAAAGAACCAAAGAATTTCAAGCGACTTATAGGTGTAAATAAAGAGACATTTGAAGCGATGATTGATGTT
>CANMJR010000056.1 GCA_947498025.1 Helicobacteraceae bacterium
TCTTTATGAATATTTATGCCTACATTCTGAGCGTTAAAAAGAATGGAATCAATATTATGCAAGCTCTCCTAGATGCTATGAATGGAAAACCTTTTATGCCTCTTGTTTGTAAAAGTCCTACTTTTTAGTGGGTAGGTGAGTGGTTACTAAAAAAGTTTGATTAAGAGCAACTTTTTTACTATCTACTAAAACACTACCGTCATCTATACCGATAAGTGTCGGATAAGTGCTAAATCTTCTTCCGCTTCCCGATGTTACGAAATCCAGTGTTGTCATACTGCGAAGACCGTCGTTATGTTTAAAAATAGAATCTATCGTAACAGCACGAAGCTATTAACTGTTGAGATAACAATACTCCCATCAACCATAATGTTTTTTTCAAATTTTTCCTTTTTTTATATTTTCAAACTAAATATTTTTGCATTGTCTGCTTGGGTATCTACATATTTCTTTGAAATACTAAGTTTCTCTTTTGCTTCTACTAACTCTTTTATATCTATATTGTTTCCCTTGGTTTTACTGTCTTTTTTTGATAAGAATATAGATTTCTCATCATCAGTTAAGGAATCTAATGCTCCATTGTTTTTAAGTAGTTTATCTATAGTTTTATTTTGTTCTTTAAGTTCTATACTGGTATTGAATGCTCCGCCGCCGATGCCGTTCATCACTTTTTGTTTTTTTTCCTCCGCCCAAGCTTTTAGTTGTTCTAGTAAAAACTCTTTAAATGATAAGTTGTCTAATGATAAAGAAATCTTGTCGAGGGAACCAAGTTCTAGTAAATACTCTTTCAATGCTAAGTTAAAAGATTTTTCAGTTTCTAAACTTTCTTCTAAATCAGCAAATAATTCATTGTCTGATAAATGTGAATCCATATTTGTATCTACTTTTAAAAATTCTGCGAAGTCTTTACTTATTGATACTTTTGAATTTTTTGCACCCAGATCTTTAAAGTATTGATTATTTTCAAAATAAAATTCTGCAATTTTTATAGCTACTTCTTCATCTTTAAATATCTCTTTTAAGGATGATAAAGATAATTTATTATTTTCGTCTATTACGGTAAACACCTTAGAATTTATATATTCGCTTGTATCTAAAAAACCGTCTTCATTTTTATCTATACTCCATTCCTCTTTTTTATAATGTGAATACATAGTTTGTAAATAATGTTCAAAATCAGGCACAGATGTTTCTAACTTATTTTTAGTATTTGCATCTAAATCTACCGAAATAGTTTTTCCGGTTTCTTTATCAGTGAATTTAACATTCCTGCTTTCATTATTTACTAGATTATTTATATTTGATGAAACTTGCATTTATATCTCCAAATAATTTTTAATGATGACTGAGATAGCTTATGCTACCCCAATCTTTTGTACTTAATGTATAAGTTACTAATAACGCATCCAAGTATATCCGCCGTAACTGTAATTATTCCAAGAGTATGTACTACCGTTCCTGTATGCTCTTGTATAACTGTTTTGACTGGTTTTTACATCTACAAAAGGCTTTGAGTATATTCCATTGTAGTATAAAGCTTGTAATCCGTTTTGTACTACTAATCCACCATTAGCCTTTTGCATAGCTTCTTTACTCATCTCAAACTGAGTACCTGTTGTTTTTCCTGCTGTTGCAACACTTAACAAATCATCCTGATTTGTTGACACATCTGCCATTGCTGCACTTGCTGCTAAAAGCAATCCTAGAAACATTCTTTTCATTTTACACATCCTTGTTAAAATGCGCAGGCTTAAACAATAAACAACCATTTATGGTAAAATCTTGCGTTGAAAAAATCATACTTCTTTAGTGTTGCAAGTTTGTTGCAATTTGAAGTTTCAATACTTTCTTTTGTGAAAAATAATTATATATTTACTCTTGGTGTAATTTCGCAACACTCTTTTATTCTTAAATCTTCAAACTAAATACTCGTGCATTATCTGCTTGTGTGTCGATGTACTTTGCCGATATTTGCAATTTTTCTTTCATTTGTACCAACTGTTCCATGGAAATATTTGTCGGCTTAGTACCATATAGTTCTTGTAAACCTTTTTCTTTTTGTTCCTCAGCCCATTTCTTTAACTGTTCTTGTACGCTAAAGCCTATTGATGATAGAATTGCACTTGGATTAATTTCATCTTCTGAAAAACCCATTGATAGTAAAGTTTCTTTATTTGAAAAGTTTGTATCTAAGTTTTTATCATGTAATAAAAAGCCATTAAAATCTAAATCAACAGATACTTTATCATCTTTCACAAAATTACTTGATAAATAATCTTTAATCATTTCAGATTCATTTTTATTTTGAGCTTTAGCCATATCTTCAAAAGATAACTTTTCTCTACTTGCTAATGTTACTTTGTTGTTATCATCAGTGCCTATCCATAAGTTTCTTTTTGAAGTTGAAAGTTCATCTATATCTAAATAACCATCATTATTTATATCTTTAGTATTTGTGTCATTTTGATATTTAGACCACATAGTTTGAAGATATTTTTCAAGCTCTCCAGTCGCTTTTGTAGTTTTGTCTTCTTCAAACTCTATAGAAAAGTTTTTTTCAAAGTTTTTTTGGATATCTTCATGTAAAGATATTTCTACAAGTTTTCCGCTTTCTATATCTCTAAATTCTATTTTGTCTTTTTCTCCATTAACTTCGAGTTTGACTGCTTTGTGAAAATAGTCATTATCACTTGTCTTTTTATATGTTAAACTATTTATTTGAGTTGTGTAATTATTTACATTTGATGTAACCAGCATTTTAACTCTCCAAACTTGCACTTATTGCTAAGATTAAAAGCAATTTCTTCATTTTATAAATTCTTTTTTAAAATACGCAGGACTTAAACAATAAATAACTATTTATGATTAAGTATCGCGTTGAAAAATCATAGCTTTTTTGTGTTGTTTATTTGTTGTTTTTGTGAAAGATAATTATATATTTGTTTTTCTGTGTTGTTTTGTAACTTGTACTTTTTTTACCCTTTGTCCTCATAGAACCTACCTAACATTTTAGCTGATTCTACTTCATTATAAATCATGGAAGTCTTATTACTATTTATTACTTTTTCTAGTTTATCTATATCTATAGAACCGTCTTTGTTTGTTACTTTTTTTAGTTCAGATGAAATAAGCTCTTTTTCATCTTTTGAAAGTTGCGAGGTGTCTCCACCGCTTTGTTTTAGTTTTTCTAGTGTTTTTAGTTTTTTATCTTCTGTCTGTAATATTTGAATTTTAGTGTCTATCTCAGTCGTTATCTTTGCATCCAATATGGTTGAGAGTGAAGAGCTTAACTCCTTTGTTATATCTTTTGTATATCTTTGAAGTTCTGAACCTAAAAGTTCTCTTTCATCTGCACTTAGCTTTGAAGCATCTCCGTTTGCCATTAACAGTTTCATTAATGCTTGAAGTTTTTTTAGTTCTTCATCACTTTTATTATCTGAAGATGTATTTACTATTCTTTGTAATAAAGCTTTAAAAGGATTTTGGTTTGTTTGTGAATTTTTATCCAATAATCCAAAATATTTTGCATGAGTTATTAAAACACTATCAGTACCGCCTATTGTACTATATGCTTCATCTAAACTCATTTTACTGTCTAAGTTTTTATCTGACTCTATAGTTTTATTGAGTTCTTCATCTATATTTTTTACATGTTCTGATGGATTTTTTATATAATTTAAAGATTTTTTGTTGGATACTTTAATATAGTTTGAAGATACTTTTTCTTCTATATTTGTCTTATCATAAAATACACCTGCTATGTAAAAATCATTTCTAGTATTTAAATACTCATCACTATCAAGCTTTCCGTCTTGATTTTTATCAGCACTTAAAAACTCTCTTTTATAAGCTATATCGCCAAACCATCCGCTCACAAAGTTTTCTGCATTACCGTTTAGTTTTAAATTGCCGTTATCATTTTTACTGAAATCTTCACTTGAAAAATGGCTTTTTAATTTATCTAACACATTATTGTTTAGTGATATAGATACATTTTTACCGTTTGCAGGGTCTCTAAACTCTACTAATGTTCCTTCAGTGCCATTAGTTTTATAACTATACGGCTTGTCTTCTACTTTTGAAATCTCTTCAGTAACATTTTTATCGTTTGTTGTGTGTAAATTGTTGGTCGGCATAGCACTAAATGCTATACCTGTTACTGTAAAACTCATTTATATATTTTCATCAGCGATAATAACAAACTGGTTCGCCATTGTTAAATCTTCAAACTAAACACTCGTGCATTATCTGCTTGTGTGTCGATGTACTTTGCCGATATTTGCAATTTTTCTTTTATTTGCACCAGCTGTTCCATGGAAATAGTCTCACTGTTTTGAACGCTTTTTCTATTTTGCAAAAAAACACTTTTTTCTTTTTCGCTTAGTTTTGATATATCTGCTTCATTGCTTAAAAGTTTATTTATAATATTGTCTTTTGTTTTTATCGTATTTATACTATTCGCATAACTGCTAGCTGTACTATTCTCATTTTCTCTTTTTTTTCTCCACTCGTCCAGCATGGAGAAAAGTATGTTTTTTTCATCTAAAGTTAAGCCTTTTTGATTCATTAATTCTTCAGGGAGTATACATGCCAATATTTCCATATCTTCTATATTCGCATCAAAATTTGTATCTACACACAAAAGATTATTAAAATCTTGATCAACTGTTATCCTATTATTTGAGTAACCATGATCTTTGAAATAACTTTCCACAGATTTTAATACTTCTCCTTCAGAAGAAGAAATTTCTCTAAAAAACGAGACATCTAGTTTAATATCTTTTGTAATTTTATTAAATTCTATATCTACATTTCTTTCTGAATAAGACATTTCTTTAACATCTAAATAACCGTCATTATTAGTATCTTTTGTGTTGCTATCTATTTGAAATTCCCACATATTTTGTAGATATTTTTCAAAGCTACCTGTAGCTTTGACTATACTGTTATCATCTGAAAAAGCAACTCCAAACTTTTTTTGGAGTGATTCTTCCATAGAATTATCTGAGTAAAACTGAACCTTTCTACCGCTTTCTTTATCTGTAAATTCTATAATTTTATCTGCACCGTCAAACTTTACGGCTTGATGCATATATTCACCGTTTCCCTGTTGAATATATAAATTATTGGAAGTTGATGAAACTTGCATTTTCTCTCCAATTTTAAAATATCGTAATAATTAAATAAAATCTTTGCTTTCTAGCGCTATAACTTTGTTGCAATTTTTCATCCCTTTTGCACATAAAGATTAGGTGTTTGAATATCTACAGCCGTATAATTCTTTTTTGCTCTTTGGTGCTTTTGTATATGCTTTAGTTTATCTATATCAATGTTTCCGTCACTGCTCTTTGAATGTTCTATCTCATATTTTATTAGTGCTTTATCTTCTTGTGTAAGTTTGTCTACATCTCCACCGTTTTGAATCAATGTACCTATTGCAGATGTTTTTTTGCTTTGTTCGTCTTTCTCTTTCATATTTATCTCTGCTTTTTGGGTTATGTTCTCGTCTAGTGCTTTTGTAAGAGCTTTATCCAGTTTTATATTTATATCGTTCTCTTCTTTCAGTTGTTTATCTAACTTTTTTAAAATATCCATATTTACTGTATGTGTTCCGTCTTTTTTTTTGTATTGTGACAACTCTCCCGATAAAAAACTTCTTTCCTCTGCTGAAAGTTTTGAAGCATCTCCGTTATTTTGCATTAATTTTGCTAGGGCTTGTTGTTTTTTTAGAAGTTCGTCTTGTTGTTTATCTGTATCAATATTAACGCTCACATCCTGCTGTCTTATAACTTTTTTATGTACATTATTACGGAAAGAATTTAATTTTCCAATCATAAATGAATGCTCATCCTCGACATCTTTTATCGCAACTTCCGTATCACTTAAATTATCTCTTTTAATATCTCTTCTAAATGATTCACTCAATGAGATTTTAGAATTAAAATCTTTATCAATTCTCAGTGTAGTATTTAACTCTTCATCTATATTAACCGATTGATTTTTTTGATTATAATGACCGATATTTGATGTAACATCCCCTACTTTTTCATAGCTTTTATCTATTTTACCCTCAATTGAAGCATCTCCCGTTATATAATTAAGTGTTACGACTCCATCGCCACTAAAGCCATTTTTAGTATTTAAATATTCACTACTGTTAAGTTTTCCATCTTGATTTTGATCAGCACTTAAAAATTCCCGTTTATAAGCTATGTCTCCGAACCATCCGCCTACAAACGCTTCTGCTTTATTGTCTAGTCTTGTTATACCGTCGTCTCTTTGATAAAAATCATTTTCTCCAAAGTGAGCTTTTAGTTTATCCATTGTGGCACTGCTTAAAGAAACTATCGCTATTTTTCCATTAACGGGATCATTAAACGCTACCAAATTGTTTTTCTCGGTTGTCATATAGTTAACATTGGAAGCTATTTCTTGCATTCCTTTTGTAACAATTTGCTCGTTACGAAGTTCATTGTCTGTTCTATTTATGGTATTTGCAGACATAGCGGTAAACGCTATGTCTGCAAGAGATATATTTAGTCCCATTTTTATCTACTTAATGGAAATGGTAAAATAGCCCCCATACCAATATCTGGAATAGCTTGGATAGTAAACATTATATGGATTGCCATATACTCTGATTGTATATCCACCATCAGCCTTTTGCATATCCTCTTTACTCATCTCAAACTGAGTACCTGTTGTTTTTCCTGCCGTTGCAACACTTAACAAATCATCTTGATTTGTGGACACATCTGCCATTGCCGCACTTGCACCTATTGCTAAAATTAAGAGCAATTTTTTCATTTTATAAATCCTTTCTTAAAATACGTAGGCGTTAAACAATAAATAACTAGTTATGGTAAAATCTTGCGTTGAAAAAATCATACTTCTTTAGTGTTGCAAGTTTGTTGCAATTTAAAGTTTTTAGTAGTTCATTTTGTGAGAAAACAGAATAAATTTATTAGACTTCTTGCATAACCAAAAAAGCATTTCAAGAATTGCTTTTAAAGGGCATGGAAAAGTATGAACGATTTAGTGGTTCTGAGTGTTTCTCTCGCTTTTGTTTTTGGCAGAATCAGAAACTTTTTAAATCAAGAGCTTATTAGTTATATAAATAGCTTATATTTTGTTTAATATGTTAAAATTTCACATATTTTTATAAGGTAATTTATGTCATTTGAGAAATTAGGACTTATCAAACCGCTTTTAGGCGCGATAAAAGAGTTAGGGTTTGAACACCCGACTACAATTCAAAAAAGAGCTATCCCTTTAGTGTTAGCAAAAGAGGATGTTTTTGCCACTGCTCAAACAGGAACCGGCAAAACGGCTGCATTTGGACTTCCACTTCTGCAAAGACTTAGAAATACGACGGCAACCGAAGATAGAGCCATTCGTGGAGTTATTTTATCTCCAACGCGTGAACTCTCTATTCAGATTTTTGAAGATATGCAAAGCTTCTCCAAACACATGAGTTTAGAGTGTGCGGTTTTGGTTGGCGGAAAAGATTTAGAGTCTCAGCAACGCTCTCTCAAAAAAGGTGTTGACATTATCATTGCTACTCCGGGGCGACTTATGGAGCATGTGGAAAAAGGGCTTAACATTTCACAAGTTGAAATTTTTGTAGTCGATGAAGCAGACAGAATGCTTGACATGGGCTTTGCAAAAGAGATTAGAAAAGTACATCCGCTCCTTCCAAAACGACATCAAACCCTCCTTTTTGCCGCTACTTATAGCGATAAGGTGAGAAAATTATCAAAGCTACTGCTCACAAAACCCGCGTTTATAGAGGTTTCTAAAAAGAATTCAACAGTCGATACCATAAATCAGATTGCCTACATGGTGGATACCGACAAAAAAGCGGCGCTCCTTGCCTATTTGATAGGCTCAAGAAATTATCCGCAGGTTTTGGTATTTACAAGAACAAAAGCGAGTGCCGATGCGTTGGTGATAGAACTTAAAAAAGATGGTTTGAAGTGCGGAATAATCCACGGCGATAAAACACAGGCAAACAGACAAAAGACTCTTAACGAGTTCAAAGAGGGAATCATTAAGGTTTTGGTCGCAACGGATATCGCTTCAAGAGGTTTAGATATAGAAGAGTTGCCGTATGTTATAAACTATGAGCTTCCCTCAGTTCCTGAGGATTATGTTCATAGAGTCGGACGAACGGGCAGAGCCGGACGAAATGGCGAGGCTATTTCACTTCTTGATGTATATGAAAAGTTTGATATAAAAGACATTGAAAGAGTTATTGGCATGAAGATACCAAAAGAGGTTGTTCAAGGTTTTGAACCAGACCCGACTCTCAGAAGAGCCGATGCTGACGAGGTAAAACTCAAAAATGAGCATAAAAAACCTGAAGTCACCTACCACAAAAGAAACATGAAAAGCCCCTCTTCAAACAAGAGAGCGGAAATAACTAAAAAAACAGATACAAAGAAAACAGATACAAATAAAAAAACAGAGCCAAGAAAAAAAATAGTTACGAATAAAAAAGCTTTTTCTGCAAAAAAAAGTAAAACATCTAAATAATTATTTGTTAGCATGTGGAAAGATTATAAACTAGAAATCCTGTATCAAGATGGGTATCTTGTCTCTATCAATAAACCGAGCGGGCTTTTAGTTCATAAGTCTATGATAGACAGGCATGAAGTCTATTTTGCCATGATGATGCTTCGTGACCAACTTGGGCAGTGGGTTTATCCGATTCACCGCCTTGATAAGCCGACTTCTGGGGTACTTCTTTTTGCTCTAGACAGCGATACTGCAAGGCTTATGTCTGAGCAGTTTGCAAATCACACAATTCAAAAAACTTACTTAGCAGTTGTTCGCGGCTACACGGATGATGATGGCGTTATAGAGCATGCTCTGGTTGAAAAACTGGACAAAATTGCAGACAAAAAAGCAAAAGAGGACAAAGAGGCTCAAGAGGCAGTTACGCATTACAGACGATTAGCAACAGTGGAACTTCCGCATGCCCTAGGTCGCTATGAAAATATCCGTTATTCACTCGTAGAGGTGATGCCGAAGACGGGGCGAAAACATCAGATACGAAGACACATGAAGCATATCTCTCACCATATCTTAGGCGATACAAAATATGGAAGAGGCGAGCATAATAAATTCATACGAGAAGTGTACAACTGCAATAGACTGCTTCTACATGCGAGTAAACTGGAGATAACTCACCCTTATAGTCATGAAAAGTTAGAGATAACCGCTTCTTTGGATGAGATATTTACATATCTATTTGAGGAGTTTGGGTGGCATCTCAAGGGCATTTGACATGTTGATTTATGAAAAACAGACACTCACATATCCAACAACTCTGTTGTCGTCATGGCTTGCATCTGCACTTGTTCTGTAATCCAAAATAGTAGAGCGAAGCCCAAGTTTTTTCGCACTCATAATCATCGCTTCTACACCAATCATTCCGCATGCCTCACAGCCGCCATGGAGTGTATTTATACTTAATTTATCGATTGCTTTTAGGCATAGTTCATCTATTTGATTTGCCTCTTCCAGTGAGTAAAAGTGACTTAAATCGGTACTGATTATCACTCCGCAATCCTCTTGCTGCAGTACAAAATCTATTATTTTAGAAATCTCACCTGCGTTGGTGTTCGAATAAACAAGCTCAACAATCTCCGCATCCTCCATGTAATATTTTACAAAAGGAAACTGCACCTCCGTGCTATGCTCATGGTGTGCTTGGCTCAGACATGTAAGATTAAATCTTTCATTTATTTTTTGAGCCAAGTCTGTCGCAGCGGGTATTGCACCAAAAGGTGTGTCATAACTTTGAAAATCACAAAGACTCACTCCGTCATAGCCGACTCTATGGGAAGGTCCTATAATGACAAATTTTTTAATGCCTTGTTTTTGCAATATTCTATAAGCTACATTTGCCGTATATCCACTATAAATATATCCTGCATGCGGCACGATAACGGCTCTGCTTTTTATATCGGGTAGGGTAAAAGCTTCATCATAAATTTTACTAAAATGTTCAAAAAACCTTTGAATCTCAACTGCTCTTGCCGGGTAGAAACTGCCTGCAACGCTCATGCTTCTTTTCATAGCTAAACTCCTTTGATGTTTTTGAAATTATCTTTAATATGCTCAACTTCGTAGCGATAAATAGTGGGATGCAGAGCATAGATAGAGGGATTCGCACCCGCCTTCATGCTAAGATGCTCCAAAAACTGCTCGGTAAGAGGAAGCTGCTCCCAAACTTGAGGTAAAAAAGTTCCTTGATAGGAGCCATGTTTTAAGATAAGTCCATCAACAAAGGGTCGTACTTTTTTCATTAAATCATCATAATCTTTATACTCTAAAATTGTCGGCTCACTTAAAACTGAGACTTCAAGTGTTAAGTTGGCAAGTTCACGACTGCTAAGCGGAGTAAATCTAGGGTCACCAAATGCCGCTGAGACTGCATTATGCAGTACATCATCCAGCAAAGTTCTGTAGGGCGTAATGGAACCTATGCAGCCACGAAGCTGATTATCATAATTGAGAGTGACAAACACCGCACCCTTTTTATTTAAAAATGGATATTTTTCAAGAAGCAACTCCCTGTCAATACAATCTCCACCATCAAACTTACTAAGTATTGCACTTTTTGCAATTTGTAATAAAATATTATTTAACATAAGAACCCCTTTTTAAAATTATATTACTTTCAACTTAGTTATTTATAAAAATACATGCTATTTTCACGCTATTAATTTTTATTATAATTGCCAATAGATACAAGGAAAGAGGAATACGCCATGAAATCGATGTCCATAAGATTAAAGTTGCAATTAATCATAGTTGCAACAATAGTTTTTGTAACTGTAGCAATAATAATGCAGTCAATGTATAGCATAGAAAAATTGAGTGAACAAAATATTCAAAAGTACAAAGAAGAAGCTTATCTCAACAAAGAGATGGAACTCAAAAACTATGTATCAGTCGCTGTTAAGTCAATAGACTCTTTTTATCAAAGAACATCTCAAGAAAAAATTAAAAAAGAAGTTGAGAGTGACTTAAAGAAACAGACAGATTTTCTTTTTAGCATTCTAAATAAAGAGTATGAAAAAAATGTAAATGTACTCTCTGCAGACAAATTAGTAGAACATCTCAAAGGTGTTGTTAGTTCTGTAAGATATGGAGATGATGGATATTTTTGGATTAATGACACTGCGCCAAAAATGATTATGCACCCTATTAAACCTGCCTTGGATGGGAAAGATTTATCCGAATATAAAGATCCAAACGGTATTTTTTTATTTAATGAAATGGTTAAAGTTGCAAAAGCAAATGGCGAAGGTGTGGTTGAATATAGCTGGTCTAAGCCAGGTTTTGATAAACCACAGCCAAAAGTTTCGTATGTCAAACTGTTTAAACCTTTTAACTGGGTAATAGGAACAGGTGCGTATGTTTCAGATGTCACTTTAAAACTTCAACAAGAAGCTTTGGCGACAATTTCTAAAATGATATTTGGAACAGACGGTTATTTTTGGATAAATGACGCAACTCCTACAATGATAATGCACCCTATTAAGCCAGAGTTAGATGGCAAAGATTTATCAACGACGAAAGACCCTAAAGGTGTTTACCTTTTTAAAGAAATGGTTGACCTTGCAACTAAACAAGGTTTTGGAATGGTGAAGTACCATTGGTCAAAACCGGGGTTTGATGCGCCTCAGCCAAAAATATCTTATGTTGAGATGTTTAAACCTTGGGGATGGATTATTGGAACAGGTGAATATATTGACAACATAGAAACAAAAGTTTCACAAATGAGAGTAGCGGCATCAGAACAAGTTAAAGCTTCCAGTGTTCAAATGATTTTAACATCGGTTGTAATGTCCATTTTTATTACGCTCATTATTTCATTTATAGCCAATAAAAGCATAATAAACCCTATCCATGATATATTGCAAGTCACATCGGACTTGGCAGAAGGGGAGGGTGACCTTACAAAACGAATTGTTACAAAAAGTAATGATGAAATGAAAAAAATAGCAAATTCTGTGAATCAATTTATAGAAAAAGTGCATTCAAGTATTAAAGTAGTGAAATCTTCAAGTATGGAAAATGCTTCAATTTCTCATGAACTTTCTGTTACATCTCTGGAAGTTGGTAGAAATGTTGAAAGATCAGTAGTGATTGTCCATGAAACGACACAAAAAACTACGGACATAATTCAAGAGATAATGTCATCTATAGAAGACGCAAGAAAAAGTAAAAATGAGATTATAGAAGCCAATACTATTCTCAATAATGTTAGGAATGAAATAGTGGATTTAACGAAAAAAGTTCAGTTAAGTGCGCAAAATGAAACAGAATTAGCTTCGAGTATAGAATCGTTATCAAAAGATACGGAACAAGTAAAAAATGTTCTTGAAGTAATATCGGACATAGCCGACCAGACAAATCTTCTAGCACTTAATGCAGCAATAGAAGCAGCAAGGGCAGGAGAACATGGACGAGGATTTGCTGTTGTAGCCGATGAGGTAAGAAAATTGGCTGAGAGAACTCAAAAAAGTTTAACTGAGATAAATACTACAATAAGCCTTATTGTTCAAGCCACTTCATCCGCAAGTGAGCAGATGAATAATAACTCAATAGAGATGAATACGTTAGCAATTACATCTATAAACATAGAAGAGAAGATAAATATTACAGCGACTATAGTGGATAAAGCAGCAGAAGCAAGTGATAAAACAGCAAAAAATTTCGAAAATACGGGAATGCATATTACTAATATTGCAAAAAGTATCAATGAAATAAATACAATTTCAACGCTCAATGCAAGAAATGTTGAAGAAATAGCAAGTGCAGCAGAACATTTAAATAAGATGACAGCTCAGCTTTCAGATAAACTAGAGCAGTTTAGAACATAAAACATATTGAGCTCTTTAAAGTAACATAAATACACTCTTAGCATAAAATTGAGACAAAAGTGTATGATTTATGTTACTTATTTACACATTTTTAAAACCTATTCAATTTTAATCATCATATTTTAACTTTGCTATGTTCATGCTATTTTTTTCTTTTACTATGAGAGTCTAAATTTTATACGGGGAGTGAAAATGAAAACACACATAGCGATAAGCGTAATAACAGTAGGGTTTTTAAGCGCAGTGAATGTTTACGGTGCAGAGGATTTAAGTTCGATGTTTTCTGAGGGTAAGACAAGCGGACAGATTAGAGAGTTCAGTATCTCAAGAACTATGGATTATAGCGACG
>CANMJR010000057.1 GCA_947498025.1 Helicobacteraceae bacterium
CAAGATGTAAGTAACGCAAACAAAGAACAGATGCAAGGTATAGGTCAAATCAATACCGCAGTTACACAACTAGACCAAATGACACAAGAAAACGCAAAAGTAGCAGCTCAAGCAGATTCAATAGCAAACGCAACTATCCAAAAAGCAGAAGCTATGGTAAAAGACGCATTATCTAAAGAGTTCGTAGGAAAAGATAAAATAAATACCTCTTCACACAACAGACATGTACAAGCCGCAAGACCCGCAGTAGTAAAACAACAACATGCGAACGCAAATACTAAAGCAATCGCAGGTGCAAAAAAACATAACGGTGAAGTTTGGGAAAACTTTTAAGGAGAGAGGTTGAAGAGGAGATTGCCTTGCGGCTGTCTCACTGTTTAGAATAAATCAAAAGTATTATGCAACAAACTTGCAACACTAATGATTTAAACTTTTATAAGTAGGAATTTTATTGGAATGTAATTTTAAATTATAAAACTTTATTAAGCACTAAAATTATGGAGGCTGGAGGTGATATGAATATTTCGGTAGAATTGAAAGTTTTTGCGAAAAATTTGAGTATCTTAATAATAGAAGATGATGAAAATTTAAATAAAGAACTTGTAGAAATTGCAAAAATATTTTTTAAGGATGTTAAATTCGCATTCGACGGAGAAGAGGGTTTAGCAATATACAAACAAAACAAAGTTGACATTATATTAAGTGATATTACGATGCCATTTTTAAATGGCATAGAATTAAGCAAAAAAGTTAAAAATCTCAATCATAATCAAAATATTGTGATTTTATCTGCACATAGTGAATTGTCATACCTTATTGATCTAATTGATATTGGCGTCCGTCAATTTGTACATAAACCTTTTGATGATCAAGAACTTTTATATCGGTTATTAAAGGTTTGTGAAGAGATAGTGTTATCTAAAGAAAATTTAAAAAATCAAGAGACATTATCTTCAGGTCAGCAATTTGAATCTGAAATGGTAGTTAAAAATAATATTGTTATTGAAAAAAGTGGACTTGAATGTGTAAATCATGAAGCTATTAATGGGAAAAATTTTATGAAATCACTTGAAGAAGATACTGTTGCTTGGGAAGCTGTTTTAGAAGACATAAGTATGCTTTTAGAACTTAATAGTGATTTTCAATACTATATTGGGCTTATATATACAGATAAAATTACTAAAGATATTTTATTTTGTGTAAGTTCTGTTTTGAGAAAAATGTACACTGCATTAGCTTCTATAGAAGTAATGTCTGGCATGACAACAATATTTTATAGCTTGATTTCTTTTATAGAAAATCTTGATTATTCAGAAATGAGTGATGAGCAGCTCAAAAAGTTTAAAATGTTGGAATTTATTTATGATGATATTTCGAGATTTATAGAAACAATATTTGTATATAAAGATTCTATTGACATTTACTATCTTCAAGACTCCTTAAAAGTTTCTATAGAACAGTTAAAACAAAATGTACTTAATTTACCTTTAGAAAACGAAGAAGAGCTGGAGCTTTTCTAATGTTAAGACTTGAAGATAAATATTACATTACCAGTACAACAGATATAAATGGGATTATTACAGATGCCAGTAACGCTTTTTGCGAAATAAGCGGTTACTCAAAAGAAGAACTTATAGGCAAACCGCATAACATTGTGCGCCATCCGGACATGGGTAACGAAGTCTTTAAAGAGCTTTGGAAAACTATATCTAAGGGTGACATTTGGTTTGGAAAAATAAAAAATAAAACAAAAAACGGGAAGGCTTACTGGGTCGATGCCACCATTGAGCCATTGTTTGATGAAGAACGAAATATATTAGGATACAAGGCTATTCGTTTTGACATAACAGATAGAAAGAAACTTAAAAAAAAGTATAAACAAAAAAGAAGACTCTTGGATGAGTTCAAACTTGTGATACAAACAGTCAACTCAGGAATTGCATTTTTAGATGTTGAGCACAATTTTATTGTAGCAAATCCCTATATTTTAAAATTACTGGAATATACGGAAGATGAAATATTGACAAAAAAGTGCACTGAGTTGACAGCACCTGAATTTAAAGAAGAAAATTTTCAAGCATATACTATTGCAAAAGAAACACTAGTTGCACAGAAAATTATAAAGCAATGCCTTAAAAAAGATGGTTCACGCGTATGGACTGAAACTGTTTATCAGTTTTTTGATGAAAAGAGGATGCTTGTAGTTATAAAAAATATTGATTCATATAAGGAGCTTGAAGAGAAAAACAAAATTTTTCTTACACAGTCAAAACAAGCTGCTATGGGTGAGATGATAGCTATGATTGCCCACCAATGGAGACAGCCCATAACAACTATAGCAACTATACTCTCAAAAATGAAAATTAAATATGATCTTGATATTTTGAATAAAAATGATTTTAATAGTGATTTTACTAAAACAAAATCAATTATAAACCATCTCTCAAAAACGATAGATACATTTCAAGATTATTTCAAAGAAAAACAAGGAAATAAAGTTTCTGTAACAGATTTATTTGAAAGAGTAAGCAATATTATCTTACCAATTTTGAAAAATTATTCAATCAGCTTGGTTTTTAATGATAGCAGTATTGAATGCTTAGTTGACGACAGACTGGATCAGGTTTTGTTAAATATATATCAAAACTCTTCTGATGCACTTAAAAATAATGATTCAGTAGAGAAAAAAATAATTTTAACTTCTGTGCTAGAAGATGATAATAAACAGATTGTTATTCGCATATCAGATAATGGAGGAGGAATACGTGAAGAGATTATTGAAAAAATCTTCACACCCTATTTTTCAACTAAATCAAAGAATGGTTCTGGTTTAGGGCTCTACATGTCTAAAGAAATTGTAGAAAATCACATAGGTGGAACATTAAAAGTGCGGAATACGGATACTGGGGCTTGTTTTGAAATCATTGTTCCAAGTTTAAATTGAAATTAATTTTAATTTCAAAAGGGATTTAATGCCCTCGACCATTGGGTTGCAAGAAATACTAAGATAGGGCATAAAAAGTAAACATGTACATAAAAGTCATAACAAGACACTTCTTCAATTGCATTTGTTGAACTTCTGTGTCTTGTATTTTCAAGTTTGTTTTTTTGTAATGGACTTGAGAAACAAAAAAAATTAAACCAAAAGGTGCATAATTTATGTATATGAAGGGAAAAAAATGAAAAAAGTTATTTTTATACTAAGTATATTCTCATTAAGCGTTTTTGCAAATGTTACACTACAAACTGAGGTTCAAGCATGGTTTATAACAATTGATGGCGGTACTCCAAAAATAAAATATGATGGATTAGCAAAAGATAAACAAGCTGTACTTGATAAGTTCTTTGAAGAGTATAGAGCGGATGTTGCAAGCGGTAAGTTACCAAAGGGTACATGTAAACCACTGTTTTTAAATAAACTTAAGGAGAAATAATATGAGTATAAAAAGAAAATTTCTACTTGTCGGTACTGTTATAATCGCTTTATTGTTGCTCTTGTTATTAGCTGTACGCCTTATATTTGGTTCTGTAGAAAATTCATTTTCTGAAAATACAGATACATCTGATAAGGCAAATACTTTTCAAGAGATGTATTCCAATGGTTTACAATGCGATCAAGCTCTGCGAAATGTATTTATTGATCCAAAGAATGAGAAAGGAAAGGAGAATTTTAAAAATGGAATAGAAGATTTAGCAAAGAGTTATAGCAAACTGGAAAAAATTGATTCTAAAGCAGCAACTAAACTTAAAGATAAATATACTTTGTTCATAGATGATTTGAAACAAATAGAAAAAATGGTAGCATCTGGAGGATTGATAACTATAGAACATATAAAATCAAATACAAAAGTTTGGCGTGAAATAAAAGAAGATATTACAAAAAATCTTAAAGAGACCAGCAAAATAGCTGAAAATACTCAAAATGAATTTGCTAGTTATCTTTCAAAAATATTAATATCTCTAACTGTCGGAATATTGCTTTTTATTATTGCAATAAGTATAATTTTTTTAATTTTTTCTAAAAGTATTGTATCTTCTATAACTACCACCCAACTCGATCTCACCCGTTTTTTCTCCTTTCTAAACAGAAAAACCCAAAAAGCTGAACTTATCAACCTTAATTCAAAAGATGAATTTGGACAGATGGTAGTCGTAATTAACGAAAACAGAAGCACAAATGGTTACTGATGAAAAATTTATAGAAAATGTTAAAGAAGTCATGCATAGAGTTGAGAATGGATGGTTTTCTCAACATATTGAGGTTTGGACAAACAACATTGGGCTACTAGAATTAAAAACTATCGTTAATTAAGCCTTAACAAATCTAAGAGCGAATTTTGTATTAATGAATAATACACTTGAGGGTTACTGTAATTATGATTACACCAAGGAACTAAAAATAGATAATAGAGGAGATTGCCTTAGAGCACTCTTCTTATGATGAGGACATGAGTTTCTCAAATAACTAAGTATTCTCCATGCCGAGGGCAAGTTATCTCTTCCAAGTATTTAGACATGTTGAATTTATTCAAAAATATAAATTGCAACATAACTGCAACACTACAGCAGTAAACTTTCATAGCAAAACAAACATAAGTTGCGGGCCTAGCAGTAGTAACACAACATGCCATTGCAAGGATAAAAAAACATAATGATGTTCGGGAGAATTTTTAAGGAGATGAGATTGTCATGCGGCTAATGTTAAGGCTTTTACAAAAAATCATTTAGTGATTTTTTGTATCGTGCTTTAGCACAGAAGTGCCTGTGCGGCTGGCATAGCTAAAAAGAGTTACTTTCTTTTAGCGTTATAACTATTTTAGGAGTTTTTATGAAAACAATTTGGAATTTACTAGAGGAAGATTCTACCTTTCCTTCTCTTGACAATATAGGTTACCGGTTTATGCAGGCAAAAGAGGATACATGTGATGTAATCATTTGTGGTTTAGAACATATATCATTTGCCACTGCTTTGATTAATATAAATGAGTGCTTACTGATAATAGCACTGCATGATGAAAAACATGAAAGGTTATTGGTTCCGCATATATTTGATGCATGGATAGATCGTTCCCGTCTTGACAAGCTTCCGGCTATGCTTGAGGCATACAGCCACCATGTCGAGCAGAGGATTACGGTAAGAGAGCAACGAGAGATAATTGAAAGATTGAGTGTGGATACATCTGTCCATAATGCAAACTTAGTTGGGATAAAACTAAATATGCAAGAGAGTACTAAAGAGATAGAGACTATCTTTGAAGAGCGGGTAGAAGAGATGAAAGCCATTCATCGTGATGCTTCAGAGGCACATGACAAGCTGACTCTCTTAAAAGAGCATATGGCTCCTCAAGCATTTGGGGAACTAGAAGAGTCTTGGAACATGACAGAGTCTATACTCGGTCGTACGGATGAAGTTATCAAGGCTATGTTTGGATTTATTATGGTACTTCAATGTGAAGACCGTATTACGCAGATGATAGACGGTATTTCTAAGATTATGAAGAATGATGTTGAGTTTGCTTCAGAGAATGGTTACAACGTAACAGAAGCTGCTAAAGCTGCTCTCAAAAAAAGATTAATTCAGTTTTACACGATTCAAGACCAAAGAGATTATGCAGATGGACAAGACGACGCTATGCAAGGTTGCAAAATAGAGCAACCGAATATGGAAGAATTTTTACTGTTTTAGACAAAAAAAGCAACACAGTAATTAAGTGAGTTTAGTATCTAAGTCTGCCTCGCCAGAGGCTAGCTTCAGCGCCACAGCGGCTAGCGTAGCTAATCGGGACGAGTTCCGATTAGCGTTTTAAATAAATAAAAAGGAATAAAAATGTCAAAGATATTAATAGTAGATGATTCAAATATGTTGAGAGATATGGTTAAGTATGCGTTAAACGAGGGCGGATACCCAGATGTAACGGAAGCGGTGGATGGTGTGGACGGTCTTGCAAAAGCAAAAGCTACGGTATTTGATTTAATAGTGTCAGATATTAATATGCCCAACATGAATGGGTTTGAGTTAATTGCAGAGCTAAGAAAAATGCCTACTTATGCAAAAACTCCTATTCTTACTCTTACTACAGAAAAGAATGATGACATGAAAGCCAAGGGAAAAGAAGTTGGCGCAACAGGTTGGATTGTTAAACCGTTTGTTCCCGAGCAACTTCTCAAGGCGGTTGGAATCGTCCTGAGTAGATAGGGACTGGCCATGGCAGTATTTGACATTAATAAATATCGTCAGATGTTTCTTGAAGAAGCAGAAGATATATTTGAAATCATAGATAATATTTTACTAGAAGCCGAAGATGCGGGCGACATGGATAATGAAACAATAAACTCTCTGTTTCGTTCAGTGCATACGCTCAAGGGCAATTCTGCATCTGTAGAGTTAGCAAAGTTTGCAGCTTTAGCTCATGAATTGGAATTTTTCATGGATAAGCTCAGAAACGGACAGCTTTCATTTGAAGAGAGTATGGCAAGCTTACTCATAGATGGAGTCGATACGCTAAAACATATCTTAGAACTAGAGTTGTCGGATGAATTGGAACATGATTATTTTATGACTACTAAAAAAGAGCTTCTTTATAAACTGGATAACTTCAGTCAAGATATAAAAGAGATTGAACTCTTAAATGAACACTCTTCTGTTGAGGAGAGTAAAGTGCAAATGGAGAAAGAGATTTTTGTTCAAGAGATAGTAGAAATTCCTGCTTTTGGGATGCTTTTTCCAAGAGAGAGTAATGCTTATGGAGCAGTGAACGGCGGGGCAATAGACGATAGCGAAGATGAAGGGTTTGGATTTTTTGATGAGCTAGAACTTGTTGATGATAACGGGTTTGGATTCTTTGGTGATACCGAAATTATTGATGAGGAAGGGTTTGGATTCTTTGGTGAGCCGGAACTTGTTGAAGATGAAGGGTTTGGATTTTTTGAAGAGCCGGAACTTATTGATGATGAAGGATTCGGATTTTTTGATGAGCCGAAGATTATAGAATATAAAAAAGTTCAAGCTCCTTTAACTGAAGAAAAAAAAGAGATTGAAGTTAAAGATAATGAAGCAAAAGACGGTAAAAAATTTAAAGTCGATAGTGTATCTAACTCAATCAGAGTTGATTTGTCTAAAATAGATGGGCTTATGAATAATATCGGTGAGCTTGTTATTGCTCATTCCATGCTTACTCAATATACTTTTATGATGCAAGACCAAAAGATAAAATCAGAGTTGAGTGAAAGACTTGATTTGCTAGACCGTTACATCAGAGAGCTTCAAGAGTCTGTTATGAGCGTTCGTATGATTCCGATGGAGACAGTTTTTTCTAAGTTCCCAAAAGTTATACGAGACACTGCTAAAAAGCTAAATAAAAAGATAGATTTCCGTCATTACGGTGATAACGTAGAGATTGATAAAGCGATGATTGAAGGTTTAACAGATCCTCTTACCCATATTGTCAGAAATGCTATGGATCATGGCATAGAGTCAGTCGACAGAAGAAAAGCAGCCGGCAAAAGTGAAACCGGAACCCTTATTATGAGTGCTGAACAGGCGAATGGACAGATGATAATCAAGATTCAGGATGACGGCGGCGGAATCAATCTTGCAAAAGTTACCGAAAAAGCTATCCAAAACGGAATTTTAGATGAGTCTCAAGCCGCGCAGATGAGTAAAGATGATAAAGCAATGCTTATTTTTGCACCGGGGCTTAGTACGGCTGAGGCTGTTACCGACATATCTGGTCGTGGAGTAGGTATGGATGTCGTCATGTCTAATATTAAGAAATTAGGCGGAGTTGTTAAAGTAGAAACAGAAGAGGGCTTTGGTTCAACATTTACTATCGTACTGCCGCTTACATTAGCTATTTTAGACGGACTCAACATAAGAGTAGGCAAAGAACAGTTTATATTACCGCTTTCTGCAATCATAGAGACGCTAAAACCTGAAGAGGAGATGATAAAACAAATCGGTGATGAAGAGTCGGAGGTATTAATGTTAAGAAATGAGTTTATACCTGTTATAAGACTTCATACAACATTTAATATCACTCCTGAGAATCATAAGTTATCCGACGGACTATTAATCGTTGTCCGTTCGGGAGCAAAAAAGATAGCACTGTTTGTAGATGAGTTTATGAACCAGCAGCAGTTTGTTATAAAACCGCTGGATAAAAACTTCAGAAACGCACAAGGAATCGGCGGGGCAACCGTTCGCGGCGACGGAACAATCGGCTTAATTATAGATACCATGAATATCACGCAAAATAGCACTAGGAGAGCATCATGAGCACAACGCAAATAAATCAGTTGTTAACTTTCAAACTTGGAAATGAGACATACGGCATCGAGATAAATAAAGTAAGAGAGATTCTTACTTATCCTGTTGTAACGCCGATACCCGACGCTAGCTGCTGGGTAAAAGGGGTTATCAATTTAAGAGGGGAAGTTGCACCTATAATTGATTTAAGAGTAAGATTTAATATCAATACCCAACCCGTATATAACGAAAGAACAATTGTAATTGCGGTAAGAACACAAGATGCAAGAATGATAGGGCTTGTAGTAGATGAAGTCTCAGACATGGAGAATGTTGATTTAGATAAACTCTATCCGGCTCCTGACATGGGAGCTTCTATAGCACCCAAATATCTTAAAGGTCTCTTTAAAAAAGAAGAAAAGATGATCGTAATCCTTGATATAGATAAAATCTTGGATAAAGAAGAGATGCAGCGTTTATCTCGTCATTCGCAAGAAGCAGCTTCACATGTACTCGCCGCGTCAGCTTGATAGAGCAAGAAAACTAGCCTATGCACATAGCGGCATTACGCTGGCTGCAAATAAGGATGTTATGATATCTAACCGTTTGGATAAACTCAAGCGGCTTTTGGAAAATGAAAATATTGATGAAGTTTTAGCCCAAATTGAGCAGGGTGAGCATACAGATACATTTGTAAGTTCTTTTACAACCAATAAGACAAACTTTTTTCGTGAGTCATTTCACTTTGAAGATTTAAAAGATAGGATTGTAAAGCAGGCGATAGAGACATCTTCTGAATTAAAAATCTATTGCTCAGCCGCTTCAACCGGAGAGGAGCCATACTCTATTTTAATGACTATACAAGAGGCTAAAGAGCAATATGATAATGTATTTCTTAACCACTCTCTTATAGCAACGGATATAGATAAACAGGTATTAGACCATGCTTCAAACGGAGTGTATGAGCTTGGAAAAAATACAGATGATTTTCCGTCATGGATAAGACCTTCACAATATTTTAAAAGAAGAAACCATCCAAATAAAGATGGAGAGTATCTTATCAAAGTAAAAGATGCGCTAAGAAGCAAAGTAAGGTTTGAGCAGATGAATCTGATGTCGCCTTCTTACCCGTTTAAACCAAATGAATTTGATGTGCTATTTTGCAGAAATGTCCTGATATATTTTAGCCAAGATGATCAAAACAATATTTTAAAAAAACTTTTCAGCACCTTAAAAGTGGGCGGAACACTCTATCTTGGTCATTCAGAGAGTCCACTTGGACTCACTCCGTATGTTGAGAGATGTGGACAAAACATATTTATAAAAACGAAAGAATTTTAAAGAGAGTAATAATTTAAAACCCTGCACCTGTTGGTGTTACAAATAGGAATAATTTTTAATGAGAATAATCAAAGGAACGATAGATTCAAAAATATTGAAGCTAACTCGCCCGGATGCAGTCAAGTTTATCCAAAATAAAGAGACACTTGGCATTATCGGAGGGGAGTTTGCAATCACGTTTGATGATGACAATTTACCAATAAGTACGCTTTTAGGTTCTTGCGTTGCCGTTATGCTTTATGATGATGTAATGCGGCTAAAAGGGATGAATCACTTTTTATTGCCGTCTTCATGTGCTCAAGGAGAGTCTTGCAGATTCGGCTTATATGCCATGGAAACTATGTTGAATGAGATGTATAAACTTGGATGCCGTAAAGAAAATATCAGTGCAAAAATCGCCGGCGGGGCTACAATTTTACAAAACTTTTCAGATAATATAGGAGAAAGAAATGTTCTATTTGCACGGAATTTTTGCCGTGCTGAAAGAATTCGCATAGTAGCAGAGAATACGCTCGGAAATAACGGTCGTGTCGTAATGGTAGATAATGAGTTTAACACCATGTCAAAATTTGTTGCCAATAGAATGATGGATGAACGCATTGCAATTGCTGATAATTCACTTGCAAATATTGTCAATAATACAATTGACAATGATGTTTCTTCATCGAAAAATATAACTCTGTTTTAGGATTAAAATGTATAGCGTAATAGTAATAGATGATTCTCCTTTAATGCGAAGCATCCTCTCGGATATGATTTCACAGTTGGATGATTTTGAAGTTGTAGCAACTGCATCAGATGCATTTGAGGCACGAGAATTAATAAAACTGCATGAACCGGATCTTGTTACCATAGATATAAATATGCCTAAAATGGATGGTGTAACTTTCTTAAGAAATCTTATGCGTCTTCATCCAATGCCTGCAGTTGTAATATCCACAGATGCCACAAGACATCATGAAGTGTTTGATGATGGAGCAGTCGGTTTTATTCAAAAGAAAAAAATAGGCGAAGATGATAAGACATTTTTTTCTCGCTTGGAAGATACTCTTTTAAGATTAGTATTTTTAATCGACAGATACAAAACAAACTCCGGAACCAAAAAAAGTGCAACAATTGAGATAGAAATGGTTAGAAATCACCCGGATATGCTATTGCCTTTAAAACCTGCATTTATTTCGACTTCAAAAGTTATCGCAATAGGAGTTTCAACGGGAGGAGTTGAGACATTAATGGAAATATTTGCTCATTTAACTCCGCCGCTTCCTCCGATATTAATAACACTTCATATACCCTTTGGATTTTCGGGAAGCTTCGCTCAAAGATTAGATAAACTTTGCCCGTTAAATGTCTATGAAGCAAAAGATGGACAGGCCGTTGAAAACTCATCGGTATATATTGCTCCGGGTAATCGCCATTTAGCGTTAGAAAATCGACAAGCAAAACAGTACATAAAACTACTTGACGGTCCAAGAATAAGCAGACACAAACCAAGTGTTGATATATTGTTTAGAAGTGTTTGCAACGCAGTAGGCTCTAAGGCCATGGGAATAATTCTAACAGGAATGGGTGATGACGGCTCAATAGGTTTGAAAGAGATGTATGACGCAGGAGCCCTAACAGTAGCTCAAAGCCCTAAAAGATGTGTAGTATTTGGAATGCCTAACAAAGCTATAGAAGCAAACGCAGTTACAAAGATTGTTGATTTAGAGGATATTCCTGCTAAAATCCAAAAATTCGCAGAGCATTAGAATGAAATTGATTCAATCTACCAAAGATTATGATGCTCTATCATCGTTACTCTCCCAATATAAAAAAGCCGTTGATGTAAGTAATATCGTTTCTAAAACCGATGCCAAGGGTATTATTACCTATGTAAATGATGAATTTTGTCGTATTTCAGGCTATGAAAGAGACGAACTTTTGGGAAATTCTCATAATATGGTGCGTCATCCGGATATGCCTCAAGCTGCATTTAAAAATCTCTGGTTAACGATAAAAAAAGGTAATATTTGGAGAGGAGTTGTCCAAAACAGACAAAAAAATGGAGAGAGTTATTTTGTGAATGCAACTATAGTTCCTATTCTCAATCAAGAGCAAGAAATTATAGAATATATTGCTATTCGACACGATATAACGGAACGAATTAGATACGAAAAAGAGATAGGAAACCAGATTAATGTGATTAATCGTCAAAAACAAGAGCTTATCTTTAAAAACCGTGCGGCGGCTATGGGAGAAATGATTGAAAATATTGCGCATCAATGGCGACAACCTTTACAAGTAATTGCCATGACTCTTATGGGGGCACAGCTTGATTTAGAAGAGTTTAAAAATATTGATATGCAAAAAGGGACAAAAATTTTAAAAGTCATTAATTCTCAAGTAGAATATTTGTCACGGACTATTGATGATTTTATGAATTTTTTTGACCCAAAGAAAGAAAAAGAAGCTTTTTATCTTGATAAAGTTATTCTCTATGTCGTGGGACTTGTTAATCCTAGCATGAAAGAATCAGGTATCTCGATAGTTATTGAACATATTCATAAAGAAGGTTGTACTTCAGGTCATGATTGTTTGTGGAATAGTGAATTTCTTGGGTACCCAAGTGAACTCAGTCAAGTTTTGTTCAATCTTTTTTCTAATGCCAAAGATATTCTTATTGAAAATAAAATTGAAAAACCAAGCATTACTGTCTCCTGTATTCCCAACGGAGATTTTGCTTGTGTAAGTGTAAGCGACAACGGGGGAGGAATCCCAAATGAAATTCTTTCAAAAGTTTTTGAGCCTTATTTCACGACTAAACATAAGAAGCAAGGTGCAGGAATTGGACTTTATATGTCACGCATTATCGTTGAAGAACACCATCAAGGAATGCTTAGTGTAGCCAATGGTTCACTCGGAGCTGTTTTTACTATAAATTTACCTATCAAGAAGGAAGTCGTATGACATTTACAGAGCTAACCCCCTATACTAAAAATTTGAACTTATTAATTGTTGAGGATGAAGAGCAAATACGCTCAGCAACCGTTGCTCTATTTAAAAGAGTCTTTGCTGTCGTAGATGAAGCTGCAGATGGAGCAGAGGGGCTTAAGATGTTTCAATCTAAACCCAAATATTATGATTTAATTCTGACAGATATTAATATGCCCAATATGGACGGTATTCAAATGATTGAGGCACTACGCAAACATGATGCGCTCATCCCTATTGTCGTACTTTCGGCATATACGGACTTTGATCGTATGCTCAGTGTTATAAATACGGGGGCAGACAGTTTCTTGCCTAAGCCATTCAATATGAAAACATCGGCAGACTCATTTTACCGTCTTACAGTTCGTATCAGTGATGCCAAAATAATGCAGGAACATGTAGAACAAATAGAAGATGAAAATTATTCTTTAAATAAAGAGCTATCAATATTAAAAGAAAAAAACAAGTTAATGTATTCGGCATATCAAGCGATGCATTCACCACTGATTCAGTCTGAGATTATAAAAGTTCCGATTTCACAACCGGAACCTATTGTTAATAATAATTCAAAATATTCGGAGATTACACCGGAAATTATTCCTATAAAAAAACTCAATAATCAAGCACAACAAACTTACATTTATAATTATATGGAACCGGATGATTTAGAAGATATCAA
>CANMJR010000058.1 GCA_947498025.1 Helicobacteraceae bacterium
CAATCATCGCTTCAAATGTCTCTTTATTTACACCTATAAGTCGCTTGAAATTCTTTGGTTCTTTTTTAGTTAGTTGCTCATATTTACTCATGCTACTTTAACAGCAATTTTAGTGCCTATTTTTGGAGTTTTGCAAGAAGTCTATTAATGATTCAATATCTCGAACCGAACCACTTCTATATTTATATACATTCAAAGATAAATACCCTCCAGAATCTCAATCTCATCATCGCTCAACCCATAAAGTTCATAGAGCATTTTATCTATCGCTTTGTCAGTTTTTTTTCTAAATCTATTTAAACCCACATGCCAATATTTCAATTAGACCCCTTACAAAAAGTCTTGTATCAAAAGTATTTACACGTAAAAAAAATCGACGATTAAATCCCTTCGGCAATCATAGCATCTGCCACTTTTTTAAATCCTGCAATGTTTGCACCATCTACATAATTCCCTTCAACTCCATAATCTTTCGCAGTTAGGGCAACCCTTGTACAGATTTGTCTCATAATTATTTTTAACTTTTTATCCACTTTTTCAAAAGACCATTTTTGCATAGATGCATTTTGGCTCATCTCAAATTCACTCACTGCCACACCGCCTGCATTTGCCGCTTTTGCAGGTGCAAAACAGATTTTTTGTGATAAAAACAGCTCGGTTGCCTCTGGAGTACATGGCATGTTTGCACCCTCAGTTATGCTGATGCATCCATTTGCAATCAAATTTTTAGCATCTATTTGCGTCAGCTCATTTTGTGTGGCACATGGAAATGCTGCAAAACAAGGGATATTCCAAGCCGCATGCCCGCCCGCAGGATACTCCGAAATCGGAATATATGTAGCTTGCGGATGGCTTTTTACATATTCAGCCAGTGAAGCTCTCTTCTCTAACTTCAAATCTTTTAAAAGTGCTAAATCAACACCTCTTGAATCATAAACAGTGCCTTGCGAATCTGTGCATGTTACGGGAATTGCTCCTATTTGTAGCAGTTTTTCTATGGCATGGAGTGCCACATTTCCGGCTCCGCTCACTGTACAAATTTTGCCTGTGAGCGGCTCTTTGTTCTCTATCTCCAACATCTTTTCGGTAAAGTAAACAGCTCCGTAACCGGTAGCTTCAGGGCGCATTAAAGAGCCGCCGAACATAAAGGGCTTCCCTGTCAAAACTCCGTCGTATTTGAGAGTAATTTTTTTATACTCCCCAAAAAGATACCCTATTTCACGCCCTCCGACGCCGATGTCGCCGGCAGGAATATCAATGCGTGGTCCGATATATTTGTGAAGCTCCGTCATAAAAGCAGCACAAAATTTCATCACTTCAAAGTCGCTTTTTCCTTTTGGATCAAAGTCGCTTCCGCCTTTAGCACCGCCGATAGGCAAGCCCGTGAGTGAGTTTTTTAGAATCTGCTCAAACCCTAAAAACTTCAAAATCCCCTCATTCACGCTCGGGTGAAATCGCAAACCGCCCTTGTAGGGTCCAAGTGAGTTGTTAAACTGGACTCTATAGCCCGTATTTACCATAACATTTTGGTTATCATCAAACCAAGTAACTTTAAACTTTATAACCCTGTCAGGGACAACAAGTCTATCCAAAACGGCATACTTTGTATATTTCGGATCAGACTCCAAAAGCGGTGCAATGGAGTGGATAACCTCTTCTAAAGCTTGAAAAAACACCTTATTTTCATTGCAATCACCGTTTTCTAACTTCTCTATTTCTGCTTCTGCTATTGACATTATTTTCCCTTAATTATTTTTTTTTAATTCTTGATGGCAGTTTTAATCATCATGCGTCTAAGATAAGCTATCTTACTCTGCAGAGGTAAATCTTTCGGGCAGACATCCTCGCACCCCAAAAGCGTCATACATCCAAAAACACCATCTTCATTTCCAATGAGTTCATAATACTCTTCATCACTTCTCTTATCCCGCGGGTCAAGGTGGTAGCGGGCGACTTTGTTGAGTCCGACCGCTCCAACAAAACTCGGTTTCATCTGAATTGTACCACACCCCGCCACACAACACCCGCACTCGACACATCTGTCTAACTCATAAATCTCATCCGCGAGAGAGGGTTCCATTCTCTCCTCAAGTTTATCAAAACTCTGCTCTTTTTCTTTATCATGTATCCAAGTCTCAAGATGTTCATTCAGATAACGCATCCATTCGCCACTGTAAATAGACAAATCTTTTATAAGTTTAAAAAGGGGAAGCGGTGCGAGTGTAATGTTCGCATCCAACTTAGAAGTGAGCGTTCTACACGCCAAAGTCGGACGCCCGTTTACAAGCATGGAGCAGCTTCCGCAGATTCCTGCACGGCAGACAAAATCAAACATAAGTGAGTTGTCATGATGCTCTCTAATCTCGTTTAAGACGATAAAAAGGGTCATTCCGTCCGCCTCTTCAACCTCAAAATGCTCCATGTGAGGAAAATCGTTTTTATCATTTGGATCAAAGCGAAGAACGGCTATTTTTAAGATTCTCGGTTTTTTTTCTTCACTCATATATTTTCTCCTAATCTCTCATTTATATTACGATATTTTTTTGGCAATTTATCAAGATAAGGCATCAGAGCATTCTGTATCTCAAAGCGGGTTGCCCCCTCTTTTTGGAGTTTTTCTTGTACGGCTTCCACAGTTGCCAATCTCATTTTTGTCTCATGATGATGTTTTGTCAAATCCGCTCCATAGCCGCGGAATCCAGGAGGGAGTTCCATATTTGAGACAGGAATCTGTTCATAACTCACGCTCGGCATAGTTTGGTTTTCATCCGGCCACGAAGTAATAGTTCGCTTGAGCCAGTTCTCATCATCCCGCGCAGGGAAATCCTCTCTTGAGTGCGCACCTCGGCTCTCCTCTCGAAGCTGTGCCCCGTAGGCGACCGTAAGGGCAACTTTGAGCATTTTTTGTGTTCTGTATGCGTTCACCAGAGCCGGATTTGCCGCGCGGCTTTTTGAACGGAATACCTCAATATTTTTTGAACGCTTATAGAGCTCTTCAAGCTCACTCACCGCCTCTTGCAAATCTTTGCCGTTTCTGAAGATTCCGACCTTATCCATCATAATCTCTTCCATGCGGCGACGCAAAACATAGGCATCTTCGCCATTTTGTTTTGTCAGAAGTGCTTCGAGTTTCTCTCTCTCCTTTTTAAGAGCCATTTCAATTTTAGAGGAGTGGATGTGCATCGAGCTTTCAGGTGAGTCGCAAAAATCCGAGATATATTCGGCAACCAACATGCCGGCAACAACAGTTTCGCTTACGGAGTTTCCGCCGAGTCGGTTAAAGCCATGCATGTCCCAGCAAGCCGCCTCTCCGCAGGAGTAAAGCCCTTTGAGCGTTTGCGATTCACCCGTATATTTGGTGCGGATTCCGCCCATGGAGTAGTGCTGCGTCGGGCGAACCGGTATCCAGCTAACAGCAGGGTCTATGCCCAAAAAATTTTCGCAAATTTCTTTGACTTCACGGAGATTTTTTTCAATATGCTCGCGTCCTAAAATGGTAATGTCAAGCCAAAGATGGTCTCCGTAACGGCTCTTAACGCCTTTGCCTTTTCGGATATGTTCCGTCATTCTGCGGCTAACTACATCTCTCGAAGCTAACTCTTTTTTGTCCGGTTCGTAATCGGGCATAAATCTATACCCGTCTTTGTCCAGAAGAAGCCCTCCATCCCCACGGCACCCCTCGGTTGTAAGAATTCCGACCGGAACAATAGCGGTTGGATGAAACTGTATCGCCTCCATATTTCCCAAAGTTGCAATTCCGGTCTCCAGTGCTATTGCCTGCCCTATTCCCTGACAGATAATCGCATTAGTTGAGACACTGTAAATTCTGCCGTAACCGCCCGTTGCAACCGTTGTGGCTTTACCTACATACGCGACCAGCTCTCCGGTCATAAGGTTTCTTGCCACCGCTCCGTAACAGCGCCCCTCATCCGTAATGAGTGAGATAGCCTCCATTCGCTCATGAATCTCCACCTTATCCTGATGCGCTTTGTTGTCCATCGCATAGAGCATGCTGTGCCCCGTTCCGTCGGATGTGTAGCAGGTTCTCCACTTTTTTGTACCGCCGAAATCTCTTGCGGTGATAAGCCCATGGGCGTCCTCTTTTTCGCTGATTGTCACTTTTTGGGCATTGATAATGGCAGTTCTGTCACCCTTTTGAACCCTGCTCCATGGAACACCCCAAGCCGCAAGTTCTCTGATGGCTTTTGGTGCGCAGTGAACAAACATGCGCGCTACCTCTTGATCTGCCCCCCAATCGCTTCCGCGGATAGTGTCGCCGAAGTGAACATCTTCGTTGTCGCCCTCGCCCATTTTTGAATTTGCCAAACTCGCCTGCATGCCGCCCTGAGCCGCTGCAGAGTGTGAGCGTTTTGGTGGAACGAGCGATAAAATTACCGCATCATGCCCCCTCTCTTTTACGCCTGTTGCAACCCGTAGACCTGCTAATCCTCCACCAATGATTAAGACATCCGTATAAACTATTTTCATTCGTGGTTCTCCATGTGGATAGTTTCTGATTTGTACTTCACTCCATCGCTAAAATCATGTGTAAGCCCAATATATGTGTATTTACCGAGCGATGAGAGACCCACTATGATATAAACAGCTATCATCGCTTTCATAATAAGTTTAAATCTTGCACGAGAAATTTCCGTATGTTTGCCCTCCATAAATCCCCATTTTAAGGCTAAACGGTACAATCCAATGAAGGCATGAGAAACAACGGAGAGAAGAAGCATAAAATAGAGCGGTCCCATAAACTCGCTTACAACTCTGTGAGAACTGGCGAATGGCCCAATATTTGAAGGTTGGCTCATCATAATATAGAGATGAACCGAGCCGATAAAAAACATCATAAAACCCGTAACTACCTGAATCATCCATAAAGAGCTATCTTCATGCTTCATTCTCTGTGTATGCTCTCTTAATGTGCGGTATTGCTTATAACTTGAAGGGAATTTTCTAAGTGCGAGCGCTGAATGCAGAATAAAAATTGTAAAGATTGCAGCTGCCAAAAAGGAGACGATTCCCGGATAGGTCTCTCCAAAAAAGTAGTACCCCTCAAACATGAGAGTCACTCTGTACATCATCTCGTTACTCACTAAAATAGAAGCTTCAAACAGGATATGTCCCATGATAAAAAGCGCCAGAATCAAACCGGTAGCACTCTGCAAAAAATCTAACCATGCCGGTATTTTATCTATCTTCTCTTGTTTCATCCAATCTCCGAATAATTTTTAATGGCGTACATTTTACTATAAAAAAACTGCGATTCAAATCATTTTATGTTAGCATTACACAAAAAGGATTTCCCATCATTTACACACTCATTCATACCATTCATATCTTTTCGGTTTTTATCTACGGCGGTTTTTTATTTGTTGATGTTCTCTTTTTATCTAAGATGAATCGCTCTCTCAGCGACGAACAGTATAAAGTGGCACGGGAAGCTATTATGGTGCATGTCAGAGAGGTTGTTCCATACGCTCTGATGGTCGCTGTTGCCAGCGGCTTCTATATGATTACTCAGATTTTTGGAAAAATTAGTGCGGACGGCTTGAGCAGTTTTCAAATAATGCTGAGCATTAAGGCATTTTTAGGTGCATGGCTTGGTATTCGAGGTGTGAACCAAAAGCTGTTTGGTATAAATCCCTTTGTCTTTAAAAGCCATATATTTCCATTCTCTTTAGTTGTTATAATAATTTTACTCTCTCAGCTTATGCATCTTTAAAAAATGCGTTAAAATCTTTTTCATTACCCCTTGTATCTTATGAGTAATTTTTATTGGATATAATTTTACACTTAAACGAAGGAGAAAAAATGGCATATTTTGACAAGGTTAAAGTCGGCGACAAACTTTATGGAATGGTATTTGGTTCAGGGGTGGTAACTCAGGTATTTGAAGACAGTCACTACAAAATGATGGTCTCTTTTAAAAATGGATATGATGTTCCTTACACAGAAGACGGAATCCCAGGCTGGGGTAATTTCAAGAAACAAACGATTTTTTATAAAAATGACATTGACTTAACGGATGTAGATTTTACTCCGGTTACAAAAGTTTTATCTCCTAAAAAAATCATAAAATTCAGACAAAAGAAAAAACTTGAAGTGAGACTTCCTTCCGGCATTTGGACGGAGTGCAGCAAATGTGTAAAAAAATATGTTGAAGAGATGCTAGAAGCTGAAAATTATCACCTATTTAGAAAAAAACAATCTTAAAATCTGATGCTACGTACTTTAATGAAAAAATGCGTAAAACAACCTTGTAATTCTCGAAAAACAAAGTTTTACTAAAGAAACATTTTCACTTCGTGAAAAGCGCTTCGCTTGTTTTCGTGCATAAGGAGGTTGTAAGGACATAAGCAGCTGCCACTAAAACGGACGCGTTCGTTTTAGTGCGTAACATTAGACTTCTTGCAAAACTCAAAACACGCTCACTAAGGCTTCGCTTCGCTGCAGACTCGTTCGCTTAGTTTTGAGTTTTGCAAGAAGCTTATTTATTAAAAAGTTATCACAATTTATTTATTTTTATAATTATGTATAAATACATATGTTATCATTTTGAACATATAAAAAAAAAGGTTATATTAATGTTTTCAAACTCAAGTATCAGAAAAAAGATGAATCTTCTCATCGTCATGGCTGTTTTTTCAATTTTTTCCGCAACAATTTTTGTATTTATTGCGATGAGCTACATAGAATCAAAATATGAGCACCTGCACCAAAACTCCATGCGGGGAGCAATACAAACTCTGGAAATAGAAAAAAATCTCAACTTTGTTAGCCGTACTACTCGAGACATAATGTTGGGTGGAGATTATGACAAAAACATGGCTAAACTGAGTGAAGCCATAGAAGGGTGCCGTAAACTCTTTTTATCTTTAGAGAAGATGATGGAGCATGACAGTAGTTTAACTATGGTAAAAGAGGCAGAGACCTCTACAATGCTATTTTTAGACAACTCTTTGACTATGATGAAATCACTTACAAAAGATGACATAGAAAATAGTAAAACAAAAATTTATAAAAAGTACCATAGCGACTTAACACCCTCGGCAGATGCTTCGAGAGTCTCATTTAAAAAACTTGTTGAGTTTAAACAAAAAGAGCTAGACACAGACTCTATAGCCCTAGCCGACAACCTAAGCTTTTATAAATATTTAGTTCTTGTAGCCGGTATGTTTTGTGGTATTGTTGTACTTATAATAGCAACAATTATTCGCACATCTATAATAGGCGGCATCCAAAAATTCACATCACTCATAAGCTACTCGGCAAACGGTGATTTTAGCCAAAAATGCAATCAATCCAATAAAGATACTGAACTTGGAGTCATGGGAGGGGAACTCTCTAAGCTTCTTGAACAGGTAGAGCATGTAATCAATGAAATAAACACAACCATAACGGACGCTTCAAAAGGTGTTTTTACTAAAAAAATATCATCACAAGGGATGAGGGGCGAGTTTATTTTGGCGCTAGAAAATGTTGCAAACAGCATAGAGATTATGAAAGAGCAAAACAAAAAAGTTCAAAGAGATGCCTTCAATGCCGAGCTAAGCACAAAAAGTGTTCATGTTTCCGAATCTCTCTCTCTTATTTTGAATGATTTGCAAAACAATATCAACAACTTAAAATCCATTACACATGCCACAAAATCTGCTGCTGATTTGGCAAATGATTCCAGAGAAAACATCAATGAAATTGTAGGTAATCTTGACAATTTAAACGAGCAGGTCAACAACAATAATCATAGTATCGGCGAGTTGGCACATCAAGCAAACAACATTACATCTGTCATTGAACTTATTACAGACATTGCAGAACAGACCAATCTGCTTGCACTCAATGCTGCGATTGAAGCAGCAAGGGCGGGTGAGCATGGAAGAGGATTTGCGGTTGTAGCGGATGAAGTAAGAAAACTAGCAGAGAGAACACACAAAGCAACAAGTGAAATTTCAGTCTCTATAAAATCTCTTCAGCAAGGAATGAATGACATTCAGTCAAGCTCCGACATGATGAAAGAGACGGTAAACCATTCTGCAAAGATGATAAACAATTTTGAGGGAACTCTGGAGGAGTTGAGCGAAAATTCAACTAAAATTGTAGGGCACTCCTATCACATGGAAAACAGTATCTATGTTGTGCTGGAAAAACTCTACCATATTCTTTACAAATCTCGTGCGTACAACTCGGTCATGTCACTCAAAAAAATTCTCAAAGAGGAGAATCCGCATCAATGTAATCTCGGTATATGGTGCGATGGAGAGGGTAAAGAGCGATTTTCACAAACGAATTCTTTTAAAAATATTGCAACTCCGCATGCCACTATTCATACAAGCGTCAATAAAAATCTTTCGTTTCTTGAAAACAGTGCAGAGGATGAAACACTCAAATATGCATCGGTAATTATACAAAATTTCAATACTATGGAAGAGGCTTCAACTGAGTTATTCACTGCCATGAATAAAATGCTCGAAGAGTCCAAAGAGATAAAATAACATTCAAATGTTACTTTCCCCCCCCTTTATCTACAAAATTGTAGATAAGGGTAACTTTACGCAATCAAAAAAAGCCTCTTAAGCTATAATTCTTTACTTAACATAAAATAAGGAGACAAAAAAATGGGAAAACTTTCCATAAAGTTACAGACAATTGCACTTGTCAGTATCGCTTTGGTTATCTTGGCGACCGTAATAGGTACAACATCTGTTTTAAACAGCAAATCTGCACTCTTAGAGATGACGAATGCTAAACTCGAGGCGCTCAGAGATGTGAAGAAGAATCAAATAGAAACTTTTTTTCAAGAGCGCACTGCCGATATAAAAGTATTGGTACATTCAGACAATGTAGAAGCTCTAGTGAAAGATTTGATTCATGTTCATAAAGAGTTAGATGTAGGGGCTGCGGATGCTTATCCGGTTAAAAATCCGCTTGCCGTAGAAAAAATAAAGAGTCATGAAGCATTTTTTCAAGGCTACATGAAAGAGTATGGTTACTATGATGTTTTTATCATCTGTGCAAAACATGGACATGTTATGTATTCGGGTGCAAAAGAGTCTGATTACGGAGCCAATCTTACAAGTGGTCCTCTCAAAGAGAGCGGCTTAGGTGAAGTCTATAGAAAAGCTCTTGCAAACAATGCTCCTGCATTTGTGGATATGAAACCTTATGCACCAAGCAAGGGCGATCCGGCGATGTTTTTAGCAACACCGATTACAATGGACGGAGAGGTAAAAGCCGTTCTTGCATTTCAGATAAGTGACGCTTCCATCAGCAAAGTCATGCAATTTAGAGGCGGATACGGTAAAACTCAGGAAGATTATCTTGTAGGGCAGGATAAGTTAATGAGAAGTGATAGCTTTTTAGACCAAAAAAACCATACCCTCAAAGCCTCTTTTGCAAACCCAGCAACAGGTTCTGTGGATACAGAAGCTTCTCGTGAGGCACTCAAAGGCAAAACAGATACAAAAATTGTAATCGATTACAACGGAAATCCGGTTCTCTCCTCTTACTCCTCTGTTAAAGTTGGAGAGGATATAACATGGGCGGTTCTCTCTGAAATAGATGAAGCAGAAGTTCTTATAACTCCAAATACGATTCGTAACACTATTGTTGTTGAGTCAATTATTGTTCTTATTGTTATCACTCTGTTAGCAATATTTATCATAAATATAAGCGTTGCAAAACCTATAGAAAACTTCAAAAACACGCTTCTTAAAATAAGCTCAACAAGAGATTTAACAATTAAAGCAGATGAAAATGCACCTCAAGAGTTATCTGATATGGCATATGGTTTTAACGGACTTCTTGCTTCGCTAAAAGAGCTTATCGAAACAGCAAAACAAGGCTCATCAGAGAATGCTTCCATTGCGCATGAGCTCTCAACAACAGCTCTGGGTGTAGGAAACAATGTTGAGAAGTCTGTAACGGTAATTGATCAAGCAACCGTTAAAGCAAACGAGATAAAAAATGAAATTATTACAGCAATCAGAGATGCCCAAGAGAGTAAAAAAGATATAGTAAAGGCAAATGATAATCTTAATGCTGCACGCAACGACATAGTTAACCTTACTTCGAGAGTGCAACAAAGTGCTGAACTTGAAATAGAATTGGCACACAGAATGGATACTCTCTCAAATGAAGCAAATGCAGTAAAAACTGTTCTTGAAGTTATTTCAGATATTGCAGACCAGACAAATCTGCTCGCTCTTAACGCTGCAATTGAAGCGGCAAGAGCGGGAGAACATGGACGAGGTTTTGCTGTTGTAGCCGATGAAGTTCGTAAACTCGCAGAGAGAACACAAAAATCACTCACGGAGATTAATGCAACAATCAATGTAATTGTTCAGTCTATCGGCGATGTAAGCGGACAGATGAACTCTAACTCAGCAGAGGTTCAAGAGCTTGCAAATGTTTCTACAGAAGTAGAAGAAAAAATAAATGCAAGCGTAAACATTGTACATGCTGCCGTAAAAGCGAGCGACAAAACTGTAACCGACTTTGAAAAGACGGGAAAAGATGTTGAATACATTGTTTCTCAAGTCTCCGAGATAAATAAAATCTCTTCGCAAAACGCCAGAAATGTTGAAGAGATTGCAGCAGCAGCCGACCACCTAAACTCTATGACTGACGACCTGCACGCTAAACTTGAAACATTCCGAACTTAAAAAATTTGTCCTCATCGGCGCCTCCACGGGAGGACCGGGACAAATTGAAAAAATCATAAACTCCCTCAATCCGCTTCACTCTACTGCAGTAGTAATTGCCCAACATATGGTGGATGGTTTTATTCCCAGTTTTATGAATAGACTTAAAAACAGCAGCAAAAACAGTGTTGCAATGGCAGAGAACAGCAAAATAATTGAGGCTGGAAATATTTATATTTGCAGTGGTCACACTCAAATCATAAAAAACATGTCACACCTCTATTTTTTACATGAATCTGCACCTAAAGACACCTACAATCCGGATATCAATCTTCTCTTTAGCTCTTTTTCGGCTTTTACAAAGGAGATTGAAACCATGGGTGTAATACTTACCGGCATTGGCGAGGATGGGGTAAATGGATGCAATGCGCTCAGTTTAAACGGCGCACAGTGCATTACAGAAAATGCAGATGCCATAGTCGATGGAATGCCATCGCGTGCAAGATTGGTTGTTGCAAATATCAAAGTATCCGGAATAGATGAGATAATAAAAACGATAAGGGAGTTTTGCGAATAATGTTTAGTTTTTTTAATAAAAAGGCGGTTGAAGTTCAAGAGAGCAAGGCAGAAGTTTCTCAAGATTATTCGGATATTTCAAAAGTCGCCGAATATTTTAAGCATGAAACGGGTGTCACTTTTGACAAGCAGATAAGTATCTTAACAAATAAAGTAACAACTTTCTGCAAGCACAGAGAGATAAACTCTTTTACATCACTTCTGCAAATCATCGAAAGAGATAAGCAGATAAAGCAAGAGTTAATTGACTACTTAACCACAAATGAGACATTCTTTTACAGGGAGTTTAGTCAGATTGATGCGCTGAGTAAACTTGTAAAAAAAAGCAGTCAACATGTAGATATTCTTTGTGCACCCTCTGCTACGGGAGAAGAGCCATATAGCATTGCAATTGCACTTCTTGAAGCCGGAGTATCTGCTAGTAGTTTTAATATAGTGGGTATTGATATAAACTCTGATGCACTTACCAAAGCTAAAGAAGCAATTTACAGAGAGAGAAATGTTAGAAATTTAACGCCTGAAATCATAAACAGATATTTTACTTTTACAGGTGAAAAATATGCTCTCAACAACTCTATAAAATCACTCGTTACCTTCAAACTGACAAATCTTTTCGACCCTTCATTCACTGCTTTAGGCAAATTCGACTTTGTTTTTTCAAGAAACATGCTTATCTACTTTGACAAAGAGACAAAGCTAAGAGCAAAAACTATTTTAGAGAGTATGCGTAAAGATACAGAGCATGATGTGTTTTTTGGTCATGCGGATCTGTTTTAAATCCTCTATTCAAACACAATCTTTTTATTCTCTATCTTCATCACGCGGTCGCAATACTCCAGCATTCTCTCGTCATGCGTAACCATAATAATTGCTACATTCTGCTCTGTAGCAATTTTTTTAAGCATCTTCACTACACTTATAGAGCGTTCGGTGTCGAGCGCTGCAGTGGGCTCGTCCGCTAAGATGATTTCAGGATTGTTTGCCAAAGCACGCGCTATTGCAACTCTCTGATTTTGTCCTCCTGAGAGTTGCGACGGTTTATTGTATGCTTTTTCTGCAATATCAAAATATTTGAGTAGCTCCATCGCATGTGCATTTGCCTCTTTCGTCGGGACTTTGTTTGTTTGCGGAACTAAAGTTACATTTTCGAGTACATTCAAAAAAGGGATAAGATAGTGTGCCTGAAATATAAAACCTATCTTTTGACGACGAATTTTTCTTGAATTGTGCGTGAGCCAACGGTTCTCATACACCTTCTCTTCACCGAGCCAAATTCCACCTGAAGTCGGTTCAACCACGCACCCTAGCATCATCAAAAGAGTTGTTTTTCCTGCTCCGCTAGGAGCAACTAAAGCGATAAGTTCACCCTTGTTTATAGTAAAGGAAGCACCGTCTAAAACGCTTACCAGACTCTCTCCGCTTCCAAAGTTTTTTACCAGATTTTCAACTCTCATACTTTGTATTGTACTCATGTTAGCCTCCAATTGCCACAGTTGGATCGGCATGAACTACTTTGGCTACCCCTACAAAAGAGGCTAAAATAGAGGCAATTATAATCACGCCAAAGAGTATGAGTGCATCCGGATTCTCTAAAACTACTCTTTTTGGAAATTTATCATAGGTGAGCCTAGAAAAAACAGTGCCAAAGATAAAGGCAAAAAAACCGAGCAAAACAGTCTCTTGTACAACCATCTTCACAATCAAACTATCGGGAATTCCTATGAGTTTCATAATAGAAATCTCTTTTATTTTTTCAAGCGTCATAGTGTAGATGATAAGCCCTAT
>CANMJR010000059.1 GCA_947498025.1 Helicobacteraceae bacterium
TGATGTGATTTTTTTCATTTGTTTATCTTCCTAAGATATTTAAAGCTTTTCTATATCCAAGTAGTGAAAGAAGTATAGAAAGAACCATCAAAGCTAAAAGACCCAGAGCTATTAAAGTATTAGTCGGGTCTATATCGCTGGCATTAAGAGCAGCACAAAAAGCATTATTTAAAAATACTAAGATTAATAAAATAATACTTTTCATAATAAATCTTAGTGAACCATTTTACGAACAAACGCGAAACCAGCTCCGAAAACAGCTAGTAAAAGCAATGCCGTAGCAGCTAAACCCATATCAGAAAGAGCCGTGGCAGTAGGAAAATCCGCAGCTGTTAAAGCGAAAGATTGTGTAACACCTAATGCAAGAACACCTGCACCTACAATAAGACCTTTACCAGTTGAAGAATTGCGAGAATCTTCAATCTCAACTAAAGTATCGTTCTGATACTCGAAAGTTTTGTTTTTATCGTTTGGCATAATATGCCCCCTTTGGAGTGAGATTTTCCGGCGTACTCTTAACTTCTAATTGAAACCCGATTATTTTTAATATTACTTAGAATCAAATTCCTAAGAAACCTCAAACTCTCAATTTTTTCTTTGTTTTTTTCGTTTTTCTCTTTTGAAAGAAGAGTTATTTTTGACTGTATTTGTTTTAAAAAAGATACAATCATTGTAAATCTCCAATGTTTGCTATATAGATGACTCTAAATCAGATATATCACTTTGTAAACTATCAATTTCACCTTGTAAACTATCAATTTGACTTTGTTTACTATCTATATCACTTTGTAATTCACTAATCAAATCCATAACTTCATCAACATCAATACCCTCATTGCAAGACATAATTAAGCCTTTTTAACTTCATCTGTCTTTAAAGGACGAATAAACTTTGAATAATCCAAAGGATTTTTATCGAAAACAAGTACAGGCATATCATTATCAGGGAAGAACATTGCACCATTTGCTGTAGTAATCGTTATGTAAGTAATACATACATACTTACCTACACCATCTTTTAAAATGTCATAATAATCTTCATAATCTAAAGTGATATTTTCTGTAGAAAAACGAGGATAACCTTTTTCATCTATAGCCTCAAACTGAACTGTAGACTCAACCATCATGTCAATTTTTCCAGTTTTTTTATCTTTTCTTTCTATTGGACGAACGCCCAATAATTTACCAATATTTTGTAATAACATGTGTCACTCCTTAAGTGTTTTTAAAAATTACTTAGCCTTAACGTGTAGTCAAAATTAAGTTTATAAAACATAAGCGTTTATGCTTTGTGAACTTAACTTGTTTTGTCACTTGGTTTAAAACCACAACCTATGAGAAGTGACGCACATAGGAAGTGAGAGATTAGCTTTGACGGGTTCAAACTCATTGCCCGTGATATATCATACGACTTACATCAAACTCATCATGATGTTATGTGACTGCGTCTTTAAGTTTTGTTTTAATATGTCTTTATTATGTTTTTTGGTATTATCTATCGAAGTCTTTGCAATTTTGCAAGTGCTAGAAGTGACAGCATTGAAAGTGGTTTGAATATATGTAAGATATTCGCTATTCCACAATAACTCTAAGCCGAAAAAGTCTATATATAAACTTGGTCTTTGTATGTTTTGAGAATTTACTTGCATTTTGTCACTCCTAAATGTAAACTATAATTCCGTTTACTGTCAATATTGTAAACTATTATAACTTTATGCAAACTTAAACAGAAACTATTGTAACTATTATTTAACAAAAAGGTAAACTAAAATGACAAAAGAAGAATTAGCTGATATTTTAGGAACAACAAGGCAAAATTTAAATAAGTGGGAGAAAGAAAGACCTGACTTGGTAAGATTAATTAATCAAGGTTTGGCATTAGATGAAAGTATTGAAGCAACAGAGAAACATCTTGAGAACTTGAAAGCTATTAAAGAGAAAGCAAGTAGCGGTAAGTTTAAGTTGAAATAGGGTGATAATGAAAAAAGATGAAACAGAAATTAAAGAAAATGTATTAAATGTATTTATAGAAAATAAAAAAATATTTTTTATAATTGTAGGCATATGGAGTGTATTTACTATAATAGTTATCACTTTAGGAAAAGTGCCATATGTCAAGTTAGGAAATATGGGTGTTTTTGGGGACAGCTTCAATGTTTTAACTAGTTTATTTACAGGATTAGCATTTGCAGGTGTTATTGTTTCTGTAATTTTACAAACAACAGAACTTAAAGACGCTAGAGTAGAATTTAGAAGACAAGCTAAAGCATTAGAAATGCAACAATTAGACAACAAGTTTTTTCAGATGTTAAATGAACTTAATAATTTGATTGGTAGATTAAAAGATGAATCAGGAAATGGAATAACAGGACATGCAGTTTTTGAAAAATTATTTAATTCTTTAAGTGTAGAATTTGTTGAAAATGGAAAAGAAGAATTTCAAAAAAAATTTGAATATTTCAATAATTATAATGATAAAACATTTAAATATTATTTTATAAATCTATATCAAATAATTAATTATATAGATAAAAATGTCCAAACACGCCCTAATGTTACTCTAGAAGAGGAAGAAGATGCAAAAAAACTAGCAAAAGAATATATAAATATAATACGAGCACAACAAACTAAAATACAACTAAAACTCCTATTTCTCAATGGCATTGGCGTTATAGAATTTTGTGGAGATAACGGAGATAGATATAAAAAATTAATTGAAAAATATGCTTTATTTGAGCATATAAGATATCAAGATTTATTGTCAGGAAAAACAGTTTATAAAAGCAACGGTAGAGTAACAAATCCAGAAACTGAATTAAAGAATGAATTACACAAAAAAGTAATTGATGCATTACTTATACAATATGAAAAAGAAGCATTTGGAAACAATAGTAATTTGATAGCAGCTTGGGAAAATAGAAAAAGCTTATTATTAGAAAATAGTGAGGGAGAACAAGTAACATGAGTGCATCAGCGATAATAATGATATTGATTTTATTAGTTGCTCTAATAGCAGTAGTTAAAATAATGGAAAAAGGTCTTCCAAAATTAATACAGCGAAAGAAAGCAGAGTGGGAAGCAGAGGCAAGAAGTAAAGAATTTAGAAAACAGCATGAAATAAATGAAGATATGAAAATTCAAAAAGTAGTGAAAGAAGAAAAGCAAAAGATATTTGAAGCAAATAGGAAAGAAAGAAATAAACAGATGCATCAAAATAACATTGCAAAGGGTAGGGACTATGAAATCTTTATAGCGGAACATTTTAAAAATCTAGGCTATAAAACTCAAAATCATGGTTTGATACATGGAAGAAATGATAAAAGCATTGATGTGATCATTATGAAAGACAAAGAAATTACATTGATACAATGTAAGAACTGGAAAGAAGATAGTAAATATAAAATTACTCATGAGAAGATAAAAGCATTTATAGGGGATACAATTGCATTTTTAGACAACAACAAAGAAAAAGCAGAGGGATACACTATCAAGAGAATGTTTGTAACTTCAAATGATGTATTAGATGATTCAGCAAGACACTTTTTAAGAAGCAATAGTATTGTGGAGCATGTAGTTATACCGATGTTGTAAGTTTCTTTTTTATCTCTCGGAGCAACTATCAAGCACTGATTTAATATTCGGCGAGGGTCTAGCGTGATTTAAGTCCTTTGAACTTTACTTGGAAGAGGGTGTTTAGATAGGGATTGAAGTTTGATAGAAGTTTAAATATCACTACCAAAAACGCATATCATAAGTAGCGGTGTCGTTGATGAACTCTGCACGAGAGCAAGTGACATGACATCAAAGGTGACGGAATTAAGAATTGAGTTTTGATGTGAGAGTTTGAAGAAGAAATATAGTAGCTAAAGGGAAAAACCCTAAAGCTATTTGTTCCCCAACTAGTAATAGTCTTTTTAATGTTGCAGGGTTATACCCTATAGACTAAACAAACAAAAATAATTTTAGCATCTGGTAGTAAAGCAGATAATTATAATTGTCTAATAAAAGTAATCGTGATACATCAGGGGTAATCAGCCCCTGAAGCTCAATAAAGTGGAGTTGGAAACCAAAACCATAATATGAGTAATATCACGATTACACGAGAAAGCATGTAAAACTCCTTTATAAGGACACTCCCACCCACTCACAACCGCCAAAAAAATTGGCAAAAAAAAAGGCTAAGACCCGAAAGTCCTAACCTTATTCTGTATCCTCATTCCGCGATTAAGGGAATTTCAAAGTCTACATGCTTCTCGACAAAAGAAGTATATCATAGAAAAAGAAAATGTATAAAAAATTGGCAAAAAAAAGGCTAAGACCCGAAAAAACCAACCTTGATTAAAAGAACTAAATTATAATATAATCCGACAGAAGAAAGGAAGAATTTAGAAGAGAATAGGGCATTGTGAAACTGTGACCGTTTCGTGACCGTAAACGCATATATTCATAGTAAAACTGTCACAAAATTGACGCTAAATGCGTGTTTAGCGATGTTTGATAAACTCGGCTTATGTTGTGCCTAACTTCGTTTTAACCCCTATTTATAGGGATTATATACTCTTCAATTGTTTTGCAGTGACCAAAGAGTGAAAAACAACCCTCATATTTTTTGGCTATATGTAGGCAATAATAAAATTTTTACAAAATATTACAGAATATGATTATGAATGTTGATTTGGCATATTTTTGAAGTAATGATACTTTGAAAGAGTGTTTCTACAAATAATTATTAAAGAGTGAAGCTAAGGAAAAAAATGGAACAAGTAAAACTTACAGAGTATAGTCATGGAGCAGGGTGCGGATGTAAAATCTCCCCTATGCTACTTGATGAAATACTTCAAAGCACAAGACCAAATATAAGCTATCCACAACTTCTTGTCGGTAATGAGAGCAGAGATGATGCGGCAGCGTATGATTTGGGTAACGGCACATCGGTTCTCTCCACGACAGATTTTTTTATGCCCATAGTGGATGATCCCTTTACTTTCGGGCGCATTGCGGCGACTAACGCAATAAGTGACATTTATGCCATGGGAGGACGCCCGCTTATGGCTATCTCTATTTTCGGGTGGCCGATAGATAAACTCTCAGCAGATGTCGGACGCGCAGTTATAGACGGTGGAAGAGCTGTCTGTGAAGAAGCCGGCATTCCTTTGGCAGGAGGACACTCAATAGACTCTCCTGAACCTATCTTCGGGCTTGCAGTCACCGGAATTGTCGAGAACAAAAACCTTATGCGAAACACAACCGCGCAAGAAGGGTGCTTTATTTTTCTTACAAAACCTTTGGGTATAGGCATATTATCAACTGCGCAAAAACAGAAGAAGATAGAATCCGGGCACATCGAACATGCCATAGAAGCGATGACTACACTCAATAAGATAGGTGCTGAGTTTGCACTGTTAGAGAGTGTTGTTTCTATGACCGATGTGACAGGATTCGGGCTTCTTGGACATCTGAGTGAGATATGCGAGGGAAGCAATATAGGTGCGACAGTCTGGTTTGACAAGGTTCCTCTGCTTCCAAATGTGGAAAAATATAGACAACTCGGATGTATTCCGGGCGGAGCACGTAAGAACTTTATGAGCTACGGCAGCAAGATAAGCGAGATGACACAGCAGCAGCGTGAGATTCTGTGCGACGCCCAGACTTCAGGAGGACTGCTTGTAATCGTAAAGAAGGGCGGACTGGATATGTTTTTTGAAGTTGCGCAAAAAGCCGGTCTAAAACTTGAAGCGATAGGTGAGACAACGCATCAAAAGGGCACAAATTTGATAGAGGTCATATAGATGCCAAATTCAATTTTGAGCAGTGATTTTAAATCAATTGTCTTAAACTCAATTCCGCTCATAGATGTTCGTGCACCTGTGGAGTTTGAAAAAGGCTCATTCCCACATGCCGTAAATTTACCGATTATGAATGACAAAGAGAGACATCATGTCGGTGTCTGCTACAAACAGTACGGTAATGACGAAGCTGTAAAACTCGGATATAAACTTGTTGACGGCAAAATAAAAGAGGAGCGTGTAAAAGCATGGTCCGATTTTATTGAGGCTAATCCGAATACTATGCTCTACTGTTTCAGGGGAGGACAACGCTCAAAGATATCGCAAGAGTGGATAAATGAATCCGGCAAAGAGATTACACGACTAAAGGGCGGTTATAAAGCTTTTAGAAACTACCTTTTAAATGAAATAGAGGAGTCATGTAAACATTTCAAACCAATTATCCTTGGCGGGCGTACCGGATCCGGAAAAACTATTTTGCTAAAAGAGTTGGGTAACTCAATTGATCTTGAGGGACTGGCAAATCATAGAGGTTCTTCATTTGGCAGAAAAATAACGCCACAGCCTACACAAATAGATTTTGAAAATAGTTTGGCTTATGAGCTCATCCAAAAACTTGATAAAGGATTTAAACACCTTGTTTTTGAGGATGAAGGCAAACGAATTGGAGGTGTTTATATTCCAAAGGGTTTTGCAGGCTATCTTGGGGAAGCTCCTCTTGTAGTGCTGGAGACGCCGATGAGAGAGAGAGTAGAAACAACATTTAATGAGTATGTAATTGAAGCACAAAAAATGTATAAAGATGCAGGGCACGAGGATAATCTAACAGAGTGGAAAGACAGCATACAAAATGCAATGGATAGGATAAAGAGAAGGCTTGGTAGCCAGCGACATCAGCATGTCAGTGATATTTTTGAGAATGCATTGAGTGAACAACTGAAAAGCGGCTCACTTGAAGGGTATAAAGAGTGGGTTGAGTATCTTTTAGTAGAATATTATGATCCTATGTATGACTATCAGATTCAAAAGCGTTCTGAGCAGGTACAATTCAGAGGCTCCAACGAAGAGATACTTAAGCATCTTTCGCAGTTTTGAAACTTTTACAATAGTGAAAAGATGGAAGAGAAGCATCATCGTATTTTCAATAGAATTTACATTATCTAATATTAGATGTGTGTGGTGCATATGAAGTGTTTTAAAAATTATTCCTGTTGTTATTAAATCATAATTAGATAAAACTCAAGAGTTAATTAAATTAAATCAATATGAAGCTCAAAAAAACTGTATCAGATACAGTAGAAAAATAATGCTTTAGTAACAAGTCAATTGCGTATCATACTAAACGCTATTAATGTCGGCATAAATGCTAAATAGTGATTTATATATTGAAAAAGCAGACGACTTACTACGAAACTACCTAGTTATAAAAAACTACGCTAAAAATACAATAAGCCTATATCACAACACTGCTGATGGCTTTATGTATTTCTTAAAGCTAAATGATTATCACCACATCAAACAAATCAATAAAAATACTTTTCATAAATATCTTGCTTATGTTAAATTAAAATCCAAAATTTCCAACCAGACCACAAATATGTTAATTTCTTCTTTAAATAATTTTGCTGAATTTTTATGTATAGAGCACAATGCTTGTGATTTGTCAAAATTAAGGCAAATGAAATTTATCTCAAAAATTCCAAATGTAATTGATTAAGAAAATATGCTCTTATTGCTAAATATGTTCATAAAATTCTAAATAATTGAAAAAAGCTTTTAGAGTAGCGAGCTTTCTTTTGATAGACTTTTCTTTTGATGATTTATCAAAGAGGCGTTGTATATATCGTTTTAGAATGTTTTTATCTATATCTTTTATTAATTAGTTTCTAGGTCTAAAAACTGTTTTAAATCTATGGTATAGGCTTTTATTGTCTTTGAGCTTAGATTTTTTTCATATTGACAATGAAATATAAATTCATCGATTGCTTGTTGGATAGTTGTCATTGTTACTCCAAAATGTTTTTGAAATAATCAATATCACAATAGTGCCAAATGCGTTATTAATATGCTATCAAATAAATACTAAAGCGTGTTTGAGTGACGCTAGATGTGACACCATAAAGTTATAATCCAAAAAGTCATATTAAAATATAAGGATGCAATGTGGAAAACGTGCTAGCAACATCATCATTAGAACTTCAAAATATTAAGAGTTTACTCTCTCGAGATATCCCGACATATAGACAGGCTTATAGTGACAGAACATCGTGGATAATGGCTTGTTTATCTGAGCTAGCCTATATTAAATTCAATGAACCGATAATTAGCAAAAATAATGAAAGACTTGTAAAAACAGTGTCAGAACTTATTGATGAAAATAAAGCATCTTCATTATCTAAATTAATTGACTTGCTAGATTATGACAATGAAAAAGAAAAAGAAAAATTGAAATATAATTTAGATATTTTGAATATGAAAATAGAAAAATTATTTGATAGTAACGGAACTCAAGCTATGTTGGTGTCAAATAATAAATTTTATGTTCTCACATTTAGAGGAACGGAAGCTACCAGTATCGCAGACATAAAATCTGACATGAGAGCTTCAACAATACATTGTGAGACAGGTGGGAAAATACATGAAGGTTTCAGCGATGCTTTTTCAGAGGTACACATTGAAATACAAGAATATATTAATAGTTTAGAAGAAAAAAAACCTTTATTTATAACCGGACATAGTTTAGGAGCAGCGTTAGCAACTGTAGCAGCTAAAAAATTAAACTTTTCACATGGAATTGCAGCATGTTATACCTATGGTTCTCCAAGAGTTGGTGATGAGGAATGGGTAACCAATATCAAAACACCTATTTATAGATTAGTCAACTCCGCTGATCCAGTAACAATGCTACCCCCTGGAGCAGACACAATTAATTTATTCGCTTGGTTATTTAAATTTGTACCATATATTGGAAAGTCGATTAGCACAACTTTATTATCAAAATTTGGAGGCTATTATCATGCTGGAGACATGAGATTTTTAACAGATATCAGTGATGATAAATATGAAGATGTAGAACTTTTATATTCAGTTAGTTTCCCACGCAGAATTAGAGCATATTTAACCAATTTAGCTTCATTCAAAAATATTCCAGAAGATCATTCTATCACTGTATATAGAAAAAAATTAAACTTTATAGCTTCAGATAAAAATTTATTGAAAGGAGAAAGCGAATGAGGTTGAAAAAGCTAGGATTTTTAATCGTTCCATGCTTATTCGTAGGTTGTGCTTCTATACCACCTGAAGCACCGGAATTATCTACTGAACTTGGGAAAAGAATTTCAGCAATTGAAGAATCAAACATCAAACTATTAAATAAATTCTTTGATCAAAAAAGGGAAGAAGTAGATAAGTTTATAGAGAATGAATGGATTCCGGAATTTGCAGAAAATATTTTTTCTAATGAAAAAATTTCAAGAGATTGGGATGTGATAGTTAATGAGAACAATAAAAAAGATAGGTTAACCTTTATAATAAAACTAGGTCCTAAACTACAAAAAAAGATAAACGATAAGCGTTTAGAACTTATTAAACCACTGGATCTGTTAGAAAGAACAATAGAAAAAGAGATAAGAATGGAATATACCCAAGCTAAGGCTATAAACAACAGTATAAGTAGTTTGTTGTTATCAGCATCTAATGTTACCGAGAACAGGAATAGATACTTAGAGATGGTTGGTATTACTGACGGTAAAATAGGGAAAGTAATTGATAAAACTGATGATATTGTTTCGGAGTTGCTAGATAAAGGTAAAGATGCATCAGATAAAGCTGATAAAGCTAAAGCTTTTATTAGTAATGTAAAATCTCTTAGAGATTCAATTTAAAATATAAAGGATGAGAAATGCCAATAAACTGGGATGAATTTGATAGTAATGTAGATACAAGTATAGAGAAATCTGCTAATGCAACTGATAATAAGCTTGCATCAAAAATTTCTTCAATTACACAAATGACTGATGATGAAGTAAAAGAATTATTTCCAAATCCAGCTGATGTGAAAAAATTAACAGAATTAATGCAAATTGTTCAATCAGCAGATGATAGAAACAATAAAATAAATAAGATTGTCTCCAATGCAGAGGAATTTGGAGGTGTAGTTCTAACTTTATTAGGAAAATTTGCATAAAAATACTTATAATAGACAAAGAACATAATGACATACTCTCCGTGGCAGAGCCTTTTTGCTGAACGAAAAACTTTTTATCGCTATGCTCAAAAAGTGGAGTATCTTATCGGAAAATATTTTTATCTTCGACCTAAAAGGTCGGGTAATTAAACCTTCGTTAGGTTAAATTACTATGACAAGAGACTGTAATTTGTTACTACTCAAAACTATTTTTTGAGTGTTCTAATTTTATAGTAAGTTTTTGCACTTCCAATACAAATAGCAGTGGTAAAAATATACACACCTCTAAACCCATATGCAACACTTCTGCAAATAATAAAACAGCGAAAAAATTAATAAAAACAATCATAAAGATATTGGAGAAATTGATGCTTTATTTCTTTAGCGCACTCTGGTATAAGTAATTTTGATTTAAGTGTGACATTTTCTGTGACGGCAATTGAGTAATATGTTACATATAAATCTTGTGTTAATACAATTTGTGCTTTATTTAAAGTTGACTGAGTTTAACAAAAGGTCAATAATCCGTTTATGGTAAATCGTTACATTCAAGATTAATAAGAATGATGATTAGTTAGAAATGTTAAATTTTAAATCAACTATTTAATAGTCCAAAGGGAAAACATGCCGACTTTCAATAATCAAGTAACACAAAAAATAGTTGATTTTATTATTGAGATTGGCATTTCTGTTCATAAAGAGTTGATAAATGAAAAAACATTTCTTCCGGGTATTCTTGTAAAAAATGGTGGATTAGCAGTCGATGAAGATAAGTTGTGTTTTCCAGGTGATCTTTTACATGAAGCAGGACATTTAGCAACACTTCTTCCTGAAAAAAGAGCAACTGTTTATAACGATGTCAGCAAAAATGCAGGAGACGAAATAGTTACTTTAGCATGGTCATATGCAGCGGCTGTATACCTCGATATTAATCCATATATAGTCTTTCATGATAATGGTTATAAGGGAGATTCAAAGTGGCTTGTAGAACACTATAAAGGTGGTGGAGAGCTGGGCATACCACTCGTAGAGTGGATGAATCTTTCTTACTCTAAAGAGCGTGCAAAACAAGAAAATGAAAAGCCATTTCCAATAATGAAACAGTGGTTAAGAGCATAAACATGAGAAAAAATCAAAATTTTTTAAAGTTACCATTCGAGTTTGATGTTGCTAAATTGACTTATGACTTAGCTTCTGTTTCGCCTGATGATTGGATTAGTCATCAAAACACAAGTGTGTATGATGGCTCATGGCTTGTCACCTCACTTACTTCAACAGACGGTACTACTCAACAGATTGTAGCATTTGAAAATCAAGAGTATTACGATACTCCGCTGCTTAAAAGAACTCCGTACATACAGAGTGTTATAGAAATATTTCAAACGAAAATAGAGACTGTTCGTTTCATGAGGCTAGGTGCAAATTCAATAATTAAAGTTCACTCTGATAGAGGCTCTTGTTTTGATGATGGATATGCACGAATACATATTCCTATAACAACAAATAGCGATGTTGCATTCATATTAAATGGAAAAAAAATGAAAATGAATATAGGTAAATGTTACTATATAGATGCAGACGCTCCACACAGCGTGGTTAATTTAGGACATAGCGACAGAGTTCATCTTTTAATAGATTGTCACATAGAAGATAAAAAGGATTTTAATGTTTCTTAATCAAATTGTTTTGCCGGAGTGTAATTCAATGGTTAAATATGCATGGGGCTCTGGTTTAAAAGTACCCGACGAGATAGTTGAAAATCTTCAAAAGTGTGAATGTAAAATATACGCAACCGACGATTCTATACAACAAAAAGACTCGAATTTATCTGAGTGCATTGTTTTACTAAATAAAACACATTATCAGCTTAGTAAAATTGTTGCACCTGCTAAACCAAACACATTAGCATTATTTGACAAAGAAGAAAAAAATCAATTTTTGATATTTTTAGGACCGGTTCCCTTGATTCGTCGTATGATAGTAATTGCAATTTTGTCGTTAGTTGCATTGATTGGATTAAGCGCATCCACATATGTTAATGGAGATCCTAAATCATTTGGACTAACCACTAATTCCGGCATGTCGTTATTGATTAATCAACTGTTCTTAATGAGTGCAGCATCAATCGGGACATCATTTGCAGCTCTGTTTCAAGTAAATGATTATATTAAAAATGCAACATATAATCCAATGTATGAATCAACATATTGGGTTCGTTATATTTTAGGATTATTAGCAGGGACCATGTTGGCTACACTTATTCCAATAGAAAGTATCGGAGATGCAAATAGTACGACTTACGGATTTGGTCAACCGCTTTTATCGCTTATGGGTGGATTTTCTGCATCAGTTGTATTTCGTATATTAACACGATTGACTATAGCTATTGAGTCGATTTTTAAAGGTGATATAAAAGAGATTCTTACTTCTAACGAAATCACAAACAATATGAAAATTCAACAACAAAACATTCAAGCAAAACTACAGCTACTCAGTCAGCTTAAAAATCTTCAAAGCAAGATGAATTCAGGAAGTGATACAAAAGCATTGATTGATGAACTCAATAAGATACAAAATCAGTTATTGAATGATGATGAAAAATAATTT
>CANMJR010000060.1 GCA_947498025.1 Helicobacteraceae bacterium
GTATTATAATATTGAATCATTGTTTGGTTAAATGATAGTTTATCTTTTGCTTTTATATTGAGCATAGGATAGCCATTACTTAGTAAAATCCCATTCATCATAACTCTTGCAGTTCTTTTGTTTCCATCATAAAAATATTGAGTTTTAGCGTTTAGTAAAAAATAGACTAATGCTTTTATTACAGGATGATTTATTTGATTGAGGAATAGCAGATTTTTATCATAAATTTTATCTAGACTTTTATGATTTGGTGGAATATATTCAGTTCCGCCGATACGAACGTTGTTATCTCGAAACTCTCCCCAAATAAGAGCTTCTTCTTTTGCTACTTCTTTATGAAGTAAACATAAAGTGTTTTTAGAAATATCAAAACTATTACTATCTAAGAGATTAAAAAGCACTTTCAAACTATTGTTCTGATTTAAAATCATAAGCTCATCACTTAGTTTATGACCACCTACTGTAATGCCATCCAGTAGTGTTTCTACTTCAGGATAGGTCATAGCATTACCCTCTAAAGCGGAAGTATTAAAAATATAGTCAACTCTATCTTTTTTTGCTAAAAAAACATTAAGCTTTTTATTTTCCTTCAAATCAACAGTAACACTATTTAAATTTTCCATAATATTTGAGTTCACTTTATCAACCTTATATTTTAGGTATTGTATTTATGTAGACTTTATGAGACCTTAGAAAGATATATATTTTAAGACATATAAATCCGATGTTTAGGAAATTGAGAATATATGTATCAACAAGTGTACTTTGCGAGATCTGGCAGTTTACGTAATGTTCATAATTGCACATATGTCAATAGTACTTCACATATTATTTTAGAAATTACAGATTCATAACCTATTTTAGACCAATGTAATTCCCATTACTTCAAGCAAAAACAGTGCTTCATATCGGCTGAAGATTGCTCCCTTGAGATGATTCTTTCGTATGTCAATGTGGGTATTTTGAGCATCGGTAAAATCAGCATATTCCAAGTGGGTGTTTTCAAATAGTGCTCCCTTAAAATCCGTACCTGAAAAATTGGCTTTTTGGAGTGAAGCGTTGCGAAAGTCAACCTCTTTTGCACGGCACTCCTTCATCACAAGACCAGTTAGTGTCAAACCCAAAAAGTTACTGTCATTTAGAATACACTCTGTAAATTTTATGGGGTCAGCACTAAGTAAGCTTTTCCAATCACCCATGGTCCAGTCAATCCCAATCATTTTACATGATACAAAAGTAACATCACTCATTTTAGTATTTGTGAGTTTCATTAGACTTAGATTACAGTTTTCAAAGCGGCATTCAACAAATCTGCATGAAGAGAAGAAAGTTTCACTAAAATCGCAAGATACAAATGTACACGATTCAAACTCTGCTTTTTGAATCTTTGAGCCATGAAGAGAAATACCTTTAAACTCCTCTGCAAAACAATCTATATTATCAATAATCTTTATAACCGCCATTTCTACCCTTTTTACATACACATGGATGCTATTACACCCTAAAATTATTATGAGATTATATCTATTTTAAAGTTGCATAGAAAGCTTTGATTTCCATTGTTATTTTTTTCATTTGATGCTCGTAAACATCCTATATTTTTGCGCATCTAGTTCACCCTTGCTTATCATTACTTTTGTAATTTATAATCTCTCCAATTATAACTTTTGGTCACCGCAGAAATCATGCTCCCCCTCATCACTCCGAGCATAAATCATAGTTGTTTGAATATTCTCATGTCCCATTAACTCTTTTATAGTTAAGAGATTTATATTTTTTTACACCATCTTTTTACCAAAAGTATGACGAAGCAGATGCACTCCTCTTTTTTTAATTCCTAGTTTTTTAAAAAGATTTTCTATGATGGAGTAGAGTTCTCCTCTTAGCATTACCCTACCCTTTGTTGTTTGATTAATATGAGTGAGACTGTACTGGATAAAGGATTTTGGTTTTATGGGTGCGTTTAGATGTTTGAGTGGAACTGTAAATAATATCAAATTCCTCTTTAGTCTGTTCATTAAATTCAAACACTCTAATCGCCCAAAAAGTTTGAGCATCTAAAATTTCAACCATATTGGGGCTTCCCGGCTAATTGCTTTTGTTTTAACATGCTTAGTCTTTTAAGCGCTTAAGTATTTCGGCTACGGCTTTAACTCCGCCTAACTTTATACCACTTGGTAGTATTTTAGTCTCTAGAATATTAGCTATGCTTTTTACTACTACTTCTGGAAGGTCATCTGTCTGAGCCATTTTAATAGCTATTTGGGCTTTAATATTATCAGGGAACATATTGAGTGTATCTGCAGCCAAAGCTCTGTCTATATGTACTAAAACAATTGCAATAGTTTGTAATTGTTCAGTTTGTAAAGCTTCAAATAAATTTTTAGGTGCAACATCTTCTAAATAACTAAAATAATTCATATCATTTACCTTGTATCTTTTTTATACGCTTATTACATTCTATCTTCCAAGTATCTAACTGACTGCAGTTTATCCAAACTTGATATTTTTTCATTTTTGATTTAGATATAGCTTCTAGTCATACTGTTGTCTGAAGTAGAGGTAGTCTCCTGCAATTGTACCTCGAAGTTCTTTTTTACATTACTGCACTTCGCATTTATCGGCGCATATCATCAAACTCTCCTTTATAAAATAACTTTTATCTAGCTCCCAGCCATCTCTCTTAGAGACTCTATTATAAAAATATTTTTTTTCTCGTTTGAGTCCTGTTTCTTGCCAACTCCAATAAAATTAATACAATCGTTAAAATGATTATTGCCTTCATTGTCTTAAAATCACCATATTTAAACATTATAATGGCCTAAATATTTAAGACAAAAATCAAATATGCTAAAATATGCCAAGCATCAAGGAATTAAGACTATTTCTTGAATAGAGCGGATTAGAGTTTAGTAAATTCTCCAGGTTTTATATTTCACAACAAGGACGCAGCAGCATGATTATCGATACGCAAAAAAACTCTCAATTTTACAATTTTGGTTCTGCATGGGAGAGGGCATTTGAATTTTTAAACTCTCTTAGCTCTGAATCTGAAGATAAAAAGTACACCTTACAAGGTGATGATATTTTTGCCATAGTTATGAGCTATACAACAACACTGCCCAAAGACGCGATGCTTGAGTCACATCAAAACTATGTAGATATCCAAACTACACTTCGAGGAGCAGAAGCCTTTGAGTGTTTTTCTACGGACAAGCTTGAAGTAACCATTCCTTATGATGCATCCAAAGATGCTGCATTTTACAAATATACTCCTCATTGCCATACGCGTGTCAATGTGTTTCCTGGAACTTTTGTGATGCTCTATCCGCATGATGCACACATGTCCGGACTCATGATTGATGAAAAACCTGAGTTTATAAAAAAAGTTGTTGTAAAGATAAGAAAAGAGTTATTGATACTCTGATAATCTAAGTATCATTTCTCTTTTTCTTGATTGCGCTATTGATAAATATAAATCAAGTATAATAATCCATGAAACATTTAGCACTTGATAATATCTTTATACCCTCAAAAACTCTTTCAAAAATGGGGAACTACATAAAATTCACACATCTCATTCAAATATTCATCATTAAATGCAATAGCAGCTATTCCGGTAGGTATTTCTTCAATCGTTAAAATATAACATTGAACCAATTCTCCTGGATGCGTATCAAGCTCAAAGATTCCTGATGAATCTAGTTTTTTTTATGTGTCAACGATGAAAACTTAGCTTCATAGCATTGTGCAAGATTCAAATAGGTCTGGATAATGCACTACCCCGCTACAAACAACGGAGTATCCACTGACTGTTCAGACAAAAAAATCAAATTTTAATTGACCTGAGTGCAATTTATTGTATTCCTTTCCTTGATCTCGAACATAATTTCTTATTGTCTCTTCACTTGCATATTGTCCAACCGTATTGGCATAAAAACCACTTGTCCATAAATTTCCACCCCATAAAAGCTTTTTTACTTCTTGATGTTTTGAAAATATCTCTCGTGCTATAATACTTTTTACTATTTGCACAATTCTTGAAACTGGCATCTTTGGAATTCCTTGAATCAAAAAATGTACATGGTCTTCATCATTACCAATCTCTACAAAATTTATCTCATATCGTTGTGATATTTCTATACAAATTTCTACCAAAGTATTTTCTATTTCTTGATTAAAAACTTTTCTTCTGTATTTGGCTGAAAAAACCAAATGATACAACAGCACCGTCACAGAAGAAGGAGTTTTTAAATTTAAAAATTATTGTCTAACATCCCTCAGGACTTGAGAATGTGATACAATCCCCACACATAAGGACTGGCAATGCTAGAATATTATCTACATGACAAAAGAGATGGAGTCGAAACAAAATATTTCATTCCTAAAGCAAACAAAAGTCTTAAATCAACTAAAACATATAGTGAGGGTAAGCTCCATGGCGAATGTATCACTTACAATGATAATAGTAAAATCTTAAAGAAAATCCACATTGGTATATAGATTAGTAGCGCTTACTTTGAAGCTAATCAAACTAGACTCAGATGCTAAAAACATTAATAGGGATAAAAATTGATACTCTTGGATTTTGAGACAATCTATTGAATTTGATACTGAGCAATATCATAGTGCTGTTTATGATGTCACAAAAACATTGGAAATTTTGAATAAAATGGACAACCTTTTTTTATGCTCCCAAGGATAATCCAATGTCAGTGTTAATTTGGCTCATACAATCGTGTGATTAGTTTTTTAACTTGACATGGGTAGTCATTTAATAGCAATAAATCATAAACTTCTCACTCTCTGGTGCAAGTAGATACTCTTTTCCTTGAAATATTTATTATTTCTTACTCCTAAAGCTATCTAAGAGATTAAATGCTTAACTAGTTGTAATTCAAACATAAAGGATATATTTCTAGGCAAATTGTTTCTCTTCATATTTTATAGTTTATAATAACACTTGAATTTCAATAGTCATAACTTAAACTCATTTTCTTTAAATGAGTTACGGTTCAAATGACAAACTGGTATATATTTTGCTTTATGTTGACAAATAAGATATACTAACAAAAACCAAGCATGTATTGTTGTATGTACATAAACTCACAGGGTGAAAAATGAAGACCATGAATGTTAAAGAACTCGCTCAAGCATTAGAACTGACACAAGCAGCTGTTAGAAAGAAGGTAAGTAGCAATGAACTTCCTATATTACAAGCTGGACGAGCTTTCATATCTACTGAAACAGGACTAAACTATTATAAGTTTACTCAAGAACATAAAATAACTCTTGATTCTTTAAAGGTGAAAGCAAAAATTATATCCTTTGTAAATCATAAAGGTGGCTGTAGCAAAACTACAACTGCTTACACAATGGCAGCCCTTCTTCAGAGTTTTGGTAATAAAGTTTTACTTGTGGACTTAGACCCTCAAGGTAATTCGACACAATCTGTTTTGGAACCATTCTTGGACAAAGACGGAATCACCCTACCCTACCCTAAAACGATAAAGAATCTACTTCTTGATCGTAAAGAAGGTGGAGAAGTCGGTATTAAAAGAATTAAAGAAGTAATACAAACTTCTAAATTTGGTTTTGACTGCATACCTTGTGACTTATCCCTAAACTCAATTATGCCAGATCTTGAATCTTCCTCTTTTAAAGAAGTAATTTTAAAAGAATTGTTAAATGAAATATCTAGCGAATATGATTATATTATACTAGATACTCCGCCTACTCTTGGCTTTTCAGTAATATCTGCTTTGACTGCTTCTGATTATGTTGCTATTGTCACATTAGCAGAAGCTTTTAGTCTTTTAGGTGTGGAGCAAACCGTTAATCTTATCAACTCCGTTAAGTCTCAAAATTCAGTTTTAGCAAGTCCTAGACAAATGAAAATTTTAGGAATTATTATAAGTAAGGCTGAAATGAATACAAATATTTCCCGTCACTTTGTAAGTGAACTTCAAAACTTTTCCGATGAAAGAAGAATTACCCTTTTCACTGATGATATTATTCCAAAAACAACAAAAATACCTGAAACGCAAGCAACAGGTGAATTAATCACTATAGTTGATCCAAAGGGTGATGCTGCCCTCGCCTACTTTAATATTGCAATGCTAATGGACATGGAAGTTAAAAAAGATAGAATTAAAGAAAAGTTGAGTAACTAATGGCTAGTTTTAAAGACAAAATGAAAGATAAAAAAACAATTGGAAATCGACAAGTAAATTCTGATGAAGCAATCGGCTTAACATTCCAAGAAGAAAAAATTACTAAATTGGTAACCGTTAAAATATCAGCTCTTTCTGAAAATCCTTATCAGCCTCGCCAATCAATTGACAAAGAGCTCATAAAAGGTTTATCTGAGTCTATCGCACTAAATGGTCTATTACAGCCTATTATTATTAGTCCTATTGACAATAATCCTAATAAATTTTATATAGTAGCAGGTCATAGACGCGTTGAAGCCGTTAAAATTCTCAATGAAGAATTAATAGGTGCCATTATCGTTAATATGAACGATGAAGAACTACGCATAAATTCATTGGTAGAAAATATACAAAGAGAAAATCTAACAGCTATAGAAGAAGCTTTTGCAATTAAAAGTTTGGTCGATTCCGGACTAAAACAAGTGGAACTTGTTGAAAGACTTGGAAAGAGTAAAAGTATAATATCCCAGTTTATTAAAATTACCTCCCTTAATGAAGAATTAGTAACTTACATAAAAGAAAAATCTTTAAATGTTGGTGCCACCCTGCTCTATGAACTTACTAACTTACCTCATAGCAAGCAATTGAAAGCTATTGAGCACATTGACCTTAAAGCCCTAAATAGAGAACATATAAGAGAATACGTGAGACAATTAAATGGTGAAATAAATGAAAAAGTTTCGCCGGCGAAACTTTTTAATGGCTTTTCATTTTCCCACAAAAAAAATAAAATATCTTTTAAACTTGATTTAGCATATTTAGAAAATAAAGATGAAGCTATTGAAGCCTTAGAAACAATTTTAAAAGAATTAAAAAAATGAAAAATTGTAACCAACTAAAACGTGGAGTGATTTATGAATGATCTTTTTGATTTCAATTATGAAATCACTCTGCTCTCTTCTCTTATTTTTTCAGAAAAATCTATTAAAAATATTGATTCCGATATATTTTACTATCCTATGCACAAATCAATATGTTCAACTCTTTTATTACTAGAACAACAAAACCTACCGCGTGATGAAATAATTATACATAATCATTTAATTAAAACCATGAAATTAGATGAGAATTTAGTCGCTAGCAGTATGATGGATGTACTCAGCGCTACTCCTTCTTCGAACTTTCAAGCCTATATTGATAGGCTTGAAGAATTAAAAAGAATAAGAAATGTAAAATCTTCGCTTTTAAATATTCAAATTGATATACAAGAAAATAAAACAGCTAATGAAATAGAAGCTTCACTTCTCTCTCTTAGCGAAAAAATAGTAACTAAATCCGGTGTTGAGCTATTTAAAATGGTTCCTGCTTCCTATGTAGAAGCAAAAGAATCAGATTTCATTACAAAAAGTTTTATTCCTATTCCAAAAAAAACTGTATCTATATTCAGTGCTGGTGGTGGCACCGGCAAAACTTCACTACTATTGCAGTTAGCCATGCATTATCTGCATGAAAATCAGGAAGAAAAAGCCTTTTGTTGGCTGTCAGAAGACCCTTTGGGCTTAACTAAACACCGACTCAATCATGTTATTGGAGGTTTATACCCTCTAGGTGCTGAGACTCTTCATAGATTAATATTATCGGATGATTTAACTTTTCCTACTTTACTTGAACAAAACCGTGCTATAACAATAAATTCTCATTTCTATAAAATGAAAATGATGTTAAAAGAATTCAAATTAATTATATTGGATCCTCTGATTGCTTTTTACGGTGGTGATGAAAACAATAATGCACAAGCTAAATTATTTATGCAATTATTCACAAAATGGGCATCAGACGAGGATAAAACAATAATTTTTATTCATCATTCAACAAAAAACACCTCACAAAGCCGTGGAGCATCAGCTTTTGTTGATGCGGCTAGAGCTGTTTATGAGATAGAAAAAATAAAAGATGAAGACGGTAAAGAAGTAGATACGACAAAACGTAAAATTACATTAACAAAAGATAATTACCGGGCATCTAAATATTTTGGTGGTTTTAGCAAACAAATACAAGTTTTTCCTAATGAAGATTCTACAAAAAATCATCAACCTGCTTTTATAGTTGAGTATACGAGTGATGAAGAGTTAGGAATACAATAAAGTTTAGCCGGCTAAACTTTTAAAGGAATAATATGAGTGAAAAAAAGGGTCATCTAAGCTTATTTGAAACATTTAAAACAAGTAATGCGACAGTTACTGAATTAAGAGTTGGTATTTTTGCTCCGATTATTAAAATATCCGCTGCCTCTGCTATTAATAAAGATTTTATATCCTCTGGAAGGGTCCGCAAAATAAGCACTGCATGGGGTTCTGTAAAAATAAAAGGTAATATTCTCACTCAAATTCATAGAGATATCATAGATGCAATTTTTGCAACTGCTTCTTTCTCTGAAACAACAGCCAGAGGAAATATTGCTCTATTCTTCTCTGGCTATGAAGTTCAAGAATTTTTAGGAATGAAATCTAAAACAAACAATACTTGGTTAAAGAAAAAGTTAGATGAAATAAAAACAACAAATGTTGAGTTTACTGATAAAATGGGCAATACCCACGATTTTAATTTAACAGATAGTGGCGGGTATTCAGTTAAAAAAGATTCTTTTGCTATTGTATTTACAGAAGGATATATGAATTTTTTTCAAAAACAAGTTTCTGTGAATTATAAAAATGAAATGAAGAAACTGATGAAAATAGACGATCCTCTGATTAAAGCTATGATTAGGTTCTTCTTTACACATGCCAATAATATGAGTATTGAACTCATAAATTTACTTGATGTTTTGGGTTATCCAACAAATATTGAAGCATCACTGAAAAAAGCACGCAGGGCAGTTAGAGAACATGTGGAAGAGCTAAAACAATTCGGTATAACTGTGGATTTAAAAAGATTTATGCTTTCTTACTTGAAACTTGAAACTGTTACACACCATCTTCCTGAAAATAAAAAACTATCTGAGAAAAAAGGGTAGTCATTTAATAGTAATACTCTTTATAATTATTTTCAAAAAGATAGTCATTTAATAGCACAAAAAGATTTGTTCTTTAAAAATTAATTGTTCAAATAGGGAAAAGCAAAAAAAAATATGACATTTATATATCATTTTATATCCTCACAGCATCAATCACTAAAAAATCAATTACGATAGTAGGTAGTCATTTAATAGCATCAAAATAGTACATTCCTTATCAGCCTATTATTTTCTTACAATAATCGAAGTATATTTAGCAAAACAGTTAGCTACATATTAGAAATAAATAGGGAGTAGGGGGGGGTAGTCATTTAATAGCATTAACATGTTATATTTTTTATATCTCTATTGTTCTTTTTTAGAAGTTAAAGTCCGAAGAGTAGCATGTTTACTTAAATATCAACAAACAAATTTTTATTTTGAAATAAAATTAATCTATTCAAACTTAACAAAAAAACAAAGGTAGTCATTTAATAGTAAAAGGGTAACCATTTAATAGTACATGGGCACTCATTTAATAGCAAAAGGGTAGTTATTTAATTGTATAAAGGCAGTCATTTAATAGTAATCTGTAGAATAATATAGAATATTTAAAGAATATAATAGATTGCGTACACGCATAATCTTTTTATAGATTATACATATACGCAATAAAAAAAATAGAGACATATTAAACCCACAGCAGAATAGGACATAAGTACATACTAATAAAACTTACATAAAGCCTATTTACACAGTTCAAAAGTTTAAAGCAGACAAAACCATATAGATGAAGTATCTAAAGCTTCTGTGTAGCTTTCAACGGTGCAGAGTAGGGTGTTTAAATATTTTCAACTATTCAAACACGCGAAAGATCATAATAAAAATCAAGTTTCACTCTTAATCAAAATATAGATAAACTTCTAAATCATGATAAATTACCTATTCCCACTTTACAGACCACCGGCAGAAGCAGATAATATTATTTTACAGGCAACCTATGGCTGTAGTTATAACAATTGTAGTTTCTGCTCAATGTACAAAGATAAAAAATACCAAGTGAGAGATATCAACACTTTATTTAAAGAGATAGATATACTATCTTCTCTCTATCCAAATGCGCATAAACTTTTTTTGGCTGATGGGGATGCCTTTTCTCTTGATACAGAGTATTTAATACCACTGCTTCAATACATAAAAGAGTCATTCCCAAAAATAAAAAGAGTCTCTGCATATGCTTCTGCTCAAAATATTTTAAATAAATCGCAAGCGGAACTAAGATTACTCTATGAAAACAATCTCAATTTAATTTATTTTGGTATTGAGAGTGGTAACGATAAAGTATTGAAAAAAATTACAAAAGGAGTATCATCAAGTCAAATTATTGATGCTCTCAATAAAACATCATCCTCTGGTATAAAAATATCAGCAACGGTTATTTTGGGAATAGGCGGTGAAAAATATTCAAATGAACATATAAAGGATTCTGCAAAGATAGTGAATGCTACTACAATAAACTATCTTTCAACTTTGCTACTCGGAATAGAGGAGGGCGATAAAGATAATTTTTATAAGCATTTTGCTGATTTCATACCTCTTAGGGATAGTCAAATAATAGTAGAACAAAAAAATCTTATAGAGCTACTCAATCCAACAAATAAAATAATATTCAGATCAAATCACGCTTCAAATGCTCTTCATCTCTCAGGTGTAATCCCAAAAGATAAGAGCAGGTTGCTTAGTGAACTTGAGTTTGCATTGCATGTTGGTGAAGCAGCGTTTGTGCCTAGTATTTTTAGAGGGTTTTGATTGAGGTTTTGCAGTCTCATAGTTGAGCAATTAATATCAAGTTTAGATATTTTCATCTGGCTGGACCAAGAAAAAGCCTTGTATCGCATCAATATTTAAATTAATAAGAGCGTCATGAAGCTCTTGTGAATAGACACGCTCTGCTATAACTTCAATATCAAGCTTATGTGCGAATTGAATAATTGCATCAACAAGTAGATACATCTTCTCATTCTCAAGGATACAAGAAGTTAGACTTTCGTCTATTTTTATAAAATCAGGATTAAGGGAGAAAATATAAGCAAAATTCGAGTTACTGCTTCCAAAACCATTAATGGCTATTTTTACTCCATGTGCTTTAAAGCGATCTATAAATGAATTTACGATTTTCATATCATCTAAATGTTCTGTTTCAACAATCTCAAATATTAATCTATTTTCAAATGAATGTTTAGATATTGCCTCTTCTAGTTTATTCATTAAACTATGATTGTTCATATCTGCATATGAAAAATTTAAAGAAGAAATCTCATTATTTTGTATCGCATATTCAATAGCTTTAAAGATAGCCATTTGTGAGATTTCATTATAGCAACTATGCTTTTTAGCTGTATCCAAAGAAAAACCCGGTTCAATCAACCTATTTACGTCGTTTATAATCTTTATTCTCATAGTAACCCCTTATGTATTTTTTTATATCTGTTGTAAATTGATATTGTCAAGAATTTAATTAATCATATCAATTAAATTTTGACGATAACGTTATTGTATGTATTCAGTGTTGCAAGTTTGTTGCAAAATAGTATTACTTTTCAAATACAAGCTATAAGAATTAATATATTTTTCCAAAAGCAAAGAAACAAACTCTAATTAAATAGTTTTTGCATGGCTGTTTCATACAAGAACACTTATTGCTTAAAGTGAGTTATGCAAGAATTTAAACTACGCCAAGAGCTAAAAACACTAAAAGACAGCAGACGAGGACAGGCACAACAACATAAAATAGATGTAGTGCTTATGATTACAATAATG
>CANMJR010000061.1 GCA_947498025.1 Helicobacteraceae bacterium
AACATCAATCATCGCTTCAAATGTCTCTTTATTTACACCTATAAGTCGCTTGAAATTCTTTGGTTCTTTTTTAGTTAGTTGCTCATATTTACTCATGCTACTTTAACAGCAATTTTAGTGCCTATTTTTGGAGTTTTGCAAGAAGTCTAAATATTAATGTTAAGCACTAAAACGAACAAAACAAGAGAATCGCTCGCGAAGCGATGTTTCTTTAGAAGTCCGTTTTAGTGGCAGGGACAAATGTCCCTTGCAACCCCCTAAAGCTACGAAAACAAGAGAATCGCTTTTCGCATAGCGAAAATGTTTCTTTAGTAAAACTTTGTTTTTCGAGAGTTACGTACCCAAAATAACATTTATAGAATATCTCATATCTTCATCAAGATTCTCCATTGAAGTGAGCATCCATCGTAAATAACCTGCATCACTTTTAGCTACTTCTTCTAATGTTTTACCCTTATATTTTCCAAATTTAAACGATTTAATTATGATTGGTGTGGCAGTTAAATCTACCATCTGCTCAACTGGGTTGGCATGTGGAAATTGCTTTAAAACGGCATCTTTTAGTTTTGATAATAAGAGTTTTAAAATCAAAACATCACCTATTGCATCGTGTGCTTTTACGACTATGCCAAGAGCATCCGCCTCTTTTTGCTCCTCTTTGTAGAGTTCCATTTTGTAGCGAAAATATTGAAGTCTGTGCGCTTCTTCATCGGGCATAACATGCTTTGCAACTCTGAGTGTATCGATTACCTTCATTTTTGTATTGAAACCCTCTTTTTCAAGCATTCCCAAATCAAAAGGGGCATTGTGGATAATTATATAATTTTCGTTGCTGTTGAGCTCTTGAAGTCTTTTGAATGCTTTTGTCTCTTTGCATGTGGGTTTTGCTGCAATCATATCGGGAGTAATGCCATGAACTTCCATCGCACCAAAACTAATCGGTGTGTCACAAGAGCAAAAATCGTTCTGAACTTCCGGTTTTGGTTCACCTAAAACTATGTATCCCAGCTGTATAACTCTGTCATTTTCACCTGTTCCAGTTGTTTCCGTATCTAAAAGTACATATTTTTTAGCCAAAATTTATCCTTCAATTTAAACGCGTAATATAGTCATTTTATGATTAAAACCCTCTAAATATATGCTACAATTTTTTATGAAAAAAACTATAATTACACTCCTAGTCGCCTCCGTTACGCTTTTAGCTTATGAAATAAAACAGACTCCGATTCCTTTTGGAGAGCAGAGAATTTCTCTTACAAAAGCATATATAAAATCACATTACAATCTAAGTGTTGGGGATATTAAAATTGTCCCTAAAATCGTTCTCATTCACTACACTGCGATTGATAGTTATGAAAAATCTTTGGGCAGATTTACCCAAGAGACTCTCCCAACCGATAGACCTGATTTGGTAAATGCGGGAGCGGTAAATGTCTCTATCCACTTTCTTGTGGAGAGAGACGGGACAATTCACCAACTCATGCCGCTCGATTTTATGGCAAGACATGTAATCGGACTCAACTACAGCTCCATAGGCATAGAAAATGTGGGCGGAGAGAACTCTAAGGAGAATCTAACATCGGCACAGCTGCAGGCAAATATTTTTTTGGTGAATTATCTACGTGAAAAATTCAGCACCATCGAGTATGTTGCGGGTCATCAGGAGTATAGATGTTTTGAAAAAAGTCCCTTGTGGCTGGAGAGTGACAAAAATTATAGAACCCAGAAGCATGACCCGGGAGAAAATTTTATGAGAGATTTGAGAGCGAATATAAAAGGTTTTAAAGAAGCTCCTTGTGATTAGTTCACCTTTTTTTTACCTCTTTATCTTGATTTTTATTGCTCTGTTTTTTACTATTTTAGAAAAAAAAAGTGCGCTAAAATTTTTTAACTACATCCCTCCTGTCGTGCTTATTTATGCTCTTAGCATGTTGCTGGCAGGTTTTGGAGTGTTTGAGAAAAACAGTGCCATTGATACTGCTTACTCTCTGGCAAAAGCAAATTTGCTCCCTGCCATGTTATTTTTAATGCTTCTAAAAATTGATTTTTCACACTTTTTTAGACTTGGAAAATCTCTGCTCATCGCTTATGTTTTGACTGTAATGAGCTTGGCTTGCGGATTTATTTTGGTCTCTGTGCTTTTTAATTTTAACCACGACATGGCTGTGGCTTTTGGGGCATTGTCAGGCAGCTGGTTTGGCGGAACAGCAAATATGGTGGCAGTGGGTTCAGCTCTTGGAGTGACGCAAGAAGCGTACGGTTTTGTGCTGATAGTTGACAGTGTCAACTACACTTTCTGGGTTATGTTTTTACTCTTTTTAGTTCCGGTCGCACCTGTTTTTGATAGATTCGTAGGAGCAAAGAAAAGAGAAAATGTCCGCTTGAAGATTGATTATGAGAGTAACAAAAGAGCAAAAAAATATCCTCTTCTGATTCTTTTTGCGGTAGTCGCTTCGCTTCTCTCGCAAGAGATTGCACGGCATGTGGAGATAATAAACAGCACTACGATGACAGTTTTAGTTGCGACTCTCTTTGGAATTTTAGGTTCATTCACAAGGCTGAAAAATCTCAACGGTTCAAGTGAAGTTGCAACCATGCTGCTCTACATGCTCATAGCACTCATCGGCTCAAAAGCGGTGTTTGAGAGCTTTAGTGCGGTTGGGATTTATGTATTTGCAGGGTTTATGATTTTGGTAATTCACACGGTTCTTATGGTTGTGAGCGCAAAAATATTTAAGCTTGATTTGTTCTCTATCACGGTTGCTTCACTCGCAAACATCGGCGGCGTAGCATCCGCCCCGATTTTAGCCGCAGCATATAACAAATCACTCGTAAGTGTAGGAGTTCTCATGGCGGTAATGGGGTATCTAATAGGCACTTTCGGCGGTTTATTAGTCGGAAATATCATGGTCGGTTTGGCAAAATGAAAATAGTAAAAATAGAGACAGAGATAAAAAAAATCCCTCTTAAAACACCTTTTATTACGGCTTTGCGGAGAGTGGAGAATGTGGAGTTTGTGAGGGTTACTTTTACATGCAATAACGGGCTTGTTGGAATCGGCGAAGCTCCTGCTACGAAGGCTATAACGGGAGAGGGGATTGAAGAGATTCTTGAGTCAATTGAGAGTGCAAAAACTTTTCTGAATTTGCACATGCCATCCACAGCGTTAGAGATTTTACACGACCAAGGAGCTACGAAGCATGCAATCAAAAATATAGGAAGCTCCGCCAAGGCAGCGCTTGACATGGCATTGCACTCTTTGATTGCGCAATCTCAAAATATTTCTATGTATCACTATTTGGGTGCCGAGAGAGCGATAACTTTAGAAACAGATATAACAATTAGTTTAAATGATATGCCAACTATGGTTGAAGATGCAAAGAGGGCGTTTCATGGGGGCATGTGGATACTCAAAATAAAGTTAGGCGCCGATATCGCACATGCCATAGAAGTTACAAAAGAGATTTCAAGAGAACTCCCGGAGGCTAAACTCATTATCGATGCAAATCAAGCGTGGCTCGTGGAAGATTCGCTGAGGTTTATAGATGTTCTGCGAGATGCAAAAATAGAGCTTATTGAACAGCCTGTTATTGCAAAAGATTTGGAGGGTTTGAAAATAATAACCTCCTACTCAACTATTCCTATACTTGCAGATGAAGCGGTCTTTACACTTGAAGATGCACAAAAAGTAGTTGAGACAAAAAGTGCAGACATGATAAATATAAAACTTATGAAGTGCGGCGGTGTTACAAAAGCGATAGAAATTTTGCAGTTTTGCAGAGCAAACGGCGTTGCATGCATGCTCGGTTCGATGCTTGAAGGACCCTTTTCTATAAATATCGCCCTGCATCTGGCGATGGCATACAGCGATGTGATAAAGTATATAGATTTGGACAGCCCGCTTCTGTACAAAGAGCCGTCGGATGAGTTGGAGTTTGAGTTTAGCGGATGTGAGATTAAATACAGAGTTTAGAACATATTTTTAGTTGAAGTATTTATCAGTTTTGTATTCTAACTACTTTGTAATAATGCAATCTCTGCCGCTTCTTTTTGCTTTATACAGAGCGTCATCGGCAAGTTTTATAAGATGTTCAGAGTTGTCATCTCTCTTTGGAGTAGTGCAACTCACTCCGAAACTTATAGTAACATGCCCGATTTTTTCTCCGGCAAACATAAAGTCATCGGAATTTTTAAGATTCTCTTGAATTCTTTTGCATAACTCCTCTGCAACATCAAGATTTGTCTCATACATTACTATAATAAACTCTTCTCCTCCGTATCTTGCAACAAAATCACTGCTTCTTTTAAGTGATTTTTTCAAAATAGCGGCAACCTTTTTAAGAACTTCATCCCCTGCCTGATGCCCATATGTATCATTCACTTTTTTAAAATAATCTATATCGCACATGATAATAGAGAGAGCAACACCTTTTCGTTTTGCAAGCTCCCAACTGTTTTGATAGTACTCTTCAAAATATCTTCTATTGGAGAGTTGTGTCAGTTCATCCGTGACCGCCAAAGCTTTTAGCTGCTTATTCGCCTCTTCGAGCTCTCTTGTTCTCTCTTTTATTTTATCTTCAAGCGATAAATTTACATCGTCTAAAATTTTTGTGTATGAACCTATTTTTTCAACCATTGAGACGATTGCATTATGTATTATCCCAACTTCATCCCGTCTCTGCGAGGTTGTTAATGAAAAATTATTGAGTTTTGGGTCGTACGATAAAACACTTTCGCTAAGAATATTTAAGTATTTAAACTCTCTTCTTATTAAAAAAACAAAAGTGCCGAGTAAAACAAGTGTCATAAAAAAGATTTTTAGAGTGAGCCATCTGTTTTTGGACAATATGTTTTGATAGTCACTGTCAGAAAAATGGAGGTGCAGGACACCAAGTACATCTTCCGTGGCTGTATCATTTATATTTTTATTGCAAAAATCAATATATTCCCTTTCGTTTGCATGGTCACGCCTCTCTTCGTTTGCAAGTGCATAACAGTAGAGTGTTTTATTGTCTGTGCTTTTTATTTCAATAAAGGTTAAATCAGAGTTTTCTCTTGCAATATAGTCCAAATACTCCTTATTTGCACTCTCTAATCCTAGTGATATATTTACGCTGAGAATAGGGGCAATTGTATTCACTAAGAGAAGGTTTTTTGATTTTTTAGACTCGATAAATTGACTAAAAATATTTTCAGATATTTGGTATCGCTCAATTCCAACTATCAATATTGCAAAAATTATAATTCCGACAATTGTTTTAATTTCAATACTGAGACTGCGGTGTAATTTTATAATTTTATGAATCATTTGTTACTCTCCACATAAATTTTTGAAACTCTTAATAAAATATTGTCAAGTGCAATTTTTTTAGTAGTAATGTTTTTTATATTTATATAAGGCATAACATTTCGCCCTATAAAAAGAGAGATATCAGCCCCTTTTTCAAGAAGAGCTATGTCATAGGACATCGATAAAATATTTTCTTTATTTAAGAAGAGTATAGCTTTTTCAATATTTTTGTTATCAGAATTAAACATAAAAGCAAGCTGAGCATTTTTACATGTCTCAAGCTCTGAGTAACTGCTGTTTATTAACTTTATCTGAAAATTTTGAATCCCTTTTGGATAGTTGCTGCTGATTTTATTAATCAATGATAAAGCTGCCATCTCATCAATCTTATCATACAATACACATATTTCAAGGTCATTTTTTATTCTATCTTTTTGACTACTCATGATAATAAATCGCGGCACCATCTTTGAGAAAATATTTAAAACATCATCATCGTATGTTGAAGCGTTCAAGATTCCGGCATTAAAAAATATACCGATAATAAGCAAAAAATGAAAAACATTTAATTTACCAAATATAACAAACTCCTCTGATTAATCTTTGTATGAATCTCTTATGTATAATATTTTATCCATATTTTCTAAAAAAATCTCTGTTAACACAGGGTCGAAATGTTTAGATTTTTCTATTTCAAAAAAATCAATTATAGTGTCTAATTTCCAAGCTTTTTTATAAACTCTATCGCTTCCAAGAGCATCAAACACATCGGCAATAGCGGTAATGCGCCCGAATATATGGATATCTTCACCTGAGAGAGAGTTTGGATAACCTGAACCGTCCCATTTTTCATGATGTGTATAAGCGATAGTAGCAGCAGCTTTGAGTATGGCTCGATTAGAATCTTTTAAAATATTATAGCCGGCTTCTGAATGTGATTTCATAATAAGCCACTCATTGTCGTCCAGCTGTCCGGGTTTATGCAAAATACTATCCGGTATTCCAATTTTGCCTATGTCATGCATCGGTGAGGCAGCATACAATAAATCTGCATCCTCTTTACTCAGCCCAGCTAGCAAAGCAAGCTCTTTTGAATATTCAGAAACTCTTTTTACATGAGAACCTGTCTCTTTTGATCTGCTCTCTCCTATTTCACCCATTTTATTGATTATCTCTTTTTGGGTATCTGCTATTTCATTATTGAGATTTATTATTTCAGTTATGTCATACATTATTTGCAAATGCTCAATAATGTTTAGGTTGCAGTCAACAATAGGATAAAAAAAAGTATTTAAATGGAGTTTATCTCCATTTTTTGTACTATTAGTGAGTATTAAATTAACCATTTCTTTATTTTTTAATTCATCTTTTATTTTTTCGCAATCAAGAATAAGTCTATGTTTTTCATCTCTGAGTTGAGTACAGTTTATACCTACCAAATCTTCAATATCATAACCCATAAGCTCACAAAACTTACTATTTGCATAGGTGATAATATTGAAAGTATCTGTTTTAAGTACTGCCGTAGCAGCACTAACTGCATCTTCATATTGCTGATGATAGCTGATATTTTCTTCAATATTTTTATTTTTTATAGTAAGCTCGTCTCTTAGTAACTCTTTATACTGTTCAAGCTCTGTAATGTCATGCCTAATGGCGATATATTCGATTATTTCTCCATTGCTATCAAAAATAGGATTGATAACTGTGTCCACATAGTATAAGCTGCCATCTTTTTTGCGGTTTTTTACTTTTCCAAACCAAGCTTTGCCGGATTGTATAATCTTCCAAAGCTCTTCAAAGGCAGCCGATGGCATATCAGGATGACGAATTATATTGTGTGGCATGCCAATAAGCTCTTCCTCTGAATAGCCTGACATTTCACAAAACTTGTTATTTACATAGGTAATAATTCCAAACTTATCGGTTTTGGAGACAATGGCACTTCTGTCAACTATATTTTTATACTGTTCAAGTATTAGAGTTTCGTTTTTATCTTCTCTACTCATCTATCATATGCTCAACTAAGGCAAACAGCTCACCGCTTGCAATTTCCATCTCTGTAAAATCTTGTAAAATAATATCTCTATTTGCAACACAGTTATCTTCATCCTCAACACATTTTATTGCTTCTCTTACTTTATTATGAACACTTGAGTGTGGTCTGTCTATTTTCTGGTAGCTTGGAGTATGTCCAAATTGTTTTTTACCTTCACCCACAAACCATTTTCCAAAGCGACAATCGTGATGTGTACCAAAATTTCCAACTTTTTTGCCAAGGTTAATCGAGGTATAAGCATCTGCTTTAAAAAGAATATGATCAATCATAATGAGGTTTACAAATATACGGTTTTTAATGCCTTGTATTTCATCTTCTATAGTCTCATTTGTATGACGAAGCTGTGACATGCTGTCGCTAAATGTATTTATGAGTTGGCTAAACTCACGCACTACATCACGCATTGACTCAGAACTCGTTGACATCTCCATGCTCTCTTGTTGGAGAACCTGAACCGTTGTTCTGATTTCGGCAGTGGCTTTTTGAGTTCTCTCCGCAAGTTTACGGACTTCATCGGCCACAACTGCAAATCCTCTTCCATGCTCGCCGGCGCGCGCCGCTTCTATGGCTGCATTGAGGGCTAAAAGATTGGTCTGGTCTGAGATGTCGCTTATGAGGTTGATGACGGTTGTAATCTCCTTTGTGCGCTCTTCAAGAGAGTGCGTTGAGTGCGTGTTATTATCTAAAAGTTGATTGAGTCCTTGAAGTTTATCACCGACACTTTGTGCCTCCTCCGCCAGTTCAATAGTCGTCTGTGTAGCATCTTGAATATTAGATGAAATATTTTCTAGCTTCTGGGTATTGTTTTTAAAGCTTGCATGGAGAGATTGCAGTTGTTCATTATTTTTGTTTACTTTGCTTAGGTCTGCATTGAGTTGTATGCGCATCTGCGAGATATGATTACTGTTCATAATATCAATGCTCTCATTTATTTTATTGCCGGCACTGCTAAATGCAGGATTAAATCCTACGGTATTGAACTTTCTAAAAAATTCGTTATTGCCTGCATATTCAATTGAGGTTCCCATTTCACGCATAAACGTTTCCATTTGGTCTATGAGATTATTAATCTGATGGCAGATAATGCCTGTTTTGCCACTATCATGTATTTCTACAACACGACTCTCCAGATTTCCTTTAATCGCATTGTTTAAAACAGTAATTGACTTATCTATTGCACGGTTTAAGCCAAAAAAAGAGGTGCCAAATAAAACAAGCAGACCAATGTATAAAAATAGAAGCACCGTATCCACAACATTAAATTCATATAAAAATAGCTTTACAAAGTATGCGATAATAAAGGTTGTAAAAAAAGTATATCCTATGATTTGCAGTTTAGATAGATAAGATAAATTTGTCATAACGACCTCCATTGGTGCTAAGTAAATCGTTGAACATTTTTTCAGATGCATGTGTTTCACCGTTCTTCTCGGCATGTAATAGTTCTTTATAAAGCGGTTTTATGGTTCTAATTGCTTTTTGTGAGGGTTTTCTTCGTACGGAGTGATATCCAATAATATTTCTGTTATGGTCATAGGAGGGTGTTACATTTGCTAAAACCCAATAAAAATCGCCGCTTTTAGATTTATTAATAACATAAGCATAGATTTCTTTCCCTTGATTCACTGTTTCCCATAACAATTTGAATACAACTTTTGGCATATCAGGATGACGAATTATATTGTGTGGTGCACCTAGTAACTCTTTTTCACTGTAACCTGCCATCTTTAAAAAAAGATCATTGCCGTAGGTTATTCTTCCATTTGTGTCTGTTTTGGAAACAATTATTTCATTGTCTTGAAAGGTTAGTTCTCTCATCTGTTGCTCCTTAAATCTGGATGGCAATATTTTAATATAACAAAATGAGAATGAAATGAGATTTTAGATGTCTTATGAAGTACTGAGAATATACCCTATATTTGCGCCGCTGTGAAGCGGTAGGTTTGGAAGTTTCTTTCTTAAACGATAGATTAACTCTCTTAGTGAAGCAACTCTATTCTCTTCGTGTTCCCAAATGGTTGTGATGAGTTGCTCGGAGCTTATATAGGTGTTTCTGTTTCGTACTAAAGCGTCGATGCAGAGGAGTTCATTTTTACTTAAAGCAATCACTCTGTTATCTGTATATAAAGTTTTTGTTTTAGTGTTGTAGATATATTGTTCAAACGGTATTTCGGTAGTTTCATCTTTAAGATAGCTTTTTTTATATCCATCTACAACCATCAATATAGCCTCTAAATCACTCTCTACGACGGGTTTAATAAGATAGCCGAGAGGTTTGACTGCCTGCGCATTTTTAATGGTTTCGCTGTCTTTGTAGGAGGTTAAATAGACAAATGAGATATCTGGATATTTGCCATGTGCCAGATTTGCCGTTTGAATCCCATCCAGTGAGCCATTAATATCCATAAATATAAGGTCAACTTGATTGTTTTTTAAAAATGAGAGAAGTGCGCGACCGTTATCAAAGACACCCACTACGGCATGATGCAAATCTTTAATAATCTCTTCTAAAAAGAGTGCGGTAAGACCTTCATCTTCAATAATGACAATATTCATATTAGAATACCTTGTGAAAATATTATTTGAATGTGTAAACCATTCTCATTAAAAGGGCATATTATACCTTTTAGCTGGTACGATGCAAGTGACTCTATAAGTTTAAATCCAAATCCTTGATGAACGGTCTGTAAATCTGCACCCCTTCCGTTGTCATAGACCTCCAGTAAAAATTTATCTTTTGGTGCCTTATACATTTTAACGCCGATTATTTTCTTTTCTTGCGTGTCATCAAATGCGTACTTAATAGAGTTGGTAACCAATTCATTGATAATTAGCCCCATCGGTACAGCTTTTTCCAAATCTAACTTAAAGTTTTCACAAAAAATTTCAAAAGTTAACGCATTCGTTTGAAAACTTTGTCTCAAGTTATCTACTAAATCCAGTGTATAAATTTGCATGTCAACTGCCTCTAAATCATTCGACTGATAGAGTTTTTCATGTATCAATGCCATAGCTTTTATTCTCTGGTTTGTTTCATCAAATATTGATTTTGTTGTTTTGTCTTGAATGCGTCTTGATTGCAGTGAAAGTAGGCTTGATATGATTTGTAAATTGTTTTTTACGCGGTGGTAGAGTTCTCTTAATAATACATTTTTATTTTTGATTTCCGCAAAGAGTAACTTGTTCTTCGAGTCTAATGTTTCTGTTCTTTCTTGAACTTTTATCTCTAGCAAAGCATTTGTTTCATCCAAGAGTTTTGAATGAGAGTGGATTCTTGCAACCATTGAAACTATCGCATTATGGATAACACCGACTTCATCGAGTCTTTCTGAAGCGCACAGGGTGAAATTATTCAGTTTTGGGTCATAAGACAAAACATTTTCACTGAGTTCCTTCAAATTTTTAAACTCTTTTTTTATAAAAAAAACTAAGAGTATTAATAAAACAAAGGTGATAGAAAATATCTTTATCGTAGTATCTCTATTTTTAGACAACACAAGTTGATACTCATCATCAGAGAAGTATAAATCTACATGCCCGAAGTGTTCTCCTGAAATTGAATCTACAATATCTTTAGCACAAAAGTTAATGGCTTGTTTTTTGTTTTTTAACTTAGTAATAGACTCTTTTGTATAACTGTAAGTGACTCTGTTTTTTAAGTCCTGAAGCTGTATATATTCCAAATCGAAGTTTTGCTCTACTATTTTGTCTAAATACTCTTTGTTTGCACTCTCTAAGCCAAAAGATATGTTGAGCGCTATAATTGGAATAATTGTATCAATCAACAGATTGTTTTTTGATTTTTTAGATTCAATAAACTGTTCTACAATATTTTCAGATAATTGATAGCGCTCAAGTGAGACGATAAAGAGTGTAAAAAATATAACACTTATAATAATTTTGATTTCAATACTGATACTACGCATCCATGGCTCTTGACATAAATCAACTCTCTATCTTTATAAATTTCAAATTTAAAGCTTGTATATAGTGAATTGTATTATAATATGTCAAATAAGAAGTTTTTAAGTGTTACATTGTTTCTCTGTGGGGTGGTGTATATCTATGATTTTGTAGCTCTCAGATTAATTTAAAATCTGTTTTTATTCATTTATTTACTAGACTTCTTGCAAAACTCATTTTACGGGCACCTCAAATCCACGATCAAAATTTACCAATCCACATATCAAATTAAATCGTAAATTAAAGTATTTTCGGCGGTTACGATATTTTTGCGTCAGGATTTGAAATGTTTTCAGTTTAGC
>CANMJR010000062.1 GCA_947498025.1 Helicobacteraceae bacterium
CTTTATCCAAATTTACAAACTTCATCAAATGTTTTATGTCCGTTTCAAATATTGCATCAAGAAGCGAGAACATGCCTGCCAGATAAGCTTTGTCTTTGTCTATGGGCGAGGCATCTGCTTCCATTCGTTCTGCTCTTTTTATAGCCATATCCAATATAGCCTCAGATGCGGGATTTGTTGACATTTCCGAGTATACATAAACCATCAGCCATCTCAGTAATTTATCGCGACCAAGAAGAGTTATAATCTGAGTCACAGACTCTATCTTATCATTTGTTTTTGCAATCAATCTGTTTTGATTATTTAAAAATCTCAGAAGTTTAAAAGAGAGATTAGGTTGCTGTTTAATATAGGCTTCTATTGCAGCAGTCTCACCGTCCTGCTTAATAATTTTTATAAGCTGTAGTATTACCATCTGAGTTGACTCTTTATATCTGTCAATCTCCAGAACTTCCGGCTTGTCAAGATAGTAGCCCTGAAAGAAATCGAACCCCATCTTGATATATTCGTTGTATGCCTCTTTTGTTTCAATCTTTTCTGCCAGCAGTTTGATTCCGGTCTTTTTGAGTTTTTCTACAACATTTATCAAATTCTGCGGATGCGCTTCTAATACATCTATTTTTATTACATGTACATATTTAAAGAGCGGAAGAAATTTTTTAATCATCTCGGCACTGCAGTCAAAATCATCTATGGCAATTTTGAAGCCTCTGGCATAGTACTGTTTTATTTTATTGACAACTTTCTCAGTTAACTCTGTTGTTTCTAAAATTTCCAAAACAAACTTCTGTTTATCAAGGATATCTATAATGTCTGATGTTAAAATAATTTCATCTATATTTACAAATGCAATACCTTTCTCACCAATCAACTCATCCGTATTTATATTGGTAAGTGCATTTATGATGACATGTGACGTCGCTTTTATATTTGAAGGAAACTCTTTAATTCCATGCGCATGGTCTCTAAATAGAAGTTCGTATGCATAAAGTTTTCCCATATTGTCAAAAATTTTTTGTCGTGCCATAAAAACTTTATTCATACCCTGCCCCTTTTAACTATTTTTATAGCTTGATATTTTTATATTTTTGCAACAGATTATAAAAATTTTAATATCTCTTTTTCTATATCCTCTTTTTCTATAATAATATCTTGTGCTATCTTTTTACTAAACAATCCCTTTATCATAGATGGGATTTCTAGTTTTGCTGTTTTTGAGATTGATTCAAGAGCTACAATATCCTCAGCATCCACCTCACCGGTAAGTGCATTTGCGATTACAGGTGAAAACTTTGTCCACTCTGCGGTTGAATAAACAATAGTTTTAATTTCAGGGTTTGAACAGGTTTCATAAGCCTTAAAACATGTTGCAGTGTGTGGATCCATCAAATAACCATCATTTTCAAATGTCTCTTTGATATATTTTTTACCCTCATCACCGGTACAAAAATCAGCGTCAAAACACTCCCTAAGAGTTGCTAATTCGTCTGAAGTCAGTTCATAAACATTTTTGCTCTCCAAATTTTCCATGAGCTCTTTTGTTCTTTTATCTCCAAATAGATCATAGAGCACTCTCTCAACATTGGATGATTTTAAGATGTCCATCGCGGGTGAAGTTGTGCTTACAACTCTGCTATCTCTTAAATCATATTTTCCTGTTTTTATCAGCTTTGTTAAAACATTATTTTCATTTGAAGAGATGATAATTTTTTCTACAGGAAGACCCATTTTCCATGCATAGTAGCCACCAAGAGCATTCCCAAAGTTTCCACTTGGAACATTGAGATACACTTTTTCGCCCATACCGATTGCACTTTGACGAATCAGTTCTAAATAACTGTGAATATGGTAGATGATTTGAAAAATAATGCGTCCGAAGTTTACGGAATTTGCAGCAGACAACAGAACATTTTTCTCTTTTAATGCATGGTTAAATTCAGGTGATGCCAAAAGTCTCTTGAGCGCATTTTGTGCATCGTCAAAAACACCGTTTATCCCTATAACTTTTAGGTTTTTCGCATCTTCTGTTACCATTTGAAGTCTCTGAACATCGCTTGTTCCGCCATTCGGATAGAGACATGCAACTCTAACATTTGCGCGGTTTTTGAAAGTCTCAAGCGCCGCCGGACCAGTATCTCCGCTTGTAGCCGCCAAAATAAGGTAGTTTTCATTGTTTTTTTGCGCAATGGATGATAATACAATGCCAAAAGGCTGAAGTGCCATATCTTTAAATGCACGCGTTGGACCATGATAAAGTTCACTCACATAGAGATTCTCTTTTACTTTTACGACCGGAACAGGATTTTTTGAGTCATCAAATTTGTCATAGAGATTCAACGCTTCATCTATAACACTTCTATCTATGTCTATTTCAAAACGAGTCAACATGTCACTTGCTAACTCTTTATAGGAGGAGTTTAGGTGTTTGTTTAAAAACTCTTCACCTAATTCCGGAAGTTTCTCCGGCACATAAAGACCGCCGAAAGAGGCGATTGGGCTTAAAATAGCTTGCGAGAATGTTACACTCTTTAGTTTTGTTTCATCGCATCCGCGAGTTTGAATGAAGTTCATAGTATGCTCTTTTTAATTTTTTTGAAATTGTATCCAAATCTCTATAAAAAAAATTTACATGCTATTGAAAAAGCCCCACAGGGTCTATGTGAAATGACTTCTGCGTTACTTCAAATACAAGTTCATCACTGATACGACCGATGGTGAAACCTTTTTTTATCTTCTGACCCTTTTCAAGGTTTGGAGCAATTTGTGAAAGGTTTGCATAAATAGTGTGCAATCCATCGTCATGTTCGACAATAACAATATTGTTTAAAACAGCCGTTTTATCTGCATATATAACCTTGCCGTTAAACACCGTTTTTACTTTTGCATTCTGCTCATTTGATTTTAAAGAGATAGATTCATTAAAAATCTTCAAACCGTAAATCGGATCCGTATAATTTCCGTATTTTTTGGTTATTGTGTATGAATCGAGCGGCGCAATAGTCTTTTCACCCGAATATTTCGCTGTTTTTACCGCTTGATAACTATCACCTACTTTTTTAACCGACTGCACATTTTTATCGAGTACGATTGGTTTATTATCAAAGGCAACTTCTATATCCTCTTTATCCTTTGCATCTTTAACGGCATCTAACTTTAGAATATTCAACTTTTCAAGTGTCTTTTTGAGAGTATCCTGTTTGTTCAGAATCTCTTTTAACTCTTTTTTATAGGAGACTTCATCACCTTGTAGTTTTTCCAATGCTTTTTTATTTGACTCCTGTGCAGCCAAAAGTTGCTTTCTTTTTACATCAATTGCAGATATAGCAACCTCAATTACGGCTGTTTTTTCATTCAGAGCTTCTATCTCTTTTGAATTATTGAAAAATTGCAGATTAAGATTATTTCCCTTCTCTTTTGACTCTTTCAACATGGCTTTTAGCACCTCAAATTCTATAAGAGAATCAGAATCAACTGCATATTCCTCTTCTACAACTACCGATATTGAGACGCTTTGCGCTATAACATACACCAATTCCTGTTGTATGCTATCCTGTTCTGCTTTTAATTTTTTATTACTGTTTTTGAGTTCGCTAAGCACAGCACTGTTATCTTTGTAGCTTGTCTCTTTATCTTCAAGTTCAAGTTTTAACTCTTTAAGGTGCTCTTGCTGTTTTTCTATCTCCGCTTTTTGCTTTATAATAGCATCTGCATTTTCAGCCATTTTCTGATTTACAGTCGTATAATCCTTGCCGTAAGAGCTAAGTTTGCTGCTTGTAGTATCTATCTTTTCGTTAATATCCTCTTTTGCATCTAAAATAGAGATGAAAAGAAGGGCTATAAATATGTAAGTCATGCCTCTTCTTTATGCCCCACCACGATTAGCATAGCCAATAAAATTGATAGAAAAACTGCCGTACCAAAGAGAAGAATAAAGTCATCAATTTGATTAAAAATTGTAATATTTATACCTACATTGCCAAACTGTTGCAAAACCCATGGATTGAATGAAAGGTATGTAAACAAGGCAAATACCATGAAACTTGATATGAGTGCATCCACAAGAGCAAGCCTGAATAAAACCGCAGAACGAAGCCATCCAGGTGCACCAAAGAGCCCCATAATGCTCATTCTTTCAGAGTGTTTGAACTGCCATATTCTAAGCTCTTTAAAAATAAGAAGAGAAGTAACTACAAATATAGTTATAGCGAATATTGCTACAACACCCTTAAAGAGAAGCAATAACTTATAAATGATGTCATGGTTGTGTGCAAAATCTTCTACTTTTGTGATGGTAGGGTATCTAAGTATGCTTTTTGTTAGCGCTTTTATCTCGTCCGGCGATGGATAGCTATTGAGCTGTATTTTGTAAAATTTTGGAAGAGATAATTTGAGTAGTTCAATATTCTTATTATTCATATTTGTATTTAATCTTTTTATTATGCTATCGGGTGTTAATTCCGAAACACTGCTTATAAGCGGGCTGAAACCTAAAGTAGTATTGTTATCTATACTTTTTTGACTTACGATTACCATAGAGTAATTATTTGTTAAATTTTGTTTGTAGGATGCTATAGATCTATCAACAATTATAAAAATTTGTATAGAAAAAAGTATGCTCAAAAGAGCTACAATAAGAGATATATGATTTTTAATTGACTGCATGAATTCTCCCATATTCTATATGAAAATGTTTATATTCAACATTCATACTCACTGGAATATGGTGTGTTACTACAATTACTGTTGTTTTTAGCTGGGTGTTTGCACCCTCGAGTAGATTCCAAATCAATTGAGACGAATAATCGTCCAAATTTCCAGTCGGTTCATCTGCCAAAATTAAAATAGGATTATGTGAAAGTGCCCTTGCCATGGCAACTCTTTGCTGCTCGCCGCCGCTAAGTTCTAATGGATGTTTTCCGGCTTGATGCGTCAACCTCACATGCTTTAAAAGGCTATCTACTTGCTTTTGCGTAACATCTTTGCCGTAACCGTTTATTATGAGAGGCAGCATGATATTTTTTTCAATTGTCCACTCTTTTACAAGTTTATAATCTTGAAAAACTATGCCTATATGTCTTCTTAAAAAATTTAGTTTTGAACGAGAAACTTTTCTCAGTTCAACACCGCCGACTACCAAACTGCCGTATTTAGGCTTTAATGCACCATAGAGTGATTTCAGCAGCGTTGACTTTCCACTGCCGCTGGCACCGGTAATAAAGACAAAACTGCCGGAATCAATAGAGAAATTAACTTGGTTGATAATAGCTTCATCACTGGAGTAGGAGAGAGATAAATCTTCCGCTATAACAACTTTATCCATGAAAAATTCCATCCAATATTTTGTGCGATGTTAAATTGCTTTTAGATCTCAACGGAAGGGCTGGATAGTATGAGGCTTTATCTCCGTCTACAATTATATAGAGATGCTCAGGTCTATCAAAACTGCCCATAGACATTCTAGCCATGACTCCATTTTTTGTTGTGTAAACTCTCTCAAAATGAACAAAACCGTTGTCAAATCTTTTTGTTACTCCGTGAAGTTCCAGTATCTTGGCATGTGGAGCTGTTACAGTAGAAAAATTAAAATCACCCTCAGTGGCAAGCGCCTCCGACTCCTCTTCATTTATCATAGTCACATCATAAATGTTTTTCTGCATCTTTTTCCATCTATCTTCATACTTGCTGCTTATTGCTATCTCTCTGTTTTTATTGATATGAAGAACAGTTTTGTTAAAAGCAATAAAAGTTTCATAAGAGTAGGCGTAATAATTTTCACTATCGGTACGAAGTTCCAGTGTTCCATTGACTTTTAGAACCCTTCTTGATTCTTCTATAAAAGAAGTTGATATTACTCTGCGATGTGGTTTTTTATCCCATGGAACAGGAAAATGGACATAAATTTTGCCGACAATATTAGATGGAACCAGTTCCAAAAATAGCCTAGCATCGTAATCCAGCACAAATAAATTATCCAACTTTTGAATATTTACCTGCTTTAATACCTGTTCTATGGATGGTCTATGAATCTCAATGCCAATAAATAAAATGTCTGGGTTTTGTGCTGCCTGATGCAAAATATGACGACCTGAGCCAAATCCAACTTCTATTCTAACCTCTCTATCCATCGGAAAATTTGATGCAAAATAGTCTATATTTTTTAAAAAATCAACTTCTTCTAAGTGCATATTTTTTGCATTCGTAGGAACATTTGAAGAAATTATTCTCAAATCCGCACTTTTAGCATAAGTCAAAAGTGCCCTGTGTACATTATATATGGAGGCAGGTCTTGTCAGCTTATCGGATTTTAATAAGTTTTTATTTTCCTCTTCTTTTACTAGTAAAAAAAAGTTATCATCTTCAACCGTAACTGAAATGAGCTTTTCATCGCTATGATTAGCATTTTTTGCTATAAAATTAAAAACGACCCCACTCTCTACATGTGGAAACTCTATCTCCCTAAACTCTTCTATGTGCAAATGTGGCATTAAAGCTCAATCATATCTTGCATAGGTTTTACAACCTCTTCACTATTTGTGCCTGAGGCATCAGTTGGAGCCTGTGCAGGGCTTGGAGCTTTTGTGCCGCTCTGCTTTTTGTTATTATTTTTGATAATTTTACCTTGTGTTTTAGTTGTTGTAAACTTAGCTTCTATACTTGGGTCTGATTTTATAGAGTTATTATCGACTCCATAAACTTTATAAATATATGTAGTCTCAGGTTCTATAGCCGAATCAACAAAAGTATTGTCGCGTATGCCCGTAAACTCATCGGTAGTATCGCTTAACCATCCTTTTTGTTTTTTAACCACCGTAAAGCTTACAATAGCGGCGTCAGTGCTCACCCAACTAATTACAATCTTATTATCTAAAATTTTTGCGTCTGAAATGGCTGGAGCATTTGTTTTAGCAAGTGTCTGTCCTTGAACAGATTGCTTTTCATTATCACTCTCTAGTCCATCTTTATCTACGGTGCTAACTCTGTAAAAGTAACTTTTTCCATCCTCATTCACTGCATCCGTAAATGTAGTCTCTTTTACAGTTTTTATAAGTTTGTAACTGCCGTCTATTTTTTCAGATTTATATACATGATAACCCGCAAAGCCGTCTGTACCTGATACGGCACTCCAACTCACTTTAATTTTTCTAGGAAAATCTCTTGTAGCGCTGATGTTTGTTATACCTTTAGGCAATGCTTTTGTAACAGAAGTTACAACTTCGCTAGGTTCAGAAATATGTCCATCGTATGTTACAACACGGATACGATATTTATATACATAGTTATCTTCAAGCTTGTCATCTATATATTCTGCATTAAATCTTCCATCTATAGTTGCAATTCTTTTCCAATCGCTATCTTTGAGAGTTCTTTTTTCAATAATATATGCTTTTACTATCTTATTTTCATGCGGTCGCCAAATTATTTTTGCGCTTCGTGGCATGCCTTGAATGCTGTGTATCCATGATACAGATTGTAAGACAGGAAGAGAGGCAACGATAGTCGGAGTACTTATAATAGATTCTGCACTGCTTGAAAATGTTTTAAATGAGTATTTATACTTAGTATCCGGCTCTATCTTTGTATCAACATAATGTGTCGCAAAGCGATTATCTATTGTGTCATAATACTCTGGTGTCGAGCTGTTTTCCTTCATATTTTGTCTATAAATATAGATACCTTCTACTCTTGGGTCTGTTACACTTTGCCACTCAAAGGCTACTGTATTCATGTCGCTAGCAACTCCGTTTTGAGTTAAAGTAACAACAGGAAGCGATGAATCAACCGCCGCTTTACTGCTTGGTGTAGGCTTTGAGCCACAACCGCTAAGAATGAGTAGCGAAACTGTGCATAATGTAGCTAGTATCCATAACTTCATCTATTTGCTCCGTATTAAATTTAGAATCTATATAATTTTTCATGGTCTCATCAAGTTCTGCTACAAAAGAGAGCTTTTCTTTGGTAACCGGATGGATGAAATATATCATGTGTGCATGCAGCAAAATCCGTTCCGAATTTTCTTGTTTTGGACTCGTTGCATAAATATGGTCGCCGATTATATGTCTATTTATACTCTCTAAATGAACACGGATTTGGTGAGTTCTTCCTGTAAAAAGCTTACATGCGACCAACTGATTCTTTTCATCGTTTGAGAGTGCAAGAGTTTTAAACTTGGTTTTTGCATACTTACCGCTCTCTACACATGCCATCTTTAATCTATTGGATGCGCTTCTTCCGATATTTTTTTCGATTGTTGTAATATCCTCTTTTAAAGGTGGATTAAGTACAGCAATATAATATCTGCCCATGCTTTTATCTTGAAGCTGTTCAGACAAGAATTCATGTGCCTCGTTATTTTTAGCAATAACCATGGTTCCGCTTGTACCTTTGTCAAGTCTATGCACTATTCCATGTCGCTCTTCACCGCTAATCGTTGATAATCTTATGCCTTTATGTTTGAGCCAATCAACCAAAGTAGCCTCTTTGACGCTTGGTGCAGGATGAACCGTGACCCCGCTTGGTTTATTTATAACCAAAACGGCATCATCCTCATAAAGAACTTCTACTTCAAAATCAACTCTCAGTGCCGGTTCAATCTTGGCATCCGGAAATTCTACTGTTACTTTTTGTTCAGGTTTTAATTTAACACCTGGACGGGTAACTTTTTTTTCATCTATATAAACGCACTCTTGTTTGATTAACTGAGCAATTTGTGAACGAGTCTGCCCTATTTCTGAGGCTAAGAATGTATCCAGTCGTTCTGATTTGTCGCTAACATAGCTTTTTATATCGCTCATTTGTGTCCCTTAATGTGATACAATTTCATAATTTTTTAATGGAGTTACGAATTTGTGGAGATTTGATAAGAGTATTTTATCACAATTTGACTTTTTTTCAATCATTTTGATAATTCCGGTGGTGATTACTTCGAACTGGCTTATAGGTGAAGCTATTCCTATGCTAGCTCAAAAACAGATGGCTTATGTCGGCGTGGCAATTTTAGTATTCATATTTATATTTTTTTTACCAATAAGAAGGATGAACTGGCTTATACCCCTTATATACTGGGTAAGCATAGCTCTTTTACTGGCAGTTGAGTTCTTTGGTCATTCAAGATTAGGTGCACAAAGATGGATAGATATTCCTTTTATCAATGCAACTATACAACCCTCAGAGTTTGTAAAACCGGCACTTATCCTCATGCTAGCTTATTTTATACAAAAAAATCCACCCCCGGTACATGGATATAGAATAAAGGACTTTCTAATTATAAGCGGATATATCCTTTTGCCCTTTATTCTTATAGCAAAAGAGCCTGATTTAGGCACTGCTCTTGTACTTTTACTTATAGGTTACGGTGTGCTTTTTTTTATAGGAGTACACTGGAAAATATGGGCTGCAATAGCTATTGCAATTGGATTACTTGCTCCAATTACATACGAAGTTTTACTGCATGATTATCAAAGAACAAGGATCACAGACTTTTTGGGTGAAAAGCCCTCCTATCACGTTCAACAGTCTATTATAGCGATAGGCTCAGGTGGATTAACAGGAAAATCAAAAGAGGAAGCAACTCAAACACAGATGAAATTTTTACCGATTGCCACAAGTGATTTTATATTTGCTTTTTTAGTTGAGAGAACAGGATTTGCAGGTGCATTGGGCGTAATAGGACTCTATATTGCAATTATATTACATCTTATGAGTATAAGCTATTATAATAAAGATTATTATATTAAAGTTGTGACTATATCGATTGCCTTTATGATTTTTATATATATGGATGTAAATATTGCTATGACTATGGGTTTTGCTCCGGTTGTAGGAATCCCTCTGCCCATGTTCAGCTATGGAGGGAGTAGTTTTATTAATTTTATAATTTTGTTTGCTATTATGCAGAATCTAATTACTTTTAGATATAGAGACATGTATGACAATCGGGGAACCAAAAGATTTGTATAACTGCTATTTGGATACGCCAATTCTAAAAATAAGTGCAATTATCTAAGAAAGTCGGAAGGTAGGGTTAAAGAGTGATCAGCTACCATTTTTTCGACCAAGAAAAATAGGAAGATGCATGAAATACACTCAATTAACCCTACAGAAAAGATATCAAATTTGCCTGAAAGAAATGCCCTTGGGGTACAGCTTTACAAAAGGCTGGGTATAACCAAAAAGAGATAGCAAAAGAGCTATCAGTTCATCCTTCAACGATAAGTAGAGAATTAAGAAGAAACAGAGATAGAGTTAGAGGTTATCAGCCAGAACTTGCACAAATACAATCT
>CANMJR010000063.1 GCA_947498025.1 Helicobacteraceae bacterium
CTTCTACCGTTGCACTTACCTCTTCAATAGAACTTGCTTGTTGTGATGCACCCTCTGCCAGAGCCTGTGAAGATTCTGAGATTTCACCTGCTGCGCTTACTACCTGTGAGTTTGCGCTTGTGATTGACTCGACGGCGCGGATGATAGGATTTGATATAAAACGACCTAAGAATAGTGCTAAACCGATAATAATTCCTAAAAAGATTAATCCTATAACTATGGCATTGTTACGCAGGCTGATTACAGATGCGAACACCTCTGACTCATCAATCTCCGCTATAAGTGACCACTTAACACCGAATACATCCACTGTTGTGTAGGATGAAAGAACTGAATTTCCATTGTAATCTGTAATAATTTTCGTATCACTTTGTCCCGTAATAGAGGCAGTGACGGCATCAGTTTTTACAGAACCCGTAGCCGGATTCTTAAAAGAGGCTTTGATAGAGTGATTTGTCGAATCAAGATAACTGTCACTACGCATCAATTTGTCAGCACCTACAAGATAAGTCTCACCCGATTTACCCATGCCGGTTCTTTCCTGCATAATCTCATTAATTGCTTTTTCACTTAACTGGACAATAACAACACCCTTCATCTCTCCGGCTTTATCAAGGATAGGTGTTCCCATAAACATAGCCGGTTCCCCGTCGTCAGGTGTATATGGTCGCATATCTATAAATACGGTTTGGCGCTTAGACACTACACCCTCCCACGCTGCTGCCAAACCGCTATCACGCAGAGTGCCGGTTTTTAAGTTTTGCCCTAAATCAGTTCCTCTATCAACTGAATACATAACGTGACCATGCGGTTTACAGACGATAAAGAGATCATGGAGACCGTAACTGTCCATAAAACGCTTGAAGTAGGTATCATACTCTTTGTATATCGCTTGAACTTCAGCTTCATCTGTAATAGAAAATGGATCATTTGCGCCTACATTATGTTTTTTATGCTGTGCTACAAGAACATCAAACATGGTGTTTACATCTGCACTGCTTCCAAGTACTCCAATAGCTCCGTTTATCAATTTTACATAGGTTTCAAGCTGAGCTTTTTTTAGCTCTCTTGCCATCTCCATCTTAGCGGTTGCCTCCTGACTCAGGGCGCTGCTTGATTTTATATACGATGTTATACCCATCACAACAAACGGTAAAATTCCCACAACCAGAAGTGCTATAACCAGCTGTTTTTTAATTGTCATTCTATTTTTCACTACTTTTCCCCTTTTTGCTTGATTTGCTCTTAAGGTGCTCATCTGCTCTGAATATTGTAGCCAATAAAATTTTAATTTCTGCGAGGTATAACATTAACAATTAAATTAAAACAACTAGAAGCAATGAAATATTTATTATTACTCTTTTCATTGATTAAACAGAACAGAGAAAATCGTAGTACCATTTTTTGTTTCAACATTTAAAGATGCTCCCGCCACATTCTCTACCATTAATTTTGACATGTAGAGTCCAATTCCTGTACCTTTGCCTTTGGCTTTGGTTGTAAAGTAGGGATCAAAAATCTTATTTATAATCTCCTCAGGAATTCCCCCTGCATTATCCTCAATATCTAATCGGATGCCTTTTTCATCACATTGAGTCGAAATTTTTATCTTTTTCTCTGTTGTCTCCTCTTTACTGTCAAAAGCATCTTTTGCATTTGTTATGATATTTAATAAAACATGCTCAATACTTTTGATGTTGTGAAACACTTTTAAATCTTTATCTATTTCCGTTTCCAATAAAATCGATTTGTTTCTCAGCTGTGGGGTAATCATTTTTATTGCTTCGTTTACGGCTTCATAAAGAAAAAATTCTCTGTTTATGTCACTCTTATTAAACTCCATAAAATCGTCTATAATTCCCGACATAGTCAGCGTCTCTTTTTGAATAAATTTGCTTATCTCTTCGATGAATTCAGGTGTGAGCAGATTAAGTTCATTTTTAAAAGAGAGATTTATAGCCGAGGCGCTAAGAGCATTCAGAGGCTGTCTCCACTGATGGGCAATCATGTTGAGCATCTCCCCCATTTGTGCCAGTTTAGCCTGTTCTATAAGCAGATATTCCTTTTCATGAAGCTCTTTATTCTTCTCTTGTATTGTGGCTTGTAAAGATTGAATCATCTCTTTTAGACGATTCTCCTCGCTATTTTTATCGTTAAACAGTGACATGAATTCTCCTTAACCTAAAATAACTCTAGACTATCCTCTTCAGACTCCATCTCATTGATATCAGAAGATAGAATCAGTTCAATCTGCAGACATGCACTAAAGAGTGAGCTATCAAGATAGTGAATATCCTGAGCATTTTTTTCTATAAAAATAAGTTGATACCAGTCGGCGAGGTCAGACTCTATAGCTCCGAGGAAAAGGGCTATCTTCTTTATATCTTTATCATCAAGCTCTTTCTCTTTTACGGAACTCAACAGTTCAGAAAGAGAACGCACGGCATAAGATAAATCCTCAAACTCAAACAGAAGATTGATGACATGTGCATATTTGGAGAGATAAATTACTATCTCATCTAGAGTTGCAATATTTTTGTCATCTTGAAACACTTTTGCACTGTATTTAAACTCTTTGCCTAACTGATCAAGCTCTTGGAGCTCCTTTAATATCTCATCGTCAAGCTCTTTTACATATTCGCTAGCCGATGTTTTATAGAGGTGAGAGCGTCGCAGGAGTGCGTTTTCATGGTCGCTGATTTTCATTTTAGGAGTTGTAGAGGTCGCAAATTCCAGACTCTCTTCTTCTGATGCAAGCTCTCTCTTTGGAGAGATACGGTATCTGTTATTAAAGATAATCTCTTCTAAAAGCTCGGAGTAGTTTTTGATTTTTATCTTTTGATACTCTTCCCAAGTAATATCATTGAGTGTGTACATTTGACTCAAATGAGAATCCATGCCGATATCAATCTCGCGTTTAATGACACTGTAGATTTTACGCCCTTTTTTCCCCTCTATCGTAACCCTATTTTTTATTTTATCTTGGTCATCATAGCTCTCAAGAGAGTCCATAAAGCCCTCTCTTTTGCTGAAAAGATTATTTACGCTTATTCTCTTTTGTAAAAAATTTTCAAACTCATCCTCTTGAAACAGGTTGCAGAAAGCATCGTTAATATAGCGCACATCTTCACCGTTAAAAATAATACATGGATTAGGAAAGCCATCCGCTATTTTTGTAATAAGTTGGTCGGAAATACGATTGATTTTTTCTTTTACTTGTAAAATTTCCAGCTCTTTTGCACGCGCTCTATCAAATAGAAGTTTAGAAATATCATAAAGAACTTCCCTGACATGTTCCAAATTCATGGGTTTGAGTATATATTTATCAACCTTTAAGTCTATCGATTTTATAAAAAAATCCTGTTCATTAAAAGCTGTCGTGATAACAATCGGAATATCGCCGGAGTGTTCTCGTATGATTTTAACCATCTCAAGTCCACTCATGTTGGGCATCTGAATATCGCTTATGATAAAATCTATCCTATTTTTATGAAATTTTTCTAATCCATCCAAACCATCGACCGCTACAAATACCTGATTAAATATCTTCTCAAAAAAATCTGCCATATTGGTTCTGATGCTCTCTTCGTCTTCCACATAGAGTACATTATACTTTTTTGTCAGTCCCATTATCTCTGTAAATGATTTCATCTTAAGCTCTCTCCTCTTCCCCGATTAATTCAAGAATTTTTTTAGGAATATTTTGCAGCGAGGTTTGTATATCAACACCGCCCAATTCATAAGCAACCCTTGGCATGCCGTAAACAACGCAGCTTTTTTCATCCTGTCCTATGGTTCGTGCACCGGCATTGTGCATATTTAACATTCCCTTTGCTCCATCGCTTCCCATCCCTGTCAAAATAACACCTACGGCGTTTGAGCCGGCACTCTTGGCAACAGAGTTAAAAAGCACATCCACCGATGGTCTATGACCGCTCACTTTTTCGCCTGTTCCCAGCTGTACGTAGTAGCGGTGTCCGGAGCGGCGCAGTACCATGTGCATATCACCGGGAGCTATAAGCACCTGACCGATACCGATAGTGTCACCGTTTTTTGCCTCTTTCACTTCTACTTCACAGAGTGAATTGAGTCGCTCCGCAAACTGTCCCGTAAAGTTGGCAGGCATGTGCTGCACTATGATAATCCCGGGGCTGTTTCTAGGAAGCTGAACTAAGACATCTTTGAGTGCCTCTGTTCCGCCCGTGGATGCACCAATCGCTACAATCTTCTGGGTAGTCTCCGAGAGTGCGCCGCGGTAGGTCAAGGGATGAACCTTTGATGTATCTATATGCTGTATTTGCACCTTTGCCCGCGCAGCTGCTTTTACTTTTGCCAGCAGCTCCACGCGTATCTCATCCGAGCCGTCATAAATATTGGAGTGCGGTTTCGCCACAAAATCGATGGCGCCTGCTTCGAGGGCATCAAGTGTCGTTCTCGCTCCTTTTTGTGTCAGTGAAGAGACCATAACAACAGGAGTGGGCATGTATTGCATTAGTTTTTTTAGGAAGGTTATACCATCCATGCGAGGCATCTCTACATCCAGACAAATAACATCAGGTTTGAATTTAAGAATCTTATCGCGTGCCACATAGGCGTCAACAGCTGTTTCAACACTGCTGATGTCAGAATCTTTTGACAATATATCCGTCAAAACTGCTCTGGCTGTAGCGCTATCATCAACTATTAATACCTTGATACCCATTATTCACTCTCTTTTATATACTTTAACAATATTTTACCGGAATCGCTTACCATAAGAATACGTCTGCCTTGACCGCCGCCTACATCCTGCGCAACAATTGGGATCTTATACTCATTGAGTATCTCTTTGGCAATAATGATATTTTTGCGTCCAACCATCATATTTTCTTGTGCAATGGTATCTATTACATTCCCGCCGCCGAATACCTTTGCCTCCATGTTGTTAAGAGAGCAACCAACATTGAGCATACCTTCAACAAGCCTATGAATGGCTATGTTTCCATACTTCGGGCTTTGAAGACCGTTACCGTTCCATAGAGGTACAAGATAGTGGTTCATACCGCCAATCATCTCTACTTTGTCGTAGATACATACGGAGACGCATGAACCCAAAATGGTACTTATTTCAGTCGGTCTTACTCCGATGTAAAACTCACCGACATGAATAAATTTTTTAATCAGCATCAGAATTCCATTAATCCACTATCTGATACCTCAGCAAAGAACTCATCTGATCCAAGCCCCTCTGAGAGCGAGAGACTCGCCTTATCTTTGTGAGCGAGTTTTACCAAAAAGACTGTTTTGTCATCCTCCCTAAAATGGTCAATCGAACCATCGAGTGACTCTGCTAGCTCTTTTACAACACTCAGACCAAGACCAAGACCTTGTCCAGGACGTGTTTTTCCTGTATTATGTTTATAGAAGCGGTTATAGATATTTTTACTATGCGCCTCATAAACTCCTTCTCCAAAATCCTCAACACGCAATGTATAAAAACCATTCTCTGATGCAAAAATAATATTGATATCCGCATTAGGATAAGAGTATTCACAAGCGTTCGAGAGAAGATTAAGAAGTATAAGATAGAGTTTCTGTCCATCCGTAATCATCTTATCTTCAATCGTGTTTTTCACTCGCACCGTAAGTGATTTTTCTTTGATAAGATGTCCAAAATACTCTATGGTCTCGTCTGCCACATCTTCCGGCGTAATGCGTGCAAAATCATTTCCCATCTCGCCATACTCTATCTCAGAAGCCGCAAAGATATTTTTTAGACTGAAATCCAGATAGGTAAGCTCACTGCGCATCATCGAACCTATGGCATCGAGCCGCTCAACATCCACATCTTTTTTAATCTTTTTTGCAAGACTGAGAAGTGAAGAGAGAGGATTGTTAAACTCATTTTTTATCAGTGATAAAAAGTAGCTTTTTGCCGCCTCAACCTCTTTGCTTCTCTCATTCATCTCAAGAAGTTTTTTTGTCATAAACTCCATCTCTGCAATGGAAGCACTCTTCTCCTCAAATCTTCGCCCTATCTCTTTTAAAAGTTCCTGATCACTGATATTTATAATTTCCATGGTGCTTCCTTATTGTTTCATGTAGATGGATGACTTGACTAACTTTAGGTTTTTAACGCTTGGCGGAATAGATTCAGAGTGACCGATAAACATTAATCCCCCGCTTTGTAAAAGTGATGTGAGATGTATATTAATCTGTGTCTGCACTGCTTTATCAAAATAAATCATTACATTACGACAGAAAATTATATCAATGAGGTTAGAAAACATGCCGTAGTTCCCGTACACCAAATTAAATTTTCTAAATGTAATCATTTTTTTTATAGAGTCATTCACCGTAAACTCTTTGGATGTTCCATTTTTGTGTAGAGTGAAATATTTTTGTATGATATTGTGAGATAATCCTTCCATAGACTTTTCAGAATACACGCCAAGCATCGCTTTTTTTAAAATCTCTTCAGAGATATCCGTTGCCAATATTTTAATATCCCATGTTCCAATATTGGGTATATTCTCATGTAAGAAGATGGCAATACTGTATGGCTCTTCACCGCTTGATGAGGCACTTGACCAGATGCGCAGCTTCTTTTTCTCTTTTTTTAGGAGAGTGTTTTTTATATACTCTTTAAAATAGACCCACTGCTCTTTTTCACGAAAAAAAGAGGTCACATTGGTAGTAATGGCATCTTCAAGCTCATAATCCACGGCACTTCCGCTATGATGCACAAAATAATCATAAAGTTCCATGTAGCTGTTTAACCGTTTTTTAGTGAGCAGTTTGCTGAGCCTTGATTGCATCATAGAAACTTTTTGGTCACTCAGAGAGATGCCTAATCTGTTATAGACAAGCTCTCTGAATAGGTCAAACTCTTTTTTCTTCAATTGAAGCATTTATTAATTCACTTTTATTTTAAAGAGTGCATCAACATTTAAGATAAGAGCAATATCGCCATTGCCCATAACTGCTCCGCCCATGATACCTTCGAGTTTTGCAAGTGCCTTGCCTAAAGGTTTGATAACCACCTGTTGGCGTCCGACCAAATCATCAATCAAAAGGGCATATTTACCGTCTTCACTCTCTACACAGATAAGAGTTGACTCCCAGATTTCCGGTCGATTAGTATTAATCCCGAGTATCTCATTCAGACGCATAACAGGAATCATCTCTCCGCGAAGGTTAACAAACTCTCCCTTGTTTCGGGCTGTATGAACAATATTCTTTGTAGGTATAAATGACTCTACTACGCTCAGTGTAGGGATAATAAACATGTCACCCGCACTCTTGACTATCATTCCGTCAATAATCGCCAAAGTCAGAGGCAGCAAAATCGTAAATACGGAACCTTCGCCTACTTTGGAATCTATTTCTACTTTGCCTTGGAGTTTCTCAATGGAAGATCTCACAACATCCAAACCGACCCCTCGACCGGAGATGTCACTGATAACATCGGCAGTAGAAAAACCGGCCTGCATGATAAGCCCATATATCTGCTGGTCGCTCAGCACATCATCTTTGGCAATGATTCCTCTCTCCAGTGCTTTGGCATAAACTTTATCTCTGTTTATACCGCGTCCGTCATCACGCACTTCAATTGCAATATTGCCGGCTTTGTGATAGGCACGCAGAAGAACACGACCTTTCGGGTTTTTACCTTGTGCTATACGCTCTTCGGAAGTCGCTTCTATTCCATGGTCTATCGCATTTCTGATAATGTGAATTAAAGGGTCGGAGAGTGAATCCACCATGGTTTTATCTACCTCGGTCTCTTCTCCCTCTATTCTTAATTCTATATCTTTATCTACTTTGCGAGAAGCATCTCTTGCTACTCGTTTCATCTTGTCAAATGTGTCGTGCACCGGCACCATTCTCAGAGCCATAACACGGTTCTGAATAAGACGGGTGATTTTGCTGAGGTTCTCAATAGTTCTAGTTAGTTTGGGGCTATTGAGATTTTTAATCTCATCATTTTCAGCCACAAAGTTTTGAGTGATTACCATCTCACCTACAGAATCAAAGAGTTCATCGAGCTTTTGTGTATCTATTTTTACAAAAGAGCGTTTGTCATCTTTGCGGCGTTGCAGTTCTGCATCCGGTGCTTCTCTGAACTTTTCATCTTCAGCTTTTTCACTCTTTACAGTTTTGCTTTCAACTTTTTTACTCTCTATCCTTTCATTCTCGGCAGGCTGTTTCTCTATTGCCAATATTTGTGCGGCAGGAGCAGCTTCGGGCTGTGTAGCCGTTTGTACATTCAGTGCGCTTCTCGTTTCTACGAGAGCAGGCGGCTGTGCGCTCTCCTCATTCCCCATTAAAGTAATAGAAAACTCTTCCGGCTCAACAAATAAAAAGACCTCTTCAATCGAAGCAATACTCTCATGGCTTTCTAAATAGAGCTCAACTTCACCCCAGTAATTTACCTCTGCATCAAAACTTTCTATTTTTGCAATTTTAGGAAGTGTCCATCGAGACTGAAGTATATTTCCTTTCTCGCTTAAGAGTTGAAAAAAGTGTCCATGGTCATACCCTCTGTGATAAATATCATTATCAAGCTTTAAAATAATTTTATATAAAAGTTTTCCGTCAGTAGCTGCAGGTATCTCTAACGCTGCTTTTGGTGCTGTCGCTTCTTCGACAATTTGGCTTACACTCTCTGTCTGCACGGGTGTTGCATCTATCTCACCAAACTCCTCTGCAAGATTAACCATCTCTACAAACTCATTTACAACCTCTTTATTTTCCAAAAGATGCTTAATAGATTCCAGAGTAGAGTCATAGTTTGGAGGGACACCCTCATCACCGTTTACCTCTAGCCAAAGCGTCTCTTTAATAACATCTACGGCATTTAAAAAAATATCAATCACATTCGCAGGCACAGCCACATCACTGTCACGGTAATGATCTAGTACATCCTCAAAAAGATGCACAAAACCGCCAAGACGTGTGAATCCAAAAGAGTTTGCGCTCCCCTTTAGAGTGTGAACACCGCGAAATAGCTCATTAAGCAACTCTTTATTCTCGGAATCTTCTTCATAATTGATAATATCAATATCAAGCTTTTCGATTATCTCTGTCGCTTCTTCAATAAATATAGCTCGTATTTCATCTTTCGTCATGATATATCCAATGCACGCTGCCATAATGAGCAAGCTTAAGTACTCCCTCATCAATCATAGGGATACGAATTTCAGGCTTACTTTTTTTAATACTAAATAAAAGAGCAAAAAGAGAGGAGGAAGCAAATATGTCCCTCTCTCCTACTATTTCTATAGATTCAATATACTCCAAACGGGGTTCAACAAACTTTTTCAGTTCAATCACTTCACCCAAATCCATGTCCAGTTCTATCTCAAGAACATCGCCGTCTATTGTCATTTAGAACTCCTTCAAGTCCTCATCGTCGAGAGGAAATACATCACTGCTTCCGCCTTTAGAGGCTTTTCTAGGAGCTATTGTCGCTCTTTTTGGCTGGTTGTATGCTATGTTCTTCGTAGTTTTTTGTGAGCGAATCGGCGCTCTTGTATGCTGTTGCGCGCCTACAATCCCAACCATAGCCGCAATTACCGCAACCATGTCTTGCATAGCAACAGCTTGCGCATTAAGCTCTTCAGATGCAGCTGCTGCTTCTTCTGAAGTTGCAGCATTTTGCTGTGTAACTTGGTCGATATTGCCCATCGCCTGTGCGATTTGGCTCATGCCCTCACTCTGCTCTTTTGTAGAGATAGAGATTTCACTGATAAGATTTGAAGTCTTTTTAATCTTCTCATCAATATTACCGAATGCTTCATTTGTCTTCTTCGCTACATCCAAACCGTTTCTGATTTGTTTAATTGATTGTTCGATTATTTCTGATGTCTCAGTTGCAGCATTTGCAGAACGCTGAGCAAGACCTTTTACTTCATCTGCAACAAC
>CANMJR010000064.1 GCA_947498025.1 Helicobacteraceae bacterium
AATGAGAGAATCTATCCCAAACAGTTGGAAGTGACGCGGGTTCACAGTTCGCAGCCGCCAAAACTTCTTGCTTACGATGAACTTTTCGACCAGTACCATGCCATGGCGGCGCAGATACGGGATTCGCAAACGCCAAAAGAGGAGATAGCGGTTATCTTTAGGAATAACTCTTCGGCGGACGGTATCGAGGTGGGTCTGAGAGAGCTTGGTATTGCCTGCAAAAGAAAGGGCGGAACGAGCTTTTTTGACTCAAGAGAGGTCAAAGCGGTACTTGATTTATACACCTTGCTCGTCAATGAGTCGGACATGATGGCGTTTATCCACCTTTTTGAGTTTGCAAAAGGGATAGGAAGTGCCATGGCAAAAGAGATGTACAGTGCACTCAAGGTGCTGGGACATGGCTCTATCTTTTATGGTTTATATGCACCTGATATTTCTATAAACAACCCATTCGAGAAGAGAAAAGTGAGCCATCAGTTAGGGCTTTTTGATGATTTTTTGGAGTTGGGTGCTGTCGGTAAATTTGCAAAGCTAGGATTTGAAGATAAGTTTATGCAGAACCCGATTTTAAAACACCCAAAGCTCACAAAAGACGGGGCAACTTTTTTGCATGATTTTTACATGCTCTATCGTGATTTAAAAGGAATAAAACAGCCTAGAACGATAGTCAATAAAATCGCTGCTTCATCTTTGTACAAGCATATTTCAGATGTTCTCTCAACCAAAAGAGCGACACTCAAAGACGGTTCTATCGATGAAAAACAACAAACAGAATCACTTACCCGAATTGCAAGAAAAATGATACTTTTAGAGGAACTTTCAAAACCGTATTCCGAGCATGAACGCTTCTTAAATGCAATGATTTTAGGCTCATCCGACCTCACACAGGGCGAGGGGGTGAATCTTCTAAGTGTCCATGCCTCCAAAGGTCTGGAGTACAAAGAGGTTTTTGTAGTGGATTTGATGGACGGAAGATTTCCAAACCGCAAACTCATGCAGCGAGGCGGTTCACTTGATGAAGAGCGACGGTTATTTTATGTGGCAGTCACAAGAGCCAAAGATATTCTGTATCTAAGCTACGCAAAATATGACAAGATAAAAAAGACAAACTTTGTCCCCTCCCAATTTCTATACGAAGCGGGGCTTGTGCCAAAAGATGAAGCGTATCGGGCTTTGGTGATGAAGGGTGAGGAGAAGGAAGAGTAATTTTATAAAAATATTATATCTTTCTACGCTATTTATTATATTTTAAATATATCTCCGGCTGTATAATCAATTCCTAAAATAAGAGTTTAAGGAATGAATATGACACTGCGTGAGCGGATAAAAAATGAGATGATGGTCATCAAGGCGCTAGGCGTTGTTTATGGCGATATTGGTACAAGTCCTATCTATACTATTGCTATTATTTGTATGCTTATAGCACCTACAGTGGATAATATATATGGTATTTTGTCCTTTGTATTTTGGACAATGACAATGCTCGTCACGATTCAGTATGCATGGTTGGCAACGAGTCTTAGTAAAAGAGGAGAGGGTGGAACTGTTGTTTTAGTACAGTTGCTTCTTCCTTATCTCAAAAGTGCAAAAGCAGTAGGTATTGTCTCTATCTTGGGCTTTTTTGGGGTTTCTTTGATGATTGGAGATGGTGTAATAACTCCAGCGATTAGTATCTTGAGTGCTGTTGAGGGGATGGTATTAATCCCAGGGTATGAGGAAACACCTAAAATGGTACTGCTTCTCATTGCTTCTCTCATTGCATTTGCACTTTTTGCAGTGCAAAAGAAGGGTGTTGAAAAAGTTGCCTCTGCATTTGGACCGATTATGGTTGTATGGTTTTTGGCTCTAGGTGGAACAGGGCTTTGGTATGCGAGTCACAATCTATCCATTTTTTCTGCAATCAATCCAATGTACGCGATGCACTTTGCCATTGAACACCCTTTTATTACATTTATTATGTTGGCAGATGTCCTTTTGGCTGCTACAGGTGGAGAAGCACTCTATGCTGATATGGGACATTTAGGCAGGTTGCCTATACTCAAAGGTTGGTTATTTGCTTTTGTTGCCTTGATTTTGAGCTATTACGGACAAGGAGCATTTTTACTTGAACATCCAGAAGCTATAAAAAGTCCTCTGTTTGAGATGACAAAAGATTTTTCTCCTACATTGTATGTGCCATTTTTAATTTTAACTATTATGGCAACAGTCATCGCATCACAAGCTATGATAAGCGGAATTTTTTCTGTTTTATATCAAGCTATGACAACACGCATATTTCCTCATTTTAGAGTAGATTACACATCGCATGAACTTCGTTCTCAAATCTATGTCGGTTCTGTCAATTGGTTCTTATTTATCTGTGTGATTATCATGCTTTTTGTTTTTCAAGAATCAAGCAAGTTAGCAGCGGCTTATGGTCTTGCAGTTGCAGGAGCGATGAGTATTACAGGTGTTTTAGTAACCATGATATTTGCTTATAGAGGTAAAAAAATTAAAATGTTTTTTGCTATGCTCTCAGGGATTGCAAGTTTCATTTTCTTTATATCGAGTTTAATGAAAATACCACACGGCGGGTATTGGTCTTTGATTATAGCGTCTATTCCTCTTGGTTTGATTATCCTCTATACACAAGGACAAAAACGCCTTTATGAATCATTGACGCCCATAACAAAAGATGAATTTCTGACGGAATATAATAAACAATATAGTATCGGTGCCCATATTGAAGGCATTGCTTTATTCTTTGCAAGACGAGCGGATAATATTCCGGCATATATTGCAAAAACAATGTTTCAAAATGGTATTATCTATGAGAGAAATATTATAGTAAGCGTGAAACCTACAAGTGAACCTGTAGGCGTGCATAGTGAACTTTCACCACTCTCAGAAGGGCTTGATTTGTTGTTAATTCATGTTGGCTATATGGAAATACTCAATATGGAAAAAATATTAAAAGAAAAAGGGATTGAAGAGAGAACTATTTTTTATGGCGATGAGGAGATTGTCTCGAAAAAGCTTCATTGGAAACTTTTTTCATTGGTCAAAAATATTTCACCTAGTTTTGCAAGTTTTTATAATTTTCCACATGAAAAGCTCATTGGAGTTTCAAGAAGAGCTGAGATATAACAATGAAATTTTATGAAAAAAGTAGCTTCATTATTAGTATTGGGTTGTATATATTGATTTTTATTGTTTCACTTTTCTTTTTTGATACGCTCAATCTTCTCAATACTGCTATGCTATTTATGGTGCCGATTCTTTTTTCGGCACTGCACAATGAAAGAAAAGAAGTTCTTTTTATCTCTTTTCTCTGTGTAGTCTCTTTTGATGTTTTTTTTATTCCACCAAGATTTAGTCTAACTGTTTCGGATGTAAATTATCTTATAAGTTTTATTATCATGATAGCTACTGGTCAAATGGTCGCTACTTTGGCAAAACAAGCTGCTATTGCAAAAGAGTTAGAAATATCGGAAAAAATTCAGGGTGCACTTCTTGAATCTCTTTCGCATGAGTTGCGTACACCACTTGCTGTTATCAAAGGTTGCTCATCTGGACTCTTGGAACAAAATTTAATTTTAAGTGATAAAGAGCGTATTTTGCTTATTGAAACAATTGATGAAAATGCCGAAGATATGGAACAATTGATTCATAACCTTATCAATTCAGCAAAACTTAAAAATGGGATATTACATTTAAAGAAGGATATTTGCGATTTAGAAGATATTATTGGGAGTGCATTACTCAAAACGGAAAAAGAGCAAACAGCAAATTTTGTAATATCTCAAAATATTCCAACAATCTATGCAAATGCTATTTTTATTGAACAAGCTTTAATTAATCTTTTAGATAATGCTTTTAAATATGGTTTTGATGTCGGTGTGAGTGTTACTGAAAAACCAAATGGAGTATTGATTGTAGTGAGTAATCAAGGTACTATTCCCTCTATGAATGAACTCTGCGAGGCAACCAAACCATTTGTAAGATTATCCAACGCATCTTCCAAACGAGGTTTAGGATTGGGGCTTCATGTTGTACAACTGATAGCAGAAATTCATGGTGGTACACTGACTCTAAAATCTGAGAATGAGAGATTTTTTGCAGAACTGTTTTTACCAAAGAGGGCCCAATGAAACCAAAAATTTTAATAATTGATGATGAAAAATCGATACAAAAACTTCTTGATTTGGCACTGGGTGCCGGTGGTTATGCAACTCTTCAAGCTACCACTGCAAAAGAGGGTTTGCTCTATTCTCTAAACCATTTACCAAATCTTATACTCCTTGATTTAACTCTTCCTGATATGGATGGGCAAGACTTTTTAAAGCAACTTCGAGAGTGGAGTACAATCCCCGTTATTATTTTATCATCAAGGGATAACGAAGAGACTAAAATAGCACTCCTAGAAGGTGGAGCGGATGATTATGTGACAAAACCTTTTAGCACAGGAGAATTACTTGCTCGTATAAAAGCTACATTAAGAAGATTTGAAACTATGGATTGTACTTCTGCGACTCTTGAGAGTGAAAATTTAACTCTTGATATAAACAATCACACAATTCATTTGGATGAGTGCGAACTCAAATGTACACCAAAAGAGTTTGAATTGTTAAAACTATTTATGAAGCACAAAGGCAAAGTTTTGACCTACAATTGGCTTTTAAAAGAAGTTTGGGGTGTAGGGTATCAACAAGAGATTCACTATCTTAGAATTTTTATCAATCAGTTACGACAAAAAATAGAATTAAATCCATCCAGACCGACCAGAATCAGAACAGAAACCGGCATAGGCTACAGGTTTGTGGGATAAAAACTTTGAATTTTTTCAAGCCTTAGCTACGCACTTTTTTAATTTGTTATACTTCCATAAATAGTTTATTTTTCGCATAGGAATTGATGATGAAATCCAAAAAACTTGCCCATATTTTTTATCAATGGGAGGGCGATATTCTTGTTCTTAATATTTTAGGAACTCCCAGTGCCAAGCGGGATGCAATCGGAAAAGTGAAAGCACATCAACTCAAAGTAAGCGTTACCGCTGCACCGGTGGCGGGGAGGGCGACGGATCATATGGTGAAATTTTTGGCCAAAGAGTTTGGAGTGTCACCCTCTGATTTTGAGGTTGTATATGGTCGTATGAACATCAACAAGCAACTCAGAATCAAAGCTCCCAAAAAACTTCCCTCTTGTATAGAGTTTGAGTAAAATATTGGGCTATAAGCCTTAACTGCGAACCTTTCTAGCCTCTAAAAAATAGGTATGTCCCAGATAAATTACGTAAAAAATAGCTCCAAAAAATATTGTAAATGGTATGAGAGAGATTAGATAGATAGCTAAAGTTTTCATTCTTATGGCATTGCCGTTGAAATATTTTATCTTTTTATCTTCCTCTTTTGTACAGATATTTGAAGCTATATCGTAAGTTATCGCTTTATGAAAAAAGTAGTAGAGAGGGAAGTTGAGTGCTATGATGTTTACAAGCGGGATAAAGTAGAGCGGAATCAAAACTAGAAAGAGTAAAAGCATTATAAATGCCCATTTTATCATGTTAAATATTCCCTCAACAAGGTTTGAATCTCCTAGCATGGCAACATCCTGATAGTGTCTCTGCTGAAGTTCTCGAAGCACTGGATTAGTTAAAAAACCTATGACTAGAACAGCTACAAAAATAGAGACATAAAGTACAAAAAATCCGCCAATTGAATAAACCAAAAAACTCACTATCCACGAAGTAATGGCATGTGTCATAAGAAACTGGATTATGGCAGAACCCTGAAGCAGTGCTGATATATTTTCGGTATTTGTAACACCATTTTGCATTGTGGTCTGCGAACTTTGAATGCTCAGAGTGCCGAGCTGCTCAAGCCCCATTCCTGCCATGACAAAAAAGAGTACATATAATATAACCATAGTTATAACAAAGGGCATGAGCGCATATTTGAGCATCTTCGGTGTTAAAAAATCATTCATACTTTGCAGTAAAAGGCTTTTGTTTTGGTTCATTGTTTACTCCATAATTCGGGTTTAAGTGTTAGTTCTCTCAAAACTGTAAAAACAGAGGAAATTATATTAAAATAGTGTATAAATCTGCTACTAAAAAATATTTATTATTTGACTTTACGCACTTTTTATAAAAATGCGTAAAACACCTTGTACTTCTCGAAAAACAAAGTTTTTCGTAGCTTTAGGGGGTTGTAGGGACATCTGTCCCTGCCACTAAAACGGACGCGTTCGTTTTAGTGCGTAACATCAGATAGTTATGAATTTTTATAAAACTGCACAAAGGAAAAAAATGACAAAAAAAATATCCGCTGTTTTGGCAGGTGTTGCCATGGTGGCACTCTTTTGGTATCTAATCGGAGAGGTTCTCATCTTAAAAAGCAGTGAAAATTCTATCTCAAAACTTCAGTGTGTCTCATACGCACCCTTTTCAAAAGATCAATCTCCCATGTTGTTTGATCAAGGAATGGTGATTTCGGAGGAACAGGTAAGAGAGGATTTGAAACTGCTTGCTAAATACACGGATTGTATCAGAACATACTCTGTTTTGGGGCTGGAGATGGTTCCTAAAATAGCAAGAGAGAGTGGTCTAAAAATGCTTATGGGTGGCTGGGTAAGCAGTGACAAAGTTTTGACAGAGAAGGAGATAAAAGCTCTCATTCAACTTGCAAGCCAGAACAGAGATATTGTAAAAGCGATTATTGTCGGCAATGAAGCACTGCTCCGAGGGGAGGTGACGGACACAACTCTCATTGGGTACATCAAAGAGGTGAAAAAAGCACTTCCGGATGTCAAGGTTACTTATGCCGATGTTTGGGAATTTTGGCTCAAACATCCGCAAATAAGAGAGGTTACAGATTTTGTGACTATTCATATTTTGCCATACTGGGAAGATGACCCGATGAATATTGATGCTTCATTGAAGCATTTGGCAAATGTAAGAGGAGAGGTTGAGTCAATTTTAAAAGAGAAAAATATTTTAATCGGTGAAACGGGTTGGCCCTCTGAGGGCAGAATGCGAGAAGATGCCCTCCCCAGCAAGATAAATCAAGCTGTTTACATACGAGGGTTTGTAAAGTTGGCAGAGGATAATGGATGGAATTACAACATTATTGAGGCTTTTGACCAGCCTTGGAAGAGAATGAGTGAGGGAGCAGTCGGCGGTTTTTGGGGTTTGTTTGACAAAGATAGAGTGGATAAACATGTTTTTGCGGGGGATGTCTCAAACTTTCCAAACTATAAACCTTTGGCTCTCGGCTCCATTTTGCTTCTTCTGGCATTCTCATTTTTGTTAAAAGGCTCAAATATTGAGGCAAAAAAAGTGATGCTTTTTGGTGCTGTAAACACTCTTTTTGCACTTCTGTTTATGCTTCAAGTAGAGCAATACATGGTGACGGTAAGAACGGCAATAGAGTTTGGTTGGGCAGGTTTGGTTCTTTTTACCCACCTCTTTATTTACTACTTTTTACTTTACGGCATCGCCAAAGATAAAAAGCCGGAAATTATAGATATTGCTACAATTTTCAAACAAAAAATATTCAACGCAGGCGCATCTCTTATGATTCTATTTTATCTCGCCTTTATTTTTGTATTAATTTCTAACCTTGCTCTTGCCCTTGAGGGAAGATATAGAAATTTCGAGATTTATATATTTATTATCTCGGCTCTTTCCTTTTTATGGCTTTACAGAGGCAGATTTGAGAGCATGCATTTTGGAAAATTTGAAAAAGCATCCTCTTTAATTCTGGCAGTAACGACGGTTACGATTTTCGTAAATGAGAGTTATCTCAATCTTTTCTCGGATATATGGGTTTTGATTTCGATGGGATTTGCAACTATTTTATACATGGGGAGCAAAAAAGTAGCCTTGAGCGAGCTTAAAAATCTTGCCTTCTTGATGATTGCTTTTTTTGCAATTTTTGCCTATCTAAGATACGGAATTTTTATGAATGACGCTGTAGCGGCACAGTGCAACGCATCGGCAGACTCTTTTCTTTGCACTTTAAGAACTAAAATCGGTCTTTTCGCTTATATGCATGTTTTTGGAGAGCTTGCAGTTGCCGCCGCAGTGGTCGCACTCTTTGCAAACCAAAGAGTGCTCTCAATTTTGGCTCTGCTACTTAGCATCGGCGCATTAATGATGATGAACACTTTTTTTGGTGCAATTGCTTTCGTAGTTGCACTTTTTTTATTAACAAAAAGTGATGCTAACAATATGTTGGTCTCGGCGCTGAAAAAGCTGCATTAGGTAAACCTTAAATGGTTCGGGTTTTTGGCATGTGAAATTTCCACATGCCAAAATTATAACAAATCCAACAAATTTCTACTCAAATTGCTCTCATTCATTTTTGCACTGTTTGCCAAATCTTCTATGTCAGCACCACTTTTTTTGAGACTATAAAACTGTGTTTCGCCCAAAAGGAGATACGCCCATGTTTTACCATCTCGTAAATTTTCATCAAGTGAATTTATCCGTCTTACAAAATCAAGTGTTGCTCTTTGTTTTTGTTTTACATTAGTATCTTTTAAATCTTTGTCAGATTTTGTCTCTATCAAAAAAATATCGTTTGCAGTTTCAACCACAAAATCAGGATAATAACTCGCCATAAGTCCATCATCTCTGAAATAGGTTATTGTTGCAAAGTTGACCCAAGAACACTTAGGAATTGGCGAAAAGAAAAGCCGTATTTATACGAAATAGTGATGAAAGGCTTTGCATTTGAAGAAGTGGTAAAAAGAGCGCAACAAAACGCCGACGAGCTAAAAGCTTTGGAAGAGCAGTTTAAAATGAAGAAGTAGATATTTATCTAAAATATTGCAATTTGTCATATTTTTTTGCTATTTTTAATTTTTGGTAGTATAATTTATAAAATTCTTTCAGGAAATTTATTTATGAATGACAAAACAAATTCTGCAATAAGATTAGACTTCTTGCAAAACTCATTTTACGGGCACCTCAAATCCACGATCAAAATTTACCAATCCACATATCAAATTAAATCGTAAATTAAAGTATTTTCGGCGGTTACGATATTTTTGCGTCAGGATTTGAAATGTTTTCAGTTTAGC
>CANMJR010000065.1 GCA_947498025.1 Helicobacteraceae bacterium
TGCATTTAAACTACAGCGATGACTACTACAATTTTGAGATAAACAATGCTTTTTGGGTACAAAAGAACTATCCTATTTTAGACAGCTACCTAGATACTATAAAAGTAAACTATGGTGCCAATATTAAAATATTAGATTTTCTGAATGAACTGGAAGCATCAAGAGTTGCTATCAACGACTGGGTAAAAGAAAAAACACATGATAGAATTCAAGAGATAATCTCAAAAGGAAATCTAGACCCTTCTACAGTTGTTGCCATGACCAATGCAATCTACTTTAAGGGAAAATGGCTCACTGAATTTCAAAAATCTTATACCAAAGAAAATACTTTTACGGCAGAAGACGGTTCCATGAAACAGATAACTTTTATGAAGCAGTTTGGTTCTAAACTCAAATATATGCATGCCAACAATTATCAAGCGGTAGAGTTGCCGTATATAGGAGGTAGAAGCTCGATGTTGATTGTTCTTCCGGATGAAGGAGAATTCTCTAATACCTTAAATAGCATAGAAACCATATATCAAAGTATCGGTGATATGAACTATGAATATGTTAACCTAACGATGCCAAAATTTGAATTTGCCAGTCCTGCTTATGATATCAAAGAGATGTTAAAAAAGCTAGGGATGGTTACACCATTTATTAAAAAAAGTGCAGATTTTAGTAATATGACAACTGACAACACTGTGTATATAAATTCTATTCAACACAAAGCCTTTTTAAAAGTTGATGAAAATGGCACTGAAGCGGCAGCAATTACCTTAGTTACCGATAGTAATGATTCTAGTCCTTCAATTCTTGCTAATTTGGATATTAACAGACCATTTTTTATTTTTATAAAAGATGATACAAGTAAACAAATTTTATTTCTTGGGGTGATGAAGAATTTTTAAGATAGAGATATTTGATTTAATTAAGAGTTCACGATTATGTGAATCAGTGAACTCTGAGTGTGCATTCGAAGTATCTACAAAATGAGTTTTGCAAGAAGTTTAATGAAATGTCAATAATTTAACTCCAAAAGAAGGCACTGTCTCTATAAGTTTATATTCGAGTTTGTTGCGAAGTCTATACACTAAAGTTCTAAGTGAACTATCTGCAACGGAATGATCCGGCCATAGTAAATATTCCAACTCTTTAAATGGAACAATATTTCCATTAGCATCTATAAGCCTTTTAATAAGAATGCGCTCTTTGATACTAAGTTTAATTGGTAAAGTTTTATAGTATAAATGTTTGTTTCTTGCATCAAAGTAATAGTCAAAACCAATATGTTTAAAATTTTCCGGCAGTGTAATTACATTTTGATAGTTCATTTTATATAAGACCAAAGCAATTGTTGACTTAAGCTCTTCACGCTTGAATGGCTTTAAAAGATAGCCCATTGGGTTTGTCTCTATTGCCCTCTTAATCGTTTTATCATCTGAAAAAGCCGTGAGATAGATAATTGAAATGTTTTTTATCTTTTGAATATCAATAGCTGTTTCAATACCATCTTTGCTATTTGCCAAATTAATATCCATTAAAACAATATTCGGCTCGTTGTATTTAACACTTTCAATAGCATCTGCATAATTAGTTACCATATCCGATACTTCATAATTTAATTTTTCAATCGTATTTTTGATGTCCAGTGCCACAATTGTTTCGTCTTCTACAATTAATATCTTTGGCTTATTCATTCACGCTCCATCTAATCTTGATTTTAACACCATCAGAAGTATCAATTTTCAGTGTTCCTCCTAATTGTTCTTTTACTAAGGTAGTAACCAACAGCAAACCTAGAGAGTCTTTTTGAATCTCCTGATTATATCCAATGCCATCATCACAAATATCAAGAGAATATAGATTGTTCTTTTTATATAGCTTAATAGTAATGGTTCCTTCTTGCGCAGGGAAAGCATACTTAAATGCGTTCGTTATAAGTTCATTTAAAATCAATCCACAATATACGGCTTGTTCCATTTTTAGATTAGCTGTAATATCAAAATTAATTTCTACTTCGTTATAGTTGTAACTTTCTCTTACTTCTTCAATCAGCAACTCAAAATACTCGTAAGCATCAATATGCGTGATATCTTCTTGCGTGTAAAGTAATTCATGCAGATGACTCATAGCATTTATGCGATTCTGAATTGTAATTAAAAAATCTTGTAATAATTTGTCATCAACCTTATCACTCTGAAGACGAATTAAAGAGACGATAGTTTGCATGTTGTTTTTTACTCTATGGTTCAACTCTTTTAATAATAGTTTTTTTTCATCTAATAAAATTTGAAGCGCTAAAGTCTTTTTTTCAACCTCTTGTTTCAAATGATCTTTTTCATTTTGTTGTTGGGCTATAAGCCGTAAATTGACTTCTTCTTTATCTATTTGTAACTGCTTAATACGGTCAGCCAAAGCGATAGAAAAAACGATTGCTTCAACTACCAATGAGACCTCGACATAGTATGGAAAATATTTATAGATACTGAATATGCCTGTACTTGAAAGATACATAAATAGTCCGGCACTGATGAACACTAGCCATCCAAATAAAATAAAATAAGCTTGACGATTTCTTTTAAATGATGCATAAATTGTAATGCCCAGTAGATAGATAAGCAGTAGCACAGAAAAGATATTACGATATTTATTTAAAGAATCAGTCACCAAAAATAGACAAAGCAGAATAGGGAAAATGATGAGATAGATATTTAAAATTTTATTCCAGAGTGGATACTGCTTTGTTTTTAAAAACGATTGAGTGAAAATTGCCAAAGCAAAAGCCGGAAAACCTACAATCAGAGATGCATATTGAATGATTGCCTCGTTCCAAGCAGGATTAATAATATAAATATTTGATAATCCCACATAAAAAAAGTGATGAATTAAGATACCAAAAATATAAAGTGAATAAAAGAGATAACTCTTATCTCTAGTAAAAAAGTAGATAAAGATATTGTAAAGTGCCAGAATGAACATTGAACCAAAGAAAAGAGCTAAGATTACTTGACGAGATATCTCTTTTTCATAAAAACTCTCAGATTTCCAAAGGTTGAGTTTAACAATCAAAGTTGTGATACGAGACGAAGCCGATATGTAGCATATTTGTGTCTCATTAGGTTGAAGCGTTATTGTAAAAATTGGATTGATTGTTTTTCGCGCATGAGAGACATGGAACAATCCATCTTGTAGAGGCATGTAGTTGTTTTGCGGAGCATAAAACACTATACTACTAGTGAGGGCATGGTCATATTCAATTATTTGCTCGATTGTCTTATTGCTGGTATTGGTGATGCTAAAACGCAACCATACATTAAAATTCGGAGAGTAGCCAAAACCTCGCAAGATGTCATGATTATCTTGAAATGGAGTTAATGAATCCATTATTTCTTCAAAATTTTTTGTTTTATTAATATCAACATATATTTGTGAATGTAGCAACAAATCATAATGTGCCACCTTAGAATCCACATGTAAAGCTTCGGCAGATAATAGAACAGTAAAAAAGACGATAAAAATCATCAGAAATTGAGTTAAAAAAGTGATGCTATCTCCTTTTTTTAACACATTTTACAATAGGTACTTTTGGTTTAACATTATGTGACACTACATGTGACTGGAATTAAATATCATGTCACATATAAAAAGTAAAGGAAATGTAATGAATAAATCACGCTTTAAACTAACTAAAGACCCTTCTTTAACACAAACGTATCATTTTGTACTTAAAGCACCAAACAATAAAGCTATATTAAATAGTGAAAATTATACAACTAAAGATTCTGCTCTAAATGGGATTGCATCAATAAAAGTTAATTCTCTGAGTAAAGATAATTTTAAAATTAAAACAGCTGAAAACAATGAAAAATATTTTGTTTTAAAAGCACAAATTGATGCTGTAATGGAATACGCGTTAAATTCAGAAACTGAGAAATAATAACATGCAAAAAGATTTTCATCATACAGTTTATGAGCGCTATAACCCTGGGAATGGGAATTTAAAATAGGAAGTCTCATAAAACAATCTAATAAGTTTATTAGCGATTTAGAGTCTTCCTTAACTAGCAACTATTTTACTTTTGTATAGTAATTTTTGTCATAAGAAGATTTCGTTCTTTATTAGCTATGCCAACACTCTGATAGGCATTTCCAGTACTATATCGTTTTGCAAAATCTATAGCTACGGCAGAATCGTGGGCATACATTTTTATTAACATCTCTTTTAATGGCTCAGCTTCACAAAGAGATTGTTCTTCATATCTACTCCACAATTTTTCAACAATTGGTTTGTACTCATCCTGATTGATTTCACATAGTGAATAAAGTCCTCTAAAAGACCAGTAAGCGGACAGTGGACTGTATTGATTTCCTTCAAGGCTAAAACAAGAAGGAATATCATCCATAACACTAAAAAGAGGAATGTAGGGTGCACCCATAGGGGTACTGACAACCTGCCATATCAAACCTTTCAATTCATGAGGCATCTTTGGGTCAAGAACCATAATATGACTTTCCGCCGTTCTATCTACCCCTATTGGACGTTCTGCGATACCTTCAAGCACCGTTCCATCATAAGTAGCCCGCAATACATTCATAACATCCCGAATATGGATTTTTTTGTCCGGTTTAAGAAAAAGTGGATACTGATATTGACGTGGTGTTTGTTCCAATGAAGGAGTAAGGATTTTTTGGGCGAGCCATATTCGATCTACATTATATGGATCACCCGGTATGCCAAAAGCTTCAGCAAAGTTAAAATTGTGCCGTTCAGGTGTCTCAAGCAGTTTATTTTTACTAACAAATTCAAAAAGTTTTTTCGAAGAAAGAACAGCATCGTCATCAAGATTTACAGAATGCACTCTCATGCCGTTTGCCACTATGAGATATGAATCTTCAGGAATTCTAACGGCAATCCAATGATGACATGAACCTATCTCAAAATACCATGACTCACTAGGATCACCTATTAAAATACCGTTTACCTCACTGGCACCATATTTCTCAACATATTTACCAAGAAGTTTTACTGCTTCTTTTGCCGATTCAACTTGCGGCAAAAGCAGAGTCGGTATAACCGATTCTGCAATGCCTCCTGAAGCAAGCAGAGCATCTGCAACATTTGCTTTTTGATTTATAGTAAGAGAATTTGTTGCAGAAATGGCCACATTGTGTTCATTAATTCCCCGTTCTTCAAAGAAAAAATGTCTTCCTATAGTATATACTGCTTCTTGAGAACCCACGGCATCCGGCATTGCATTATACCTATACATCTTTTTAGGAACCGTAACTTTCAAACCGTTTCCTAAAGTCCAAATACCATCCGAAACTGCGGTGTTGTCCCCTCTTTTATTATTGTACTCCGGAAATGGGCGAAAAACCATATATTTGTTCCAGTTATTTCTTGTATAGTCTTCATTTCTAGAGAGTAAAATTGTCCCGTCATAAGTTGCTTTTTTACCTACCATTACGCTTGTACACATGTATGCTCCTACATTAATAAAGAGGAGAGGACATCTTTGCCGTTTTTTACGATGCCTTTCACTTCTTTACTTTTATTATTTAACAACAGCCAGTTTTGAGTTAACGAAAAGATTGTAAGAGTTCAAGCTCGGTGGATTATCATTCGGTAAATCAAATTCAATATCAACGCCTTTTCTAAAAAAGAGACAATGTGTTGATCCACCAAAGTGAAAAGTTCCTAACGGTTGACCTTTTGTAACTTTTTGACCCTCATAAACCTGAATGTCGCATGAAGAGACTTCTGCCATACCGATAGGCATAAAGCACATCAGTCCTATTTTTGGGTTGTCGGCTTCGATAAAAATAAGCGCCCGCGTTGCGACTTCACTTATATACCCTTGCGAATCATTCGGCGCAGCTTCATCATAACCTTCTGTCGGTGTTTCAGAGTAATAAGTCCCGTCGATTAATTTAGTTTTTACAATTGTCCCGGATACAGGACTATTCCATCGGTGAAAACTTTTGGCACTCAAAAATGCCTGATATACAGAACCACCCACAAATAGTTCCGTTCTCTCATCTCCGTCAAGCATGTGTGCTAAGGAGTACGGTTGCCCTTTAATCCAAAATTTTGTACGAAGTTGCACTTCCTTTTCACCTTGTGCAATTCTATAGGGAGCAGATTCACAAGCATTAATAATTATAGAATCATCGCCCTCCCCGGCAATTGGACGCTTTCCATCCTTAAATTCTCTAGTGAAGAAATCATCCCAGCATGCAAAACCGTAATGCGGTTTTGCAGGATTACATACAAATGTTTCTAAAAATTCCGCCCTTGCCTTGTCATGTTCATTTGGTTTGAGAGGTGAATTTCCCTGTCTCATCATATTCATCATGGCCACCATAGCTCTGTCACCGAGCCAATAGTATTGTTTTGTTCTACCATGTTCCGAGCCCTTAATTGTGGCATTATCCACCATAAGAACATAGTTTGAATTTTTAGATTTCAAAAAAGTACCCCAATGGTTCAATACTTTCTTAAACTGTGCATTGAGTTTATCGTTAAGGAATGCCGCAAAACCGCCTTCAGTACCCATTGCCCAGTCTAATATTGCATTAATTGGAAAACCGACACAACCTGTATCGTTATAAGTCGGTGATTGTGTCATAATAGCGTTTAGCAGTTCTAAAAAATGTTTATAGTTTCTTATCTGTTTTCCATACACGCTGTGTTCATACTTCTTTGGCACCTGATCAAACATCATGGTGACGAGGGCATAAATTTCAGGGTCTGATTCAATAAGTTCCTGAAGTTCCTGTATGACTGGATGAAAAGGCTTTTTTTCAGCCTCGACTTCATCAATTAAGTCAGCCAGCCAATCATTTAAAATTTTCTGATCGGACGGGAGCCATTCTCCAACTCTATATTGTACAATGTTACTTTTTTTCATATCTATTCTCCTCTATTAAATATTTTAAATTAACGGTTGAGTCTGGCTTTTCAACCAATTATCAACAACTTCTCGCGGTACACCCCTTGTTCTGCAATGCATAGCATCAGTTCCAAGCCAAGGGAATTCAGGTTTTCCAAGTATGCCAACAACTTTATAATCAGGCATGGCTTTGCGGTAAGTCTCAATGGCATCATCATCAAATTTTTTATATTCACCACCGGCTATAGGCACATACACATAGTCGTTAAGAATAAGACTGTTGGTGTAAGCGGCTGTGGTTGAAGGAGTATCTGCAATCGGAACATACATGTTCTGACACATAACCCTGAACACTTCAAACCCCTCTTTTTTAAAGAAATCGGAGATGCCGTCAAAAGCCTCATTTGTTTTTTTATCCTGAGACTGCGCAATTAACACTTTTTTAGGTGCAATAAATTTCCCCCAGCAATCTATATGACCTATATATGTACCTGTAGGATCGGTCAAAACAATATATTTGTCTGCACCAAGAAAACGATTGCATTGATTCATAATATATTCCATGCGATTTTCGATAGTTGTTGCATCCGGCTCTGTCGTTTCTTGCTCCGATTCTACAGGAAGTTCGTTTTGTGTAGCAACCAGATAGGACGATGCAATAGTGCCATCTCCCGTGACCATATAGTTTCCGCCAACATCAAGAAGCCCTGTGAAATACCAGTTGTGTGTTTTAATTTGAGGGAGTTTTTTAGCGTTCCAGCTTGCATCATTCCATTTACGGATGGGGGCATTTAGCCAATCTGACAACTTTGTTGCTCCCGCATCATCGTTTGGTCTGAATATACCTGAACCTTCATTTGGATCTACACCTTCTGCTCCTTCTACCATACCTACAGAACCACCGCCAAGGGAAGTATAAATATGTTTTGCGATACCGTAATATCCTGTTGTTTCATTCTTTATCCACCAAGGACCATAATCTCTTGTCCAGAAAGTATCGGTATCCCATGGAACGAGATGCAATAGATTTGGATCAAATGAAATTTGGAATGATTTTGCAGTCTCTTCAAGATTTTTAATAATGCATGGCAATTGGGTTTCATCATCACACATTATAAAGATTCTAACCGGTTCTCCTTTGGAATCCAACTGCTGCATTCGAATAATAAGTTCATTTGGTATACCAAAAGCACGTGTTCCTGATGGTGGCAGCTGTTTTTTATCTGTCGGAGGAGCGATAGTTCCCGGATAAGCAATCAAAACTCCACCCATAGGTGCAAATTCAGCGATAGCATTTACAGGCGAAGGGGTATTGCAACTATATATTTTGTGTGCGGGCGGTGGGGAATATTTGTTGATTTTTTTAAACTGTATTGTCAACTGTTGTGGTGTCGGTTTGGAAAAATGGTATTTTTTAAACATAGCTTTTCCTTATTTGAATTACGTTGTAATAACTAGATTAGAGTTCGCAGCAAGTCTAGCATTGAACCCAAACTATGAGAAAATTTTTACTTTTTATCTGCTCTCCTTTCAATTGGATTTTATTTTTGTTCATCGTCTTGATTTATTGTAGAATAAAGCTTTTTAAAGTAATCCAGTTCCCATTTATAATCGCTCAACATCAACTCTGCGCGCTCTTTGGAGCATAACCATCCCCCCTAAAACCTAAAACCTAACCCCACTTCGCCGCCAACCAGATTATCTATTTTTGAGTGCATTGAGGCATTATCTTTTATCTCAATGCTATTCGTAAATATGTATCTTACTCCTACAGTAACATAAGACCAGCTGTTTATGTCGTAATTTACTCCTGCTCTTATGTTTAGAATCTCTTT
>CANMJR010000066.1 GCA_947498025.1 Helicobacteraceae bacterium
GACCCGTACAGCTCCTTTCATCCAAGCTACACGCTTCTAAGCCAGATAAAAGATGTGGCAAATATAGACGAGTTAAACAGTTATTTAGAGTCTATCAATCTTGAATATGCGCTGCTTTTAAAACTTCCACATGAACTCTCTGGAGGGCAACTCCAGAGAGCTTCTATTCTTCGTGCCATGCTCATGCAACCGGAACTTCTTCTTTTAGATGAACCGACCTCTGCTCTGGATAATCTGATTCAGCTGGAGGTTATGAACATGCTTATGAAAAATCTTGATAAGATGGGAATGCTTCTTATCACGCATGATTTGGAACTTGCGAAGTGGTGCGCGGATGAGATTATATTGATTTAATCTATTTTAAAAAATATTTTACAAGATAAAACCCGCCGCCTGCCATAAAAATAGTTCCAAAAGCATTGAGCGATATATTTGCAAGGGCAAGCAAAATATGCCCACCCTCTAAAAGTAAAAAACTCTCAATTGCAAAAGCTGAGTAGGTAGTAAATCCACCTAAAATTCCAGATGTTAGAAATGATTTTGCATGAACTGAAAAGAGAGTTGTGTGCATAAAATAGGCGATGAGAAGACCCATTATAAAGCTGCCGATTAAGTTTACGCTCAAAGTTCCAAAAGGCAAGATATGTGGTACTCTATGAGATACAAGACCATTCATATAGACTCTAAGAACTGCCCCGATAAAACCGCCGCTACCTATGGCTAGGATTGTTTGCCAACTCATGGTCATACACCTTTTGCATCTCTACTCTTAAATTTTGCAGCCAATGCTCATCACTTTTATCTGCCACGAAAGAGTCCAAAAATATCACTTTAATGCGACCCGGCTTGTAGTAGAAGTTTTTAATATTATAATATTTTGAAGTTTGCATCAAAACTATAGGCTGAACGCGAAGTTTATATTTGTCTGCTATTACTTTTGCCCCATTTTTAAAAGGAAGCATCTTTCCTGTTACAGAGCGAGTTCCCTCCGGAAACATGGTGATAACTCTATTTTTGTCAAGTCTGTCTCTTGCAGCTCGAAGCAGTTTAATCAGAGAGGTTTTGCTCTCTCGCTCTACGGAGATATCCTCAGGAAGTTTAAGTGCAAGTCCAAAAAATGGAACATCAAAGAGAGTTTTTTTTGCAACCCATGCTAAATCTTTACTAGTGAGAGTTTCCATAATTCCTATATCTAAATCGCTTTGATGATTAATTAGGAACATTTGAACTTCAGGGTCTTCTTTGCCCTCAATTTCAACTGTATAAAATATACTGAATCTTATAAGCCAAGAGACAAATTTACGAGAATAAGGTCGTGGCAGCAGATAGTAGGTTGCAATCATCATGGTCAGGGCAGAAAAGATGATTATTGTTGCATACAGCCAACTAATTCGAGCAAATATCTTCATTCTTTACCCATCCAATTTGTTTATTTTGTAGTTCAACTTTGATAAAATTGTTTACGCTTCCTTCTTTCTTTAGGCGATATTCACTTTTTGCCGTTTCAAATATAGTGCCGTTGCTTACAGGCAACAGATATATGTTTGCTCCCTTACTAATGCAAATCTCTTTAGACGGAATAGCTAAAATAGCAATATAGATTAAAGGAATTAAAACAAAGAGCAGGTATATATATTTTCTTATCCATAAGACAAGCAAAAGTCCAAAAAATGCGGCTACTCCGGCAATTTGCATTTTCAGCATCTCTCTTGATTGATCGGTAGGTTTTAAATCGCTCTGTGTTGTAACGCTGTCATCATCAACTACGATGGGAATATTAATATTAAGAAAACTGTTTTTTTGAAGATTAAAGTACGAAAAGGAGAAGTTTTTCACCTCTTTGTTGATTATTAAATAATAGGTTATTCTGGAATCGAGATGTGACTTTTGTACAGATTCGATGCCTTGTTTGAAAACATTTTTAAAGTTCATGGAGCCAATGTCACAATTCGTAGCTTTTGCTACAAAAACGATTATATTGTGTTTGCTGTCATAGCTTGTTGTTCTATAATCAACCAACTCAAAAGAGTTTGCTATTATGTTTGAAAAATCATTTTTAGGATTTAAAGATATTACATTGAGCGTAGAGCCGGAGAGGGAAGCAGTCGCATATCTATTTGAGTCTGCAACAAAAGCCTCAATATCCGGTAGTTTTACTTGATTTGATTTGGCTAAAAAATAGAAGGTATCAAAGAAATATTTTGATTTTTGTTCTCTCGAAGGTGTTTGGGTTAGAATTTCCAAACCTTGATAGTTTGTAAGTTTATATAGCACATCGTTTGCATTATTGAGAGTTGATAACAGTTTGAGTGTTATAGAAAAGATTTCACCTTTTAAAGCTTTTTCTGGAACTGAATCATAGCTTAGGTAAAGAACTTTTTGTTTTGGAGCTACTGCCTCTGGATTATTAACTTGTGTTGTTTCATCTGCACCTTGAGCAAAAATCGGCGTAAAAAACAGAAAAATAAGAAGCAGTAAAATTTTCACGCTGATAAAAACCCTTGAAGCATTTTTACACCATCATCAGAACCAAGAAGTTTTTCCATGGCTCTCTCAGGGTGAGGCATAAGTCCAAATACGGTTTTTTCTTTGTTGCAAACACCGGCAATTGAGTCAACGCTTCCGTTTGGATTAGAGATATTTCCATCTTTATCGCAGTATTGTAAAAGAACCTGATTGTTTTCATAAAGCTCTTTTAGCCCTGTTTCATCAATGTAGTAGTTTCCATCATGGTGTGCGATAGGAATATTTACAACATCACCACATGCTAATTTTTCTAAGAAAATATTGTCGTTATTTGCAACTTTTAGGTTATGGTGTTTAGATAAAAAGTGTAAATGTTCATTTCTTTTTAATGCTCCTGGAAGTAAGCCAGCTTCTGTCAATACCTGAAAACCGTTGCAAATACCCAGAACTTTTCCGCCGTTTTTTGCATAAACTTTTACCGCCTTCATAACAGGGCTAAATTTTGCAATAGCACCGCTTCGCAGATAATCTCCATAACTAAAACCGCCAGCGACTACTAAAAGGTCCGTATCGCTAGGTACAGATTCGGCTTTGTGCCATAAAATCTCAGTTTTTGCACCTAGAGATTCAAACGCATGTTGCGTATCATACTCGCAGTTCGTACCAGGAAATTGGAGAATTGTTACCTTCATGAGATTAGCTCAATCTCATAATCTTCAATTACCGTATTTGCAAGTAACTCTTCACACATTTTAGTTACATCCGCTTTTGCTTTTTCTTTGTCAGTTGTGTTTAGCTTTAAAATTATCTGTTTGCCAACACGAACATCACTCACATCACCAAAGTGCAGAGAACTCAGAGCATGCTGTACAGCCTTCCCTTGAGAATCTAAAACGCCTGCTTTTAAAGATACATTTACTATTGCTTTCATCATACTATTTTCCTAAAATTCTATTTAATACTTGCTCATACGCTACTGTTAAGCCGCCAAGACCTTGTCGAAATCTATCTTTATCCATCTTTTCGCCACTCTCCATATCCCAAAAACGGCAATTATCAGGGCTGATTTCATCAATCAAAATAATATTTCCACTTCTGTCTTTTCCAAATTCCAGTTTAAAATCAACTAAATTAAGCCCTTTTTCTGCAAAATAGGGCTTAAGAATATCATTGATTTGTCTTGCCATGCGGCGAAGTTTGTCAAGCTCATCTTGAAAATCGACTAATCCAAGGAGAAGAGCATGTTGGTCATTAAGTTTTGGGTCGCCCAAGGCATCATTTTTATAATCAAACTCTACCAATGTAAAGGGAAGAACTGTGCCGTCTTTTATTCCTAGATTACGACTTAAGCTCCCCGTTGCAATATTGCGAACTATAACTTCAATCAAAATAACATCCACTTTTGTATGAAGCATGTTGTTGTCATCGAGCATTTGCACAAAGTGCGTTTGAATACCATTTTTTTCTAAAAGCTTAAAAAGTTCCGTAGAAATTTTATTGTTAAGCGCACCTTTTCCGGCTTCGCTAGATTTTTTTTCACCGTTAAATGCTGTTAAATCATCCTTAAACTCTGAAATAACTAAGTTTTCATCATCTGTTAAAAAAAGCTTTTTTGCTTTTCCTTCATAAAGTAACTCTCTTTTTTGCATTGTTTTTTATCCTTTTGTAATAATTAAAGCTTTTAGTATATCTACGCCCGATTTTAGCTGCATGTCTTTATTCATCATTTCGGGCGTAATTATATCTTTTTTATCTTTCTCACCCTTTTCATCTTTTTTATTGCCGTCAACTTTTTTTAGTTCCTCTTCCAGATGTTTTTTCAAATCAGCCTCTTTAATGGAAAATTCACTTTTAGTAGCATTCACTTCACCGGGAAGAACTTCAATATCCGGTTTAACTCCTACTGCCTGAATAGTTCGCCCGCTTGGAAGGTAATATCTTGCAATTGTGAGTTTTATAGCCTCTTCTTCCGTAACAGGAAGTACAACTTGAACGCTTCCTTTGCCGAATGTATTTTCACCTACTAAAATGGCTCGTTTATGGTCTTGAAGTGAGCCGCTCACAATCTCGGAAGCACTGGCACTTCCTGCATTTATAAGTACAACCATCGGCACTTTTACTGTTGTTGTACTAGGTGTAGCCTTATAAATTTTATTGTCAATATCATTTCGACCTTTTTGGGAAACTATCTCACCCTCATCCACGAACAAATCTACCAAATCAACGGCTTGGTCAAGGAGCCCGCCCGGATTATTTCTTAAATCAAGAATAATCCCTTTTGTTGTAGCTTTTTTTAGTTTGATTGCTTTTTCAACATCTTCGGCAACTTTTTTATCAAAACTTGTCACGCGAACATAGAGAATATTGTCGCCGATAGATCTTGCGTAAACAGATTCGATTGTAATATTTGCTCGGATTATATGAAGGTTAATCGGTTTAACTTCATCTTTGCGAACTATCGTTAAATCTATAGGTGTCCCGACTTCGCCTCTCATGATGCCAACCGCATCATCTATCGTCATGCTAATAGTTGAAGCATCATTAATTTTTAGTATGATGTCGCCGGATTTAAGTCCTGCTTTATCCGCCGGAGTTCCCTCAATAGGGGATATCACGGTTAAAGCTCCGTCTTTAATACCGACAGTAATGCCTAGTCCGCCGAACTCACCGTTCGTTTGAACTTTCAGTTTTTTGTAATCGTCTTTTGACAAATAGCTGGAATGTGCATCTAAGTTGACAAGCATCCCCTCGAGAGCTTTGTCTATGAGTGCCTCTATGTTTACATTATCTACATTATACTGCTCAACAATGCTTATAACTTTTGTAAATTTTGCTAAAGCTTGAAGACGAGAGAGTTCATCTTTTTTTTGCTCTTCAATGGATGAAGCAAAAATATTTGTAGATAAAAGTAAGGTAACAGCAAGGCTAACAGAGGCGAAACCAAGCGTAATATATTTTTTGTGTTTCATAATAAATCCGTGTTAATTTTTAAAAAAGACATTATAGTTTATGTTTTGTTAATCGATTATTACAATTAGAATTAATGGAGTTTAAATAAGACGAATAGAATGAATTAAGATGTAAATAAGGGTTAGATTACTGTAACTCAGATTGTGAATAGGTTGAAAGTTTGCTTCTTGTAGGCTAAAAAGAAATTTTTATGTTCTTAGATTGAGTGATGGTGGAGCTGTGGAGGATTTAAGTATTCCTAAAATAGGACTCAAAAAGCATAATTTTAAAATTAAGCCCCTAAAAATTAAAGTGTACTATTTTTATAGCCGGCGATAATTTCATCTATCTTACTCTCTGAGATATTTTCTAAGTCGCTTTTTGAGTAGATATACACGAATAAAATTACATCGTCTAGCTTTGTGTAAGTTATTATTCTGTAACCCGCACTTTTGCCTTTGTTGTTGGATTTGTTTTGAAGTCTGATTTTAAATGTACCGTTGCCTAGATTAATACCTAAATTATTATTTTCAAGTAGCTCACTTTGTAGCGCTCTGATTTCTGATATTAAAAATTTATCTTTTTTGATTAACTTGATGAAACTTTTTTGAAATTCTTGCGTAGTCTTAATTTGCATTTTCTAATCTGTTTAAAAAACTATCCAAACTTTCTAATTCTATTTTTCCGCTTTTGTGTAATTCTACTTCGTCCAAACCTTTTTTTATATCATTTGCGATTTGATACTCTTTTTTATACAAGATTTTATTAAGTGCTATTTTAAATTCATCTTGAATATTGATACCTTTTTTTACTATCTCATTGTATAAACTATCTTCAACTTGAAACTGTATAGTTTGCATAAAAATCCTTTAATATAAACTTTGTAAAATTATAGCATTCTTAGTTCAATATCATCTAAATGAATATTTTAAGTGATATTTTCTCTCAAACCTTAAAGCGGTTAAAATTTCATTTCTTAAGCGGTATATTTTCATCAAATCCCTATTTATAGGCATTTGCTATTTTTAAAGTGGCTTAAGTTCCGGATTATTTTTTAAATATTTACTTTTTTAGTATCAAATAGTTTTCAATAGTTCCCGTCTGATTTTATCAGTATCTATGTGGCGTGGTTTCAATCCGACTTCTTTAAAAAACTTCTTTGTATCTTTGTCGGTATATTCTAAATGTAGATAATAATCATCTTTGTGCAATAGGAAACATTCCATCTTCTAATAAAATAAAATATATTGGTATATTATAAATATCTAAAAGTTTTTTATATTCTAGACTTTTTATAGAAATAACAAAGACTGCAGAGATATTAATATTTATACTCTTATAGTACTTGATAGTAGCCTCTACAGTTTTTCCACTGCTGATGACATCATCTATTAATATGGTTTTTTTATTAGGCATAGTTGGAAAGTACATATTTTTTATTGAATATTTATTTTTAATTTCAGCGCTAGCTGATATGTTAAATTTTTTATTGTATCTCGCAATATATAAGTCTAATCTCAATTCGTTAGCCATGAGAAGAGCCCATTGATTACCTCCCGGCTCTAATGTTATAATCTGACTAGGAGAATCACAAAAATTAAGTATATTACTTTTTAATTCTTCTTTTATTAAATTAATTAATTCAAACGGTAATTGTGTTCCCCTCTCTCCAAAAGGGAATAAATGAAATAAATATTTATCTGATGGACTTGATGGATTATCTAAGATAATTTTATCAATGTTCTTAATATATTCTAAAATCTGCTTTTTATTTTCATTCATTGTGTGGTCTTATATTTAAAATGCATTATTTCAGTTTTATGCAATAGTAATGAATTATTGCCATAAACCGCAGTAGATGTCTCCCAAAAATATTTGCTTAGGCATTCAGGTAATTCATTTCCACGAAGTATATAGTGGTTCACAATGTCTTGTAATAATGATGTATACATATCTTTATTGATGTAATTAACTCTTATAAAATATGATAACCAGTTTATTAAGTTTGTTTGATTCTTCAACAGATCTGTTAAATCAATATAACTGTCAACAGTTATTGATTTAATATCAAAAGTACCCTCTAAATCTTGCGTAAATACTAATTTATTTTGATTACAAAAACTTAACATGGTCAAATCATTTTTTAAGGGATTTTTAAATAATTTATTTAGTAATTCTCTTTTCAAAGTATATGCTTGAGAATATTTGCTTGACAATATGATTAAAATTTCTGCATCTTTCAACAACAATGCTTTTAATTGTTTTAAAATAGTTTGTCCATCTAAATCATAGTTATCACAAATAGCATAAAGACTATGTGAGGCAATAATTAAATTGTATTTACATTCATTGTTACTATACCATTCTTGATATGTAAACATATAAAATTCAATAGTTATATTATTTTTATCAATTAAAGAAGAAAGATTAACTTTATAAGCAGATTCTGTATTTAATGGTTCAATTACATCTATAATGATTTTTTTGTTAGTCCACGATGTATATATAATTAAATTATGCATAAATGTACCATCAAACCCACCAATATCTAAAATTCTAATCTCATCAATATCCACAGAAATCAAAGTTGCACTTTCTTTTGCTTCAAATCTTGTACAAGATAATGTGTTTTGAAATATTTTTAAATTTTCTAAATTCTGATAAGATTCCACCCTATATTTTTCATGAATAAGGTCAATAGCATCACAGGCATCTATTTTACATTCATTCTTCCAAAAATCTAATAGTCCACGTTTTATAATACAAGTATTTAAAAACTTCTCTAAAGCCTCTTTGCTAAATATTACAAGACTTATTAAGGACGTAGGTATTAATACAAAAGACCAAATTATTGTTTTTTCATAAAGTTGGATAAGATCCATAAGTTTAGGGTAAAACCTGAATTCAAATAAAAAAGCTGGCATCAAAAATAAAATAAATGCAATTGTGATAAGGAAATACCATATTTTCTCCATTTTATTTATTTGACATATACTATTGTATAAATAAAATGTTAGAATAAATATGTATGCCGGTGTTAACGAAAATAATAAGTAAAAAAA
>CANMJR010000067.1 GCA_947498025.1 Helicobacteraceae bacterium
CAATGCCCCGACTAATTTTTCGATTGTTAGAAATATTGCAATGAATGTGCTTAGAAGAGAAAACTTTATTAATTTTCCTCAAGCTATTCGTATGATTGGCGGAAATATTCAGAAGTTATGTAATATTTTAGTATGAAACAGCCGTGATAGTTTTTGCAACAAACTTGCAACATAAATAGGTAAAAATTTCAAGTGATAATTTAGATTGCCGCACTTTGCTCGTGCTGCCACTCCGAGCAAAGTGCGGCAATCGGAACAAGTTTCAGAATTAAATAAAAAAGGATAAAAAATGAATTTCGCACGTAATATGTCTGTCACAAAGAGGCTGTTTTTACTTTCATTCGTAAGCGTAATAGGTATTATTATGCTTGGGTTTCACTCTATTTCTTCTGTTTTAGAAGAAAAAAATGCTCTGGTGTTGGTTAAAGATAAAACATTGGAGGCAAAAAAATTCGCAGGTTTAGTTCATGAACTTCAATCAGAGCGTGGACTGACGGCAGGGGTTATAGCATCAAACGGAGCAAAGGAAAAAATAGAACAACTTCTTAATCAACGAAAAAATACAGACAAAATGTTGGCTGAATCTAAAAGTTTGTTGCCGAGTGTATTTAGTGAAAATCTTTCTGCAAAAAGAGTAGCCATAGATTCACTTAGTATTTCACTGCCGGATGCAATAGCATACTTTAGTAATACAATTGCTACTTTATTGGAAGGGGTTACAAAAATTCCTTCATTAATCAGCGATGCAGAAGTATCAGGTGCCATACAAGCATATACACATATAACATCATCAAAAGAGTCATTGGGAAAAACAAGAGCTGCTTTAAACGGTGCTTTTATAAAAGACATGTTTACTCCAAGTGTGTATGTCGGGTTGTGTGTAAATAGCGGAATTATTGAGTGTAATGACCATAAATTTGCACTTTTGGCATTGCCTGAAGTGCTTGCATTATTTAATAAAAATAAATTAAGTGAAGATTCCGTATTTGTTAAAAATACTATAGCCTTGGCAATTTCAAAGCCTGAAGGTAAATTTAATATAGACGCTTCCGTTTGGTTTACTAAAGCTACAAATGTTATTAATGAGTATAGAGAGGTTGAAAAATTATTCTTTACTAAAATAGATACAATGATTGATGAAAAAAATGCAGTAATGCAAAATAGACTTATTTTTACAGGTTTAGCCTTGTTAACTATTATTTTATTTGTGCTTCTTTTCTCTAGGTTAATCGGTAAAAGTATTACAAGTAAAGTTGAAAAAATACAAGTAGGGCTATTCTCATTTTTTGACTTTTTAAGCGGAAAAGAAAAAAGAGTTGAGACAATACAATGTTTTGGCAATGATGAATTTGGCAAAATGATTGAACTTATTAATGAAAATATTCATAGCTTAGAGAAGAAATATATCGAACAACAACAAAGTATTATCGATTTTGAAAGCATCTGTTATAAATCTAGTAAAGGCTTTTTATTTCATCGTGCAGCTACTTCTTACAGTGAAGATTCGCTCAATAAAATGTCAAAATCTTTAAATCTTATGCTTGATAATACTGAAAAAACATTTTCGGAGCTCTTAGCTATTTTGATTAACTTTGCGCAAGGTAATTATGAGGCAGTTCATAATAATAAGAGTAGAGGCTCTTTTGCATCCGTAGGACAAGCCCTAAAAGCCATCTCGACTTCTAATAGTGAAACATTTAGTTTAATTTCAAAATTTTCTCGTGAGTTTTCCCAAGATGCAAATATGCTCTCATTATCGGGGGAGGAGCTTAGTGCAAATGCAAATGAGCAGGCATCCAGTTTAGAAGAGACGGCTGCCGCCCTAGAAGAGTTAACTTCGAATGTATCTGCAAATTCGGCTAAAGCACAAGAGATGACAAATGTTGCCAAAGAGGCAAAGGTAGCTTCTGAGCGAGGAAATATTGTAGCAAGAGAGAGTCTTGATGCTATGAATGAAATTGTTAATGCGACCGAAGCAATTAACCAAGCGGTAGAAATTATTAACAATATAGCATTTCAAACAAACATACTTTCACTCAATGCTGCCGTCGAAGCTGCAACTGCAGGAGATGCAGGAAAAGGTTTTGCAGTTGTTGCACAAGAGGTTCGTAACCTCGCAAACAGAAGTGCCGATGCGGCAAAAGAGATTCAAGAATTGGCACGAACAGCGCGTGTGAAATCTCAAGGCGGATTAGAAACTTCAAAAAATATGATGGAAGGTTTTGCCCTTATTTCGCAGAAAATTGCTCAAACAGATGAGATGGTAAGAGATGTGGCAAATGCCAGTCGCGAACAGATGGCAGGTATCGGTCAAATTAATGATGCGGTGTCTCAATTAGACCAAATGACACAGCAAAATGCAAAAACTGCCGGCAATGTTGCTCAAATTGCAAATGAAATTTTAGGAAAAACAGCGCTGTTTGAGCAGATGCTCTCTCGTATCAAATATGATAGTGAATCACAAAAACAGAGCTGCGATATAACTATGTCTTTTGATACTGCGAAGTTAAAGATAGATCATCTTAACTTTAAAGAGAACAATTATAAAAAACTAAAAACAGAGTCTGTCGCATGGAAAGTTGTAAATCATCATGAATGTAACTTAGGCAAATGGATTGACACACATTCAAAAGAGCAATTTGCACAAACTCCTGAATGGAAAGAACTTTTAGCAGTACATGAAAAAGTTCACGGTGGTGTGCAATCATTTGTCCATGCCAGCATTGATGAAGCATCTTCGGAAGTTCTTGATAACATAACTAAAGAGCTTGAAAAGGCAACGGCAAGTGTGTTTAACGGTCTAGATAAAATTAAATACATAAATTGTTCACAGAAATCGTAATTTTAAAAAACTTGAAGCAGTATTAAATACTGCTTCTTTCAATCCGCTAACACTTCACTAACGCAGCTATGGGATAATATCGTTATCCAAACACAAAGGAATCACCATGAAAACCATTACATTGCTTGCTCTTTTGAGCATATCAGCTTTTGCTACCGATTATAGCAGTATGAGTGTAACACAGTTACAAGCGTTACGAGGAAGCGTTCCAACTACTGATTTTGTTGCTTTTCAAAGTGCAATACAAACAAAAGTTCTAGCCCTGAGTTTAACGGATCGCCAAGCGTTACAAAGCAGCAGCAGATTACAAAATAATTTAGCTTCTTGTGCTACAACAGGAGTACAAACAAAACAAATCGTACCTGTACAACAAGGATATATAGGTGGCGGACGCATGCGCTAAATATTGAGAGGAAACTCTCAATATTTAGCCTTTACCAAAGCGTTTTATAAAACAAAACTTTTTGATAATGTCTATTATTTTTTTAATCTAAAAGGAAAGATTGATTGAGAATTCTGTTGCTGGAAGATGATTTTATTTTGGGCGAGAGTATCGAAGAGATGCTGCATGAAGCTCATTATGATGTTGATTGGGTACGTAACGGAGGGGATGCGGCAAATAAAGCATACGATGTTCATTATGATCTCTATCTTTTTGACATTAATGTCCCTGAAATCAATGGTTTTGATCTTTTAGAACAGTTACGAAATGCCGATGATTTGACACCGACAGTTTTTATCAGTGCATTGAGTGATATTGTATCGATTACTAAAGGTTTTGCTCTAGGTGCGGACGATTATCTTAAAAAACCGTTTTATCCCGAAGAATTACTTGTGAGGGTTGAAGCAAAGTTTGCCAAATGTCAAAGTACATTCCATTGCGGAGCTATCTCCTATAATCCTAAAACCAAAGAAGTGACCAAAAGTGGAACGCTTCTTTGGCTAGGTGATGTTCAACTGCCTTTGCTTCGTCTTTTCATCACCAATATAGGGCGAACACTGAGCAAAGAGAGCCTATTTGAACTGATGGAGCATCCGAGCGATACTGCTCTCAGAGTTGCTATCAACAAGCTCAAGCACACAACGAATTGGGATATTCAGAATGTTCGAGGGGTAGGGTATCGTATTGAAATACGCTGAGCGAGAATCGTTTTGGAAGAGTTTTTTAGTCTTCTTCCTTTCATTGGCGTTATTAAGCGGGTTTCTCGCCTATTTCGAGTATCTCAAAGAAAAACAGTCTCTTGAAACAACGCTGTTTAATCAGATGAAAATGTGTAGTTTTGATTTCAAATGTACCCAGTTTGAATTTGACTTTGTCCCTATTCAATCGAGTAAACTTTATACTCTCTCCTCGGAACCACAAGGTCTTTATACCCTTTTCCCGATTCCTAAAAACGATACTTACGCACTCAAGCTACGTTTCCCGCAAAAACACTACGAATTACAGTTGCAGCAATTGAGGATTAGCATCGTAAAATATTATTTAAGCGCATTATTTGTGATGGCTCTGTTATCCATTATGTTTTCACTTTATGCACTCTATCCATTGCGGCATGCTTTACAGTTGACAGAAGAATTTAGTCGCGATATTTTGCATGATTTGGGCACGCCTCTCTCGTCTCTTCGGTTAAATGTCAGTCGACTCAATCCTCATCCTGAGGATGTGAAAAAAATTGAACGTATCGAATATAGCATTCAAACCATTGCTTCTTTGGGAAACAATTTGCAAAGCTATCTTGAGGGACATGAATTACAGCAAGAAAAAATAGAGCTTAACACTTTGCTGTACAATCGGATTTCAATGTTTCAAAAAATTTATCCCTTACTCTCTTTTTCTCTTAGTCACCATTCTTTGTCCATTCGTGCAAATCGTGATGCCATTACCCGTATCATCGATAATATTCTCAGCAATGCCGCAAAATACAATACCGCTGATGGTTCTGTATCGGTGACAATAAATCCTGCTCTCTTTTTGGTTATTTTTCAAGATACAGGTAAAGGAATTGCTCAGCCAAAAAGAATATTTGACCGCTTTTACAAAGAACATGAGAGAGGTTTGGGGATAGGGCTGCATATAGTCAAAAAACTCTGTGATAGTATGAAAATCTCTATTACAGTTGAAAGCACACTCGAGAGAGGAAGCATTTTTAGTCTCGATTTTCAAGCACTAACGGTTTGCTAACACTTGCATACTATAATCCAGATACTAAATATTAGGAATGTAAAATGAAATCTTTTAAAATAGGACTCTCTGTAGTGATTTTAATCTCTACTCTATTGTCCGGCGCCGAATCAATTAACGATCAAATAGAGGCAATTCATAAAGTGTCTCCTCAAGAGCGTGTAGAATTGATGAATAAACTTAAACTGCAACTGGCATCAATGAATGAAGAAGAGCGTACCAACGCAATTGGTACGCTTCAGACAAAAATGAGAGGCTCAATGTGTACTTCAATATCTCAGATGCCTATGAATAATGTTCAAAAAATGCAACAAATGCCTCAGAACGCCAAAATGCAACGTCAGACCGGAAATACCAATAGTCCTATGACATCGCCAATGGAACATTAAGAATGAAAAAAATCTTACTTTTCACTCTTCTTTTAAGTGGCTGCCTATTAGCCGCAGATAGCGACATTGATGGTGTGGATGATGCACAGGATCGATGTCCGAATACTCCTTTTACCGATTTGGTAGATAAATATGGTTGTAGCACTCAATCCATACTAACCGGCTCTCATTACGATATTATCATGGGCGGAGGCTATTCACAAATGAATTACGCTACTCAAGAAAAGTCTAATACCATGACCGAAACGCTCCAAGCCGATTATTACAACGAAAATATTTGGGCTCAAATAGTAGGCTCGTATTTTCATTCCTCATCATCGGGCTATACTCAAAGCGGTCTCAATGATACCCTCATCGCCCTTTATGCTAAATCTCCTTCTTACAGCGGGCTTATTCTACAAGTGGGAGCCGGAGTATTATTGCCTACCTATCGAAGTGGTTACGGGAATGAAGCAGCTGACTTTCTTGGATCAATCAGCTTTCGATATAACATTAATGAGAGACTCAACTTTTTCGGCGGATACAGCTACACTTTGGTCAATGACAAAGATATTCCCAATGTTGCCATTTACCAAAATATGCAAGCATTTTACGCAGGTGCCGGATATGCTCTCAGTGATAAAGTACTTGTTTCTACTTCTTATGCAGAATCTCAAAGTATCTATGTCGGTATAGTGCCTATTCAAACCGTTTCAGCAGGATTATTTTATCAATGGAGCCTTCATTGGTTTAGCATGGTAGATTATAAATATGGACTCAGTGATTCGGCCAGCAAGTATGATACTTCATTACGTGTGGGTTATTACTTTTAATAGAGTTCTTGCAGAACTCTAGTTAAAACGCAAAATGAACAAGTCCATTTTACTACGCTAAGACCGCTTGGGTCACTAAAGCTTGCCTCTTCGAGGCAGACAACTTCTTGCAGTTTTGCAAGAAGTCTAATAGAAAAACAGCAGTAAAAAGCTTAACTGTATCTACAGTCATAGTGTGTCCCGGTAAAATCGCAAAAAGAAATATCTGTATCAGTAAAATTACAATTTCGAATATCAGAATGTCTGAAAAGGCACTCTGATATTGTTGCCCCGGTAAAATTACTGTTTTTTAGATTTGCAAATGTAAAATCACAATTTTTTAAAATTGTGTTGCTAAAATCACAATTTCTTAGGTCAGAAAAAACAAAACTTACTTTTATGGCAGTTATTCCGCGAAAGGATAAATTGGCATACTCCCCATCGCTAAAATAGAGTTCGCTTACCGCTTTATTTAAAGCTTTGACATTGTTTGACATTTTTTTTATATCTTTTGCATTCGCTTGCCTTCTGTCATCTCTATTTTGGTAATTATTGTAGCTTGAAGCGATGCTTCTTGAATTGCCATGTGAACCATAGCGGGAGATTACGTCGTCAAAGAAGGTACTCTTAAAGTTTTTATTTTTCATGATAAGAACAACACCATAATATTTTGTAGTGCATCTTTTGATTTCTCTTTCATATAAGTTATTAACTTAATTATAATTTTTTAGTGTTGCATATATGTTGCAAAATAATAATTTATTTGAATTGCAACATATATGCAACACTAAGAATATAAAATCCTCTTTTAAAATAGATAAAATAAAAAGGTTTTAAATGAAAAAACAGCATGTATCGCCAACTTCGCAGGAGACAAAAATGCCTGATAACGGTTTTATTGTTTCAAAAACAGATGCAAAAGGGATAATAACTTATTGCAATGAAATATTTACGGAGATGTCCGGTTATGAAGAGAGACAATTACTCGGTAAAAATCAAAACATCATCAGACATCCGGATATGCCGAAAGTTGCATTTGAATTATGCTGGGACCTCATTTCAAGCGGAAAAGAATTCTTTGGTTTTGTGAAGAATATGTCAAAAAACGGCGGCTATTACTGGGTTTTTGCAAATATTACTCCCGATTATGATTCAAATGAAAAAATAGTAGGTTACACGAGTGTCAGAAGAAAACCGCCTCAAAGTGCGATTAATACAATAGAACCCATATATAAAAGATTGCTGGATGAAGAAAAAAAAGGCGGAATGAAAGCTTCAGGCGATTTTTTGGCTAAGTTCTTGCAAGATAAAAATATCAGTTATGATGAACTTGTTTTATCACTGCAGGGGGAATAGGCAATGAAATGGCTTTTAAAAATCAACACTATGTTTTTGATAAAATTTTTTGTTCTGTTACCGCTTTTATTTTTGGTGCTCTCAATTAATGTAGTTACTATTTTGTTTGTTAAAGAGATGAGTGAAGCAACTATGCAAGTTTTAGCATTTTCATCCTCTCTGTTAGCTATTTTTTTGGTAAGTATCGGATACATGTCAATAAATAGATACATGAGTGATATTACTAAAGCTATAGAAATCTCTAAAAAGGTAGCTGCCGGCTCACTTTACAACCGTATAACAGATATAAACAAAAATAACGATACAGGTGCTCTTTTTTGGATATTGAATGACATACTTGACCAGTTTGAGTCATTTTCAAGAGACATGGAAGCTAGTCTTCATGCAATTGAGGACGGTAAGACACATAGAAAGATGTTATCAAAAGGGTTAAAGGGCGATTTTATTAAACAAGCTATAAGTATCAATAAATCATTAAACTCTATATCTGTGGCTCAAAGTAAAGAGGAGTCGTTTAACAAGATGTCTTTAACCATAAACAAGTTTATAGATGGAGACTATATGACAAATATAGATGCTTCGGGTGTGCAAAAAGATCTTTTAACTCTTGTTGAGAGCATAAATAAGCTAGGAGAGATTTTATCTCAAAATAGTTATACAAATCTTGTGAACGGCATAGAACTCCAAACCGAAGCAGGCACCCTAAAACAAGCAGTAGAAACTCTCTCAACAGCAAGTAACCAACAAGCTGCAAGCCTAGAAGAGACAGCAGCAGCCATGGAAGAGATGACATCCAATGTACAGAACAATGTGCAAAAGTCAAACGAAATGGCAACCATGGCAAACCAAACAGACTCTGCCGCAAAAGATGGAGCAGAACTTGCAAAAAGAACATCCAC
>CANMJR010000068.1 GCA_947498025.1 Helicobacteraceae bacterium
ATTGGTTTGAATATCTTGAACTATTACCGGCAAAAGCTCACACTTTTGCCAGTCTATTTTATCTATTATTTTTTGCATGCTTTTACTTATTTTTCTGAAGTAGAAGTTCTTTGTTTAGCATCTTTCATGTCAACCCAGATATTCGGAGTTGAGCCACCGGGCGTCAGGAAAATCTTAGCATCTTTATTTTCTCGAAGTGCATCATTAAACTGACCTTGAACCTTCATCTGCTCTAACTGCAATAATTCAGAAGTAAGTGATTTTGCAATCAAATAGTTCGCTTTTGATTTAGCATCTGCTTCAATCGTAACTGCATCTGCAATACCTTGAGCTTCGATTCTAGCTTTTTGAGCCATACCCTCAGCTTCTGCAGCTCTTTGAAATGCTTCTTGTTTTGCTTTTTCAACTTCTTGTTCTGCTTTTTGAACTTGTTGCTTTGCTATTTGAACACTCTCAATTTGCTCTTTTACTTTTTGAGGCAACAGTATCTCTCGAAGTTGCACTGACTGAAGCTCCGCAGGTGCATTTGCAAGCCCGGCAACGCTATCTCTCACGCCCGCTTCAATAGCAACTGCGATTGTATTTCGTTGTTGTGGAAGCGACTCTGCGTCATATTTACCGACAACATTACGAACAACATCTCTCACAACAGGATTGATGATTTTATCTTCCCAGCTAAATCCCCAGTTTGAAATGGTTTGAGCCGCAAACTGAGAGTTAAGTCTGTACTGAACTGTAAGCTCAATTGAGACAGGAAGACCTCTTTTATCAAGAACGGTAATTGCCGGTTTTACAGCTATACCTGCCGCTGTTCCCGTACCAACTTCTGTTTGAGCGGCATAATTGATAATACGAACTTTTGTATCCACAACATATACTTTTTGAATCACAGGCATAATAAAATGAAGTCCCGGAAGAAGTGCTTGATCTTGATATTTACCGTTTGTACTTAAAATTCCTCTTTCACCCTCTTCAATGATTGTAAAAGGTTTCGATAAAAGCAGAAGCACTGCTATTGCAATAATAAAATAAACAACACCAGCTTTTGCTCCTCCAAAATTTAAATCTATCTTTGGCATTTGCGGAACGCCGCCACCGCCAGAACCGCCGCTAGGTTTTTTTTCAGATCCAGTACCTTCACTTTTTTTCTTGTTAAAATAATCATTCATGTCCGATGCCATAACTTTCCTTTTATTTGATGTTATACACTAAAACGAACGCGTTCGTTTTAGTGGCAGGGACAAATGTCCCTATGACCCCCTAAAGCTACGAAAAATTTTGTTTTTCGAGATTTATATGGAGTGTTATACACTTTTATAAAAAAAGTGCGTACTATAAGTTTTTAATTGACATAGGTCAAATAGTGTTCATACTCTTTATTGCGCCCAAACACTATATCAAAGTAAAGCGTTTGCAGTTTTTCTGTCATAGCGCCACGAGAACCGCAACCTATTTCCCTTGCATCCACAATGCGAACAGGTGTAATTTCAGCCGCAGTTCCTGTTAAAAATGCTTCATCTGCGATATAAACTTCTTCTCTTGTAATACGGCGGCGTTCAACCACTATTCCAAGATTTTCAGCCATCTCTATCACTGTTTTTTGTGTAATTGATTCGAGTGAATTATCATTTGGAGGTGTTATAAGTTTTCCATTTTTAACCATAAAAAAACTAGCACCGCTTGCTTCTGCCACATATCCTTGATCATCTAGAAGGAGTGCTTCATCGTATCCACAGTCAATCGCTTCAAATTTTGCCATTTGAGAATTTAAGTAGTTTGCAGTTGCTTTTGCTTTACCCATATTTGAAGTATTTGCCGGGCGTGTCATTGAAGCGATTTTGAGTTTTATACCTTTTTTCATGCCCTCTTCACCGAGATAAGCACCCCACTCCCATGCGGCTACTACAGTCTCAACAGGAGCGCCTTTATGGTAAACACCCATAACGCCATAACCTAAAAATGCTAAAGGACGAAGATATACGTTATCGCCTTGAAACTCATTTTTTCTGATGAGTTCAATTTGAGCAGCGTTTAGCTCTTCAACACTGTATGGAATATCCATAAGAGTCATTTTTGCAGACTCTTTAAGTCTCATGGTATGGTCATTGAGACGAAAAATAGCATACCCTTTTGCAGTTTTATAAGCCTTTGTTCCTTCAATTACACCATTTCCATAGTGAAGTGTGTGTGATAAAACATGTGTTTGAGCATCAAACCAGCCCTTAAACTCGCCATTCATCCAAATATATTTAGCAGCATCCATAAAAATCTCCAACAATTTATTGTATTTATAAAGTTGGGCATTTTATCTAAATTGATGTTTATATTGCATTAATAATTACTCTTTCAAAACTTAATCAATTCCGTATTTGTGAGTTCTTAAGTTAAATTATATATAATTCATATCTCTGATTTTCAAATAAAGGATAAGATTTGACACAAACCTATGCAAGATACGAAGATATTGATAAAGAACAGCTTCAAATAGATATAGAAAAAATAAAAGAAACCATCGGCTCGCCAACTGAAGAGGATTTTCAACATCTGCTCAAATTAGAGAGATGGGGGAGAGGCTCCACAATAGTTGGTTTCTTACTGATACTTTTGATTAATTATTTAGAAATATCGCAATATGGGTTATCATCTTTTGGCTTTTTAGGTATTGCAATTTTGGCAGCTACCCTCATTGGTGTCGGAAATGTTTCGAGATGGGCAAATACAACACATCCAATTTTACATGGAGCGTATGACAAAGTTCCTAATATTCCCCTCAAATATACAAAAAGTGGCTATTCAAGAGGAATAAACAGATATTTTCATTGGCTTGATTGGATAAAACCTGAAGCTTGGGAGTACGAACATAATATTATGCATCACTACCATTTGGGCGAAGTCGATGACCCAGATAATGTTGAAAATAATCTTCAGTGGCTCATTCAATCTAGTATGCCAATGTGGATGAGATATATCTTTATTTATGCATTTGCAGGAACTTGGAAATTCACTTACTATGCTCCAAACACACTGAGAATTCTGGAAAATAAAGAGAGACGCAAGAGAAAAGAGCCGGAAGAATCTAACTATGCTTGGAGCCCTTTTAGCAAAAATGGTTTTGAGCTATGGAAAAGCTACTACATGCCATACACTCTTGTCAAATTCATACTCATCCCGTTCCTATTTTTTCCTCTCGGTATAGAGGCTGTTTTTAATGCTTTTATCATCATTATAATGGCTGAGTACATAGCGAATCTTCACTCTTTTTTAGTGATAGTGCCAAATCACTCCGCCGAAGATATCTACATGTTTAATGAGCCTCACAAAAGTCAAGGTGAGTTTTATCTAAGACAGATTATGGGAAGTGTAAACTACAACACAGGTTCTGACCTTATAGATTTTGCACATGGCTGGTTAAACTACCAAGTAGAACATCACCTTTTCCCAAATCTGCCACTTTCTCAGTATCAAAAAATGCAACCAATTGTAAAAGAGATTTGCAGAAAACACAATCTAGAGTACCGTCAAGAGAGCGTTTTTAGAAGAGCGTATATGACTGTGGAACTTATGGTTGGAAAAGTAAAACTTCTTAGAGTGGATGGAATTTAAGTCACACTCTAGGAAAAGTGAACTTAAAATTTAAGTTCTCGTGTAATCAGAATATCTGTTTACACGAATTATATGCCGAAATATTCAGCATACATACTAAACTTATTTTAAGCCTTGAACATATTCAGCAACGGCATCAATTTCATCCCAAGAAAGGTCAACTAACTTGCCCTTCATTTGAGCACCATAACCATATTTGTTAATACTTCCGTATCTATAATCTTTTAACTCTTTTGCATGTTTAGCTTTATCCATACCAGCAATTACAATAGACCCTTCAAAAGCAATCTTTTCGCCTTTTTCACCATGGCATGACGCACATTGTTTCTTATAAATTGCTGCACCATCTGCCGGCAACAACAAACCTGGTTTATATACTGTTGCACTGTCCGCTGCAATTAAAGTAACACTCGCTACTAATGCAGAAAGAATAATCTTTTTCATTTTGAAACCTCAAATAATTAAATTTATCTATTATTATAATCACAAAATCTTTAATTAACTAAAAAAATATCTTTCTTTTAGTTAATTTTACACAAAATGTTACTTTATAACTAAGTTGGCACCAATGCCATTTTAAGATAAGCAAATAAACATTAAATATATAAATATATTCTTGCTTATTTATTAGATGAGTCTGCCTTAAAAGCCTGCATGCAGGCTTTTAAGGCAGACAACTAGCTAGTATTTGATACACACGAGACACTTACAATTACTAAAAGTAGCTCACATTTTAAGCCAAATAAAATTTAAAAAAAGATTTTTATATGATTGAATATGCAACTGCTCAAATATATTTAAATAAACTTTTTGAATTGAATGTTATAATTTGGCAAATTTATAACGCACAAGGATTTATTATGATGTTACATCCAGCGACAGCGCACTTTGCAATGGTTTTACCAATTGTTGCTTCAGTTTTCGGACTTATATACCTTTTTACAAAAAGTGAAGGGATGTCCAAAATTTCATCACGAACCACGCTTTTTGCAGCACTTGCGATGCTTGGCGTTTGGTACACGGGAAATGAGGCAGGTCCACAAATTTATGATTTTTTAAGTGAGCAAGGACAGCATGAGCTAATTGAACACAAGACCCTCGGGCTTTATTTAGCAATAGCGATGGGTGTCATTGCTCTTTTAAAAATAGCCGGTTGCAAAATGAAAAAATTTGGACTTGAAGTACTTGCGGTGATTTTACTTTTTATAGTAACTGCAATTACCTTTGCTCAAGGCAAAATGGGTGGAGAATTAGTTTATAATTACGGTATGCCATTTAAATCTTATACAATAGAAAAGACACTAAAAAAAGCTTCTGTAAGTGCTGGAGAATCTGAAAGTTCCGATGAAAAAGTAGAGTTTTATGAAGATGCTATATTTGAAATAGACGCATTATCAAAAAAAGTGGATAATATTTATGGAAACCCTTTAACGCAAGAAGTACAAACCAAGGAAAAGGAGTAGGATTGCTCATTGAAAACATGCAAAATATAAAATTACAATTACAAAAAGAATTAGAAAATTATATTGATTCTGAGGTTGAATTTTTACCTTATTATCCTGGCATGAGCATTCTTGTTTCAAATCTCTATAAAGAGCAACTAAAAGAAATTTTAAAACTTTTAGAAGAAGGAAACAAGTCTAATGCAAAAAGTTTCGAGTTGTATCTTGATACCATAATAGTTAACATGCAAACAAAGGTTAAAAAGTATAAACAATCGATTTATTTTAATGATGAAAATATCAAAGATATAGAAAATCAAGGCTATACTGTACCTTTTTATATTGATGAAAAAAAGAAAGTTTATGTTCTTTTAGGTATATTAAACAGCTAGGCAGTAGAGTAAATAATCAGTATTTTGGCGTGAGCTTACTTAAGTTTTAAAGTTATGACATTCGCAAAAGATGTGTATAATCGCTATATATTTAGTTTTTTTATTTTTAAATACTTTTATTTAAGTCTGAAATTAAATATTTTACGATAGTGTACACTTAGATATTGTAAGTTAATAAAGTACAAAAGGATAAACATGGATTATAAATATATTAATAAAATGTTAGCAGAGATGGATAAAGATTTATCTTCAAAAGGTCTTAGCAGAAGAGACGCTATGAAATTAGCAGGCATTTCTGGTGCAAGTCTCATAATGGGCGGTGCTTCTAGCGCTGAAGCATCTACTGAGGCAGCTCCGGCTATTTCTGCTGCTAAAGGCAAAATAGTAATTGTTGGTGGTGGTCTTGCTGGTATGTCGACTGCTGCAAGATTAACACTTAATCTTGCAAACCCTGATATCACTGTTATTGAGCCTCAAGCATTATCAGTATCTTACCAGCCGGGGCAAACTTTAGTTGCTGCCGGTATTTGGGATGAGAAAGACATCGCTTATAAAAGAGATGATTTTGTTCCAAGTGGCGTAAAAATTATCAAGGATAAGGTAATAGGATTTGATCCAAATCATAACAGTGTAACAACTGCTAGTGGAGAAACAGTTTCTTACGACTATTTGATTGTTGCGGCTGGCTTACAGCTTGATTTTGAAAGAATCAAAGGATTAGAGGCAGCTGGCAGAGCTTACTCTTCTGGCGACAATTCAAAACTTCTTAAAGTTTTGGGCGACAGTGGTGTATGCTCAATATATACTGCCGAGGGTTCTACTAAAACTTGGGAGCAGATGCAAAAGTATGTAGCTCAGGCGAAATCTGGGAAGAAAACACAATTTGTATTTACAGATCCAGACACACCTGTTAAATGTGGTGGAGCCCCTAAAAAGATTGTTTATCTTACAAATTCTAGGCTCAAAGAAGCTGGTGCAAGAAAAAATGCGGAACTTACCTATTATCCAAATGGTGGGTTGATGTTTGGTATTCCAGAATTCCATGACGCAATTTTAGAACAATTTAAAAGAGAAGATATTAAGTGGCATTATAGACATAACCTAGTAGAAGTGGAACTTGAGAATAAAATTGCTGTTTTTGATTCTAAATGGCAAGAAAAAGGCAAATGGGATCCTATGATGAGGGATTTTGAGGTTATTGCCAAGCACGAAAAACTAAGAGTTCCTTATGATTTTCTACATATCACTCCTCCGCAAATAGCTCCAAGAGAGATAGGAGATTCAGATATAGGTTCAGCTGCGGGTTGGGTACCAGTAAATAAAGAGACTCTTCAACATATCAAGTTTCCGAATATATTCGCTATTGGTGATATTGCTCAGGTGCCAATGGGTAAAACTGGTGGTTCTGTAAGAAAACAATATAAGGTTCTTGTGGATAATTTGATTGCTAAGATGGAAGGGAAAAAAATGCCATCTAAATATGCTGGTTATACAGTTTGTCCATTGATAACGAGTATTGGCACTGTTATGTTAGCCGAGTTTGATTGGACTGTTAAGCCAACGCCTTCATTCCCACTTGACCCACTAGTTGAAAGATGGGTATTTTGGTTGATGAAAGTATATGCTCTTAAGCCTATGACAATGTACGGAATGCTTTCTGGTAGAGCATAATTAATAAGAAAAGGAATAATTTCCTTTTCTTTACTCTCGCTTTTTTATTCTTTCACAAAGAAGAGAATCACTTTTTGCTAATGCAAAAATATTTCTTTAGAAAATTTTAAACAAAATTTTTTTATATTCAGGATTTTTATATGCAAGTAAAATTTGAGTTTGTTATCTATGATGAGTCACTTGATAAATTCGAACAAGATGACGTTGTGTATCTTTTAGAGTTGAACGATGAACAAACACAAACCTATAATCTTTTAAAAGACAGAGATTTATATTTATATAATTGGTTCAAAGAGTCTGAATTTTTTACTACTTGGATAAAAGAAAAAGTATATCCTCACAGTATAGGCAAGAAGATAGCAATTAGCGTAATTAATGATATTCTTTTTTTAAGATTTTATTTTTTTAAAGTCACAAGCGGCGATACTCATTATGAATATTTCAAGAAGCTTTTTAATATTTTTCATGAAGCGAATTGGCAAGATAGGGAAGAAGTTGGTGAACAGATTTTAGAACGCCTTGTAGTTGAGAGACAAGAACTCATAATCGAGCTAAAAGAAAATATTACAAAAAATAGTGATTCTCAGCTTAATGAAAGTGATTCAGAAACATCCAAGTAGAAATTTACTTTCAAATATTATTACGGGCACTAAACAAATCACTTGTTTTTTTGCCCTAAAATTCAGATTTCAACGCGTTACTAAATCCCTCAATTATATAATCAAATTACATATAAAAAAAACTACAAAAACAATATAGAGGAGCGCAAAATGGCAGAAAAATTTAAACATGCAATAAAAAAAGAGGTTATTTATTATTTATTTACACTTTTAGCATTGGCTTTAATAATGCATAGCGACCTGTTGAGCAATCCATTTTTAAGGTTTCACAATATGTACGAAAAAGGAAATTTTTCTCATCCTTTTTTGTATTCTTTTGTAATCTATATCACAATTCTAATTCTTAGAAAAACTATAGATTTCATAATAGTTGTTTTTGAAAAAAAATAATTAGACTTCTTGCAAAACTCATTTTACGGGCACCTCAAATCCACGATCAAAATTTACCAATCCACATATCAAATTAAATCGTAAATTAAAGTATTTTCGGCGGTTACGATATTTTTGCGTCAGGATTTGAAATGTTTTCAGTTT
>CANMJR010000069.1 GCA_947498025.1 Helicobacteraceae bacterium
AGATAGAAGATAATAATGCTACGGCAAAAACTGATGAACGTAAAGAGTTAAAAGCTAAACTTGAAAAGCAAAAATACAGTAAAGAACAAAACAAAAAAGCTATAAATGAAGGTATAGCAAATGCGCGAGGTGTAATTACAACAGGCAAAGTCTATGCTACGATAGTTGGTGATTCTATTATACATAGAAGTGATCAACATATTGAAAAAGTTGCAGACACGGTCTATAAAATTTTTGATAATCTAAATGATGCTGATGATTTCACTCAAATGTGCTTGTCATATTTAGTACAAAATGATACTAACAGTTTAACAGATGTATGTAAGAATCGCTTGCAAGAAATGACTAATGAAGTTAAGCAAAAAATAGAAATAAAAGAAGTATTGGCTGAACATTATAGAAAAATTCTAGAAAATAATAATAGTTCTAAAGAAGAGAAAGAGGCTGCAATAAAACTATTGAAAGAAACTTATCAATCCCCAACTTCTAGCGTAAAGAGCATGTCAGTAGAAGTATATAAAGACGAAATCAAAAAGTTTCATAAGGAATAAGGAGTGAAAATAATATTTATATTCGGTATGCTTTATACACAACTTTTTGCAGAAGACAAGCCGACCTGTATTGAAAAGCTAGAGCATCTTAAAAAATTAGAAGAGGAAAGAAAATCCTCATTGGAAAGAGCAGTAACTTTTACGATAACACAAGATTTTGCAAGCTTCTCAAAAAATTATGACGACAAGCTACGGGATGAAAAAATTCGTGTTTTAAAAATAGAATTAAAGTCTTGTAAATAGACTCTATATGAGGCTGATTAGAAACTGCTGTTTCACAATCTCTAAATCAGCCATCCACTTTGAGGGACGGCTTGAGGACGCTTTAAATTTATAATACAATTTTATGAATGACCCAATGCTAACACTAAATTTTGAACACTCCCTATGAACTGATACGGCTACACTAATTCACACAAAGAATACAAAGCTATTCTGAGTTAAAATAAAACGAATAAGTGAGGTCAGTATGGCAAACAAAAAATATCCACAAGAGTTTAGAGGTTCAACAGTTCAATTAGCACTCAATAGTGAAGATTCCGTTTTACAAATAGGTGTGGATTTAGGGGTAAATTCAAAAACAATTCATAATTGGATTAGAGAGCACAAGCTAGCAAATAACATTAAAATTGATGCAAGAAGAACTACTAAAATCTACAGCCAAAGAGGCGATTGAGGATGAGAATATCAGACTTAGAGCTGAAAATAAGATACTAAAACAAGAGCGTGATATTTTACGCGTGTCCTAAACCATAACAAGGTATAGGATGAAAAAGGCAGCAGCGTATTTCGCAAAAGAAGTTCTATAAAATACGCATGTATCAAAGAGAACAAATTGAGCTTCAGTGTGACAACCATGTGTTAAGTTTTAAAAGTTAATGCAAGTAGCTACTACCACTGGTGTAGAATTGGTTGCATTGTAGAACAAGTGGATGAAGATCTTAATAACCTAATTAAGGGTGCTTTTAAAGCTGGCAGAGAAACTTATGGACAAAGACGAATCAAAGAAGCTCTACTAAATAAACAGAGAATGCCCTCAAGTAATAATTACTTGTCACCTATAGAGTTTGAAGAAAAAATGTTACGAATAGAAATGGTTGCTTAGAATGTTATATTCTTTGTGTGATATAGGGTTGACAGATCAATTAAGATAATAATTAAGTTTAAGCATAAGAGGCTTTATTTGATTTATTATTTCATTCAAAAATAGGGCATAAATTTTTCAATAGAATTTACATTATGTTAATCATTAAATGTAGAAAAATGTAGATTGAGATCCAATAGCCTAGTCCTCAAAAACAAAAAATATCAATCTACTCCCCCCCCCAACATTAAAACTATGAAATATCCTGTTCTAGAGTATATGTTGTCCACTGGATACATATCAATTTAACAGGTGACTACGTCTGGAAAAAGAGCTCTAAGATCAAAGAAGACAAACTTAAACCTTTTATGGCAGTTAAATTCTCTTAACGTATTATATATTCCGTTTTCTCAGGGGAGCCCAAATGTATAGTGTTGTTAATTTAGTCGGATAATACTTCATAGGGAACTTGAATAGCAAAACCTTGCATAAGGTCAATATTTGCTGCATGGAGTAATTTGATTTGATTTATACTTGATATATTTGAAATAATAATCTTAGAACTGATAGTATGTGCTATCTCTATTATTTTATGAACCACTGAGACTATGGGGCCATCACTTTGTAATTTTTCTATAGTATCCGCCTGAAGCTTTATAAAGTCCGGTTTAAGTTCTAAAAGATTTAAAAAATTACATTGTGACAAACCAAAATTATCAAGTACTATTTTATATCCTTTTGACTGAAGTTCTTTAATAACATCAAAAATATATTTATTTTCCAACATGTCAATTTCATTCCTAATTTGAAATGCAATATTGCAAGAAGATATATTGTAGCGCTCTGCCCAATAGCTAATATATGAGAGAATTCCTTCATCATTCAAATCATAAAAAGACAAAGAGATGGAGATTATGGCATTCTCGGGCAATGTACCATAAAGTTTAAAAGTATTTCGTATCATTGAACGTGTAATCATAGGCATTTGACCCATATTCATAGCAAGATCTAAAAATGTCTCAGGTCCATAAAGTTGATCATCTTCACGAATTCGCATAAGACTTTGATAAATTATGAATTCGTGCGTTTTAACATCGGCAATAGGTTGCAGAAAAGGCAGTACATTCTCTTCTGTTAAAGCATTAAAAATAATTTTTAGAATGTCACGATCATCTGTAAAGGTATGATGCTGATCTTCTTTCATATGAGAAAAAAAAGAGATACCGCCAATATGACTATTGATTTCTGCTAATGCTAATTTTGATTGAAGCAGTGTATTTTCTATTCCATGTGCAATACCAATTGAGAGAGTTGAGCTAAGTATAATTCCTTGCTCATATTTATGAAAGTATCGAACAACAGATAACATATTTTTGGCTAAACTTGTAGCATATTCTATTTGTTCACCATCCAAAAGCAGGCACAGTTCGTCTTTAGCTGTTCTATAAAATTCACCGTTTGCTTCAAGCAGTAGTCCATCAAGTGTACGTGCCAAGTCTGATAAATATTCATTAGTAAAAGTTTTTCCTACAATATTAAACATGCTAGATAAATGATTTACCCTTATACATAAAATGGTTGTTGGGATTGATTTCATAGAATCCATTTTATTTGTAAGAGCAGAATATTTTTTCCACCCTGTTACCTTGTCTACCTCGGGAACAGAATTCATATTTATAACTTTTTTATTAAAAATTTTATCTAAGCTTGCAAATAACTTTGGCATAGAGAGAGGCTTTAAAAGATATCCTAGCACGTCCATTCTAATTGCCTCAGCCATAAATTCTGATTCATCATGTGCTGAAAGAATTAAAATCGCCTGATTTTTAGAAATAGCTCTCATCTCACTTATTACGCGTAATCCACCTATCTTTGGCAATTCAAGATCTGTAATTACAAGAGTAAAAGGATTATTTGCTTGAAATCTTGTTAGAAACATATCTAATCCTGATTCCCCGTCTGAAGCCGTAATGCACTCTTTAAAAAAATTCTTTAATATTCTAGCCAACGATAGTGCTACATCTATATCATCATCTATGATTAAGACAGATCGAAACTCATAGCCTATTTTTAATTTTTGAATTAGATTATGCAATTGCAATCCTTGTCATAACATATCCAAAACCACGAATATTCTGAAGTAACTCTTCTTTTAATTTTGTGCGTACTCGATTAACAAGTGAGCGAATTGTAGAAGCTTCCACTTCCTCTCCATTCCATATAAATGACTGAATGCTCTCATCCGTCATTATCTGACCCAGATTACTTATAAACAGTACAATTAAAGAATATTCTTTTTTTGTAAATTTCTGAATTTCTCCGTCATAATAAAGAAAATTCGATTCTTTATCAAAAGTATAATGCTTACTTAAATGTATAATGGGGTCTTTTACTTCCGCAATCGTATTATCGCTATTAGAAGTAAGATGTTCTATGCGTATTTGTAACTCTTTAAGATTAAATGGTTTTTTAAGATAATCACTACATCCTATGTCAAATGCATTGGAAATATGTTCTATATCGTTGTATGCACTTATTATTATTTTTGGTATATGCGGATATTTGGCTGTGATAACTTTAAGGCACTCTAACCCGCCTACTAAAGGTGTATTAATATCCAAAATATAAAAATCATGTTGTTTTTCTTCGATAATATCAAGAATATCTTTTCCATTGTCATAATGTTCTACAAGATGCCCACGCGCAACCAGATATGTCCGTATTGAACGGGACAATAAAAATTCATCTTCAAGAAGCAATATTTTCATTTAGTGTCCTACTTAATTTATTACCGTCATTGTAAACTAATTGTGTTGCAAGTTTGTTTCATTTTTAAATATATATCGAAAAGCAGTCCCTCTTACAGGCGTGGAAGAAATTTCTATCTCTATATTTTCTTCCTTGCATATCTGGGATACTATACTTAATCCTAATCCATACCCACCTTTTTGTTGCGCTTCTCTATAAAATCTTTCAAATATTTTTTTCTTATCTTGTATTATCGGACCGTGGTTTCTTACTTCAAAAAATAGATGCCCTTCTTGTAAACCGATGGTTATGCTTATCTCATTAGGTCTATCTGAATATTTAATCGCATTTGATAAAGTGTTATCAACTATGCGAGATAATTTAAGTTCTGAAAAATATATACTTGGGAGGTCCGGATGCCCTACCCTCAATGAAAAAGAGAGTTCATTTACCTCTGCAATACAATTAAAATAATTCATTCTACCTTGAATAAAATTGACAGGATTAATATTAGTTTTAATAACCGGCAAGCGGTCATGTTTCATGAGATATGTCATATCCTCATAACTGTTTTGAATGATTCTGGCACCGGCTTCGATAGAATTAAGGAATTCATTTTCAATTCCATCAATCCGTAAAAGATCAATATTTGTTATAATGATGGCTAAAGGTGTGTGTATTTCATGGATTGAATTTTTAAGAAACTGGTCTTGTTCATCTAGAAGTTTGAGGGCGTACTCTTTAGACTGTTCTAAAAGTTTTCTACTTTCTTGCAGCTCCAAATCATAATCAATTTTTTGCAACACGCTGATAATTGCATCAAATAGTTCATCTTTTACTATAGGCTTTATAACAAATCTATCAATACCGCATCTAATAGATTCTATAAACACATTTTTGTCTTCTGTTCCGGAAATTGCAATAATTTTTTGATTAGGATTAATATTTTTCAGGCTGTATGTAAGATCAATACCGCTTTTTCCCCCAAGGTTTATATCTGATATGACAACGATTTGAGTATTTATTTTTAACGCATCTGCATAAATCTTTAGTGCGTCCTCTACATTCGTTGCTTGAAGAATAGTAGTGAAAAATTTTGATAACATTCGCGCCAATCCATCTAAAATAAGCTGTTCGTCCTCTACTAACAAAACAATTTTATCTTTAGCAAGCCTTTTTAAAATTGTTAGTGAATTTTTCAATTCAATATCCTTTAAATAAAAATTTCAAAACATTATAACTTTATATTCACTTACTATATAACTTGCTTGATTGAATATATTTCATTGAATCATTATAAGGAACAGGCTCTCCAAATAAAAATCCCTGAGATTCGTTAACTCCGATCGAATTTACTATGTTACTTATTGAATCATTTGAAACATATTCTGCAATTGTTTTTATGCCCATTTTTACAGCAAAAGTAGAGAGCATCTCAACAATAGTAAGTGATAATAACTCATTTTCTATTCCTAGAATCAATGAACCGTCTATTTTTATATAATCAACATTTAACTTTGCAATATGCTCAAAGTTCGCATATCCGGAACCGAAATCATCTATTGCAATTTTGCATCCTAGCTGTTTGAGTTTTAAGAAAAACTCTTTTACTTCATTGTATGATTCTATATTATCAGACTCTAACAGCTCAAAAACGAGCCTTGACGGCTCAGGAAACATAGTGATTTGTTCAAAAATAAATTCGCGTGTCGGTTTATGATTAATATCATCCATTGAAATGTTTAAACTTACACTACACTCAGAGTCACGAAAGTCTTCAAGTGCTTTTCGTATTATTGCTACTGAAATCATGTTATAGGTTTTTGTTTGCATAGAAACAGGCAAAAAACAGCTAGGAAAAACAACTTCTCCATCAAGCATAATCAGTCTTGCCAAAGCTTCGTATTTTTTTATTTGATTTGTTTTATTGTCAATAATAGGATGGTAGAAGGGGACAAAACGATCCTCTATTAAGGCCCGTTTTATCATGTCATTACACTGGAGTTGCGAAGCATGCAATTTAACTAATCGTTCATTTCTTTTATAAATAACTATTTTTCCATATTTTTCTGCAGTTCGCAAAGCAGAATCAGCGTGAGCAAGTGTTATCTCATCTTTACGGCTTACGATTCCTGCGTTCATTTCAAGATACATGAGTTGATTATTTACATCTACCTCAGTTGATTCAATTTCGTGAATTATTTTTTCTATATACTGCTCCAAATGCTCTCCGTCAAGAGGTGAAAGTATCGCGAAATGCGCACCGCTAAGACGATAAAGTATACTGTTTGCTATAAACTCATTTTTTATAACTATTTTATTTAATAAGTCTGCAGTCTGTCTAAGTATGCTATTTCCAACATCGTACCCATAAAAATCATTCATTACTTTAAAATTTTTTATTTTTATTACGGCTAATGAGTTATTATTTGGCTCAACAATATCCTGCTGGAGTTTAGCAAGTGAGTATAACTTACTTATGCCGTCAACCGTATATGTTTCAATAGCCTGACGACTTTTTTCAATGACAAGCTCCTCAAGCTTTTGCTTATACATTCTATTCTCTTTTTCCATTAAAATCTTGGAAACAATTTTATCAAGAACTTCTAGTGCCGGTTTGATTTGAATTGGTTTAAAAATATACCCGTCTACTCCAAGCTTTACAGAACTATGAAGAATATCTGAGTCATGACTGGCGGATATAAGTAAAGTCGATTGATCCGGATTTCTCTGTTTTATCTCATCTATCATCTCAAGACCGTTCATAACCGGCATCTGGACATCTGATATAATTAAATCATACTGTTTGTTTAAAGTCGCTTCCAAACCTTCTTTCCCATTATTTCTATTGTCGATATTGCCAAATATTCTTCCAAAGAAATTCATATACTCTTTCCTGATTAATGGGTCATCATCAACCAGTAGAATTTTTAAATCCTTTGACTTAGCTCTAAGTAATTTAATTGATTCAGCCGAACTTTCACCATTAATAAACATGATTAACACCTGCAATATCAATTTTTGGAATTTTGATATAAAATACCGTCCCATTAGCATCACTATCTACTTTTATACTTCCTTGTAAATGTTTTTCAATAATTATTTGAGACATATAAAGTCCGAGACCTGTTCCGATTTCTTTGGACTTAGTAGTAAAATAGAGATCAAAAACTTGGTCTATAATATCTTTTGAAATTCCGCCTGCATTGTCTTGTATAGAAAACAATATTTCATCTTTTTTTACATTAGTAGTAAAAATTATTTGTGGAAATTCAATATTTTTTTCTATGAATGCATCTCTTGAATTCGAGAGGATATTTAAAAACACTTGTAAAAGTTCATTTTTATATGAATAAAATTCATCGTTAAGGTCTCCTTCAAAGGAGAGAGAGATTTTATTACTCTCTAAATTTTTCCCTATCATATTTAATAACTCTCTGGGAATGTCACATACTTTTATATTTTGGAGGAGCTTGTTTGGACGAAAGAAATTGCGA
>CANMJR010000070.1 GCA_947498025.1 Helicobacteraceae bacterium
TGTCTTTAAGTTTGATTGTCTAGGTGGCTATAGAGAGAGGGAAACGCCTGGCTCCATTCCGAACCCAGAAGCTAAGCCTCTCATCGCTGATAATACTGCATCTTTCAGGTGTGGAAATGTAGGTCGCTGCCTAGTTCTCAAATTTAATCAATCCTTCATCTGTCATCAATCCTGTTATCATTTTACAAAAAAATTTCTTTACTCTGATAAGTAATTTTTACTATTTTCCTATATACTTTCTAAAACTTTCATTAGGATTATTATGATATTAAACAATGAGTGGAAAACTTTTTTAAACGATGAATTGCACAAAGATTACTTTATCAAACTTCAAATATTTATAGATAATGAATATAAAATAAAAACAATTTTTCCAAAATACGATGAAATTTTTAAAGCTTTTAATTTACTTTCTCCAGATAGAGTAAAAGTTGTAATAGTTGGTCAGGACCCTTATCATGGTCAAAATCAAGCAAATGGCTTAGCATTTTCTGTTTGTGACGCGTGCAAAATTCCTCCATCTCTTGTCAATATTTTTAAAGAGTTGTATGATGATATTGGTTGTGATATGCCAATATATGGAAATCTTACTAAATGGGCCAATGAAGGTGTATTACTGATTAATGCGGTACTGACCGTTATGGCTTCTGAGCCAAACTCTCATAAAAATATGGGTTGGGAGATTTTTACTGATGCAGTGATTAAAAAACTCTCTCTTGAATATGAAAATATTGTTTTTATTCTATGGGGAGCTCCATCTCAAAAAAAGGCTCTGCTTATAGATAAGAGCAAACATCTCACTCTAAAAGCTCCTCATCCATCACCACTCTCTTCATACAGAGGATTTTTTGGTTCAAAACCATTTTCAAAAGCTAACAATTACCTACTGACATGTGGAAATAAAGAAATAGATTGGTGCCTTTAATTAGTTATCACAAATTTTGCAACAACCGGCAGGTGGTCTGAAAACCCTTTTCCTTGATGTTTTATAGGTCTTTTTGTTGTCATTTTCCATCTATATATTTGATTAGCGTTAAAAAGATAACTTGGCTTAAAAGAGCTAATAGTTCTATTTTGATAGTAGAGCCCCTTTTTACCCAAAAGTGATTGAGAAATCAGAATATTATCCATAGCCTCTTTTTGATTTTTGAAAATATATGAGTATCTATTTTCTTCATCCGTATCGTACCAAAGGTTGTAAAAACTACCCTCTTCATACTTCGTTCTATCTGCTTTTTGAGTTTGATTGATGCTGTTTAAAACATGGTTAATTCCAGTTTTTCCGTTTGTGTCGTTTAATTTTCTTTTTTTTTCAAATTTTATATATTCTTCATAGTCAGAATTAAAATCACCTAGAAGTATTATATTTTTGTCATAGCCAATCTCTTCTATTCTATTTCGAAGTGCTTTTGCTGAGACAATTCTTTGGCTCTCTGGACCAGATTTAGCCTTCCAATGATTTGCAAATAGATATAATTCTCTGTTATTTATCGAGAATTTCGCTTCTAAAATATTTCTTTGCGATAGTGATGAAGTTACACTTACCTCTTTTGCGTAGACAAAAGGTATTTTGCTAAGAAGAGCAATTTTTGTTGTTGTATTTTTTTTATCCGAGATTTGATAGTATTGATAATATACACCCTCTCTTTGCAGGGTAGATTTCAAATCTTTGAGTGCTTGAAGTGACTCAATCTCCTCTATGGCTAGGATATCAGGATTAATATCCTTAATCACTCTTGAAATATTTTGCAGTTTTATTTTGTAATTTTTTTCATTCCACTCTGAAAAATAGCTTGGCACATACTCATCATACTCATACCCATCATTGTCTAAATCAAACAGATTTTCTACATTGTATGTGGCTACCGTTAAAACTTTATCTGCGTAAACAAAGCCAAAAAACAGGAGTACAATAAGTAGAATTTTCATAGGTTGATGCCATTTAATCTTAGTAAATTGTCAGGGTTTGGTTCTCTCTCTAAAAGCTCTTTAAATAAAACTTCCATACTTTTTGAACCGCCTCCGCTTAGTATTATATCCAGATATTTTTTAGCTGTTTTCGAGTCAAATATGCCCTCATCTACAATACTAAAAAAGGTATCTGCACTTAAAACTTCCGCCCACTTATAGCTGTAATACCCAGCTGCATAGCCTCCGGCAAAAATATGTGAAAATCCATTTTGAAATTTATTATACGATGGCGGTTTTATAAGTGAAGTTTCCTCTCTGATGCTGTTCAGAAGAGTTTGAATCTCCTCCTCACAATGTACTCTTGCATGCAACTCAAAGTCAAAGATAGAAAATTCCAACTGTCGTAACATGCCCATGGCAGATAAAAAGTTTTTGCTTCTTACAAGTTTATTTATCATCTCATCCGAGATTATCTCTTTGGTTTTGTAGTGAGATGCAAATAGTTTTAAAACGGCAGGCTCATATGCAAAGTTTTCTAAAAGTTGCGATGGAAACTCAACCGCGTCCCACTCCACACCATTTACTCCGCTTACTCCACTCTCGTTTACGCTGCTTAAAAGATGGTGAATCGTGTGTCCCATCTCATGGAATAATGTTACAACATCATCATGTCTTAGAAGCGATGGAGCAGTTTTTGTAGAACTTGGAAAGTTGCAAACAATGAATGCCGAAGCTAACTGCTCGTTCCCTTTTTCATCAAGGCAGTGCGCTTGCCAGTTGTGCATCCATGCTCCGCCCTGTTTATTTTTTCGAGCTTCTAAATCTAAATAGAGTCTTGCTTTTAGTTTGTCATTTATATACAAATCGTAGCTGCTTGCTTTTTCATCCCAGAGGGTCTCATTTACTTTAGTAAACTTTATTCCAAAGAGTCTATTGAGAAACTCGAACATTCCGTTAACAACGCTTTTTTGCTCAAAATAGGGACGGTAAAGCTCTTCATCCAAATCATACTGCTCTCTTTTTAAAAGCTCACTATAATAAGCCATATCAAAACTCTTTAGCGGCTCATTAGACATCTTTTGAAGAGTTTTCAACTCCTCATGTGCCTGATTTTTAGATTTCTCTACAAGTGTTTTTAAAAATTTTAATACACTCTGCTCATCCTGTGCCATCTTACTCGCGAGTGAGTATGCAGAGTAGTTTTCAAATCCTAAAAGTCGGCTCATTTCATGTTTGAGTGATAAAAGCTCATCGATAATTTTTGCATTTTGCGGCGCTCTTGTTACATAAGCACGGTAAAGTTCCTCTCTTATCTTTCTGTTTTTGCCATATGTCATGTAGGCGATATAGGAGGGCATTTGAAGTGTAAATCTATATTTCGTCACTCCCTTTTCCTCGCACCCCAGGGCACCTTCTCTGGCTTCGCCATTCACCTTGAATTTTGCACTCTCTATTTCACTCTCCGGCAAGCCTTCTATATCTTTTTCATCGTCTATAATATACTCATAGGCATTGGTTGCATCAAGTAAATTTTGCGAAAAATTATTTGTCAGCTCACTCTTTTTTATCTGTATCTCTTGAAGTCTCTCTTTGGTTTTCTCATCCAAGTGTGCTCCGCTTAACTCAAAATTTAAAATATTAAGCTCTACTACTCTCTTTTGTTCATCATTTAAAGACTCTTTTTCTTGTATCTCTTTATAAGCGCTGTAAATATCTATATTCTGAGATAGTTTTGTAGAATATTCTGTGATAATCGGTAAAGAATCAGTGTAAACTTTTTGCGTCTCATCTGAGTTGTTTACAGAGTTTATATGTGTGAGCGGAGTGAAAAACTGGTTGAGATATTCATCCATCATCTCTAGCGGTTTCACAAAGTTGGCATAACTCTTTTCTTTTATCTCTAAAAGTTCATTCGTTCTATTTGTATTATTTTCTAATCTTTGGCTGAGTTCATCAATAAAACTCTCTAAGTTTATTTTAAATTCTAAGAATCTTGGCATGTGGAATCTTCCTTGTTTTATTTTTAATCTTCTTCATCTCGTTTGAGCTTGATTGCTCCAAATTTTTCTATCAGGATATCATCATATTTATCTGAAAACTCAAAGAGTCTCTCAAAAGCTATTTTACCTTCTCTGAGCGTGAGAGAGGAGTCAACAATCAGGTGGGAGAGATAAATAGCATTCTCATTTATAGAAAATTGGAGATAGGAGAGGTTACTGTTCTCATCAAGCATGTAATCATAAAGCTTGTCTATCTCTTTTGTGGGTATTCCACAAAGTTTTGAATCGCCTATGATTACACCGTTTTCATAGTAGTTTATCTCAATTCTGGCACTTCCATGTTCAACCCTCCATGAAGATTGGCTTCTTCTGGCTAGGGTTACATTTATATTTGATGCATCTAAAATTTCTTCGATGAGTTTTGTTGCACCGCTGGGTTTATACCCTTTTCTTCGCAGCTTTGCAACTTCAAGTTTGATTCCGCATGCAGGACAGTAGTCGTTTAAAATATCCTCTTCATTAATTAAATTTTTGCATGAGGTGCATTTTATAATATCTTCTCTCCCCAATTTTTTAAAGCCTTCAAGTGCTTCTTGAACATAAAAGTACGGAACTGCAAAGCCTAAATTATTTGCATTTTGGATTATAAAAGTGTTCACCCCGACAACATTTCCTTCAACATTGAGAAGCGGACCGCCACTGTTTCCAGGATTTATAGCGGCGTCGAGTTGTATATACTCCAAATCGCCCTGCAATCTTGAAGCTTTTGAGATGATTCCCTCGGTTGCTGTGTAGTTGAGCCCGTATGGATGCCCGATTGCTATGGCTACATCGCCATCCTCTACGGTTTTGGTTGAGAGAATGAGACTGTTTTTTGGCATGTCAAAATTGATTTTGATAAATGCTAAATCATAATAGGCATCGTCATAAACAACTTGTGCGATGGCTCTTTTGATTTTTTTAGCAGTAATTACGACCTCTTTTAGCCCACCTACAACATGCGAATTTGTAATTATTAAATCACCGATAATAAAACCGGAACCTGTTCCGTAAGGAGTCATAATTTGTATAATATTTTCTATATAGGTCTCTAAAATGAGTTGTGTATTCATCTATATCTCCTCAAAATTGAGTTCTTGGAGTTGCAGATAAAAACTGTTGCTAAATTCATTTAAAGTTGAGTAGTTTAGTTTATCTCCAAAAGGCTCAAGCAGTTTAAATCTCTCCTCAAATGGTTCAATAATCTCTTCTATTTTTGAGATAATCACCTTTTTTGCAAAGCTGTTTGTTTTTTCATCATAAAGAACCGGATACTCAAGGGCGGCAAAAAAGCTTGGGTTTTGAATCTCTACCAGGGTGTGGATGAGTGCTTTTGTAGCGGGATGCAGACCGTAGTTGTATAAAATATGAAAGGCTATGTAACTGTAAAGTGTGGGAATTATCTGGTGGTAACGGTTGTTTTTGTACCACCTGATTTTTGAGAGCGAGTCACTTATAAAGACGCTAATCTCTTCGTTTGAGGTTCTCTCACTCTGATTAAATGTATATTTAGCATCATAAAAGTTACCTTTAAACTTCTCAAAACTCATCTCTTTAAGCACATCAAGATACTCTTTTAACTCCTCGTTTTTAGCCTCTAGCGTTGAGTTTTCATCACCAAAATACTCCTGAATCTTTCTACTCATTTTGTGATAAATTTCATATTTCGGTGTCAGAAGATAATCAATTTTAAAGTAGAGATACAAAAACGAAAAAGCCTGCATTCCCGCATTGTCATTGGGCGGAAATGTAGTGATTTTTTCTGTAACTTCATCTATCCATTTTTGCAAAAATGCATATTTTATCTTTAACTCTTCTTCATCTAAGGGGTTAAGATGTGTAATATCTTCGATGCGCGTACCTGTAAATTCACATTTTGCATATTCTTTGTCAAAGTCTGCGTTTAGAGCCAATTCACGCAGAGGAAAAAAAACTTTTTGAGGGCTCATGGTACTATTGTTAAGGGAAAGTTTTAGTTTTAAAAACTCACTGTCGCTAAAATAATTTGCATAAGTAAATTGATAATTTCTCTCTAAAATGTATCTTTTTAACGATACGCTTGCATCGCTTTTTTTTGTAAGAATTGATTCGGCATAGAGATGTTCATGGGTGATGAGGCCTCTTATCTTTGCACAGCCTTGAAAAATTTCAAAGTGAAGTTTCTCATCCTCTTTTTTTGTTGTTACATTTTGATTTGACACGCCGTTTGTGAAATTCTCAAGTGATTTGAAGAAATACTCATACGCATCCAATATCTCTTTTTTCTCAAAAGCCTCATAGGATTTGTTGAAAAAATCCTCCTCTTTTGGAGAGAGATTTGCATTTATTCCTCTTCCAAATTGATGTTTTTTTTCTATTTTTGTTTCAAAAAAGTTAAACCAGCTCATCGACTCACTTTACATCTAAATTATGTGGCATTATAATTAAACCGCCCTTAGAGAATCTAATTTCTTTTGGAAATACCGTTATCCATTGATGTTACGCATTAAAACGAACAAGTCCGTTTTAGTGGCAGGGACAAATTGTCCCTACAACCCCCTAAAGCTACAAAAAACTTTGTTTTTTGAGAATTACAAGATATTTTACGCACTTTTACGAAAAGTGCGTAAGGTCAGTTATTCATTACATTTTGAATCTAATAATTATTTTGTATATTCTGTATGTAAACTAAATATTATAGATGTATAATAAGACAAATTTAAGCAAATTAGTGAGTATTAAAAATGCAAGAAATAATTGAAGATATAAAACAGTTTTCCGGTAATATGAATTTGTTATATGTAGAAGATAATGCCGGATTACGGGAGAATGTAGAAAAATTATTGAGCAGGGTATTTGTGAATATTATAACGGCTAGAGATGGAGAAGACGGGTATAAGGCTTTTTTTAAGTTCAAACCAGATATTTTAATTACTGATATTAATATGCCAAAAATGAATGGCTTTGATATGATAAAAAAGATTAAAACAAGTGAGCCGGAGTGTAAAATAATTATTCTCTCGGCACATGATGAAAAAGAGTATTTGCACACTGCAATTAACTTAGGGGTGTTTCGGTATTTATCAAAACCGGCAAAAGTTCCAGAACTTGTTCAAGCTATTTATGATTCGGTTATAGCTATCCATAAAGAGGAAAATCGTCGTCTTTTTTTAAACCAAATTCAAACTATTTTTAATTACCAAAATAATATAGTCGTAATGATGTATGAAGGAAAATTTATACTTTCAAATAAACGCTTTTTAGAATTTTTTAAAGTGGATGATTTAGAAAGTTTTACCAAAGAATATAGTAGACTTCTTGCAAAACTCCAAAAATAGGCACTAAAATTGCTGTTAAAGTAGCATGAGTAAATATGAGCAACTAACTAAAAAAGAACCAAAGAATTTCAAGCGACTTATAGGTGTAAATAAAGAGACATTTGAAGCGATGATTGA
>CANMJR010000071.1 GCA_947498025.1 Helicobacteraceae bacterium
AGTTTTGGGTTACGAAAGAATATTGAATTATAAGCTTTGAATAAACTTTTCTAAAGCTCTACGGTAACACCAAACTCCATTCTCTGCGCATCTATATTGAGCCTCTGTTTTATCTCTTTAGCTAATATATCCATCTTAGAAGTTTCACCATGGATTAGGTAGAGATTTTGAAGATTTTTTATAGGGCTAATCCATTCAATAAGATCGTTTTGGTCGGCATGTGCTGAAAAACCGTTTATTGTATAAACACTTGCTTTGCAGACAATCTCTTCCCCATATATTTTAATAGATTTTTCTCTATCCACAATCTTTCGTCCCAGTGTTCCTTCAACTTGGTAGCCCACAAAAATGATTGCATTTTCTTTATCCCACAATCTGTGTTTGAGGTGCTGCATTATTCTACCGCCGTTGCACATTCCGGCACCCGCTATGATTATGGCTCTCTCTTTTACCTTGTTTATCATGATAGACTCATCTTTTGACTGTGTTGCTTTTAACCAACTAAAAGAGAATGGGTCTTGTCTTGTTGCTCTTTCTTCTACTTCATCAATGAAATTAATCGGATACTTATTGTAGAGTTTTGTCGCTTTTATGGCGAGCGGGCTATCAAGAAAAACACGGCAATTTTTTAGCTCTCCAGCATCATACATCTCATGCAGGAGCCATAAAATCTCCTGAGTTCTCTCTAGTGCAAAAGAGGGGATTATCACATTCCCACGCTTTTTAATGGTTGTAATAACTGCATCTTTAAACTCTTTGATGCTCTCGTTTAGTGGCTTATGATTTCGGTCGCCGTAGGTGGATTCTACAAATAGTGAGTTCGCTTTTGAAATGTTGTCAGCACCATCAATTATGAGTCTTTTTGGACTGCCGATATCACCTGAAAAAACGATTCTCTTTGACTTGTTCTCTTCTATATAGTCAATCATAACAAAAGCACTTCCCAAAATATGACCCGCATTTCCCAGAGTAACTACAATGTGATGCCCTAGTTTATGCTCCTGAAAATAATCAAGCGTTTTCCACTTCTTTGAGAAGAGCTCTTTTACATTTGCTTCACTATAAAGCGGCTCAAAAATTAACGCCTCTTCGCCTCGTCTTTTTGCTTTTCTTCTTAGAGTTTTATACTCTTCTTTTAAAATTTTTGCACTGTCAAGAAGCATTATTTTGGCAATATCTTTCGTTGGTTTTGTTGCAATTATTTTGCCGCTAAACCCCTCTTTTATGAGTTTTGGAACTCTTCCGATATGGTCAAGATGGGCATGTGTTAAGATAAGATAATCAATTTCTGAAGGGTCAAATCCAAAATCATCATAATTTTTTTTATGTCCGCCCTCTCCTTGAAACATTCCGCAATCAATCAAGATGCGAAGAGAGCCTATTTTTACAAGATGGCATGAGCCTGTTACCGTTTGAGCGGCGCCGTAGGAAGTTACTTTTATCATTTTGTCTCCATTAATTCAGAATTTTTTGTAGGTAACTGTTTAATATACACATCCATTTGCGGGAATGGGATTTGTATGTTATGTTTGTTGAGCGCTTCGTATATGAGGATTAAAAAGTCTGACATGATGGCATTTGGACGATATGTATTGTCCCACTCTACCCAAACAAGCAGTTCAAAATCTACACTGCTTTGACTCATAGCATTCATCCAAATCTCCGGTACTTTCTCTTCATGATTTTTTACATAGATTAAATCGCTATTTTCCAGTTCTTCTAAAACTGTAGCTTTTACAAGCTCAACTTTCGTTCCATAAGCAACACTAAAGGGGACATGTAATCTTCTTGATAAGTCCTCTAGCGTCAAATTGATAACATTATTTTGAATAAACGAGGAGTTTGGAACAATAATGTCTATGTTGTCAAATGTTTTTATGGTTGTTGAACGAATACGCATATCCGTCACTCTGCCACGCAAGGAATCGCTGATTTGTACAACATCTCCGATGCGGATAGTTCTCTCAAACATCAAAATAACACCGGCTATAAAGTTTGAAACAACAGTTTGAAGACCAAAACCAATCCCAATAGAGAGTGCCCCTGCAATGAGAGACATGGAGGACATATCAATCCCGATACTGCTGAAGGCCATGATAAAAGAGATGAGAATTATAAAGTAATATCCCATATTCGTAATCAATCTTACAGCCATTTGACTGGAATTTGCCCATCTTTTTGCCGTGCGGGTTATCCAGCGGTTGTAAAAGAATCCTACAATAAATCCAAGAATAACTAAAATCAAAGCCTTAATCAGACTTAAAACACTTATGGAGCGTTCATTAAATACGAAAAGAGGGGATGAGATATAACCATGTAATGTTTTTAAAACTTCTTTTGTTTCGTGGAGCGTTGCTCCAAAGAAGAGTTTTGTTACCCCAAACGCCTCTTTTGATAGGTCTCTAAGCGCTGAAGTTTGCTCTTTATATATGGGTTTCATATCCGATGCTAGAGTTGAAGTAAGCTCTTCTAACTCAATAAGCGATTTAAAATAGTCTTGATTATTTTCATTTTGAATCATGCAGATGGATTGCTCTGTTTTTAACATTATCTTCTGCAAGAGTAATTTTTGTTGTTCAGATTCAGCATCTTTTATTTTTTTTGAAATAACATCTTTTGCTTCACTCTCTGCAATCAGTGCGTTTTCAAGACTGATTTGCAGAGCAATTTTCTCCTGTGTGACATCTTTTATCTTATTGTCATGTGAGAGTAATTTTTCTTTGGCAAGAGTTAGTTTATCGCACTGCACAAATTGCAAACTGCTTAATAACTTTTGGAATATTTCCTTCTCATGTTTTTGAAGAAGCTCTGTTTTGGTTTCAATATTTTTTTGTTGCAATTTATAGTATGCGAATTGCAACTGATAGGAGAGGAGTTTTTCTTTATCTTCCTCAACCAAATTTGTAATTTTCTGTTTTATAAAAGCCAGTTTCGATTGTATATTTACGAGCATTTGCTGATGTTCATTGATGCTGTTTCGTATTGCTGCATCAGCATTAAGTGCATCATAATAGTTTTCTGCTTCTACTTGATTTTTAGAGATTTTACTCAAATCATAACTCTCTATCACAATAGTTTGTGATGCTGCACTAAGAACTCTGGAGAGTTGCAATTTCTCTTCATTAACCAATTCCGGAAGCCGCTTACCGCTAATCTGTGCATCCTCTATCTGCTTTTGTATCTCCTTGTAGTACAACTCTCTATTTGCACCCTCAAAGAGCTTTTCATCAATTGAAGCAGAGAATAGCCAGAGATTTAATAGCAACAAAAAAATAAGAATTTTCATCAACGAATCCTCTCAAAATTATTTTTTTACATTATATTATTATTTTATTAAAGAGGATGGGGAAGTTGTTTAATTTTGTATGATATTATGAAATTAGCATAATCAAAGAAGCTAAGTTATAATTCGCACATGAGATTCCTCTATATATAAATTTAAGCGAGAATATAATGAATGACAACTTACTCCCGTACCACGCACATGCAGCGTTCATTTTAGAGGCAAAAATACATTTAAACGCTCTTCTGGGCGAAGCATTTCATCACACAAATAATGAGCGTGCAGTCGTTGTATATGACACGGCTTCTGTGCTATCTAATATTTTGGCGCAAGCGTATAAACTCTCTTTGCCTGATGCAACTTTTGTCGATTTTCATGCAGTGCCTCAGGAGCAAATACTCGAAATTCTAGCGAAGTTACAGCCGTCTGATTTGGTAATATTGGTGCAATCAAAAAATTTTCGTCTCGATGCATTTCGTATGCGAGTTGAGCTGTTTAAACGTAAGATAAAAGTAATTGAACATCCGCATTTGAGTCGCATGTCGGAGGATGAAGTGCCGTACTACATAGATTCATTGGAGTATGATTCTAGTTACTACCGCAGAGTAGGGCGTGTGCTCAAGAGTAAATTGGACAGTGCACCTTCAGGCATCATTGATAGTGGCGGCGAATTTTTGGTGTATGGCTCGCCTTTTGAGTCTGCCAAACTCAATATTGGAGATTATTCGCACATGAATAATGTAGGCGGTCAGTTTCCTCTGGGTGAAGTATTTACAGAAGCACAGGATTTAAGAGCACTGAACGGGCGTGTAAAAATTTTTAGCTTTGGCGACACAAGTTACAGACTCAATTATCCACAAACACCGATTACACTTATTATCAAAGAGGGGCAAGTGGTGGATTGTGAAAACTCAACTCCTGCCTTTGATGAAATACTTTTGAATATCCGTAGGGACGAAGGTGTAGTTTGGGTGCGGGAACTAGGACTTGGACTCAACCGAGCCTTTAGTAAAACACGCACAGTGAGCGACATCGGCACTTATGAGCGAATGTGCGGCATCCACTTCTCTTTGGGTGCCAAACATGGCATCTATGCCAAACCCGGCTTTAAACGCAATGACGGCAAGTACCATGTAGATGTTTTTGCCGACACACAAACCTTTACACTCGGGGAAGAAGTAGTCTATAGAGAGGGAGCTTGGATTGTTTAACTATCTAAACCTAAGCACTAATTGCTTCAGTTAATTTTTTATACATAATCTCTAAAAACTTCTCTATGTTTTCTGAAAAGATATGTGCTAACTACTTTAGCTTTCACATTTCTATTTTGTAACTCATAAATCAAACAAATCATGAATACTTATCACTACATTCTGTTATTTCTGTTAAAAGCGATATACCACCTAACAATACTAATAGACTATAATCAAAGATTTTCAAACTTATACAACAAGACATAAAGATGTCCAAACACAACTGTAAACTGCCTTATTCAAAATACAAAAATGTTATAGAAAACATTACAGCAATAATTGGAGTCAGCCATGAACAGCAATAATAAAATATTCAAAATAGAAAATAAAAAGCTTTTGGATTTACTTCATAATCCCGTAGATACGATAGATGATGAAATAAAAAAGGTGCTCGATATTTTTAGTGCAATTATCTTGTGTAGTTCAGAGGATGATATTCATCTTGATTATGCTGATTTTGTGTATGTGCTAGAAAATGCAGTTGAGTCCTATGTTGTGAGTTTGCAAAGTGATTCCAAGAATAGTGTTACAACTATGATAAAAGAGATGGTGCAAGAGGTTCTTTTGGACAATAATCTTATGGAGAAAATTGTGGGTGTGCTTATAAATTTTAAGTTGCATCCAGATTTTGATTTGTCAGTTTTATCGGGAGTTATGGAAATTATAAATGAAAATACGAATAAAAACTGTGTCGTTATTTTCGGTACATGCGCCGATAAGAGAATGAATAAAGACGATATGGAGTTAATAGCCATTATCTCCTATTTATAAAGTGTACCCGTAGATGATAAAAATCAGCATGTCGTCATTTAAATAATCTTGTATATAATGATTGCAAAAAAACAAAAGAGCAGCATGCGATATAAACATGATTACGACAAGACACTTTTCAGATTAACTCAAATTATCGCTAAATTATACAATGGCGCAAAACTCTCACATGCGGAGTTAGCAAATGAATTTGGAGTAAGTACCAAAACTATACAAAGAGATTTTGTAAAACTCGTAGTTTTATATCCGCTTTATCAAGAAAACAAATTATGGAAACTAAAAAGTGATTTTGAATTTAAAGAGCATCTATCTATAGAGGACGAAATCACCTTAAAACTACTATCGCAAGCCAGCAAAAGTTTTGATAAAACATTTCAAAATAGAGCTGACAAACTTTTGTCAAGAATCAATGAAAACATCTCATCTCCAATTTATACAAAGATAGAACTTGAAGATATTAGCAATAAACTTACAGAACTCATGCAAATAGAGTCAGCCATAACCACGCAAAATCAAATACAATTTAGTTACCTCAAAGATGATTTTTATTACGACACAGTCGTAGAACCTTACAAAATAGTCAACTTTGATGGTTTTTGGTATTTGATAGCAAAGAAAAATGGAAATCTGAGAAGATACTATTTGCAACAAGTATTTGACATAGAGATACTTGAAGATAGATTTAAAAAATCCAAAAAAATAGAAAGTCTGATACAAAATGCAATAAATATATGGTTTGACGAAGATGACAGTTTTGAAGTGGAACTGTTGATAGATGCATCCGTCGCAAAATACTTTCAAAGAAAACCAATCACCAAATCGCAACGCTATAAGGATATGGACGAAGAGGGAAACATGACTATCACCCTGCAAGTAACTCACAAAAACGAAATCATCCCAATCATAAAATATTGGCTGCCAAACATCAAAGTGTTACGCCCAACTGAACTGCACAAAGAGATTCAAGAGGATGTAAAGAAATTTTTAAATAATTGATTTTATATTAATTTTAACAGCGTATAATCGTTATTAAGTGAAATTTAAAGTTATTTTGTGGACATGAAGATGTCTGAATGTAGTGGTAAAATTTTGCAACCAACAACTAAAAGGATATAACATGGCTCATACAACAAGTGAAGGTAAATCACACTACTGGATTTTCAAATTTAACGATAAAGATTGGGACGACTTCGACAAACAAGAGTTAGGAGAAGTGTTTACTAGTTCTGTTAGCAACTACAAACAGTTAAGCAATAGTGTTGGTGATATTGTATTTTGGTACCGAACCGATAATAAAAAAGGTGCGAAAAAAGGTATCTATTTTTTAACTCAAATCATATCAGAACCAAAACAAAATGAAGAATTTCATGCCGGATGGTCGATAGAATTCAGAGTTATTAAAATGCTTATTGATAATCCTTTAGTCTTAGAAGAGTGCGGTTTTAAAAAATTAATAGATAAGATAAATGATATGCAGCAGGGTGGAAGCACTTATAACCTTGGATTAGATGAAAATCCAGAGAAGTTAATGAAATTAGTTGTTGCGAATGAAAAAGTTATCTTAGATAAATTTGAAAAAGTTGTTATTAATGAAAAAGATTTAGTGCTCCTTAATGGCATTAAAGAACAAAATATTAATGACGGAAAAATGTTTAATCCATTCTTGGACATGAATTTTATTAGGCATGAAGTTAGACACCTTAGTTTTATTGCAAACTTGCTAAATCCTCATGGAACGCATCATCAGGGTGCCCAGTTTTTACAAGAGTTTATCTCAATTTTAAGTGATTATGAAAGTCAAGAAAACAATCAATTTCTCAAAGATTTTTGTAGTAGTGACAATATATATTTGGTCTCTGAAAAAGCAATATCAAATACACTTAAAGATTTAGATGACGAAAAAGGCAGAATAGATATTTGGATAGAAAATAGTGATTACATTATTGCAATTGAAGGAAAAACAGAAACAGTAGATAGTAAAAATCAATTATCTAAATATGATAAATTTTTACAAAAGCAGGGGAAGCCATATT
>CANMJR010000072.1 GCA_947498025.1 Helicobacteraceae bacterium
AATCATCGCTTCAAATGTCTCTTTATTTACACCTATAAGTCGCTTGAAATTCTTTGGTTCTTTTTTAGTTAGTTGCTCATATTTACTCATGCTACTTTAACAGCAATTTTAGTGCCTATTTTTGGAGTTTTGCAAGAAGTCTATTAATACATTTGTCATGGTTTGATTATAACTTTAAGAGAGTAAATAAAAAGTAACATGCCTAAAAAGGCATGCACATTAAGCACTGAGGCTCAAAAGAGATTTTGTATCGTTACCGCTGCTTCCATTGCTGCCATAAGAAGAAAGAATTTGTTTTAGTAAATTCTGACTTAGTTGTTTAGCAATTGTATCTGCTTCTGATGCAGAAGTTGAAGCGGCAGAAGTTGACGAAGCGGAAGTTGCATCACTGCTTGTACTTGTAGAACTACTGCTTTTATCTTTTGAATCTTTAAACAAAGCCATTAATTCATCCTGACTGATAGCACCGTCTTTATTGGTGTCAAGAGTGGAAAATATTTCACTAAGGCTCGAACTACTAGAACTCTCAGATGAAGATGACGAATCACTTGGAGGCGGTGGAGGTGGCATACCGCCGGCTTTGCCTTGCGGAGGTTCAGGCGGTTTCATATCTTTGAGCGCTGCTATGAGCTCCTCAGAACTCATATTTCCATCGCTGTTTGTATCTAGTTTACTAAAGGCATCTGCTGCTTTTGTACTATTATCACTAGCGCTGCTTCCTGAATTCGATGCGAGAGATTGTGCCGCCGCTGTAAATTCTGCTTTGTCAATCGAACCATTGCTATCAGTGTCTAAAGCACTTATTAACTGCTGAGCCATATCTTCAAAGTTTGGTTTTTCAGGCTTTGAAGAAGATGAGACACCTGAAGAACTATAAGACGAATACGCACTTGTATTAGAATTAATAGTCATGGTAAACTCCTTGTCTGGTGTAGTAAGGGAGCGCCTTACCCGATTAAAATAGTAAGCTAGATATGGTAATTAAAAAGTAACATAGGGAAGGAATTTGATTAATTATTAATACAAAGAAATAAATAGGATCCTGAAGTTAGTAGAGGAGCTCAGAGAAAAAAGGAGCTAATTACTCCAATCAACGCTCCAAATACTCCGCCCCAGACAACTAGCCAATCAAGATGCTCCTCAATTAATCTTTGAACAATCTCTTTCACCATCTGCGGTGTGAGCTCGTTTAACCTCGCATCAATAACCTTCTCTATCGACTCAATCAAATCACTGTTCAGAGATGAGCTTTGCATGTGGTTTTGAAGTGTTTGGTTAAATGCCTCAGAGTTTACGATGGATATAACCGCACTTTTCATCTTCAAAGAAAAAGGCTCGCGAAGCCCCTCTAATGCACTCTCTCCTCCAAACATGCCAAGCATTCCGCCGAAAGAGGACTCCATCACAGTTTTGCTGAGCGCATTAAATGCAGGTGCAAAGTCTGTCTCTTCTATAATCGGCTGCAAATTTATCTTTTTCTCTTCACTTTTAAAGAAGTTGTCGAGTTGCTCTCTTGTAAAAAATTCGCTCATCATAAGGTTTTTTATAGCACTCTTAAAAGCTTCAAACCGTGCCGGAATTACCCCAGAACCGTAAAGAAATGGAACTTTCTCAAAGAGCATGTGAATCGCTAGCTGATTAGTTACAGCACCGGAGAAGGCAAAAAGCCCCGCGTAAAGCAGATAAGTTTTTAACTCACCCTCCATAAAAAAAGAGAAGCCAAAAAGTGCGAGTGCGATAGCGTTAGTCATAAAACTTTTGTTGAATTTCAAAGTAAATCTCCTGTTTAAAAATGAGATTATACTAAAAAGATTCTTTAATAAATTGCTAGGTCGCAGTTGAGAAAGTTTGTATATTAAAGAAATATGTGTAGAATGGTTACACTATCCCTATTTACTAGGGATAATGTGTGTGATTAAGAGTTCGATTTGTGCTTCTATCTTTGAAAGTGTCTTTAATTCCAAAGTGTGCGTTTTATCGGTCTCATGTAAAATCTTTGTGTCGTGTTCTAAACTAGAGACACGGGAGCTGAGTTTTGCGATGTAGGTTGTAAAGATAATAACATGCGTAAGGAAAGCGACGGCTATACCGAGCAAGGTTACCCAGAAGTTAAAATCTAACATTTTAAAAGTTAACCGTTCTCATAGATACAACAACTACCCTTTCAGCTTTTACACCGTTAAAAGTTTTGTTGAGTAGAGCTGAGATTACATCACCCTCGTGTTTTGTTTCATCAATAAGAAAACTTAGATAACCTTTTTCGCCCGTTGTTAAGTTTGAAATCATAACATTTACATCACGGGCAGTTGTTACAACATCGGAACCGACTGTTGTCATTGATTGATAAACAGCTGTTTCACCGTCTAAACATGTGTCGCAGAATGCCTGTGCTTCCGTAGCACCTGCAGGCAAGAACAGTGTTAATGTTTTTTCACCCAATTTATTTCTAATCATAGATTTACTCATTTTCTACTCCTTACTTTGCATCATACAAAAGAGATGTATGTGTTGCTTTGGCGGTACTTTCAAAACTTGCATCAAATGCACCGATTACTACAGCTTCGACAGCAGGAGTATATACAGATTCTTTCATGTGCGGAACAGTGAAAGAGCAACTAAGTTTTAATGATTTGTTACCACAGCTAAACTTTTTGCGGTTTAGAGTTAATGGGTAAGGAGCAACAGAACCGCCCTCTGATTTTTTATCAAATGTTGAAACCTCTCCGGCTAGGATAGCTTGTAATTCAGCTACATCGCCAGCGGTTGCATCGACATTTAAAAACTTAACATTTTTACCTTTGATTTTTTGCGTAATAAACGGCATAAAAACCCCTTAAATTGAATTTTTGGAACTTTAAGAACGGAAGAAATGTATTGTAATTTTATTTATTTGTAAAGTGTGACTTTTTTTGTTTGAAAGTGCTTAATATAGGGGCTTATCAGGGATGGAGGGTAACACTTTTTTTTAATTGAATTTTAGAATATTATACTTTTTAGATTTTAGAGATAAAAGGGGTTAAAAATGACTACTACAGAGTTTAAAAATGTAATGCGAGACGGGTTTGAAGTGTTGGATACTGAGAAAGGGAATGAGCTGAGATGTTTTACATGTGGCGAGGTTATAAATTTGGTTGGTAGCACTATGGTTTGTGTGAAGAAGCATAAGTTTACGACGATTGTATATTTAACATCTTATTCGAGTATGAGGAATGCGGTAGCAAAAGAGTTTATTGATGAGGGATATAGTTTTAAGTAAGTTTGAGTTTTCTTTTTTGCTGTTTAGATAGGGATGTTACTTTTACATACGCGCTAGTTTTATTTCCTAATTTTTTGTGATGCAGTAGCGGTGTCGTTGATGACCCTGCACGGGAGCTGGTTACATGACATCAAACACAAAAGAATAAAAGGCTTAGTTCTGATTGAAAGTCAAAAGACTAAAACGCCTGCGATGTGGCAAAGCCACATACTAGGCTATTTTTTTTTGAAGTGAGAGAGTTGTTTTTTTGTAAACTATGCAACTATGTTTTAAAGAGAGTAGAGATTGCACTATCGACGATCGCGTTGTCTATCTCCATGTGCAGTTTACAGCTCTCAACAATTTCGCGTTCGTTAATTGTCATTTTTATATTGTTAAATATGACTTGTTTACTTTTACGGGTTGTATCGTTTTTTAAGATGCCTTTGAAGAGTGAGCGATAGATGAAGTCGTCTATCGGAGGTTGAGATTCATCTTCATATTCGATTTTTAATATCTCCGTAACTTTCATTGTGGAGATATGATTGTAATGAGCCAGAACTGAGGCGACGCTTTTAAATTCACCGTGGGCAACTACTGTTCGTTTGCCTTGTTTGAGTTGGATTTTATATTTTGGCATTTAGAAAACCTTTATCAGAACAGTTTTTATCGGGTACATAATCTTTATCATTAAGTTTACGCTTTATTACATCCATACGGAGTATAGCAAACATATCAAAACCATAAAGATGACCAATTTGCATATTAGAAAGCGATGCGGAAAAAACAGAAAAATCCGGTTCAGATTGGTAACCAACTACAATCTGACGCTCTTTTATTTCATAATTTCCATCTATATAAACATCTTCATGAAAAAGAGAACCAGCAGTCAACATAGAAACACCTTTTTGATATTCAGCTTCAACAAATTCAAAAGCATCCGAAAAAGAAAGAACTTTAGAATCAAAAAATTGATAACCTTCATCATAATCAACATGTATTCTTTTTATTTCGTAATGATATATTGGTATATTATCAACTATTTCATAAAGAAATTTAAGCATACCGGCACTATGAAACTGCTCTAAATATTCCGAATCGGAGGGAAAAAGAACAGGCTTATACTGCTCAGGAGACTTACAACAGCAAACCATCTAAATATCTGCCTCATTAACACCAAGAACTCTAGACATAGCAAGCAATATTCGTGTTTGCAACTTTGCATTCTCTTCACATGTTTCAGGAATTACCATTTTTCTTATCCTACCTTGTTTTGATGTACATAGCCTAAGCCGTTAATTAAACTAAAAAGTTGCTCTGTTAAGCCTGTGACATTGCCGTCCACATCTTTCACGAACATGAAGTCAGCTACCTTGTTTAAATCGTCAATTTCAAGCGTTGCTCCGGCATCTTTACCAATCATTTTTTTTATCATGACGGCATCGTTCGGGCTGAAGCTCTTTGTGAAGAGTTTAAACATGAGTGTTTCACTGTATCTTTTTGCCATGTCGGAACCAACCGAGTGTTGCAATTTTTCTTTATTGATTACATGCTCTTTTACGCCTGTTACGTCACTCACAATTGAAGTGGATTGTTTAGAGCTACTAGAAGCGTGCATGTGATTACCCGTCTGGTTGATTACAAGTCCGGCAGTTGCCACACGGTCGGCATAACTTGAACGAAAAAGAGAGAGTTTTTTGAAAAGTTTTAAACCTTTCATATTTCCTAATTTACCCGCGATTTTTTGAGCGTATTGTGAACCGAGCAAAAGAGTAACCAAAGTTTGAGCAGTCAAAAATATTTTCTCAATAAAATCTTCTTGTTTACGAATCAACATGAAGATAAGCCCGGCACTGAGAACCGTCATGGCAGATTCTAGAGCATCTTTTACGACTTCACTTTTAATATCTTTTGTGAAGTCTCTTATTTGCCCCTGAGCTTCAGTGTAAGCCGTTTGATAGATGATTGTTTCAAAAAACTCACTTGCAGAATTTTCGCCTATTGAGCCTAAACTCATGCAGTACCTCCTACGCTACTAGTGACTTCTCTAAGCCTATCAGATTCTTTAAACCATGTGAAAATTTCGGTAATATCAGGCATAGCAAACATGTCCTCATAATCATCAGGTTCTACTTCAAAGGTATTTTCATCATTGTTCTTTTTGGCAACATGTGCATCTTTTATTGCTCTCATTGTTTGAGGTGTCGCAGATGGAATGTCGTTCCCCTCATAAGACGGAGCTTGAAACTCTGTAGTCTCAAAAGTGATGTGTTCTAACTTTTTATTTAACAAGTCTGTTGCGGTTGTATGATTCTCTAAATTTTTAGTCGTCATGTCGAGTTTTGCATTAACCAAAGCAGTTTCGCTTTCACTCTTTTTAATATCTACACCAGCAGAACTGAAAATATCGATAGGATAAGGAATATTAACCGAAAGACTGTTTTTAGAGGCAATGTCGTTAAGCGAGGTTGAAATATCGGCAAGAACTGAGAATGTAGAATCTCTATAGGCTTGATTGACTTCCATATCGGAAGCGGAGTTATTTAAATCTAACTCTTTGTAAGCAACGGCGGTGTCGCTTGCTAAAATCGTAGCAGAGGTTAAATCTTGAATGCTTGTATTGAGTATTTCAAGACCGCTAATCATTAAGCTATTGCTGTACATGATAGATTCGGCAATATAATTGAAACCCTTTAAAGATTCGGTGCTAGAATGAGATATTGCATCGGCAACACTGTTAATATTTGAGCCGGACTTTTGTAAAACGGAAATGAGATTTATACCGTTATTATCGTAAGGCGGAGTAACAAAAGGAACGGGAGAAGGAGCGGTCGGAGCATCAAGAGGAGGCGGAGGAGTTGTCGGAGTTTCTGATGTACCACCGCTTGGTTTATTTAAACCATATTCAGCAATTTTTTCCTCGTATGATTTTTTTGTGGCGGCGATAGCCATTTTTAAACCCTCGAAACCTATCATAGCGGGGAGAGCTAAACCGCTTAAGCTTGGAGTTTTAATCGAAGCGTTGTAGGATGAGGGAGTGAACGGGGTACGGGTTACTGTGGCAGTTCTTTGGGCTAATTCTGCATCAAATTTTTGCTGTAAAGACCTATCAGGAATAAATTCAGTAGAAACAGGATTAAAAGCACCCATTAAGGTATCTCTTTAGGGACATATTCAAAAACTTGACTATCAGAAAAATCAGAAATTCTAGTCACTCCATCAACTGTATAAGAAACAGTATAAACAATAATATACGTATATGCTTCATAAGGTAAATATTTAGAACTAAGAACCTCACAAACACCCTTAAAACCCTGAACATTAACCTTAGTACCAACAGGAAATGCTTTTATACCCATATCATCCACAAAAGGAATTTGCGTGTTAATATATTCCATAGTCGGGAGTGATTCTAATTTGAAATTATTACTGTTTACGATTGATTTTATGTCGTTTAGTTTTTGTTCTAAAACAGCGTTTTTTGCAACGAGTGCGTTTAAGAGTTCCATTACGGCGGTTAAGTCACATGGAACAGTTCCCTCAACAGGAACAACGGGAGGAGCGACAACAGTGTCCCCCTCAGTGTAATTTTCGCTATATCCGGTTTCTACATATTCAGCCATTTTAATATCCTTAAGTTATTTTTTAACATTGTACAATTTTTAAGAATAAACAGGCGTATTGTCAATAGGAAGAAACGGGCAATAATAATTTGCCGTATCGATTCTGAAAATAACTTTTGAAAAAAGGTAACCACTCACCTACCCACTAAAAAGTAGGACTTTTACAAACAAGAGGCATAAAAGGTTTTCCATTCATAGCATCTAGGAGAGCTTGCATAATATTGATTCCATTCTTTTTAACGCTCAGAATGTAGGCATAAATATTCATAAAG
>CANMJR010000073.1 GCA_947498025.1 Helicobacteraceae bacterium
AAAGAGATTCTAAACATAAGAGCAGGAGTAAATTACGACATAAACAGCTGGTCTTATGTTACTGTAGGAGTAAGATACATATTTACGAATAGCATTGAGATAAAAGATAATGCCTCAATGCACTCAAAAATAGATAATCTGGTTGGCGGTGAGGTGGGGTTTGGGGTTAGGTTTTAGGGTTTTCATAAAGATGCAAAAAAATCAGATATTTCTTTTCTGAGCCTTCTTTTATAGACCATTCTTTGATAGATTCAAGATTAAAGGTATTCTGTTGTGCTACCCAAATAGCTTGTGCTAAACATTGCTCATCATCCCAGTGGTAATAAGCGGCAAGTCTATCTTTGATACAATCAGTTGGAGTTAATAACCGTAACACTCCTGCTTCGGTGTCGATTTCAGCTATTTCATCTACGGGAGCATCTCCAACTCCCAAAGGACCTGATGGAAATTCTATAAAATATTTTGTATCTTCATGGACAAAATATTTATTATGTTCTTTGAACCCTGCCTCTTTCATCACCGCATGTATTTTTTTAAACTGTTCGTTATATTGGTTAATCAAATCTAAATCCACCCAGCTCTTTTATATTCATATCTTTGATTTGTATTTTCATAGAGGTTTCTCCGGTCTTCGCGGACGTTTTCTTTGCATCTCAAATTTTTCTTTTAACTCAGGTTTATAGTATAACCTTGCCCTATCAAGAAGTGCCGTGAGTTCGACAAGAAAGGCATATCTTGGATTTAAAAAATAGACTTTCGTTCGACCTGACATTTTACTCAAGGCTAAACCGTTATCTTCAAAATGTTTTAATTGATTTTGGATGGATGGCAAATTCACATCAAAATATTTAGCAATTTCTCTTGCATAACCCTCTTTAAAAACCAAAAGGTACTGCATGGTTAATTCTCTATTTTTTGTGCCAAAGAGTGCTTCTAACATTTCATCTCCCTTAGTGATATAACATTTGTATCATTTGATATAGGAATAGTATCATGCCCTCCATAAAAAAAGATAGCTTATTGTCAGTATCTTATAATTTTAAGAATAAACATAAAAAGGTGGTGACCGGCACTTAAATGAATCTCCATTTTTGTTAGTAAAGTCATTCAAAATGCAACCTATTATAGTGTTCTTATGGCATCTTCTCCAGTAGAATTTCATACTTGAGCAATCTTTTGATACAATTGCAATCATACAGAGAAAGGAAATTTATATGCACATTTCATTAAATATAAAAAATGAATCTTTATCTCAAAAAATCTTAGATTTTTTATCATCTTTTAAAAAAGAGGATATAGAAATTCAAACATTGCCAAAAGAAAAAAAGGGTTCATTCTCTGAATTTTCCGGTTTATGGAAAGATAGAGATATAGATATTCAAACCATCAGAGAATCTGCTTGGAAAAAATAGTTTTAGATACTAATATTTTAATTGAAATATTAAAAGGTAATCAAACTGTTATTAGTAAGTTGGAGAATTTTAAAACAACTTTTTGCATTAGTTCTATTACCGTTATGGAACTTTATTATGGTGCATTAAATAAGGCAGAACTTTTTAATCTCAAAAAATTTATATCAATTTTTGAAGTGATTGAGTTGAATGAAAATATATCCGGTATTTCTACGGAACTTATTTTTGAATACGCGAAGAGCCATAATTTAGCAATACCGGATAGTTTAATTGCTGCTACTGCAATAAATCATAAGTTAAAACTCTATACCTTGAATTTAAAAGATTTTAGATTTATTGATGGTTTAGAACTTATTATCTAATGCCCACTTTTTATTGATGAAGTAGAAGTAAGTATTAAGTCAACCTCGTCTAGCTATTTTTAGAGCTTTACAAAACATTAAAATGAGAAACTTTCCATAAAAAAGATAGTTTGCTCATGTTTTATTGATGAATTGTTAAAAAAAATAATTCCAAAATGAACTTTGCGTGAACTTTGAATGTTACAATTGAGCTGTCAAAATTTTAGGTGAATTACTACAAAAAGATTTGCCGTTTTGAGAGCTAAAATTGCAACATTTTTGCAACATTACGGTTGTATTATTTCATTCCAAAATCGGAAAAATAAGTTAAATTTTTGCTGGCAATTGCTAAAATATGATTTCAGAATGAACTTTGCGTGAACTTTGAATGTTATCATTTAGCTGTCAAAATGTTAGGTGAATTACTACAAAAAGATTTACTGTTTGAGACCAAAAGAGACCCGAAAATAGTATAAAAATCCGTATTACGGCTGTTTTTATTGCATCCAAATAAATTGTAGAAATAACAAAAACTAAAGGGAAAAATAAGTGAACCCATTTCAGGCAAGATATACACCAAATTTTCCGGAGCTTTTAAATAAGTTAGGCGGAACAATCATGCTCACGACCTACCAAACAGGTAAAGTTATCATGTTGAGCAGTGATGGTGCAAACATCTCTCAACTTGTAAGAGATTTTGATAGACCTATGGGTGTAGCTTTTTTTGGCGACATGATGGCGATGGCGCTAAGAACAAACATAACTTTTTTTAAAGACTCAAAAGAGTTGGCTTCGTCCTACCCGACTAAACCAAATACTTATGATGCTCTTTACTACCCCATAGCTCAAAACATTACAAGCTACATCGATACACATGATGTAGTCTTCTCAAATCAAGGACTCATAGCGGTAAACACTTCCTACAGTTGTTTAGTAAAAGTAAGCAACACCAACTCTTTTGAGCCTCTATGGCAACCTCCTTTTATAAAAGAACTTGTGGGTGGCGATGCATGTCATCTTAACGGTGCATGTACAGACGAAAATCAAAATATCCGTTATGTTACGGCTTTTGGTCAAACAACAGAGCCGGGCGGATGGAGAATGAACAAACTCACGGGCGGATTTCTTTATGACATTCAAGAAGAGAAATTTTTAGCCCAAAATCTCCCCATGCCACACTCGCCAAGGCTTTATAAAAATGAACTTTATGTGCTTCTCTCAGCAACAGAAGAGCTGATAAAAGTCAATAGAACCACAGGAGAACAAGAGAAAATAATCAAAGTTGACGGTTTTATAAGAGGTCTGAGTTTTTTTGAAAATTACGCTTTTATAGGAGTCAGCAAACTCAGAAAATCACACACTTTCGGAGATTTGCCCATAGCAAGAAAAAAACTCCATGCAGGTGTGATAGTTGTTCATTTGGAGACAAAAGAAAAAGTAGCAGAGATTTTTTATGAAGATAAATTAGAGGAGATATACGATGTCCATTTTATCCCAAATGCAAAGAGAGTAAACATCATGAACCAAAACATGACAGGGCAAAATCCTGCACTCATAACACCGCAGTTTTCGCACTGGGTAATCAAAAAAGAAGATGAAATCAAATCAAATAAGGAGAATAAAGATGAATTATAAAGTCCGTTTAGACACCATGAGTTATTACTCTACACTGTTTCAAAAGTATAGAGTCGATGATGTACTGCTTCAAAGCAGAGCCAAAAGAAGAGCGATAGGTTCTGTTCTGGAACAGTTAGATAAAAAAGCGGTAAATACAAATGACAACCTAAATAAGCCAAGCCTCAAAAGATTAAGAAAAGCTTTTGGAGATGTCTCGTGGTTTAAAAATATTGCAGCCAGTTTGACATTTGCAACAGCGCTTGCACTCTTTCAAACACCGCCGCTTGAGGCTTCTACCCCCCCCCCATTTCAACATCTCAAAAGTACAAAGCAGTTTGAGTATTGCAAATATAGATGATGATAGTTCCTCTCAAGCATTAGAAAAAGCGAGTGAAGAACAACAAAAACTTACATCGCTACATTTCATAACAAATAAGCCGACATTTAACAACTACACACCTTTAGCTGTAAACAGTGTAATGCTCGATGATGACTCAGATGTAGCTTACATGCCGCAACATAAAACGAAAAGCTTAACCGTGATAGATACTTCCATAAAAGATTGGAAAATAATAGCATCCAATGTCACAGAGGGTGCAGTTTTACTTCTCAAAAAAGAGGACAATCCACTCGATGCCATGATAGGCGAACTCAAAAAACTAGGAAGTGTTGAGAGCTTAAACATCATCTCACATGGTTCAAATGCAGAACTCCATTTTGGTAATAAAACAATCACAAAAGAGAGTTTAGAAACCAACAAAGCTAAATGGCAAGAGTTAGGAAGTTATCTTAGCAGAGATGGAGATATAAAACTTCTAGGGTGTAATGTCGCACAAGGCGATGATGGAAAAGCCTTTGTAAATGAGTTGGCAGAGATTACAAAAGCAGATGTTGCCGCTTCTATTGATGCAACCGGCTCTACAAGATTAGGCGGTAACTGGGATTTAGAATGGAGCAATGGAGAAGTAGAAAAACTTACAGCACTCTCGATAGAGGGGATGCAGGGGTTGACGGAGGTTTTGGCGTGTACGGGAACTAATGGCCTCCCGTATCAAACTACTGGTACAATTATTGGTACAGACGGAACAACGCAATGGGCACACTGGGTTGACACTAATGTATGGCTTGCAGACGTCGCTCTTACCGTTGATGGATCGCCATATACCAGCGGGCAAGAGATAGGTATTGATAGCAATGCAAATTTTATGATAGGGTTTATCGCAGAGTGCAATCCCGACATTACCGCCCCGACATTCGATGTCGCTCCATCAGTAGGTTCGGTTACTACAAGCGGATTTACCCCATCGGCTTCTATCAATGAGGGTGGAACAATCTATTATGTGGTTGTAGCAAACGGAGCGTCAGCTCCAAGTGTAGCACAAGTAAAAGCAGGAAACGATTCATCAGGAAGTGCGGCACTAAAAAGTGGAAATTCAGCGGTAGGTAGCACTCCATTTACAAGCAATTTTTCAGCAGTAACTGGACTGAGTGCAAGTACGGCTTATGATGTCTATTTTGTAGCACAAGATGATGAAGGCACACCAAATGTTCAAACAAGTGTAGTAAAAGTAGATGCAACAACTTTAACTCCAGCCGACTCCACCGCCCCGACAATCAGCGCAGTAAGCATTCCAAACGCCGCCATGAAAGTAGGAAGCACGGTAACAGCAACTATCACGGTAACAAGCGATACGGATAATTACACTACGGGAAGCGGGACAATCACGGGAACAATCGGCGGATTTACACTAGGAAGTTTGACTAAAACCAATGACACAACCTACACGGCAACTTTTACAGTAACAGAGGGCGGAACGGATGTACTAAGCGGAAGTGATATTCCAATTAATTTTACGCTCAAAGATAGCGCAGGAAATACAAGCACGGCTTACACAACTGCAATAGCACAAGCAGCCGACCCAATCGATGCACACAAACCGACCCTAACAACAGCAACAATCGCCTCCAACAACACAAGCACCACCAAAGCAAAAACAGGCGACATCATAACACTTACAATAGTAGCAAGCGAAACCCTAACTGCCGCACCGACAGTTACAATCGCAGGACATGCAGCAACAGTCACAAACCCAAGCGGAAATAACTTCGCGGCAACTTTCACCATGCTAACAGGTGACACAGAGGGAGTTATACCCTTTACAATCAACTTCAGCGATGTTGCCACAAACGCAGGCACACAAGTCTCAGCAGTTACAAGCGGAGGTTCAGTTACCTTTGATAAAACAGCTCCAAGCGGATACAGCGTAAACTTTACAACCGACCCGATTAAAAACTCTAACAAATCAGCCGCAGCCTTTGTATTTGCAACCGCAGAAGTAGGAACAACCTATAACTACTCCATAGATGATGCAAACGGAGCAACTACGGCAGTAACCGGAACCGGAACTATAGCAACCGGAGAAGATGCCATAACTGCTCTAAACCTCTCAGGTTTGGATGACGGCACACTCACTTTAACAGTTACCCTTACAGACCCGACAGGAAATGTAGGAATAAACGCAACCGATACCGTAAGTAAAGATGCAATCCTGCCGATAGTTACAGAAGTTACACCTATCACTACACCGACGGCAAACGCAACACCCGATTATGTTTTTAATACAACCGAAGCCGGAACTTTAGATGTAACGGGGAGTTGCGCAAGTGCAAGCGAAGGAGCGGTTACTTCAGGGAATCATACTATCACACTTAACTCTTTAGCAGACGGAACCTACTCAAACTGTACGATTGTGGTAACGGATGCAAACGGTAACCCAAGTGCAACCCTGAATATTCCTAGCTTTACGGTTGACACAACAGCCCCGACTACAATATTCTCACCAGCAAATGCTGCAAACCATCCTAAAAACAATAATCTCACTATCACATTCAATGAAGCAGTAAGAAACACGGATGATAGCAATATAACAGATGCGAATGTAGCTTCTCTCATCACTCTCAAACAGACAAACAGCAGTGGAACAGATGTACCCTTCAGTGCAACCATAGACGCAACTAAAAAGATTATAACCATAAACCCGACAAGTGATTTAACAGAATCTTTAGCTTATTATCTAGCCTATGCAGATGTTGAAGACAATGTAGGAAATTTAAGAGCAGGGCAGAATATCACCTTCACGGCACAGCCCGACACTACGGCACCTTTGGCAGTAACTTTCGTTCCAACCGACGGAAATGTGACAACTGCAATAGACTCGAACCTCAGTGTTGTATTTAATGAAGAGATTCAAGCAGGAAGCGGAAACATCGTAATCAAATACGATGCAAATGATACAACATTTGAAACATTTGATGTAAATACAAGTGACAGAATCTCTATAGCAAACTCCACACTTACAATCAACCCTACAAATAACTTAGATTTTAATACTAAATTTTATGTAGAGATAGCTGCAGGAGCTATAAAAGATAGAGCAACAACGCCAAACTCTTACGTAGGAATCACCGTTAAAGGAAATTGGGATTTTACAACATTCGCAAAACTCTCTTTAACTAACTTAGAAGGTGCAAATATCACTTATACTGAAGGAGATGCAAATGTATCTATCAGCTCTCTCATTACAGTCGTAAACCCAAGCGATGAGA
>CANMJR010000074.1 GCA_947498025.1 Helicobacteraceae bacterium
CTTCAGGACCACCAGACTTAAGTGCTTTTTTGATGTTGAATTCCATCTCATCAAAAGCTCTTTCCCATGAAACCGGAGCAAATTTACCCTTCTTGTCAAATTTACCATCCGCATCAACTCTAAGCAGCGGCTGAGTAAGTCTGTCAGCAGTTTTGAGGTGGAACTGTTGATAGATGCATCCATAGCAAAATACTTTCAATGAAAACCAATCACCAAGTCGCAACGCTATAAGGATATGGACGAAGAGGGAAACATGACCATCACTCTGCAGGTAACGCACAAAAATGAAATCATCCCAATCATAAAATATTGGCTGCCAAACATCAAAGTGTTACGCCCAATTGAGCTGCACAAAGAGATTCAAGAGGATGTAAAGGAGTTTTTAAACAACTGACTCTATATTAATTTTAACAGCGTATAATCGTTATTAAGTGAAATTTAAAGTTATTGGTGGACATGAAGATGTCTGTGCATAATGATAAAATTTTCAATTAAAACAAAAAAGGAAATTTAGTGAAAGGAAGAATTAATTTAAAAACATCTGTAATGAGTAGCAATGCAGAAAATTTTAAAAAAAGTGAACTAAAACGAAATAAAAATGACAAGAGATATTATCAGCTGGAAGCATATGATAATTTAACAAAATTCTTAAACGATGACAGCAGAACTGCTGGACTTTTAGTTCTTCCTACTGGCGGTGGAAAAACAAGAGTTTCAGTTACATGGGCAATCAATCAAGCTATAAATGATGGCTATAAAATTCTATGGCTTGCACATAGAAAGATGTTGATTCAACAAGCCCATGACACATTTATAGATTTTGTAGGTTTAGTTGATTTGAGCCAAAAAAACTCTTTAGGAGTTAGAATTGTTTCTAATGAATCAGAACATTCAAAAATAAGAGATATTAACTTTCAAGACGATGATATCGTCATAGTTACAAGACAATCAATTTCTCATAAAATGAAATTTTTAAAACAAGCTATAAATGATGGCAGAAGAAAAAATAATGTCGAAAAACTACTTGTAATAGTTGACGAAGCACATCACAGTACAGCCCCAACTTATGAAAAATTAGTCGGTAAATTGACTAATAATAAAAATACAGATGGTTATTTTAGACGATTAAAAGAAGATGGAAAGTTAAAGAAACTTAAAATATTAGGCTTGACCGCAACGCCAATCAATAGTAATTCTAAGACAGAAAAAAAGTTAATTGAATTTTATGACAAAGCTAAACCACTATTTGAAATAGCTACATCTGAATTAATAAAAAGTGGAATATTAAGTCGTCCAAGATTGTATGAAATACCAACCCACATCTCAATAGAAGCATCGGGAAAAAGCGAAAAAGAAAAAGAAGACAATTTAAATAAACAATTAATATGTAGTGTAGAAAGGAATCAATTAATTGTGGATACCTATTTGCATTCATTTGCAACAGATAAAACTTTACTATTTGCTGTCAATATAGAACATGCCGAGAATCTAAAAGCATTGTTTATTTCAAGAAATGTCAACTGTGAAGTAATGCATAGCAAAAAAGATGGTAATGATGCAATAATAAAAGAATTTAAAGACAATAAGAGCAATCTTAACTTATTAATAAATGTAGCAATTTTGACAGAAGGCAGTGATATTCCGATGATTAAAAATCTGTTTATCACTAGAATTGTAGGAAGTGAGACACTCTTTACTCAAATGGTTGGCAGAGCATTAAGGGGAGAAGCCACCAGCGGAGGAACAAAAGAGGCAAATATAGTTACATTTGCAGATAATATTACTAACTTTGATATTCTATCTTTGAGAGGTATTTTTGATGATGCCGGTTATGAAGATATATATATTGAAAAAAGCATACATGTTGATTTTTGGAATGATAAGAAGTATTCAATAAACGAGATACAAGAAGAGCTCAAAAAGATACATGACCTAGAAGACGAGAATGGAAATATTACAAAGCGATACAGGAACTCACTACTAAATTATGCAACTATAAAGGATTTACCTTTTGATTCAGAAAAATATGCCGGCAAAGAGTGCTGTTATTTGCTGGGTAAAAAGCTAGCCGGAAATAGAGTAGATGCAGAACCAAATGGTTATCTATGGAGTTTTGATGCAAAAGAACAATTTAGTTTTGCAGGCGAAGTTGGCAGAACAAACTTTAATCATGAAGAAAATGAGGAAAAGTTCTACTTTATTACACAAAAAGTCAATTTACCACAAAATAATACTCGAGTTATCATGTCAGACATCCTTGATACTTGGAAGAATAATGAACATTTAAAAGGTACAAAAGTATTGCCTAGCTACGGAATACCAATAGGAGAATATATATTGAGATTCTCTGATGAAGAGGAATCAGTAGAAACCATTCCAATATATAAGTTTCAAAAAAATTGTTATGATAACTTTTTTGGCTCCAAACAATCAATAGATGGTACTTTAGAAAAAACAGAGTGGATGAGCACAACAAAAGAAAACTATTTTAAAGAAGCTGAAAATTTTATACCTGTAAGTGACAGGATATTATCCATATTATATGACTATGTAAAATCAGATAGTAATGATGTGGAGTTTGTAGAAAGTGATTTTGAGACAATTGATAGAGTCAATGATATGATTGATGAGATAGTCAGAAAAGATACCCAAAACATCGAAACTTTTAATCCTAGAAAATCATACGAAAATGATGATATTAGGTGGATATATCCAACATTGCCGTACTTTAGAGATGAAGTTCATGGCAGAATCGATATTTTTTTTGGTGAAGCTACTAAAGCAGGAAAAATAGAATATTACGACGAAGAGGTACTGAAATTGAGTCAGTACGGATATGTTAATGAAAAGGAGTTCAATACAATTCACAATATAGATGAACTGTATGAATCAGCATCAGAAATTGTACGCAAAACTTTAGGAATAACTAATATCCAATATGCGCCAAAAAAAGCAACTTGGACTAAACGGGCATATAAATCTTATTTTGGTATAGCTAGAGGTGTAAATATGTACACAAAAAGTATAGTCGAAAATAAAGATAAGATTGAGATTAACAGCATTTTATGCTCACCTGCTGTTTCTAAATATGTGATTGAATTTGTGCTCTATCATGAAATATTACATTTTGAACTAAGAGTATTGCATGATGCAGAATTTAAAGAATGGGAAAAGAAGTATGTCAGTCTTGATGGAAAATACAATTATATAGATGCTGAACATGAGTTGATGAAAGTCTCAAATTGGATTGACGAAAATTGGACGAAGAGTGATAAAAATAAAATCACCATGACAAAAGAGGAAGAAATTGAAATTTAAAAATGTTTTAGAAGAAGATAACGATACATAAAATACAAAGGAAAACAAATGTTAAGAATTATATTGCAGCCAACAGGAGAATCAACTAAAGAAGATTTTATTAGAGAAGGATGGGCATCTTGGGCAGAAGATGAAAAGTACAGAAAAACATGGGAAGAGAGTGTTGGTGACACAGTCTTATTTACCAAAGATAATGAAATTTTTGCAATAGCGACAATAGAAGCATTAGCAGAAGATTTTAAAACATCAAAAGGTTATCCATTAAGATATATTTGGAACAATAATATTAGCTATGTCAGCATACCATTGAGTGATTTTAATGAAGCGGTAGGATTTAAAAGTAACTATGCACCTCGAGGGTATAGAACTTTAAAAGATGAGCAAACCGATGATGCTATGGCTTTTTTAAATACCCTTTCATCATTTATCTATGATGAAAATAATGATGAATCATATCAAGATGATGTTCAAAACGCTCGCAGCAAAATATCAGAAGATAGAGCGGAGTTAAAAAAAGACCTAGTTGAAGTAGGCGGAAGTCAACACTACCCAAGAAGCCCATCGGTAGCAAAATATGCTTTAGAATTGGCTCATTACAAATGCGAATTAAATGAAAATCATAATACTTTTATTTCAAGAGTTTCAAATTCTAATTATGTAGAGGCTCATCATCTAGTACCACTTAGAGTAAGCGAAGAAAGCTTTATTAATTTTGATTTAGATGTTCCGGCAAATATTATTTCTCTTTGCCCGACATGTCATAGAATGATGCATAATGGAACCGTAAATGATATAAATGAGGCAATTGAAAAATTATATAACAAGAGAAGTGGCAGACTAAAAAAAGTAGGATTAGATATAACATCAGATGAGCTGAAATCTATTTATAAAAGTGATTTACAATGAAAAAACTCCAAAAACTCCTTAATCCTTTAAATATCCCATGCATCACACAAGAAGAGATACTTGAGGTGGCTGGCGGTGATTGTGAGCTTGGATTAGAAGATGACTTTATTGCAGCTTTAAAACTTAAGGGCACAATTATTCCATATAAATTTTCTCGCGAAGATATTGAAAATAAGATTAGTTATTACGGAAAGATGAAATACGATATTACAAAAGCAAAATCTATTTTTATCATAATTGAGATGCTTAAAGAGGAGTCGGTAGAGAGTTACAAGCATATTATCGATGAAATTTCTTCGGCAGTTAATCATGAAGCAACTCTGCTGATTAAAACTAAAATTGTTTCAAAAGCCTCCGATGATTCAGTAAATGTCATTCTTTTTGGTTATGAAAACAGTGATGTGTTTTCCTTAGAAGTTGGAGATTATTTTGCAGAGTTTTGGAGCGAAAATAGCGACTACTGCCTGCAAGAATTTAAGAAGATGAGAGAAAGCATTTCGAAAGAAACGGGCAAATCTGTAAATAGCATGAGAATTGTAGGCAGTGGAAGAAGCCCTAACATGATTGAACTCTCAGAAGCTCAAACTTTTAGGGCGGTTAGAGTGTTTGAATTTAATGAACAGACAAAAGAAGAATTTGAAAAGTTTTTACAAAAAATCGGGATAACTCTTTTGGAGTTTTATAGAAACTAGATCAGAGAGAACGAATCTAAACCTCTCTAAGAAATCCACAATACAAGGCGGGATTTGAAACCACACCCCTGCGAATGAATCTCCACTTTTACAAAAAAGGGTGTCACAAAATTGTGTCATTCGCCACCTTAAAACTTTCGGTAAACTGACGCATAGGCGGCTTGGAGGAGCATCAGTGACTCTGCATGGGTCGGAATCTTGAACTACTCTTTTGGCTCTATCTCTTGTTGGAGCCTTGCCATCTCTAGCCGTATCTCATCCATGGCATAGGGCGGAACATTTTCGTCTTTGCTCCATACTACTTCATTAATCTCGCCCCCATATGCAGCCCCGAAATCTTCAACTTTTTGAGAGTATTCATCCATATCAAGACAAACTTCAACCCTACCGGAACGGGTGTCTTTGAGCTCAATGAACCACGCTCCTCTTTCATCCACTTTTATACAAGACTCAAAGATGACTTCCATCTATTTCTTACCCGCTTTATCAAATGATTGAGCAAAACCTTCTAAATCTTTTTTTCTTAAATCGCCGTTATAAACTATGTCACTAGCTCTTATTGAGTCGTCGTTGAGCATTCTTGGCACTACATCTGAGTTGTTTATCACTTCCATATGCGCATTGAGCTCATCTTCGCTGTACGCCATCTGCATGTCAGCGGCTATGACATGTGGAATCTCCTCTATTATTTTTAGCTTTTTAAGCTCTTCTGAAACTCCGTCACCCTCGATGGTAATGATAATTCGACCTTTTTCATCATGCATGTGGTAATCACATGCCCCACAATCTTTTAAACTTTGGACAACTTCATCCAGATATTTTGGTAGCGTTTGAACTACTATGCTTGAGATATTCATCTTTTATTCCTTAATTTTATTTAATCTATTCTATTCGTAAATTATCTTTCTTCTTTGCTCGCCGTTCTCTCCCCGTATTTTATCATAGAGTTTTTGATGTTTTAGTTTATCACTGTAACTAATAGGTGTTCGAAGTGACTTGTACTCAACTAAAACGCCATCTTTATAGACACCCGAAACTATCGCTTTTACCCAGTAAAAACCTCTATCTTTGCGAATATTTTTGATCACGCCAGTCCACTGTCTTTCATCTTGAATGAATTGCCACAACTCTTTAAATACGGAGCTTGGCATGTCCGGATGACGGACCATGGAGTGAAAATGCCCTAGAAGTTCACTCTCTTCGTATCCGCTTATTTCACAAAATGTTTCATTTGCATAGGTAATGTTTCCCTTTAAATCTGTCCTAGAGATGATTAACTCATGCTCTGGAACTACCGTTTCTATTAAAAATTCAGATTCATTATACTGCATATTTTATCCTCTACTTAATTTTGTAAAGATTTATTTTACTATCGTCACTTGATACTATAAACTCATTTTCATTTATAAAAAGTATAGCTGAGAGTGTCATCTCATTTGCGCCGAATCTGCCTATTTCGCTCTTTGTGTTTGTGTCAAATAGAGTAACATTGTTGTTCTCATCACTTGAATACCCGACTATATTTGCACTTGGAGAGAGCCCGACGCTGTAGATTAGAAACTGTGCCGTTTTGTAGTAAGCTGCGCCTGTTTTAGCGTTATAAATTACGACTCTTCTATCTTGTCCCGCTGTTGCAATGATGCTATTTTTGTAAGCAACTTGAAAAACATTGTCGAGATTTTGCCCGCTAAAAGTTTTTATTAAAGAGCCGTTTGAAGTGTTGTAAAGTTTAAGAATACCGCTCTCATCCGCCACCACTACCTCTGATCTATTTTCATTCAGAGCAAAGTTGGAAAATTTGGATTGAGAAACTTGAATTTTCCAGTTCTGTTTTTTGTTTTTAATATCATAAGAGATTATATCGTTACTTAGAAGTGCCAGAAGTATCGTGTTTTCGTTCAGAAATTTTGCTTTTGCAATGGAGAGTTTTTCTGTGTGCGGAATGATGAGTTCCATTTTGCC
>CANMJR010000075.1 GCA_947498025.1 Helicobacteraceae bacterium
GCATCAAAATAAGAAAGCGAACCAATAAACATAATGCTTATCAGAACGATTATTGCCAGCCATTTCGGCACCTCTTGGAGCAGCATCGCATAGTCACCACGAACACGAACACGACGCATTTCCAAGCTATCAACACCTCGCGTTAATGCCTTAACCGGCTCAACTCCACTTTTTTCAATTTCGTCTATGACATCGGTTATTTCACGACCGAATCCGTAACGTTGAAAAATGTTTGCCATATTAGAATCACCATGGTCGTAATGTGCAGATACTTCTCTTAGCATCTGCACTAATGCTGGGTGCTTCATCTGTGTTTTCTCCCCATCCGCACCATCAACTCTCTTTAAACCCCTATAATACGATACTTCATAAACTAATTTATCTTAAATTATCAATGATTTTGGCTTTTTTATTGTTTGGTTGCACCAACGGTTGCACCAAAAAGGCAAAATGCAATACCTCACACAACACAGAAACACTTTCCACTACAAAAGAAAGTTACCCACAACACGAAAGAATTTAGTCATATCATTACAAACTGACAATAAATCAGAAGCTAATTTCATAACTGCTATAATAAACGCTCGTATAACACCATTATTTAAGGATATGACCGTGAGTTTTGAAGAAGAGGTAGATTTAATACAAGCAACAATTAAAGAGTATGTACAAGAGGCAAAAGATGATTATAGCTCTTACTCGCAACAACGAGAACAAACCTACAAATACACAACAAAAAATGGCGATGAGCGACTTGGTAGTCATCCCAAAGCAATTGAAAAAGCTATCTCAAATTTAACGAACTCTCTTTATTCATCAGATAAGCTGTTTACATACACAAACATTGTCACAAATAGTGACATGAGACAAAAGTTTATAGATACCTTTAAGGCTTTATCAAAAGAAAATCAAAATAGATATATAGATGAAGTAATTAAGGGAGAGATAGAGATTTTACATTTAGATAAAGCACGAAATGAGCAAAGAGTGGAAACCCCTTTACAAAGCCCAACTTACTTAAATGGTATGGATATAGGGCAAGTTATCTCTCTCTACAATGCACCTTATCAAGTCCCCACACCAACACCAATCGTGCAAGAAAAAAGTTCAATAGATGAAAGATATTACTCAAAAACTGCTCAAGAAGTTTTTGAAAATTTCAAAGCAACCTTAACTTCAAAAGAGAAAGAACGCACAATTAGAGATACTTCAATATTATTAAATCTTATAGATAAAGAGTATTTAATCGACTTCACACATGAAGAACTTGAAGCATTTGCGAAAGATATTTTATTCTTACCAGACGGAAACAAATATAAAAGTCTCTATGCTACAAAAACTTATAAAGAGATTATCGCAATCTCAAAGAAAGAGAACTATCCAACAATAGGCGAAAGCACCCTTGCAAATAAAGTTATCAACATTAATAGTTTTTTAAACTATGCAGTCGAGAATGAGCTCTTAGATAGAAATAGATTGAAAAGTAAAAGTAATTTAAGTGCATCTTCTGATGATGATAAAAGAAAAGAGTATTACTCTTCACAGCTTAATGATTTATTTGCGAGTGCAGTTTATACAAGTAAGTTACAAGAGAGCTTAAAAGAGCGTCCAAGTGATGTTTGGATGCCACTTATCTTATTGTATTCAGGTTGTCGTTCAAATGAAATAGCCCAAATATATTTGGAGCAGATAACGGAAGAGGACGGAATACATTTTTTCAGAATAGAAGACAAGTTTCCAGACCAACAGTTAAAGAACGCTCAAAGCAAAAGAACCATCCCTATACACCCGATTTTAATAGAATTAGGCATATTAAAGTTTATAGAAAGTCAAAGAAAAAAAGGCTATGAAAGACTTTTTCAAGAATTGTATCACACAGCCAAAAAGGGATACGGTCAAGCGTACGGCAAAAGATATAATGATGATAAGAAAACATGGTTAAATCAAGAAACGCTTACAAAGCTTAAAAACAAAGAGATACTGCTTGATTTACACTCATTTAGACATAATTTCAGTGGAAGCTTAAAAGGGCTAATCGAAGACGGAATCCTTGACTATTTATCGGGGCATAAGAATAGTTCACAAGGTCAAAGCCGATATGGGAAATTTAGACCAAAAGTGAAATATGAGATGATTTGTAAATGCCATTATGAGAATTTGAATTTGGATACATTGAAAATTAAATTTAATGAATATTATGAGTAATTAAGTAATTCTTGAATTGTGTTGCCAGAGATAATAATATTAAGATTAAGTGAAAATTTTATTATGTGTTGGTTTCAGGAAGAAGAAATAGTACGCTATTTTTTTGAATCTATAAGATTATTGTCAGTTCCAAACTCTTGGAAATCATCAATTATACCATTAAAGAAGGCTTTAACTTTTTGTGGTATCCCTTTTGTCTCTTGATGTTTTTGAGGTAATTCAAAAGCAGTGCAATTGTTATCTTGTTGCATATCTTTTACAACTGTCTCATCCGCGTTAAGTGATAAGCAAATAAAAAATATAGTTGCTACGAAATTAATTTTCCCCATTTTATGTCTCTACTTGCATAATTTTTTTTGTTGCTCGGCACAAACCGAGCATTCTGGATTATTGAAGCAATCCAGCCTTAGTTTCACCTTTGGCATCTGAATTGATATAATTTTTAACGACGCCATTTTCATCAAATATAACAACTAATGATTTAGTTGTATCATTTGTTCCTCTTACAAACCAATTTACAACTGGAACATAATTCACTGCTTTTAAATCACTGCGAACGTGAATATAAGTCCATTTCTCGAGACTATTGTTATCAAAATCAGTTTTATCTGGGTCTCCAAGCATTGTCTTAACATCAGCCTTAGTTGATTTACCCTTAGTGATACCTGCCTCAATTTGAGAGGTCTCCATCTTGCCTAAATTTTCGTTTCCTGATTTACCTGCACAACCTGTCATTGAGACAAGTCCAACTAATATCGCTAACCCTACTATTTTACTTTTCATATATTTTCCTTTGTTTTTTTGGAGTGTTCTCCATGCAACTTCCCTAATAGAAGTTCCATGGAGAACACTTTTTTATGTAGGCTTCTTGCCGTACTGTTTGATTCAAATTTTAGCGGTCTCTCATTCAGAAACCGTATTAACTTAATAAACTGCAACATAATGTTTAAATATAAAATAAATTAGCTCAACTCACTGAAATTACATTTCTACCTTATTATTTGTAAGCGACTGTATATGACCCAGACCCATTTGATGTAAGCGTTGCAATGGTTTTTTGACCATAGGCAGTGTCACTATAAATACCTCGTTCTTCAAGGTAGTTAGTCTCATTATCTTTTAAATAAAAAGAATACCCATACCCTTCATTGTCACCCAAGCAAGAATATCTTTGTCCATATTGTGAAGAATAAACACCTTTTGTGCAACTAATTGACACTTGACTGCTGCTATTTGTTCCTGCAATCTTTTCTACACCGGTAGAGTTAGAGGCAACTAAATCTGTATGTGAATAATATATCACTGAACCGGTTCTGTTCCATTTTATATCAATCGTTTCTCCGCCACTACCAAAGGTTACTGTAAGCCCACTTGAACTTGAGTTTGAAGCTTCTGAATCTGCTTCAGGAATACATCCAGTAAATAAAACTGAACCAACTAATAACGCACCCAACATTACACTTAAATTTAATTTCACAATGTTTCCTTGTATTGTTTTTTAACGCGCTACTCTATCATCATATATATATATATAATATTAATCTTTGTTTAAATTTAACAATTTGATAAAAAGCCAAAGAATTTTTCGGTAAAGTTTGTAATATATAAATAAAAAAGGTTGTAATACCTATAAGATTTTAAACGAATATGTATTTGAAATTTATTGTGTTTGATTAACAATTCTATTTAGATAATATCGAGTAATTGAACTCCTATTATGATTTAATGCCTCAGAAACCACCTCTAAGGCTCTTTTATATCCAACTACTACAACTTTTTCATTAAACAAATTCTTAGCAAAGCTATACCGAAAGTCGTGAGCTCTTAGATTATGGTCAATTTGTTTTAAATCTCTATGAAAAGCAGCTTTAGAGGGAATATTAGCCATATTTTTTATGAGTTGCATATCATTATGATTCAAGATTTTATCATGGTAGATTTTGCCACCTTTGCCACTTACACCAGAAATATTATAATCCCCATCAGGTAGTGATTTTATGTATCTTTGAGGCTCTTGAACGATTTTCATTGCTTCATTTATTCTATATCCATGTGTTAACATTAATTTTCCAAGAACATAAGATTCATATCTTATATTTTTTAAATCATTTAAAACAGTGTTGGACTGCAATCCTCTCTTATCGGGATTGATAATTTTAGGTGTAGTCTTCTTAATATCATTGAATTTATCTTTTAAATAATTTTGAGAGACACCGACGGTTATATTAACCCCTTTAAAAGCGGTTAATAGGCTGTTAAAGCCACTTAAATAATTTTCTGCACTGTTGAGTGATAAACCATCCAATCTATGCTCTAAGAAGCCATTTAAATTCTCTTCATTTAAAAGTAAATTCCATTTATCTTCAATCCCTTGCGATTCCATATAGTTCGCAAAATCATTAAAATACATATCCCTCTTAGCTAAAAGAGCCTCTGAATGTGTGAGACTATCGCCTTGTTTTTTTGTTCCGAGTGCAAATAATTTAAAATTCATGTCTCTTCTCTGCTTTTCAAATGTGCCACCCTTAAGATTCGCCATTATTCAAATCTCTTAAATATCTTTGTATTGTAGAAGAGGACACATGAGCATTGAATTTTGTTCTAAGCTCTTTTGAAATCCTTGAAGCTCCTAATCCTGCATGATTTAATAATTTAATCTCATGTTGATGTTTTCGTATAACTGGATTTTGGATTTGAAGCTCTTTGGCTTCTCGTTCTATCTGTTTATCTTGAATATCTTTGATTATAAATATTGATTGGATAATCTGATTTGTTGTTAAAGTATTATTATCTAATATACATTTATTTAAGTGCCCTTTGACCCGTTTTGCGTACTCGACTATTTCTTCTGTTGAAAAGTTTAAAACTTTGGAAGCTCTTGTCATATAGTTGATAGTTAGTTTCATTTTATACCTCGTTGATTGGATAAACATTTTTTCTAAAAGAAATACATACAAGTCTATTCGGTAGTTGTTCAGATATGTACTTTTAGTCAAAAGTACGAAAACAAAGCTATAAGGGGCTATGCCCCACCAATAGTGAAATAGACAAAACAGTTTAGTAAGTTTTATTGTGATAAGTACCTAAGTACAACTTGTGAAATTACTGCGGAGATTACTCCATCAACCGCTGGATGCCAGACCAACTTAGCGGTGCTAAGTATTATTTTATTTAACATTGTGCTTCCTTTTTAAAATATTTATGTCTTGTAGTAGCAACTGAATTTTTGATATATAACATTTTCAAAAGAATTTCATAATTCTTTTTAGTGATGTAGTCATGAAACTGTTTTGATGCAGTTCAAAATTCGTTACGCTGGTAATTATATAGATTGTAGGCAGTAGCCGTCACTACTTCAAAATTGACGAGCAATTTATGAAATAGAGACGGCTGAAATTCAATATCATTCAAGGCGAGAGAGAAGTGTTTGATTTAATTCCCATAATATAATAGAAGAGGTCACTAACGGTTAAAAGTTAAATACAAGCCTATTTATAGGGTTTTTTGTAGTTATTTTTAACGAAAATTTCTAATCATACAGATGCACAATAATAATCACTATGATTATGTATTTTAATTATAGTGATTAGTGTTTTTATGATTTTTTGATTATTGTATTATAAATTTTCATTCTAAAAAGATGTTCTAATCATAGATGATTAGCATTTGTTTTTATAATTTATGAAAATATATTAAAATTTAATGTAATTATCTCATTAAATTTGGTTATACTTTCATATTACATAATATCTATGTAATTTTAGGTGCTTAATTGCTAAAATATAATTCCAAGGAGGAACAACACAATGGGTCAAAAAGTAATATCGTATCAAAACATTCACACAACTATAAACAAAGAAACTAATAAAGTTACATCACAGACAACTACATCAAAGATAAAAGTAGATAAAGAGCCAAACTATGTAAAACTGTACTTAGATGATATATGTTTGTTAAATAATCTACCAAAGACAAGTTCGGCAATTTTGAATGAACTGTTATTATGCTCAAATTATAACAATGAAATATCTTTAAGCCGTGGCATTAAAAATCGAATAGCAAAGGATTTAGATGTAACAAACGGTCATCTTGACAATACAATTTCAAAACTTTCAAAATTTGGAATCCTTAAAAAAATTGATGTAGGTCTGTATGTTCTTAATCCATTTATATTTGGGCGTGGTAACTGGTTAGAGATAAAAAGTATAAGAGCTACATGGAAATACAGCGATAAAGGACGAGAACTTGATATTGTTGGATTGGATTTTGATGATGAATTAAGTGAAGAAGTAACACAAATCGGAACAAAATATGTTGATAAGCTTGATGATTTAACACTTGTAACAGAACCAATATTCATGCGTGACATAATCAGAAAAGAAATTGCATAAGGCATATAGAAATTAAGGGTAATGAATCTTATTTATAGCAATGGTTCTCTCTTTGCTATAAATCAGTATATAAATTTTAAGATATTATTAAGAATACACAAGTTAGAATGGTTCAGAAATTTAAAAAACGGTTGCACCAGTGGTTGCACCAATTCAAAGAAAAAGCCCGTAATATAAGCGATTTTAGAGTTATTTAGTGAATTTGGGCTCTTC
>CANMJR010000076.1 GCA_947498025.1 Helicobacteraceae bacterium
CCAAATGACACAAGAAAACGCAAAAGTAGCAGCTCAAGCAGATTCAATAGCAAACGCAACTATCCAAAAAGCAGAAGCTATGGTAAAAGATGCATTATCTAAAGAGTTCGTAGGAAAAGATAAAATAAATACCTCTTCACAAAACAGACATATACAAGCTGCAAGACCTGCAGTAGTAACACAACAACATGCGAATGCAAATGTTAAAACGATTGCAGGTGCAAAAAAACATAATGGTGATGTTTGGGAGAATTTTTAGGGAGAGGTTAGCGTAGCTAAAAAGAGTTCCTTCTTTTTAGCGTTATAACTATTTTAGGAGTTTTTATAAAAACAATTTGGAAGGTAGTTTACTTATAAATATTTCTCAAGCTTTACACATCTATCAACATATTATGGCACTTCAATCATTACGAAGCATCTCTCATATTATCATTCATGCATAATTTTATGCAACACAATTGCAACACTAAAAACTTATACTTTTGTACTTAGATGTACAAATTAAGAATGGGATTTATATATGTTAAAGAATTTACAACAAGATGATTTTATTGTCTCTAAAACAGATTTAAAAGGACACATTACATATGTGAACAAAATATTTATAGATATTAGTGAATATTGTGAAGCAGAACTATTAGGGAAGCCCCATAATATTATTCGACATCCGGAAATGCCAAAAGCTATATTTAAACTTTTATGGGAGAGAGTTTCCAAAAAAGAAGAGATATTTGCATATGTTCTAAATAAAACAAAAAACGGCAATGAATATTGGGTGTATGCAAATGTAACCGCATCACTGGATGAGAAGGGGAATATAGTAGGTTATTATTCAGTTAGACGAAAACCGGAATCAAAAGCAATTGAGATTATTAAACCTATCTATACAAAAATGTTAGAGAGTGAGAAGAGAAACGGAGTTGCCGAGTCAGCCAAAATCTTAACGGATATCTTAAATGAAAAAGGAGTTGATTATAATGAATTTATTATCTCTATTTAAAAATAATCAAGCGGTTGTGCTTTTTGTAGCACTGGCAATTATTGCAATTTATGCACTTATCGGCTCAGACTATACTGTAAGCGGGATGGCTTTCTCCACTCTAGTTTTGTCTGCCTTTATTCCAATAAGTGAAGCTTCGAGATCAAATGCAATTTTGCAGAGTTCTATTGAGAAAGTTATGGCAAATGCAGCTCAAGGAAAATTAGAGGGCCGAGTGACAAATATACCTGATAATGGTTCATCTGAATCAAATTTTGCTTGGAATGTGAATGATGTTTTGGATCAAGTCGAAACTTTTATGCGAGAGACGGCAACAACTATAAAAAGTGCATCTGTAGGTAAAACATATAGACAAACCAACACTCTGGGATTGAATGGTATTTTTAACTCAACTGCTTTAGAAGTTAATAAAGTAATCGCTTCTATTTCCGGCGGATATGCGCAAAAAATAAGAGGAAAGCTTTCGCAAGACTTAAGTATATTGGGCGGAGGTCTTGGTTCCGGACTTGGAGTGCTTCAAGAAGATTTAAACTTATGTCAGACAGATTCAAATTATATTGTTGAAGTTGCTCATCATACGGCGGAAGAATCATCGAATAGTTTAGATAGCGTCAAAGAGATAGGGGATAGATTAAATATTTTGGTTGATTTAATAGGATCTTCCCATCAAGGTATTATAAATTTGGAACAGCGTTCAAAAGAAATTTCCATAGTCGTTGGATTTATTAAAGATATAGCTGACCAAACCAATTTGCTAGCGCTTAATGCAGCCATTGAAGCTGCTCGTGCCGGAGAGCATGGTCGTGGCTTTGCCGTAGTAGCCGATGAAGTCAGAAAATTAGCAGAGAGAACACAAAAAGCTACAAATGAGATAGAGATAAACATTTCAACGCTTCAGCAAGAGTCAAATAATATTAGAAGTAACTCTGAAAATATATCCGAAATTGCACAGAGTTCAACTAATGTTATACATCAATTTGAACAGACATTTTCTGAGCTTAACACTTTTGCTAATAATTCATCTAAAGCAGCTATTCAGATTCAAAATAGACTCTTTACAACCTTAGTAAAAGTTGATCATATTATATTTAAATCAAGAGCTTATTCTACAATCTTGGAAGCAGACAAATCTGCATCTTTTGCAGATCATAAAAATTGCCGCATGGGTAAATGGTATTTGGGTTTAGGAAAAGAAAGATTTGGAGAAACAAAAGCATTTTCGGAGATGGATGCTCCACATGCTTTAGTTCATGAAAAAGTGTTTAAAAATTTAGCGTATGTAAAAGAAGGTTCAACACTCTCGTTTGAAAATCCACAGCATATAGTAAATAATTTTACAGTAATGGAAGATGCTTCTAAAATACTTTTTATAAAACTAGATGAGATGCTAAAACAATACCACTAATGATATGTGAAGTGCCATATTAGAGTATTAGCCTGAATAAAAAATATATACGAGGAGGAACAATGAGTTCAACATTAAAAGATTCTGAAAATGAACTATCATATCACACTAATGAAGCAGATTGTAAGTGGCCTCTTCCTGCAACAGATGAAAATAAGATGGTTAATCAACTTGATGATGTCACAAAAGAAAGTGAAATAAAAGCCAATGAAATTCTTGATATTATTGAAGGAATCAGCAATGATTTAATGAATGAAGAAAAAAAAGTGAATAAAGCTATGGAAGTGTTCAGCAGCAATAAGGAGCTATTTACAATATTAAATAATAAGTTTCCTGATGTTCATGCCTTTAAGATTCAATTGGATAATAATTATTCTGCACTAAACGATGTAAATGAAATTTTAGAAGCATTGCATAATAGCGGTGATTCTATAGCTAGTGTTATTGATATTATGCAGTTTCAAGATATCCATCGTCAAAAGATAGAGCGTGTAATAAATGTTATGCGTGCACTTTCAAACTATACGAATAATCTCCTTAGCAGCAGAACTGATGATAACACAAGAGTTTCTTCGACCCGACATGCGGCTAGCAATCTTGATGATAAATTGCTTTCAAACGAAGACATTGAGCTTCTTTTAACGCAGTTCCGAAACTAACAATTTTATTTGAAATAAAACTTCCGAATGGAGAGGGAGTGTAATTTTTTAAATTTAACTGCCTAATTTCAGAGTTCGTTTGACATCTATATTACGATAAACCTCTCCGATTAAAAATAAAATGCAACATACTTGCAACATTAAGCCGTCATAATTCAATACACTAATTTAGTAAAGCAAGGAATTTGATGCACATCGGCAACTCACCTCTCACCCTTCAACATGAAGCGGATATCCATCAGCTTCAACAAGATTTAGATCAAATCAATAAAAGTCTTTTCGATGCTACCGCGCATACCGCCATTTTGCTTGTAAACCATAAAGGCGAACTTCTCCAAACAAACAACTATTTTCACCAGATATTTGATTCGGTCATGGAACCAATCTATCCATGCCAAATACAAGCTCTCCCTATCAGCAACACTTACGGCTCATGTTCTGTGGATGGATGGTTCGAATTTTTGACATTTAAAGACGAACGAATGCTTCCAAAAGTGGAAATGACTATCCACGGGAAACTACTCTACTTTACCGTCATGTCCACGGTAATAGATTATAAAGAGGGAGATTCGGATAAATATCGAGCCAGTTATATCTTGTCACTCACCGATATTACGAATGTCGTTGAACTGCATAAAAACGAGATTAGCATCTCAAAAGAACTTGCGTATAAACAAGGGATTTTTGACGTTACCAGTGAATACATTCACAACATCGGTAATATTGTCACCGGGGCACAGCACCTCTCCGATAGGATTATTAAAAATCTTGAACCGATGCAGTTCTTTTTCAAATTTTTTGACCATATCAAAGAACAGCTGGAAGGAAATAAATGCCTGGTAAAAGAGAATGATCTCGAAGAGTATGTCAAAAACCTTAAAAAAATAGAAATGAGCCTTAACATTATTGAGTCGTCACTGACCGACACTATTAAAAATGTTTTGGACAGCGATATGAAAAATCTTCAAAAAGCAATTAGTAATATTGCTACGACCATAGCGTATCAGCAAGATCTTTATAAAAATACCAAAAATAATATGGACGAAGTTGTTAAGTTTTCAGAACTTGTGACCGAGATTCGGAGCGTAATTGAACCGCAGCTTTACAAATATAGTATTGCTTTAGTTCTTGATATTGATCCGGAACTTGCATTCAAAATAAACCGTATTCACCTCTTTAACGGATTGCTGAATCTGCTTAAAAATTCGATACATGCAGTGAATACCGCCTATAATGAAAAACATGTTTTTTCCAAACTTATCAAAATTACGGCAAAAAGTATCCCCGTAGAGGGAAGTTTTTTTGAACTCGACGTGATGACGAACGACACGATAGTCATGGATGAAAATACTATCATCATCGAAGTCTATGATAACGGTATCGGAATGGATGCAGAAACTATTAAAAACATTTTTCTGCAAGGCTTTACGACAAAAAAAGACGGTCACGGACTTGGGCTTCATTCGTTTGCCAATTTTTTAACCGGAAACGGTCATACTATTACCTGCACATCCAAAGGAATCGGAGATGGAACCCTCTTTTTGATTTCGATTATACCGGGGAGCCGATTATGATTGCGCATACGAATGTTCTCACCATTGACGATGATGCGAGTATTTTAGCGGCCTACGAGTCGATTCTTGTTCCCAATAAAAAAACAAGTCTTGAGGATGCCCTCTTGGAATTAGAAAAGCTGCATGAGATTGAATGCAGTGTAGTCAATTCCGGAGAAAAGCTACTCAATTTTAACCTTTATCAAGCCAATAACGGAATGGATGGAATTGATATCTTTCGCCAAAAATATGAAGAAGGGTCAAATATCCCCGTTTGTATAGTAGATATGCGTATGCCCAACGGAATTAATGGACTTGAAACATCGTTATGGCTCAAACAAATTGATCCTGATGTTCATATTATTATCGCAACCGCGTATTCAGACCGGAGCAACAAAGAAATTTTGGCATGTCTGAAAAATAACATTTATTATATTCGTAAACCTTTCAACAGTGAAGAGATTTATCAGCTGGTATATTCCCTCTCTATAAGCTACGAATCGACACGAAAAATTCAACTGCTCAATAGTGATTTGGAACGCAGGGTTGAAGATGAAATTGAAAAAAATCGTCAGAAAGATTCTCTTTTATTCCAGCAAGCAAAGCTTGCTTCAATGGGGGAAATGATTGGTAATATTGCTCATCAATGGCGCCAACCGCTCAATATAATCTCAATGTTATTTCAAAAGGTCTATCGTCAACAGAAAAAAGGAACACTAGATACCTTGACTATGAAGCACACTCTCAATCAAGCGATGGAAACGATTAATCATATGTCGCAAACGATTGATGATTTTCGGGGGCATTTTGAGCCAAATAAAACAAAAGTACACTTCACTGTACTTTCTGTTGTTCAAGGTGTGCTTTCCATTGTGGAGGAAAGTTTCAAAATAGCCAATATTGAAATTCAAACTTACATTCAGCCGGAAATCAGCCTCCATACCTATCCGGAAGATTTGAAGCAAGTATTAATGAACTTACTCAATAACGCAAAAGATGCTATGAAGTCAAACAATGTTGCAAGAGGAGTAATCCGATTTGACGTTTTAATCACCAAAAACAATGAAATATCTATCAACTTTTCTGATAATGCCGGTGGTATCAACAATGAGCATATCGATAAAATTTTTGAGCCATACTATACAACAAAATATAAATCACAAGGAACCGGAATCGGCTTATATATGTCAAAACGAATCGTTGAAGAGCGCCTTGGCGGAGTGATTACCGCATACAATACTGATATCGGTGCTAATTTCAATATTTTAATTCCAATAAAAACTGCTAGTAAGGATAACTGATGGAAAATACAATAACGCTAACAAAAAAACTTCATGTTTTATTTGTTGATGATGAAAGATTAATTCGTGAAATGGTTTCGGATATGCTCTTGGATTCCGTCGGTCATATCTCTTTGGCATCCAATGGACAAGAAGGGCTTGAATTTTACCTCAGTTCTCTCCGCCCTATAGACATCGTTATTTCGGATCAAACGATGCCGGTGATGGAAGGTCTTGATATGCTCACAAAAATCAAAGAGCATAATCCTTCTCAAAAATGCGTTATGATGACCGCTCACTCTGAAGCGAAATATATGCTGCGTGCCATAGAAGTTGGGGTTGAATATTTTTTAACCAAGCCTATTTCGTTTGATAAACTTGATGACGTCATCGCGGATCTGGCAATGCGGATTGAACAGGAGAATTTTCAAAAAGAGATGGAATTACTTGATAAACGGCAGCAAATTGATCGAGCTTTTACCTTTTCTTTTGAATCTTTAGTGAACAACATCCCCTTACCGGCTTTCATCGTCGATGAGCACGACACCATGGTCATGTGCAACGATGAAATGCTTTCTATCGTGGCAGGATCGCCCTACTATGCCAGATTAATTGCAAAAGAACTTACTTTTAAAGATCTCCTTCCCGATGAATGTTCCATCAAAGATGAGACCATGTTCTGTAATTGGAAAGAGGAATTCTTACACATCGGGAGTGATGATCTTATTTTTAAGATTGAAGGAGAATCCTACACTCCAAAAATAAAACGATTACTCTCAAATATACAGAA
>CANMJR010000077.1 GCA_947498025.1 Helicobacteraceae bacterium
AATATAAAAAGAGTATCCGCATATGCTTCTGCTCAAAACTTACTTGCACGCTCCAAAGAAGAACTGCAACTTCTCTATGAGCATAAATTAAATCTTATCTATTTTGGGATTGAAACGGGTAGCAATTTAATATTAAAAAAAATCACAAAAGGCGTGAGCCAAAGCAACATCATTGAAGCTCTTAATAGAGCTTCCAGTGCAGGTATTAAAATCTCAGCAACAGTAATATTGGGAATAGGGGGCAATAAATACTCTGTAGAACATATACAAGAGAGTGCAGAAGTTATCAATGCCACAACACTCAATTATTTATCAACATTACAGCTAGGATTAGAGGAGGGCGCTAAAGATAATTTTTATAAGTATTTTAGTGATTTTACACCTCTAGGGGATAGTCAAATAATAGCAGAACAAAAAAGTTTTATAGAGATGCTTAATCCTAAAAATAAAATAATCTTCAGATCAAACCATGCATCAAATGCTTTTCATCTATCGGGTACTCTGCCAAAAGATAAGGCGAGGTTAATACAAGAGCTGGAGTTTGCTATGGGAGTAGGGGAGAGTGCACTTGTGCCTGTTCGCTATAGAGGGTTTTAATTGAGATTTTGCAGTCTCATAGTTGAGTAATTAATCAAAGAAGGGTTTAATTCTCCGACCCTCGGGTCGCTCGTATTGAAATAAAAAGAAATCTATAAAAATACCCCGTTTTTGGGTTTATGAGAAAATTTTAGCGTTCAGCTAAAAAGGCTTGTCTCTTGGGATTGTTATTTAGATGTTTTCATCTGGTTGGACCAAGAAAAAGCCTTGTATTGCATCAATATTTAAATTAATTAGAGCGTCATGAAGCTCTTGTGAATAAACACGCTCTGCTATAACTTCAATATCAAGTTTATGTGCGAATTGAATAATTGCATCAACAAGTAGATACATCTTCTCATTCTCAAGGATACAAGATGTTAGACTTTCGTCTATTTTTATAAAATCAGGGTTAAGAGAGAAGATATAAGCAAAATTCGAGTTACTGCTTCCAAAACCATCAATGGCTATTTTTACTCCATGTGCTTTAAAGCGATCTATAAATGAATTTACGATTTTCATATCATCTAAATGTTCTGTTTCAACAATCTCAAATATTAATCTATCTTCTAATGAATGTTTAGATATAGCTTCTTCTAGTTTATTCATTAAATTATGATTGTTCATATCTGCATATGAAAAATTTAAAGAAGAAATTTCATTATTTTGTATTGCATATTCAATAGCTTTAAAGATAGCCATTTGCGAAATTCCATTATAGCAACTATGCTTTTTAGCTGTATCCAAAGAAAAACCGGGTTCTATCAACCTATTCACGTCGTTTATAATCTTTATTCTCATAGTAACCTCGTATTTAATATTTCATTAAAAATCAAATTTTGACTAACGTTATTGTATATATTCTGTGTTGCAAGTTTGTTGCAAATAAATATCAATCGTTTAATATAAGCCATAAAGATAATGTCTTTTTCAAATATAAAGAAACAAAATTATTAAAAATTCTCAATTAAATAGTTTTTGCAACAAACTTGCAACACAAAAATGTGAGAATTCAAACTCTAAAATAAGTGTATAAAGCAACAAGATGGTTTCACTACTCATTTCGAAAGTGAAAAGTTGATTCAATCAGTGAATAAATGGTATCTATAAGAACTAGATTGCCGCACTTTAGTTTGATATAAGTGTTAAGTTTTTACAAAAAATCATTTATTGATTTTTTGCATCGTGCTTTAGCACAGAAGTGCCACATGGGCAAGCGTAGCTAAGTGGAACAAGTATCACTTAGCGTTTAAAATCAAATAAAAAGGATAAAAATGAATTTCGCACGTAATATGTCTGTCACAAAAAGGCTGTATCTACTTTCATTCGTAAGCACAATAGGTATTATCATGCTTGGGTTTCACTCTATCTCTTCTGTTTTAGAGGAGAAAAATGCTCTGGTGCTGGTTAAAGATAAAACATCAGAGGCAAAAAAAATCGCAAGCTTAGTTCATGAACTTCAATCAGAGCGTGGACTTACGGCAGGGGTTTTAGCATCAAACGGGGCAAAGGACAAAATAGAGCAACTCCTTAATCAAAGAAAAAATACGGACAGAACATTGGCTGAAGCTAAAAATTTGTTGCCGAATTTATTTAGTGAAAATCTTTCTACAATAAGAGCAACCATAGATTCACTCAGTATTTCAATGCCGGAATCGACAACATTCTTTAGTAATACAATTGCTTCCCTATTGGAAAGAGTTATAAAACTTCCTTCATCAATCAGTGATGCAGATGTATCAGGGGCTGTACAAGCATATACACATATAGCATCCGGAAAAGAGTCATTGGGAAAAACAAGAGCTACTTTAAATGGTGCTTTTATAAAAGACATGTTTGCTCCGAGTGCCTATGTCGGAGTGTGTGTCAATAATGGAATCATTGAGTGTAATGACCATAAATTTGCATTATTAGCGCTGCCTGAGGTTCTTTCATTATTTAATAAAAATAAACTAAAAGAAGATTCCGTATTCGTTAAAGATACTATTGCTCTGGCAATTTCAAAGCCTGAGGGTAAATTTAATATTGATCCTTCCGTTTGGTTTACTAGAGCAACAAATGTTATTAATGATTATAGAGAGGTAGAAAAATTATTTTTTACTAAAATAGATAAAACGATTGATGAAAAGATAGCAGTAGTAGAAAATAGACTTATTTTTTCAGCTTTAAATATATTAATTGTTATCTTATTGGTACTTTTTTTCTCTATGTTAATTGGGAAAAGTGTTACTAAAAAAATTGAAAAAATACAAGTGGGATTATTTTCATTTTTTGACTTTTTAAGCGGAAAAGAAAAAAGTGTTGAGACAATACAATGTTCCGGCAATGATGAATTTGGCAAAATGATTGAGGTAATTAATGAAAATATTAATAGCTTAGAGAAAAAATTTGTTGAACAACAGCAAAGTATCATCGATTTTGAAAGTATTTGTTATAAATCTAGCAAAGGCTTTCTGTTTCATCGTGCGTCCACCTCTTACAATGAAGATTCGCTTAATAAGATGTCAAAATCTTTAAATCTTATGCTTGATAATACTGAAAAAACTTTTTCGGAACTCTTAGCCATTTTGATTAACTTTGCACAAGGTAATTATGAGGCAGTTCATAATAATAAGAGTAGAGGTTCTTTCGCATCCGTAGGACAAGCCTTAAAAGCTATCTCGACTTCTAATAGTGAAACATTCAGTTTAATCTCAAAATTTTCTCGTGAGTTTTCTCAAGATGCCAATATGCTCTCAATATCCGGCGATGATCTTAGTGCAAGTGCAAATGAGCAGGCATCAAGCTTAGAAGAGACGGCTGCGGCTATAGAAGAGTTAACTTCGAATGTATCTGCAAATTCAGCTAAAGCACAAGAGATGACAAATGTTGCCAAAGAGGCAAAGGTAGCTTCTGAGCGAGGAAATATTGTAGCAAGGGAGAGTCTTGATGCTATGAATGAAATTGTTAATGCAACCGAAGCAATTAACCAAGCGGTAGAAATTATTAACAATATAGCATTTCAAACAAACATACTTTCACTCAATGCTGCCGTTGAAGCTGCAACTGCAGGAGATGCAGGAAAAGGTTTTGCAGTTGTTGCACAAGAGGTTCGTAACCTTGCAAACAGAAGTGCCGATGCGGCAAAAGAGATTCAAGAATTGGCACGAATAGCGCGTGTGAAATCTCAAGGCGGATTAGAGACTTCAAAAAATATGATGGAGGGTTTTGCTCTTATTTCGCAGAAAATTGCTCAGACGGATGAGATGGTAAGAGATGTGGCAAATGCCAGTCGTGAACAGATGGCAGGTATCGGTCAAATTAATGATGCAGTGTCTCAATTAGACCAGATGACACAGCAAAATGCGAAAACTGCGGGCAATGTTGCTCAAATTGCAAATGAAATTTTAGGAAAAACAGAGCTGTTTGAGCAGATGCTCTCTCGTATAAAATTTGACAGTGAATCACAAAAACAGAGTTGCGATATAGCTATGTCTTTTGATACTGCAAAATTAAAGATAGATCATCTCAACTTTAAAGAGAACAATTATAAAAAACTAAAAACAGAGTCTGTCGCATGGAAAGTTGTAAATCATCATGAATGTAACTTAGGTAAATGGATTGATTCACATTCAAAAGAGCAATTCGCACAAACTCCTGAATGGAAAGAACTTTTAGCAGTACATGAAAAAGTTCACAGTGGTGTGCAATCTTTCGTCCATGCTAGCATTGACGAAGTTCCTTCAGAAGTTCTTGATAACATAACCAAAGAGCTTGAAAAGGCGACTGCAAGCGTGTTTAACACTTTAGATAAAGTGAAATACATCAACTGCTCACTTAAATCGTAATGATGAAAATAGAAGCAGTATCGAATACTGCTTCTTTCTCTTTTTATGCAACTTTTTGATAATTAGATAAAAACTTTGTAGATGCGAATGATTTATGAATTAAAAACAGTAGTGAAATGTTTAACGGTAGTAACGATCATAGAGTGTGCCCGTAAAATCGCAAAAAGAAATGTCTGTATCAGAAAAGTTGCAATTTCTAATATCAGAGTGTCTGAAAATACATTCTGATAAGGTAGCCCCGGTAAAATTACTGTTTTTAAGATTTGCAAATGTAAAGTCACAATTTCTCAAAATTGTGTTGCTAAAGTCACAATTTCTTAGGTCAGAAAAAACAAAATTTACTTTTATTGCAGTTACTCCGCGAAAAGACAAATCAACATATTCCCCATCGTTAAAATAAAGCTCGCTTACTGCTTTGTTTAAGGCTTTGAGATTGTTCGCCATTTTTTTTATATCTTTTGCATCCGCATGTCTTCTTTCGTCTCTACTTTGATAATTATTATAGCTCGAAGTATTGCTTTTTTTGGAATTGCCATGTGAACCATAGCGGGAGATTATGTCGTCAAAGAAAGGAGTACGGAAGTTTTTATTTTTCAAGATAAGAATAAAACCATAATATTTTGCAGTACATCTTTTGATTTCTCTTTTATATAAGTTATTAACTAAATTATAATTTTTTAGTGTTGCATGTATGTTGCAAAACAATAATTTTTTTAATTGCAACATATATGCAACACTACTAATATAACATTCTCTTTTAAAATAGACAAAATAAAAGGGTTTTTAGATGAAAAAACAGCATGTATCGCCAACTTCTCAGGAGACAAAAATGCCTGATAACGGCTTTATTGTTTCAAAAACAGATGCAAAAGGGATGATAACTTATTGCAATGAAATATTTACGGAGATGGCCGGTTATGAAGAGAGACAATTACTCGGCAAGAATCAAAATATTATCAGACATCCGGATATGCCGAAAGTTGCATTTAAATTATGCTGGGATCTCATTTCAAGCGGAAAAGAATTTTTTGGTTTTGTGAAGAATATGTCAAAAAACGGCGGCTATTACTGGGTTTTTGCAAATATTACTCCTGATTATGATTCAAATGAAAAAATAGTAGGCTACACAAGTGTCAGAAGAAAACCGCCTCAAAGTGCAATCAATACAATTGAACCCATATATAAAAGATTGGTGGATAAAGAAAAAAAAGGCGGAATGAAAGCTTCAGGTGATTTTTTGGCTAAGTTTTTGCAAGATAAAAATATTAGTTATGATGAACTTGTTTTATCACTGCAGGGGGAATAGGCAATGAAATGGCTTTTAAAAATCAATACTATGTTTTTGATAAAAATTTTTATTCTGTTACCGCTTTTATTTTTGGTACTGTCGTTTAATGGAGTTACTATTTTGTTTGTTAAAGAGATGAGTGAAGCAACTATGCAAATTTTGGCATTTTCATTCTCTCTGTTAGCTATTTTTTTGGTGAGTATCGGATATATGTCAATAAATAGATACATGCGTGATATTACCAAAGCTATAGAAATTTCTAAAAAAGTAGCTGCCGGCTCACTTTACAACCGTATAACAGATATAAACAAAAATAACGATACCGGTACTCTTTTTTGGATATTGAATGACATACTTGACCAGTTTGAATCATTTTCAAGAGACATGGAAGCTAGTCTTCGTGCTATTGAGGATGGTAAAACACATAGAAAAATGCTCTCAAAAGGGTTAAAAGGCGATTTTATTAAACAAGCTATAAGTATCAATAAATCATTGAATTCTATATCTGTGGCTCAAAGTAAAGAGGAGTCGTTTAACAAGATGTCTTTAACTATAAGCAAGTTTATAGATGGGGACTATATGACAAATATTGATGCTTCTGGTGTGCAAAAAGATCTTTTAACTCTTGTAGAGAGCATAAATAAGCTAGGGGAGATTTTATCCCAAAATAGTTATACAAATCTTGTGAACGGCATAGACCTCCAATCAGATGCTTCAACCCTAAAACAGGCAGTAGAAACCCTCTCAACAGCATCTAACCAACAAGCAGCAAGCTTAGAAGAAACAGCAGCAGCCATGGAAGAGATGACATCTAATGTCCAAAACAATGTGCAAAAGTCAAACGAAATGGCAACCATGGCAAACCAAACAGACTCTGCCGCAAAAGATGGAGCAGAACTTGCAAAAAGAACATCCACAGCCATG
>CANMJR010000078.1 GCA_947498025.1 Helicobacteraceae bacterium
ATCATAAAAACACCATCTTAAATTTTAGTAAAAAATTATTGAATATGCTTAAATGTACTCGGTCGCGACTAAGTACATTTTTTATTATCTAAAATTTAAACCTATGAACAGCAATATATTTGGTGATTTACTTGAAATCAAAACTGGAAGAAAAGATTTAGTTATGAAAGCAGTTTATGTTTCTAACTCTACATCAACTTGAGAATGAACTTATTTTATTTACTATTATGATTTATTAAATCACACATTTTATATCAATGATTTAGATAACTTATGTAATTATAGAACAAGAGCTATAAATATTATTGAGCATATTATTACTGAGGCTTACAAACAAGAGAAGAACTCTGTTATTGACACTTTAATCATTAAAAAACCTAAAGTTTATTCTTTTTATAGACAAAGAACATGATTCATAATTATTGATAAAATCAATTTAAAAACTATTAGATGAAATAAATGAGATATTTTAGGATTCAAAAATCCAACTTGGGATATTAATGATACTAATGCAGTTAAGTTAGAAAAATTAAAAAACAATATTTTAAATTTTTATTCAAAAAATGAAGTTGAATAAAAGAATGATTTTTTTGTATCATATGCTATTATTTTCAAAAAGGTAGTTTATGTTTTTTAATAATTCAGATAATGACAGCTATGAAAATTTAAGAAGACAAGAAGAATATGAACGACAAAAACAAGCAAATTTTGCCAGAGGTTTAGGACGCTTTTTATATCTATATTTAGTCTATAGTTTTATATGGTTTTTCTCATCTATACTATTCTCAATGCTCTTAACTTTTTTCTTTAGTCTAAATCAACTTATGGCAACAATTATAGGAATGATAATCGGATTTATCCTTTTCAAAGTGCCTTACATAAAACAAGAACCAATCAAAAGTTTAATTACTATCGGCTTTATGTTTTTTCTTATTTCTGTAGCATTTTCACAGAGTTCTTAAGAATAATATATAGCCTTGAAAAGGCTATAGCAAGTTTGCACATTTTCTAGAATTCTTAAGAATTCATAGAAAAAGTGCTAAACTTGTTCAGGGAAATTAGGACTTTGTCCTATCCCTAAAAACCCTTAACCTGAAAAGAAATAATAATATTATTGTGTTATAATTCTTGCAAATATGCAAGGATTATAACTATGAATAAAAATGATATTGTTGATTATTTACAACAGCAACAACCATATTTTCATAATACCTTTGGTATAAATTTTATCGGATTATTTGGTTCATTCTCTAGAGGGGATGAAACCAAAGATAGTGATATTGATATACTTTACAAAATTGATAAAGATAAAAAACTATCAATGTTTAAATATCTTAAAATTGCTAAACAACTAGAAGATTTTTTTCATACAAAAATTGATTTGGTTAGAGTGGATACACTTAAACCAAAAGTCAAAGAGTATGTAGATAGAGATTTAATATATGTTTAAAAGTAACAGAGACTTTAAATTATATCTTGAAGATATTTCTAGTGAATGTAAAAATATAAAACTCTTCACAAAAGATGTCACATATGAAGAGTTCACTGATAATTTAGAAAAAGTATATGCAGTTGTAAAAGCTTTTGAAAATATTGGCGAAGCTGTAAAAAATATTCCTAAAGAGATAACAGAAAAATATCCTGAAATACCTTGGAGTGAAATAGCTAAAATGAGAGATGTTTTAACTCATCATTATTTTGGTGTGGATGATAAAGTATTATGGGATACATTAGATGAAGACTTTAACGAATTTGAAAATACTGTAAATGCAATTCTTCAAAATCTAAAATAATTACCTCTCCCTACTAAAATCTTCCCTAACAGCCTCTTGACCTCGTTCCATAAAATATAAAATGGTCGAAGTCAAAGTTGGACGGTTTAATGCCTTTTGCATTTTTTGTAAATATTCATACTCACTTTCTGTAAGCGAGAGCATAACTTTTTTCTCTCTCTTTTGAGATGGGTCTTCTTGTGGAGGTCTTCCGACACTTCTGTTTTTTCTATCTTCAATACTCATAATTTTCCTTTATGTAAAATTATATATTACTAAGTATAAATACTTTATTAATATATATAAAGTGCTTAAATCTACTCAAATCTATTTTTCACTATGTATTTATAATTAATACTTAGTATTTATTATATTTTTATAAGTTTTAATACTTTATACTTACTGCATATCAATTAAGGAGTCTATTATGAGTAGCGAAGAAAAGATAACTTTTGAGGCTTTATATGCAAAGCATAAAAAAATAGCCATCTCAAAAAAAGAGATGGCACGAGAAACTGGTTTAAGTGTATCAACCCTTGATAGACTTAGACGAGCTGGTTTAGGTTGTGGATATATACAACAAGGACAAGGCGATGTAGCTTATCCATTGTTAGAGTTAGCAAAATACTATACTCATACTATACAAACTTTATAATATAAAGTAAAAACCTATGAAAAACAGAGACTACCAAGAGAAATATAAGAAAAGTTACAATGATAAAAATAAAATTGTGACTTTTCCTCTAAGTGTTGCTTTTTTTGATGAACTCAGAAAAAGAGCAATGTACTTAGATTTAAAAACGAATTCTTATGCTAAAAGCATAATCACAGCTTTTTTAAATAATTCTACTCCTAAAATTTTATCTTTCGAGCGAAAAGAGTTTATTAATGACTATATTCGCATATCAAGAGGGATAGCAAATAACATCAATCAAATCGCTCATAAAACAAATATGAGTGAGCAAATTGATATAAATATTCTCATTAATAGCCTCAGAAAATATGAAGAAGAGTTTAAAAATTTTATATCTAAAACCTAAATCATGATAATAAAATCTATGAGCAGAAAAAGTACATCTTTTTCGCAACTCTATGACTACTTAACTCGTGATAAATCCTCTTTTACATTCTCAAGAAACACTTATACCAACTCTAAAGATAAAAAAGAATTTGTGAATGAATTTTATGAAAATTCTAGACACTTAAGAGATGCTAGAGGTAAAGTTTATATCTATCACGAAGTCTTATCACTTGAAGTCAATGAATTGTCTTTAGAGAAGCAAAAAGAGATACTTCTTGATATGGCAGATAAATATCTTTATCAAAGAGCCGAAAATCATTTAGCTTTTGGAGTTGTTCACGAAGATAAAAATAATATGCACTTACATTTAATGATAAGTGCAAATGAAATAGAGGGAGATAAAAGAGTGAGACTCTCAAAACAAGAATTTTCACAAATTCAACAGAGACTAGAGAATTACAAAAATCAAAAATATCAAGAGTTGAAACAGTCCTCTTTTTATCAAGATAAAAAAGACCTTTCAAAAGAGAAACAAAACGAACAAGAGCTAAAAAATAGAGGTGCAAAAAGTCTTAAAGAAGTGCTAAAAGATAATTTGAGAGATACATTTAGCAAAGCCACTTCTCATATTTATGTTGAAAATCACTTAAAAGCTTTGGGCTATGAAATCTATACAAGAGGAAATACACAAGGTATTACTTACAAAGATAAGAACTATAGATTTAAAACTTTAGGGCTTGAAAAAGAGTATCAACAGTTACTTAGAAAAATAGAGAAAATACAAGAAAGAGAACTAAGACGGCAACAAGTCAAAGATGATAGAGGCTATTCAAGGGAAAGATGAAAACCATATAAACAAGGCTATAAAAGATTTTAAGATACAATAAAAAACTTTTTTAGACTTAGGTTATTATGGAACTCTTAGCACTTATTTTTATTTTAATAATTATGTTTATCGGTATGAATAATTTATTTAGAAAATTAGGAATCGGATTTTTAAATCCTCTTTCATTATTATTTTCATTTTTCTCACAAGCACCTACTAAAGGCGATGGTATGATGAGTAAGCAAGATGAAATTAAAACTTTTTCAAGGTTTAATGATGGGCTTTTAGTTGATGGAAAGTCTAAAAGACTATCCGCAAAAGAGAGTTTTAATCATCTTGCACTTTTTAGTAGAACAGGAGGAGGAAAAACAAGCTCTTATGTCCTACCAAATATTTATAAATTAGCCTCTCAAAACTGTTCTATGGTAATCACAGACTTAAGCGGAGAAATATATGATAAAACCAGTGCTTATTTGCATAATCAAGGTTTTAAAATATATGTTCTTGATCCAAAGAATTTAGATGAATCTATAAGATATAACCCACTAGAGTATGCAAAAGATTCTATGAGTATTGATATGCTTAGTGAAATTCTTATTGCTTCATCAGGTTTAAAAGGAACAAAAGCAGAAGATAAAATTTGGAGTGATGGAGCGAAAAACTTTATATCAATTTTGATAAAAGTTTTAAATGAGACCAATGATAAGAGATACATGAACTTAGCAAATGTTAGATATATGCTCAACAACTTTGGAAAAGTCGGAGAGCCACTTGATGAGTTTATAAAAAGATATGCAGATGATAAAACTTTTTCAGAGTACAAAGGGTTTATTAGTGGGAATGAAAAAACTATACAAAGTTTTATATCGACAGCCAGTGTCGCACTTAGCCCTATAGGAATAAATGACAATTTAGAAAAATTGACATATTCTCACTCTATAGATTTTAAAAAGTTCAGAGAAGAAAAATCAGTGGTTTTTATAAAAATTGAACAGCAATATCAAGAGCAATATAGCTTTTTATTAAACCTTTTTTATTCACAACTTTTTAATGTGATGATGGATAAGCTACCAACTGCAAAAGATTTGCATTTGTACTGCTTATTAGATGAATTTGGCAACATGAATATACCAAGATTTTCATCTATCATTACAACGATTAGAAAGTACAATGTATCTATTTCTATCATACTACAAAACATTAACCAACTCATCAAACAATATTCTCAAAACGAAGCTAAGACAATCTTAGATGGTGGTATTGCTTCTAAACTTATATACAGCGGTGCTGATTTAGATTTGGCTTCTGATTTAGAAAAGATGTTTGGATACAAAGAAACTCTCAAAAGACAAGCTGACGGTAGAGATTACTATGACAAAGAAGCTGTAATGAATGTTAGTGAGATTAGAACCATGAAAGATAATGAAGCACTGTTTGTATATGCTAATAAACATCCGCTAAAAATGAGTATCAAACCATATTATAAAGATATGATATACAACGGTTTTTCTAAAATGAAACCTTATAAAATTAATGGTGTAAACCGTTATGATAGTGTGCAGTATGTTGATTTAGAAAATGTGGAGTGGTAAAAATGGAAAAAATAGGATTTTTCGTACAACTCTCAAGTGAAATATCAAATATGAATTTATCAAACTTCATATCCGTAGCACTCTTATTTTACATACCGTTTTACTTCTCAAAAAAAGCCAAGACTCTGTTTTTTCATCTTTTGTATTCTTATTTTGGTCTTTATATGCTATTTACGATACATGGTACAAGCATAATATATAATGGAAAATTACTTGTTGGTTTAGGTCTTTTAATTCCGCAACTTAGATTTATTATCCAGTTTATAAAAGATGTAATTCAAACAGTTAAGATGATGACTACAAATACCTACTATTTCTTTGTAACTATCTACTATAAGATAATAAGGTTTATAAATTGGATTAAATCTACCTATATTATGTTAAAAACTTTTTTCACTACTTTTAGTTTTAAAAAAGAGAACTATCAAGAGCAAGGCTCGTATCATGAGCATAGTTATGAGCAAAAACATCAAAAGTTCTATGAAGAGCCAAAGCAAAAAGAGCAAAAAAGTTATCATAAAGAAGAAACAAAAAGTGAATCTAACTATAAAGAGCAGAGTTATAGCAAAAAAGAAGAGCCTAAGAGTGAACCTAAAAAAGAGTATGGAAAATTTGAGAGGTTTTACAGTGATAGTGCTTATGTTGTTTTGGGTGTAAGTGCTGATGATGATTTAAAAGCAATTAAAAAAGTGTATAGAAAGCTTGTAAGAGAGTATCATCCTGACTTAAATCCTGATAATATTGAATTTTATACTGAGATTACACAAAATATTAATAATGCTTGGGAAAAAGTGGAGAAGTGGAAAAAGTGATATAAAAATCAGAGCCATTGTCTCTGATTGCTATCGTAGAGCCTTGGTCTCTACTCTTGACTATAAAGTATGGTCGCTCCCACTCCCTTAACATCTACTATGTGAAAATTATTAAAATAATTTTTAATTTAATACAGATATGACAAATAAAAAGATATTTGAAGAGAAAATTAAAAATATATATCCTCAAATTTCCGATGAATTATCTACTCAAGTTACAGAACAATTATTTAAATTTTGGTGAGATATAATTGAAAATATTGATAAACTTGAACTTGAACCAAAAAAAGATATAAACTAAATATATTTAATAGACTTCTTGCAAAACTCCAAAAATAGGCACTAAAATTGCTGTTAAAGTAGCATGAGTAAATATGAGCAACTAACTAAAAAAGAACCAAAGAATTTCAAGCGACTTATAGGTGTAAATAAAGAGACATTTGAAGCGATGAT
>CANMJR010000079.1 GCA_947498025.1 Helicobacteraceae bacterium
TCTTGAAGATTCTGTAATTTTACAATCAGTTTCGCCATCATTCTTGGTTCACTAATACAGAGCTGATAAGCTTCTTCTTCGGTTAATTTCATGTTCAAACTATAGCAATATTAGTTCCGTTTTACTGGGTAGGTGAGTGGTTACAAAAAATAATTTCTAGCTTGAAGCAATACTGGGTGCATAGGTGATTGTAACCGGTATAACTGGTGATATAGATTTAGTAACTCATCTTTATTTAAATAATTTTCTTAATAAAGTATTAAAAAAAGAAATAATGGGTATCTCCTTAAGTGCTCTTTATATCATAAGGAATACAGTTTACGTTAAAAAAATGAGTGTATCTTATATGTTGGGAGACGATGATGAAAAGTGAAAAATATGAAAATCTTGAGAGTGAACTTACAAATTTACAAGATGTCCTCAAAGGAAGTTTGCAAAATGATGTTTTGCAAATAAAAAGATTAATAAAAGGTTCTGATAAGTTTAAACATTTGTCAGACAATATATGTAATTTGGCTGATGCAGAGTATGTCATATATTCTAAGTACATGACAAAAGAGTTGCATGGTTCAGAGTATTATATTTTTATTGATAAAACAGGGAATACTGTTTGCCGTGCTTCCGGGAAAGAGCTGTCTCTTTATAATATGATAGAAGAGAGTGATAATCTCATTGAGACTAAAAAATCTGATGCTTATATCGAATAGTTAAAACAGTTTAATACCATCAACTAGCATCGGAATAAGTATATATCCCCAACATAGAGAGGATGTTGACACACTTATAAAGCTCGCCGATAAGGACATGTATGTTGCTAAAGCGAAAAGAGAAGATAAATAACTTTATTCGGAAGCATTGCTTTAGATGCCCCTAATTAATCATCTATACCTATGAATTTCTAGACTTTTTGCCTAACTTAACAAGTGCAATACCGATACCTATTATGACAAATATCACAGCTACGGTAACTGCGATAAATGTGAAAGATACAGGCTCTGCAAAGTTAGGCACTTAAAACCTCTGTACATCTTTGGCATGTGGACGTTTCATCTTTTGAATGATATTTCCAACATCTAGGGCATTTCGCTTTTGTTGCTTTTGAAATCACAAAAGTGTCTTCGTTGACTTTAAAAGTTCCAAGTATCTCTTCTTCCGGTTTATCTTCAAAAATGCCGGAGACGACAAACCAATCTTCCGCTTCCGTTGTGTTCATATCGAGTGCAATTTTTGATTCGGTATGCAAAACAAGTTCAAGGGTGCTTTTGATGATTTTCTCTTTTTTGAGTCTGTCAACTATTTCGTAAAAACCTTCTCTTGCCTCGCTCATGTATTCGGCATTAAAACTACTCTCACCAGCTTCAATCGGAGCGTACATTAATTCAAAAATATCTTTTGCATCGCCTTTGATGATTGCCGGCGCATTGTCAATTATCTCATCCGCCGTGTAGGTCAAAATCGGAGCGATTAAAAGCAGAAGTGATTTTGTGATGATAGCCATTGCACTTTGGCTTGCACGGCGATGTGTGTCATTTGCCGCGTCACAATAGAGTCTGTCTTTTGTAATATCTAAGTAAATTCCGCTCAGCTCATTGACGATGAAATTATTTAACAAACTCATTCCATGCACAAAGTTGTAGTTTGAAAAAGCCTTATGAGTGTCGTCAAAAACTTTTTTCGCAACTCCGACTATCCATTGGTCAAGCTCGCCCATCTCTGCATGTGGAGTTAAACCCTCCAAATCATTAATATTTGCCATCAAAAATCTAAAAGTATTTCTTAGTTTTCTGTAGTTTTCAGCCGTCTGTTTTAAGATGCCGTCTGAAATTTTCAAATCACTTTGGTAGTCGCTCGAAGCAACCCAAAGGCGGAGAATCTCGCTTCCGTACTCTTTTAAAACACTCTCAGGTGCAACAACATTGCCCTTAGATTTGGACATTTTTTCGCCCTTTTCATCTACTGTGAAACCATGCGTTAAAACGCCTTTGTAAGGAGCTTTGTGTTCTACTGCCGCACTCAAAAAGAGGGAGGATTGGAACCATCCGCGGTGTTGATCGCTTCCTTCTACATAAAGGTCAGCCTGATACGCGCCCGCGTCATAGTTGCGAGATTTTAAAACTGCATTCCATGTGGAACCGCTGTCAAACCAAACATCTAAAATGTCCGTTACTTTTTCTAGCTCGTCTGCTTTATAACCGCTTCCTGCGTAAAGAAGCTCTTCGATTGGCATGGAGTACCAAACATCGCTTCCCTGCATCTCAAAAATCATAGCAGTGAAGTTTAAAACTTTTTCATCCAAAAGCACTTCGCCCGTCGCCTTTACTCTGAAAAATGCTATTGGCACACCCCAGTCACGCTGACGAGAAATACACCAATCAGGACGGTTTGCAACCATAGAAGTGAGTCTTTTTCTTCCACTCTCAGGTACGAAAAGAGTTTTTTCTACTTCGCTAAGAGCAATTTCTCTGAGCGTTTTATCTTCGCCAAGAGGTTTTTCATCTACGGAAATAAACCACTGTTTCGTCGCTCTGAAAATTAATGGAGTGTGGCTTCTCCAGCAGTGCGGATAGGAGTGAGTGAATTTGCTCACTTTGAGTACGCTTTCACCCATAAGTTCGATGATTGCATCGTTTGATTTAAAGATATGTTTGCCGACAAAACTCTCAGCATTTGGAATAAGTCCAAGTCCTACAACCGTTTCATCAAAACAGCCAGTCTCATCCACAGGCATAACAACTTCTAAATCATACACAAGTCCGACACGGTAGTCATCCTCGCCATGTCCAGGAGCGGTGTGAACACAGCCTGTTCCGTTGTCAATTAAGACATGTTCGCCCAAAACGATGCGAGAAGTTCTGCCATTGAGCGGGTTGATTGCCAATAGGTTTTCAAATTCTGTTGCTTTGAAAGTTTTTGCAATATCTCCACCGAGAACATGTTGCTCTTTGAGAGAGTTTAAAAGCTCTTTTGCAACGATATAACCCGTAGTTGTGAGTACATACTCCTCATTCGGATTGAGTGAAATTCCCGTGTTTGCAGGTATAGTCCATGGAGTTGTAGTCCAGATAACAGGAGCTGCTTTTGTTAAAATTCCAAGTTTTACTTTTGCTTCATCACTCAGCTCAAATGCGATAAAAATAGAGTGAGACTCTTTGTCCTCGTACTCAACTTCAGCCTCTGCAAGTGCGGTTCTCTCAGCCCATGACCAAAAAACAGGTTTGCTTCGCTCAATCAAAAGACCTTTTTTTGCAACACCGCAAAGTGTTCTGTAAATATTTGCTTCAAATTTATAATCCATAGTGACATAAGGATTTTCCCAGTCGGCCAAAATACCGAGTTTTTTAAACTCATCTCTTTGAATGTTTACAAATTCACTTGCATGTGCACGGCAAAGTTCACGGATTTTTGCAGTCTCTAAAAGCTCTTTTTTTTGCTTTCCGCCAAGCTTTTTTTCAACCTGCTGCTCAATCGGCAGACCATGACAATCCCAACCCGGAGTAAAACGGACGGATTTGCCGTTAAAATAGTTATGCTTTACAATAATGTCTTTCAAAACTTTATTGAGTGCATGCCCGATATGCGTGTGACCGTTAGCATAGGGAGGACCGTCATGAAGCGTGAAGCTTGGTGCATCTTTACGCAGAGTTTTCATCTTTTCATACACTTTTTTCTCATACCAAGAAGTGTATCTTATAGGTTCATTTTGTGTTAAATTGCCTCGCATGGCAAACTCTGTAGTAGGTAAAAGTAGTGTCTCTTTGTAGTCCATCTGTACCTCGAAAATTATGTAAAAAGTTTTGCATTGTATCTTTAAAGGGTTTAAAAGCTTCTTTAAAGAGGAATGAAAGGTGCTATAATATGCAAAAAAATCTGGTTAATAGGGCTATTAAAAGATGAAATTACACCTTTTGTTTGTAGGCAATAAATTTATACATAATGTGCCGTTGCGAGAATATGCTATTAGAGAAATCGAAAAAAAAATAAATTACATAAATGAGATTACATACTTTAAAGAGAACGATAATTCACTCTTCTTATATTTAGAAAAAGAGATTAACACATCGGCTAAACTTATCATAGTTACGACAAAACAGAACTTTTCAACCATAGGTAAACTGCTTAGTACGGTTACAGGTGATAATCAGATACTCAAAGAGAACATGTTGATTCCCTCAAACAGCTCAATTTATGAAGATGGAAGTTATCTTTTAGAGTATAAAAACTCAACTCTCAATGTGATGCATGTGGATGAGATGCAGGAGTTGCCGGAGATATTGATGCAAAAGAGAGAGTCAAATGCTATCATTCATATATTTGATGAGGATAGGGAAAGTGCTTATGCTATTCTTACTCCGATTGCACAAATGTATGATGTAAATCTTGATATTTTAATTCTTATAGACGGGTGGTTAAGAGTAGATATAGAGAGCAAAAAATATGGAAATATATCAAAGTTTATAAACTCTGCAAAACAGTTGATACCAAATAATCTGATAGCTGCATCCAATATTATGCAATATATTATAGAAACCATGTCAAAAAATCAAAAAAAAGTTTCATTTGCAGAGAGCTGCAGCGGAGGACTTCTGAGCTATTATTTTACCAAAAACAATGGAGCCTCGAAGATGCTCGACGGTACGCTTGTTACCTACTCAAATGAGCTAAAAGAGAATTGGCTTGGAGTTGAACATAAAACTTTGGAAGAGTTTGGTGCCGTGAGTGCTGAAGTGGTATCACAAATGAGCGAGGGTGCGATGAATGTAAGCCATGCAGATTATGCACTCTCAATAAGCGGAATAGCCGGAGAGGGGGGAGGAACCCCTCTTAAGCCTGTCGGCACTGTATTTGTTGGTGTAAGAAGCAGAACAAAACATAAAGAGGTGCATCTGAATTTAAAAGGCGATAGAAACTACATTCAGCATCAAAGCGTGCTTTTTGCTATAAAAATGCTTATACTTGTAGATAAAGAGATGTTTTTTTAAATTTCATCCAAAATACTTGACAAACAAAATCTATTTGCCTATAATTTCGACCTCTTAAGAAATAGAGAAAATGTCTTGTTAGCTCAGCTGGTAGAGCACGTCACTTTTAATGATGTGGCCGATGGTTCGAATCCATCACAGGACACCATAAGTTTAATTATGGGCGTTTAGCTCAGTTGGTAGAGCGCTACCCTTACAAGGTAGATGTCACTGGTTCGAGTCCAGTAATGCCCACCATATATTGTTTTATATGCACGAAGTTTTTGACTCAGATAGTTAACTATCCTTCGCCAAAACCTTAGCACATCTAAAATCAAAATACAAGTTTTTGTTTATGCAAAAACAATTTTATTACTAAATGCGCGGTGGTAGTTCAGTTGGTTAGAATACTTGCCTGTCACGCAGGGGGTCGCCGGTTCAAGCCCGGTCCACCGCGCCATTTTTATATTAGTAAACCTTATTGTTTATGAAAGTGACCCTTTCGTCTAGTGGCCAAGGACACTATCACTTCATGGTAGGAACAGAGGTTCAAATCCTTTAGGGGTCGCCATTCTTTGGTGCTTTTAAAGGGCGTTTAGCTCAGTTGGTAGAGCGCTACCCTTACAAGGTAGATGTCACTGGTTCGAGTCCAGTAATGCCCACCATATTTTGTTTTATATGCACGAAGCTTTTGACTCAGATAGTTTAACTATCCTTCGCCAAAATCTTAGCACATCTAAAACCAAAAATAAATTCTTATATTAAATGCGCGGTGGTAGTTCAGTTGGTTAGAATACTTGCCTGTCACGCAGGGGGTCGCCGGTTCAAGCCCGGTCCACCGCGCCACACTCTTTTTTAAATTTCACTCATAAATTATTTTACCGCAAAAAACACTTTATATGGAGTTTTATATCGCCAATTCTAAAAATAAGTGCAATTTCCACCTAAAATTAACTAGCTAACTTTTTACTCATTTCACTAAAAAACACTTCATATGGAGTTTTATACCCTCAAGGGGAACCTAGGTATCCAAGCACTTTTCTAGGTCGATGGTTAAGTCTGTTTTGAATCATAATAATTTACCCTCAAGGGGTACCTCGTCATCCTTAGAAACATTTGTAAACTTACTTTTCTTTGGTAAATATTGACGAATTAGTCCGTTAGTGTGTTCATTTAAGCCTCTTTCCCAAGAGTGATATGGATTTGCAAAGTAAAAATCAGCATCAAGTGCAGCTGCTACTTCCTAGTGATATGCAAACTCTTTGCCATTGTCACTTGTGATTGTATGAGTAATGGCTTTGATAGGTTGGATACCCTCAAGGGGCACCGAGGTCATCTCTATGAGTGCTTGTGTTACAATCCTAGCTTCTTTGGATGGAACATTCTTGATTATCG
>CANMJR010000080.1 GCA_947498025.1 Helicobacteraceae bacterium
AACGCTAAACTGAAAACATTTCAAATCCTGACGCAAAAATATCGTAACCGCCGAAAATACTTTAATTTACGATTTAATTTGATATGTGGATTGGTAAATTTTGATCGTGGATTTGAGGTGCCCGTAAAATGAGTTTTGCAAGAAGTCTAGTGATATTGATGGATTATTACTTGAGCATAAAGATTTTTTATACACAACTCCTGAATCAAAATGGTACGATACTGCCGTAGCTAATTCAGGAAAACTTTTTCATACAAAAATAAAAAATCATAAAGGTGAGATGCGTCATCTTATATTAAAATCAAGAGATATTCCTGAAAAAGATGGGCATTGTATTTTGTCCTTCGATGATGTTACAGAGTTGAACCTCATGGCTCTTTTTGACAGTGATACAGCCAATAGTGATACTACGAAACAAGATAAAGAAGCTATTCTTACTTTTATGAAAATAGTAAAAGACAATTCAGCAGAGGTAAAAATACACAATTTTTACAAAGGACTAAGTATCGTTAATCCTGCTGTAATTTCTGAAATTACAGAGGATGAAGTAACCTTTAAAACATCCTATCCACAGTTAAAGATTGTTAAGCTAACTAAATTAATGACTATAAGTTCTGAAATATTCCCTAAAAATGTTGTTTGTAAATCAATTAAGTCAATAGATTTAGATAACCAAACCATCGTGATTAATCAAATGAATTTTGCTTTAAGAAGTTCAGTAGATAGAAAGTTTATTCGTTTAGAACCTGAAGAAAAACATGGATGCACACTTTTTTATAAAAATATAAAATTTGCAGGGGATGTTAAAATTATTGACCTAGCAGAAGTTTCCGTAAAAATTGAGATTTATGCTTTACCTCCCGGAATGAGGGAAAATGATGTAGTAAAAATCTCTATAAATTTGACACTCCATGCTAGATTAATATCAGTAATTACGGATGCAACTATTTTTAGAATCGATGAGAATGTGCGTAGTTACGACATAGTATTGCTTTTTAAACTAGATATAAAAAATGGTGATACTGTAAAAGAGTATCTTGCAAGTCGTCAAATGGCACTTATCCGAGAATTTAAAAAGATGGATAGTCTTGTAAGTGAGATTAAAAAAGTGGATATACCATGCAACGATTATCAAATATAAAACAAATGCAGATAAAAATTGATTCTATTTCAATGGGTATAAAGCTCACTGTGGGATTTGCCCTTATTACGATTCTAACACTTAGTATAGCTATTTATAGTCTATTGGAGTTAAAAAAAGAAGTATCTTTTATTGAACAAATGTATCATGTATCACAAGGAAGAGAGGAGAGTATAATTTTTTATCTCATCCTCGCCATTTTAATTTCCATTGGTTTAAGTGTAATCATTGCAGTAACTACAATAAGAAGTATAGTGACCCCAATTCGTCAACTTATTGGATTAACGCAAGAGATAAATGATGGAAAAGTTATTTTACATAACAACAGTACCATGAAAAAAATAGCACGAAGAGAAGATGAAATTGGCTTGCTCTTTAATTCGTTTACCAGATTAATGGAGCACCTTTTACTTCCCTATGAAAATATTACCCAAAGTGATCGTCCTTTGGTAGATAAAACGGATGAAGTGAAACGGCTTTTAGACTCTTTTGATAAATATATCATTGCTTCAAAAACGGATGTTGAAGGTATCATTACCTATGTCAGTCTGGCTTTTCAAGGTATTTCCGGGTACTCCAGAGAAGAATTAATTGGTAAATCACACAATATATCTCGTCACCCTGATATGCCTAAAGAGATATTTGCTGACATGTGGAAAACAATAAAGAGTGGAAATATTTGGAGTGGAGAGATAAAGAACAGGACGAAAGATGGAAATTTTTACTGGGTTAAAACTACTGTTTCTCCGGATATAGACAGTAAAAATACCATAGTCGGGTATAAAGAAATATGCGAAAATATTACATCTGCTAAAGCCTATGAAGAGCTTTCTAAAACACTTGAAAATCGTGTATTGCAAGAGATAATCAAAAATAATGAAAAAACTGCACACATGATTCAGCAATCTCGTCTTGCACAGATGGGAGAGATGATTAGTATGATAGCACATCAATGGCGTCAACCTCTCTCTTCTATATCTGCCATTTCCGGAACACTCTCTCTTGATGTGATGATGAAAAACTATAATGAAGATTTTTTTCAAGAACAGCTCAATTCTATTGGTGAACTCTCTCAATATCTTTCCCAAACTATTGATGATTTTCGTGGGTTTTTTAAAAAAGATAAAATGGTAGAAAAAGCGAGTGTGGACGAAATTGTAAACTCTTGTTTACATGTTATTGGTTTATCGCTGCAAAATAAAAATATCAATGTTATTATGAGGATAGACGAAAAAAGTAACATAGAAAGTTATATTAATGAGCTAAAGCAGGTAATATTAAATATACTCAAAAATGCTGAAGATGCACTTTTAGAAAATAATATAGAGAATGCAACCATATCCATTAGAGGGTATCAAAAAGAATTGAATACTTATATTGAAATTGAAGATAATGCCGGGGGAGTTTCAGAAGAGATTAAAAGTAGAATTTTTGACCCATACTTTAGTACAAAAAGTAAAAAAGATGGCACAGGGCTAGGACTTTATATGTCTAAAATTATTGTAGAAGAGCATTGTGGTGGAGCTTTAGAGCTTTATAATACAGAAGTTGGCGCTCGTTTTATTATAATATTACCTATAAAAAATGAGGAAATTTTATTGGAAGCAATCCAATAAAAAATCTAACTTGTTTTAGATATACTCAGCCACCTAAAATAAAGTGAAAATTAAATGAATCTTTTATCCAAAAATGCCCCGCTAGAAGAGTCGATTGCAAAAATGAGAACTGTTCTGACGGCTGTCGGGTGTGAAATGAACTTCTCAGAGCAAAAACATCCGTTGCAAAACTGTTACTCAGTGAATTTAACCTCAGTTGAAGCACCAAAACATATCTACTCAAACGGCAAGGGAATTGTTGCAGACGCTTCTCTGGCAAGTGCTTTGGGTGAATATATTGAGAGGCTTCAGACAAATAATTTTTTTATAGATTTCTACATGCCAAGCAGAAAACAGTATCCTGATGAGGTGGCGTTTGAATTTGGAGGTGCGTATCTAAGTGATGCGCTACACAAAATATATAATCCGCATGCCGAACTTGGACATGAAGAGCTAGTTGATTTTAACAGTGATTATGAAGATAAAATTGTTGCGCTTCCCTTCATAAAATATTCATCCAAAGAGAAAGTTTACATTCCGTACAATATTTTGAGTAATCTCTATGTGAGCAACGGTTTAGCTACGGGAAATACTCCGCGAGAGGCACAGGTTCAGGCTTTGAGTGAGATTTTTGAGAGATACGCAAAAATAGAGATTATAAAAAATGGCTACTCACTTCCAAAATTTCCACATGCCGAGATTGAAAAGTTTGAAAAAGTTAACAGAGATGTTTTAGCTCTTCGTGAATTGGGCTACATCGTTGAGGTTTTAGATGCTTCGCTTGGCGGCATTTTCCCGGTGACTGCCATCTCTCTAATAAACCCAAAAAACTCAACGCTTTTTGTCTCTTTTGGCGCGCATCCTATTTTGGAAGTCTCACTCGAACGTACCATGACAGAGCTTATGCAGGGGCGTTCACTAGAGAATTTAGACACTTTTGAAGTACCTACTTTTGATATGAGTATTGTCTCGGACAGTTTTAATTTAGAATCTCATTTTGTAGATTCAAACGGAAAACTAGGATTTGGATTTTTAAGATCTAAAAATAGTTTTGAGTTTAGTCCATGTCAATATAATGGTACAACAAGCGAAGATGAGCATGCTTTTTTGATGCAAATTTTAGAGAAAATGGGCAAAGAGAGCTACCTTCGAGAGTACGATTACTTGGGATTTTACTCATGTCAGATGATTGTCCCGAGTGTGTCGGAGGTTTATCCTATAGAAGATTTGGTTTATAACAACAAAAATGTTGGAAAATTTATTCGCGACATGGTTCTGAATTTTAGAGATTATGACCCGCAAGATATTCTGATGAGTATTGAGCAACTGGAAGATTCACTCAATATGGAGAAATATATTGGCGTGATACTTGAAAATAATTTTACAATGCGAGAGTTCAAGGCACAAATCCATCTTTTGGATGAAAACCTAGAAGAAGCTTTGGAACTCCTTGAATTTGGAGCAGATAAGATGGGGCACATAGTTGTAGAACTTGCCAAAATGGAAGAACTTGAACTTGACTATGAAGAGTTTAAACTCGGCATGTGGAATATTTTTGGACGAGAGAGAGTGGAAAAAGCCATGAATATTTTAGAGGGTAAAGAGTTTTTAATAGATACAACCCTTCATCAGGATTACCACAATATGTTGGCAATGTATGACAGGCTGGAGCTCAAAAAAGCGAAGGTTTGACTAAAATGTGGAAGTTCCACATGCCGACTTTTTTAGAATTTGCGTCTTTTAATAGTGATACCTACACTGAGCTATCAATACCGCATTTTCAGTAACTTTATAGACGAGCCTATGCTCAATAGTTACTCTTCTTGACCAATAACCTGACCAATTATACTTTAGCGGTTCAGGTTCTCCAAGACCTTTAAAAGGCTCTCTTTTTATCTCTTTGATAAGTGTATTTATCTTTTTTAAAATTTTCTTATCGGTTTGTTGCCAGTACAGATAATCTTCCCAAGCTTCATCGGCAAAAGTGAGATTCATTCTTCTATCAACTCTCTTTTTGTGCCTTGACCAGCTTCAAGTTGCAAAATAGCACTATTTAGCCTTGAGGCGTTTGTCATGCTCTGCATAAGGTATGCTGTCTCTTCTATAGATTTGTAATCATCAAGAGAAATCATGACTACCGGTTCTTTATTCTGTCTCGTGATAATTATTGGGGAGTGATTATTGACAACGGTATCTATGGCAGTCGCTAAATTTTGTCGCATTTGTGAAAATGACATTGTTTGCATTTGCTCTTCCTTTTTTAAAATATGTACGGATTCTAGTACATATATTGTAAAGAGCTACTTAAAAAAGTTGTAAGTGAAAAAGCGAAGGTTTAGGATTGTCGGTACCCCAAGGGCATTTCCTCTCTTCGCTCACAGCACATATGGAAGTTCCACATGCCAATATTTGAATATTTAAGTTTTTTAGCTCCCAAGCTCCAGCTTGGGAGTCTGTACCTCTGATTTTGGATCTTGTATGCATTCCCAATCTAGGACAAAACGAGAAAAAAAATTATTATTCGCACATTTTTTATATTAGATAACATTTTTGTTCAGTCTATATATGATACAGTGTTCATACAATAAATAGCCAGATACAAGGAATAAATATAATGGAACAAAGTAAATCAGAACACATATTGGAATTAGCTAAAGAATTACTTGATGATATTGAACTTAATAGGATTACAGTTGAATCGTTATTATTAAAAACATCAAGATTAGCAAGATGGGTAGGTTCTGAAAGAATCAAAACTTTTATAAATTTTGAACTAAAGGGCTATACTGAAAAAAGTGATTTATGTTTTGAACTTTTAGCAGTATCAGGTCGAATTTATGACCCAGAAAAAGGCATGGCTTATATTATTCCTCTTGCTCAGATTGAAGCAATGATTAATACAGAAAATATTAAGTTAAAAACTTTACAAGTACCTGATACAAGTGGAGATTGGGCATATCGTATTATGCAAATGTATGAGGCAAATTTACAAAATATTACAAATACTATTAGTTTACTAAGTGGCGTTAAAAGTAAAGTTTTAGCAGAACTACATACATTTATAGCTAATATTTATTATGAAAAGGAATTTGATAATCTTTCAGAGTCAATATTTGAAAAATACAAAAGTAATGTTGATACTTTAATTTCATCAAATTGTGGAAATGTTTTGGAACAAATACCATCTGTAATGGCTCGTTTATCTGATGGAGATGTAGAATCTATAAGTCAAGCACTCACTACTGTTCGTAGAATTATTGATTCATTTGCAGATTCAATATATCCACCATCAGATAAAACTATTGAGATGAATGGTAATGATGTAACATTAGATGCTAGTAAGCATCAAAACAGAATTAATGCTTTTGTATATGAAAGAATTGAGAGTAAATCAAGAATAACAAAAATAAGACAAAACTTATCTAATCTTTATATTAGAGTCATGGCTGTTTCATACAAGAACACTTATTGCTTAAAGTGAGTTATGCAAGAATTTAAACTACGCCAAGAGCTAAAAACACTAAAAGACAGCAGACGAGGACAGGCACAACAACATAAAATAGATGTAGTGCTTATGATTACAATAAT
>CANMJR010000081.1 GCA_947498025.1 Helicobacteraceae bacterium
CATTAGTTTTTGCCTCAAATATAATAAATGCAATGGCTTTGAAAGTAGCATTTAAACATCATGACATAGCAGTTGACTTAGTTCATAGCGAACAATCAAAATCTCACAATGATGAGATTATAAATGATTTTAGAACAAAAAAGATTAAAGTCTTAATCAATGTCCAAATTTTAACAGAAGGAAGTGATATTCCTGAAATACAAAATGTTTTTATTTCTAGAATTACAAGGTCAAAAGTATTATTTAAACAGATGGTAGGTAGGGCATTAAGAGGCGTAGATAGCGGAGGAACTGAAACAGCCAATATAGTAACATTTAAAGATAACATAATAAATCATCAACAAGATTTATTTAATACACAACAGTTTGAAGATGGTTTATTTAATGATATTGATGAGGTACAATCAAGCAATTCACAAAATGAAAATATTGAGTTTACCGAAGATGATTTAGACAAAGTTTGGCAAAAGTTTATAGGTTTAGGTGGAGATATAAAGATACCGCTTACATCGGCGATACGAGTAGGATATTATGATTTGGATGAAGCAAGAATCAATGTATATGAGCATCAATTGCAAAGTTATAAAATCTTCTTAGATGAGTATAGCAGAGACAATTTAATTATAAACAATGAATATACAAAATTACAGGAACTATATTTTAATAGCGATAACATGCTGTTTAACATAGAAGAAAGTGACATAATATCTCTATTTGATTATATCAAAGAAGCAGAAGTTATTCCTAGATTTATAGAGTTTGCATTTAAAAGTAAATTAGAAAAAGAGTTAAATGAAATAGCATCAGAGATAGTATCAAAAGATTTAGGTCTTTCCGCATTAGCGAAAGAATTTGAAAATACAAAATATGCAAAAGATTTTTATCCCGTAAAACAATTTATTAAAGAGTGCCAAGATTTAGCAAGAGAGCTTAGTTATGGAGCAGTACCTCTAAAAGTAATCGAAATAAAGAAAAGTGAACAATCGCAATATACATTTAATGAGCATATACATAACAAAGAAAAAATATTTAAAGATGCCAGTGATAAAATTTGTAAATATCTAGGAAAGGACAAATTAGAACTTTCTCCTGATGGTTTTGAATGGACAAAAGAAGCATACAAAAGCTATTGGGGAATGGCTCATTATTTTGCTGATGGTTTTTCTAAAATCGAAGGGGATAATAGAAAAATTAAAATAAATAAAATTTTACAATTAAAAGAGATAGATAGTCGAGTCATTGAATTTGTAGTCTATCATGAGCTATTACATACAGAGTTGCATAACTACTCACATAATGAAGAGTTTAAAAAATATGAGGCTATGTTTCCTGATTTTGAAGAGTGGAAACATATTCTATATAAGATTAATGAGGGTGAGATAAAATAATGAGTAACAATGATTATTTATATCTAATGTGCAATCCTGATAAGTGGTTTGGAGAAAAACATTTAGACAATTATAAAACAAATGATATTTTATACAATCTTTCATCTAATGAATGGAGTGTTAGCCATTTAAAAAACATCCATACAGGTATGCTAGGCATCTTAAAAGTTAGCAGAGATGATAGAGCTGCAGATTTACTAAAGCAGCACAATGTGGCTAAGCTAGAGAGCGGTATATATGCTACATTTGAAGTAATTGATTTCATTCCTGATAAAATAGATGGAAAAGTGACAATAAAGATAATTGATAATTTTTTCAATCAAAATAGAATACTCAATAAAGAAAAAACAAAAGAAATTTTAGGAGATAAATATAATGCTCAGAGCCAAGGGTATATTGAAAAGAGTATATATGATTTAGTGTATGAGAATGTACAGACAATCGCATATATTGATGTGCCAAAGCAAAGAAAAAATCTCATAGTACAAGAAGCCGTAGAAGTATATCCGAGAGATGAGGAAGAGAAAAGGGAAGCTTTAATTTTGGCAAATTACAAATGTGAGCTAGAAGAAAATCATATGACATTTACATCAAACGCAACAAGTGAAAATTATGTAGAAGGTCATCATCTCATACCTATAAGTCAATATGTCAACTTTGATAATGATGTGGATGTAAGAGCAAATATTGTTTCTCTTTGCCCAACTTGTCATAGAATGTTGCATTATGGTGAAAAAGATAAAGTGCACAATGCTTTATCAGCTCTGTATTCAAAACGGATAAATCGTTTAAAGAAAGTTAATTTAGATATTTCACTAGAAAAGTTACATACATATTACAAAAGCAATGAAGCATGCAAAAATTAAAACAATTCATGGACTATAGTGGTGTGCACAGCCACAATCAAAATGAAATATTAAGGATGATAGAAGGTCATAATTTAATTGTTCTATCGGAAGAAGATTTTATTAACGCACTAAGCTATGGAGAGGAAATAGTAACTGCCAATATTTCAAGAAAAGATATAAAAGAAAAAAATGAATACTTTCAGCATGTGACAGATTATATGAAAAATTCTGAGGCAATGATTTCAATATTTGAAATAAATAACGCTGATGAGCTTAATGAAGATGATAAGTTAATGATGAAATATGTTTGTGACAATTCTAATGTTGATGCTTTATGCTTTCTTGATTTTAAGCTTGTGGCAGATATCTCTGAGGCTAGAGTCATGTTCCTCTTTGCTGGATATAAAAAAGGAGTAGCATGCAAAAATTAAGTCATTTAATGAATCCCCTCAACATTCCATATGCAGCTCAACTAGAAATATTAAGAGTTACAGGGGATAGGCTTTTTATGCTTTCAGAAGAAGATTTTATTGAAGCATTAGAGGTTGAAGGTGAAATAATGACACTGAGACTTTCTGAATATGATTTGCAACAAGAAAATGAAAATAATCAGAGCATTAAAGGTTATGTGATAAATTCACAATCTATTCTGATTGTTTTTGAATCTCTTGATGAAGTGTTATCAAATGAAAATAAATTATTTATGGATTATATTTACGAAAATACTAAAGATGATACTACTGTAAAATTTGGTCTTTTAATAGTTCCTAGACTTTCTGAAGTACCTATATCGTTGCTTCTTACTGGCTACAAAGAGAATGAAGACATTAAATTATCATGTGGCAATAATTATATTTTTTTTTGGACAGAACAGCAAACTTATTGCATGCAACAGTTTAAAGAGATGAGAGAGCGAGTTTCTAAAAAAGTTGGTGCAGATGTAAAAAGTATCAGAATGTTAAGCGACTCATATAATTCAACAAATATGGTACAAGCATTTGATGTTAAAAATGACATGGCGCTTAAAGCTTTTGAGTTTAATCAAAGTACAAAAGAAGAATTTAATATTTTTATAGAGAAATTAGAAAATTTGTTGATAGATTTTTATTCCTCAAGTGTTGATTTAAGAGATTAAATTAAAATATTATATTAGCGCTGAGAGCAACAAAAACATATCTAATAAGGCGAATTAAGATAAATTCATATCAGAGGCGAGGTAAGCTTCTTTCGAGGCTTGTAGAGTAAGCAATCTGAAAAATCGTTTACTTCTTCTCTGTTAGATGAAAAAGTATAGAAAACTACAGGGAATTAGTAGAGGTTAAAACCATATAGTCTAGAATAGGTATAAGAGATAAGGACTTATGATTGGATGTAGTTATGACTCCAACTGAACTGTTCTTTGGTTTGGTTAAAAAGTTTAACTATGAAAACTTTAAAAAAAATACACGAGACCCTTCTCCTGAAATTCTATCATATCTTAAAACTATACAAGACGAATTATGTAATGAACTTAAGATAGAAACAGCAAAATACTATAAAATACAAAATCGTTGTTTAGTTATGTTATGTCAAATATAAATTTGCGAAAAGCATATTTTGATGATGTTCTGCACCAAATATTTCTATAGAGTAAAATGTTATAATGCCATAGAAGGTAAGGAGGGTTATAATGACAAAATCAGATATATTAAACTACTTAAAAGAACATTACCAAGAGTTTCACAATCAATATAGTGTTGAAAAAATAGGTTTATTTGGTAGCTATGCAAGAGATGAAGCAACTCAAGATAGTGATGTGGATATTTTTGTAACAATGAAACCTAATATGTTTGATATGATAGCTATCAAAGAACAGATAGAAGAAGACCTACATACAAAGGTTGACATTATAAGAGAACATAAAAATATCAAACCTCTCTTTTTAGAGATGATAAATAAAGATTTAATTTATGCTTAGTGACAAAGACATGGAGCTTGTAATGACAAAAGATGAAATATTAAATGAACTATCTAAAAACAAAAACTACATCAAAGAGCATTTTGAAGTAGAGAAAATAGGCTTATTTGGTAGCTATGCAAAAGATAAGCAAACTCAAGATAGTGACATAGATATTTATGTAGAGTTTAAACATAAAACATTTGATAATCTAGCAGGGCTTTGGAACTACTTAGAAGAGCTCTATCATAAGAAGATAGACTTATTTCATAAACATAAAAATAACAACCAAGTCATTATCTCAAATATTCAAAAAGATGTGATTTATGGATAAAGCAAACAACAAAGAGTTACTACAATTCATCTTAGATAGTATTGCGATGATTAAAAAAAGATTTGATGGAATTATGAGTAGTGATGATTTTATGTATAGTGAAGAAGGCATGACTAAATTGGATGCTATATCTATGAGATTGCAATCTATTGGTGAGGCATTAAAAAATATTGATAAAAGAGACAGAGACTTTTTGTTGGAAGTTGCCGATAAAACATATTGGAGCAACATAATAAAAACAAGAGAGATAATAACTCATCATTATATTGATATAGACTCTGAAACGATTTTTATGATTTGTGATGAAAAACTAAATGAGCTTGAAAAAAAGATATCAAGCTTAATGAATAAGTTAAATTAGGTCGTTTGTAAAAAGAATTTATCTTAAACGGAAAACAAAGAAAATATTAGGTCACATTTGTTTTTAGGGATAGCTTTAGGGATAACAATTTATATATTTCCTATAAATCCCAATACTAAGGGTATGATGGTTCCCCACAGCTCCACCATCACTCAATTTAAAGCAATCTAAATAAACCTCTCAAAACAACCTAACATAAAAGCTTTAAGCCACTCTAGTAGTCTAAGTTAATCCAATGCTCAAAAAGTGGAGCATAGAAGAAAGTATAGAACTTCCACAACTAGCAATCACAAGAGCGTAACAAATCCACTTAGAGAATATGAGATTAACAATGCTATAATTTTACAAAGTTTATATCAAAGGAATTTTTTATGCAAACTATACATTTTCAAGTTGAGGATAGTCTATACAATGAGATTGTCAAAAAAGGTATCAATGTTCAAGATGAATTTAAAATAACACTAAATAAAATTTTGTATAAAAAAGAGTATCAAATTGCTAACGATATAAAAAAAGGTTTGGACGAAGTAGAATTACATAAAAGTGGAAAAATAGAATTAGAAAGTTTGGATAGTTTTTTAAACAGATTAGAAAATGCAAATTAAGACCACACAAGAATTTCAAAAAAGTTTCATCAAGTTAATCAAAAAAGATAAATTTTTAATATCAGAAATCAGAGAGCTACAAAGTGAGCTACTTGAAAATAATAATTTAGGTATTAATCTAGGCAACGGCATATTTAAAATCAGACTTCAAAACAAATCAAATAATAAAGGCAAAAGTGCGGGTTACAGAATAATAACTTACACAAAGCTAGAAGATGTAATTTTGTTTGTGTATATCTACTCAAAAAGCGACTTAGAAAATATCTCAGATACTAAGATAGATGAAATTATTGTTGGTTATAAAAATAGTACACTTTTTACATCATAATTCATTCTATGCATCTTTTTTAAGCCTCATTCATTCTAATTGTAATAATCAATTAACAAAACATAAACTATAATATCTTTTTTAAAAATCAATATGGATATACAATGAAAAACAAAAAATTTATTACGCTTGGCTTCGCTTCTGTCGGTCTTGCAGTCGCTTTCCTTTTTTTATCTACGAATATTTTTGCTGCCTCAGTTGAAGAGCAAAAAAAAGATGAGCTTTCTCGTCTTCAAGCTTTGGCAAAATTTACAAAAGTTATCAGTATTGTTGAGCAGTATAATGTTGACAATGTAAGCATAGAGGCATTAATGGACAAGGCTCTCGAGGGTATGCT
>CANMJR010000082.1 GCA_947498025.1 Helicobacteraceae bacterium
ATCATCGCTTCAAATGTCTCTTTATTTACACCTATAAGTCGCTTGAAATTCTTTGGTTCTTTTTTAGTTAGTTGCTCATATTTACTCATGCTACTTTAACAGCAATTTTAGTGCCTATTTTTGGAGTTTTGCAAGAAGTCTATTAAATAAAATAGTTCATGGTGCATATAATAATGATAGCAAAATGATTGTTGAAGTATGGAGAAGTATTTTTAATATTGACGAGCCAAATAAACACTCTACAGAAATGGCTGTAATTGAATGCTTAAATAATTTAAATGACGAATTTGAACTATTTAAACAAAAAATGAGTGAAACCAGTTTTTCAGAAAATTTATACAAAAATGAAATCACTCAATTACAAAATCTTTTAATTGCACCAACAGGTATAAATGGAGATTGGAAATCTAGACAACAAAACATAACTAATGTACAATTTAAAGTACTTGATTTTTGTTCTGAAATATTACCTACTGATGAAATACCAATCAATGATGAAGAAATTGAAGAGTTAAAAAGATTATTGGATGAATTGGAAGATTTTATTGAAAATAATTCATTACCTATGGATTTAAATAATATTATAAAAAAACATATAGCTAAAATTAAAACAGCTTTATATTCATACAATATAAAGGGTGCAAGTGTTTTTGATGAAGTTTTAGATTCAGCACGTGGAGAAATAATAAAAAATCATAATTTATTTACAGATAAATCAAATGAGGAAGTAAAAAGTAAATTAGCTAAAGTATGGAGTAAAGTTCAAACAGTATATAAAACAGCTAAAAATGCAGAACAAGTTTATATTGATTTTAATAATGTGGCAAACGCTTTACAAAATCTTCTTCCATCAGGTAATTAATAATGAAAAAATGTTCTCATCAAAATTGTGACTTAGAAGTTGAAAACAATGATAAATGTACTTTTCATTGCGAAAAAGATGACTGGTTTACAATCAATGAAAAAAATATAAAAATTTGGGATGAAAAAAAAGTTGATAAATTTTGGAAAGAAGTAAGAAAATATATTAAGGATAGGCAAGATAATTATCAATGGATATATTTTTTTGAAAGCTTTATATTCCCTGATATAACAATTGATATACTCAACAAACCTACAAATGAAGATAAAATCCTTATAAAAGATTTTTATTTTTGGGAGGAAGGAAGTGATTTGAAGCTTGAAGGATTAGTATCTTTTAAAAATTGTTCTTTTTATGATTTTTTATTTTATGAAATTATAGTTGACTCAATATCATTTAAAAAGATTAAAGCAGAAGTCATTAAATTATCAAATATGGAAATAAAAAGTTTATATTTTGACAAGATAAATGATGAATTAGAAATTGAACTTGATAACATTAACATAACAGAGAGCTGCTCTTTTGGCGACCTTAATATTGATTATCTAGCTTTGCATAATGTTAAATTTGAAGATATGACAATAAGAGCTTCTAATTTTTACTCCGCTATTTTTTCAAATATCAGAATTAATAACGGGTTATTTATAAATTCTACTATAGATAATATTTGGTCATCACATGGATTTCATATAGAGAATAAAGATACATTTACTTATTTAAATATGGATGTTAAAAAAGCAGATAGAGAATATTTTAGATTATTTAAAAACTATTTTTTTGATAAAAAAGATTATATCAATGGTAATGAGATGTATCAAAAAGAAATGGATACTTATTTATTAGGATTATGGAAAAATGTAACAAAAAGAAGGAACTTAATTAAAAATATACAAGATATTATTGTTACTGCTTTTGGAAAATATTCATCTAACTTTGGTCAAAGTTGGTTAATGCCTCTTTTATGGATAATTATATTTTTATTTCTTAAAGTTTATCTTCCAAATGATTGTACACTATCGTATTGGTTTTCAGGATATGCTTATTTATGGGATAAAATCTCCGAACAATTTTATATACTTTTAGACTTGAAAGCTTCTGGATTGTGGGATTTGTTATCCAAAACTCTCTTAGGACTACTTGTCTATCAATTAACTGTAGCAATTAAGCGAAAAACAAAATATTAAAATAATATAAATAAAAAAGGAATCACAATGAATGTAAATGAATTACTAAAAGAATCACAAGAATTTCATAATAAATTTCTAAAAGACAATAAAGAACAAATAGCTAAACTACAAAAAGATGCTCAAGAAGTCTTAGAAAAAACAAAAACTGAAAGAGAAAAATTATTAAAAAAAACAATGGATATGCAAAAAAAAATATAAGAAACTAAAAAATTACTGCCAAAAAGCGATGTTTTAAAATTCTCCCCAAGGGACGAGCAAAGAGATAAGAACTCCAGCCCAAATACTTAAAAGTAATTGTATAACAAATTATCTAAATCACACAAATCCTATCTTCTTCGTTCCCTCTCTAGCTTCATCATAGATACTCTGCATACTTGAAACCACTTGCACCACTTTTTGAAGTAGCTCTGTTGTCTCTTTGTCATTTGTTTCTAGTTTTTCAAGTCTTTTGATGATGTCAAAGTATGGTACGGATTGATTTTTAAGCTTTGTAAATGTTCGCATGATTTGTTTTGTGACTTCTACGGCAATACCGCTTTTTAAAACTGTAGCCAACATGTAGACACCTTGTTCAGTAAATACATAAGGATTCGTTCTTATCATATTAAAATTTGTGGTCGCATTTTGCGACCGCAAATTTTCCAGTTCTTGATTAGTCAATTGAAACATAAAATCGCTATCAAACCTCTCTATATTTCTCTTTACTTGTTCATTGAGTCTTTTAGTAGGCACATCATATAACTCTGCTAAATCCTTATCAATCATTACTTGAACGCCTCTGATGATAAATATTTTATCATCGACGACAATATTGTTTAAAACTTGATTTTTTGTATCCATCTCCACTGCTCCTAGATTTTAAGATACAAAACCATAACAGAAAATTTTATTTTGATTTAAAAACATGACAATTTGCAATATTTTTAATTTTTGATGGATTAAATTTAAGTTTTTGTAGGTTATCGCATTTTGCGATAAGCTCATTTTTTTCATCATCTGTTAGTATCAACTCATTAGACTTCTTGCAAAGATTAGATTGCTTCGTTGTTTCTCCTCGTAATGACGAAGAGGATTTAAACAGTTCAATAATTTATTTGTCCGGACGCGTTCGTTTAGGTCGTAAGCTATGCAACGATGCCCTTTGCTGCGGCGTATCCGCTCGCCCATGCAAAGGCGAAGTTGTAGCCGCCCCTTTTGCCGACAACATCCAAAACCTCTCCGCAGAAGTAGAGGTTTTTTTGTTTGAGGGATTCGTAAGTTTTTGGGTTTATCTCTCTTGTGTCCACCCCTCCGCCGCTCACCTCTGCATGTCTAAAGCCATGTGTGTCGCTTACCTCAAATCTCCAGTTTAATATCTGGTTTGCAATCTTTTTGGCTACTTTTGTGTCTATATTTTTAGTAGTATGTGGAATCTTCAAATCATCGAGGAGTGAGGCGGCAATTTTGAGTGGAATTAACCCGACCAAAATATCCAAAATAGAAAATTTCGGCATACTCTTTGCGACTTTAAATATATGCTCTGAGAGCTGTTGGGTGTTCATGTTTGGAAGTAAATTGATAGATATTTCTACCTGCTTTGAACCCATGCGTGCCTCACTTGCTCTTTGTGAAATGTCGAGAACCGCAAAGCCTGAAACGCCGTAGTCCGTGAAGAGAATATCGCCTCGGCATGCGGACACTTTTTTGTTGTTTATGAAAAGAGTAACCTCCCCATAGGTTTTTGCACCTGACATTTTATGGGCAGTTTTAGAGGTTAGATGAAGCTGAACAAGTGAGGGGTAGGTCGGGATAATGTTATGCCCAAACACTTTGGCAAAACTTTGCCCGTCGCTGTTTCCGCCAAGGTGGTGTGCTGCTTCGGAGCCGGTTGCAATCACCACTTTGTCATGTGTTTGGAGCAGTTTTTTAACATCCGTAATTTTCGTATCTGTATGGAAAACAACACCTAGATTTTCTGCAGTCACTTGCAAAAGTTTTGCAACAGATTTTGCCTCATTGCTCAGCGGATAAACTCTTCCATCTTCTTTTATATCGAGCAATAATCCTATCTCAAGAGCAAATTTCTCAAACTCTTTAAAGCCGAAGTTTTTGAGTGCATCATTTACAAAGGATGGATCCGCACCAAAGAAATCACTTTGGCTCAGGTTTGTGTTGGTTATGTTACACCTGCCGTTTCCGGAGACTAAAATCTTTTTTGCACATCTGTTGTTTTGTTCGTAAACTTCTACATATGCTCCGAATTTTGCACAAAAGATAGAGCACAAAAGCCCGGATGCTCCGCCGCCGATAATTGCTACTTTTATCATTGTGTTATTTTTTGTGGCTGACATGTTTATCTATTTGAACTCTGTTCCTGCCCTTTTCTTTGGCAAGATAAAGACAATCATCAGCAATTTTATAGAGCTCATTGAGTGTTAAATTTTTTTGTGTATCTTTAAAAACAACGCCGACGGATACTGTTACAAAGCTTGATGCTGTGTTATTGACATGTGGAATTTGTAAGTTTTCAATTGCATTTGCTATCTTGAGTGCGTACTCTTCGGCTTTTTGAATGTCATCCGATAAATAAAGCAAGCCAAACTCTTCACCGCCTAATCTAAAGGCATAATCTCCTGCACGATTGGCAAAGAAGCCTAAAACTTTGCCAATTCTTGTAAGGACATTATCTCCCTCTTGGTGACCGTAGGTGTCATTGTAAAGTTTAAAATGGTCAACATCAAGCATAAGAAAAGTTAAGATTTTATTATCTCTTTGAACTCTGCGAAGCTCTTTTTCAAAAACTTCATTAAAGTAGCGACGGTTATAGAGTTTTGTCAATTCATCCGTGATAGATAACGCCTCTACATGTTTTTTATCGGTTATATCTTGTTTTATGGACAAGTACCCTATCTTGGAATTTTCATCGTTAAAAACTGGAAAAATAGTTATGTTTATCCAGTAACTTGAGCCGTCCTTTTTGACATTTTGTACTTCACCGCTCCAAGTTATATCTTTCTTTATTGTTTCCCACATTTCTTGATATATACTGTTAGGAGTATCTACATGTTTTAAAAAAATATGCCTCCTTCCGATGAATTCATCTTCTGTATAACCTGTCAATATGCAGAAGGCCTCTGAAACTTCAGTGATGTTTCCATACAAGTCTGTTGAGGAAGAGATAATATTCTTATTCATCACATCTATATAGTGTGCTATCTTTTTTTCTACATTTTTTAATTTTGTAACATCCGATGTATTTAAAAGAAGTCTTTTTTTATCAGGCATGAGAGAGACAGAAACATTGACATAAACAGATTTATCATGTCCGACGCATTTCTTTTCAAAATCATCGGCATATCCGAGATTTTTTACAGTTTGCATAACCTCTTGTGTTCTTTTAATATCTTTTTCTTCTGTTAGTCCAATGCAGCTTTTTGTCAGTAGTTCCTCTTTTGTAAAGCCTGTTATTCGCGAGTAAGAGTTGTTTACTAGAAGAAAATTCGTATCCAAATCCGTAACTGCAATGCCGTTTTGTGATTGGTTGAATATAGCTTCAAACTCTTGCTTCGCCTCATCTAACTCTCTTATTGTTGTTTGCAAATTATGCATGGCTTCTGCGAGTGAGTTTTGCAATTCTTGTTTTAGCAGATGATTCTTTACTCTGACAAGGAGCTCCTCTCTTCTAAAAGGTTTTGTAAGATAATCAATGGCTCCCTCTTTAAATCCTTGTATCATGCTCTCTTCATCATCTTTGGCGGTTAAAAACATAAAAGGTATATTTGAAGTATATTGGGTATGTTTAAGATTGTGTGCAACCTCAAATCCATTCATCTCAGGCATTGAAATATCGAGCAGTATCAAATCCGGTTTTTCATGTGATGTAGCAATCTCTAATGCAGATTTTCCGTCAGTTGCCACATATATTTCATAGTCGGAGCCAAATATTCCCATCAGTATAGATATATTTGCCGGTTCATCATCTACTAAAAGTATTTTAAAGTTTTTCACTCATTTGCTCCAAT
>CANMJR010000083.1 GCA_947498025.1 Helicobacteraceae bacterium
ATGGTCTATATGTTTGTACAAAAATCTTTTATAAGAAGGAACTTTTTGCGATAAAATTTGATTTGATAAAAGTTGTAATTGTTCTAACATTCTCTTTCCTTACAAATAATCATTTTAATATTTTGTATTGTACTACAATATTTATTTAATAAGTTTGTATTTTATTCATAAAAATACATAGTTGTTCAAGAATTAATGTAACCTTTAGTCTAGCACTATAAGTGGGATTTTTAGAAGCAAGAGGTATAAAATGGTTTTTATTCACGGAATCTATTTTCTAAATCATCAAAATTGCAACAAACTTGCAACACTTCAGTTGTATGATTTCATCAAATAAATCAAAGATCGGATAATCGTATGTTGCCTAAACAAATAATTTTAGCTGCTCATATAGATACAACCTTTAACAAAATAAATAATTTCAACTGTGGAAAAAAATTTCTCTCAACTTTAAGCTTATTTTAATAGTATGTATGAGAGAGACGACAAGATGTTGATGCCAATTATCACAATCTAGTTTACTCTACATACTCCATCTGTCTCTACCTTTATACTAAAAAATCTATCTCTAAATTCAAATCCTACTTTTTTGCTTTAATAAAAAATACAAAAAACAACCCTTCTCAAAAAATGCTTCGATTTTTTATCGATTATAAAATCTTCTCTAATCCTATGTTTGTGCATTATGTAAGAAGTCTAATAAAAAAAACGGTTATTGATGAAAAAAATGCAGTAGCTATGATAAGTGCTAGTTTTTAAAACCTGCACAGCAAAAGAAGGGGGCAAGGGGAAAAATCCCCTTGGCGTTATAGCATTTAATGCAGTAACGGTGCAAAGATGCACAAAAGAATAAACGCTAGTAATATCTTTTCCATAAAGTCCCCCTGTTTATGAAATCTTTGGAGGACAAAAAAAAAGGTTAGAGGCTCATGACTTCCTCTAACCTTAATTTGTCGCTCCATCGATTTCATAGAACAGATTTATTACTAGCAAAAAAATTATAACATAAAAAATAAGGAAAATACATGCAAGCATTCAGAAATGCAAAAACAAAAAGACGCTCTTTCTAAAGAGTTTGTAGGAAAAGATAAAATAAATACCTCTTCACAAAATAGACACATACAAGCCGCAAAACCCGCAGTAGTAACACAGCAACATGCAAGTGTTAAAACGATTTCAGGTGCAAAAAAACATAACGGTGATGTTTGGGAAAACTTTTAAGTATATATCTACATCATTATTTTCGTCTGCTTTCCCACGGAGACCGTGGGAACGAGAGAATCATCAAAATTGCAACATACATGCAACACTGCAGTTGTAAACTTTCTATATCAAACAAAAGATATTTACGAAGCTATAGAAAAACATAAAAAAGGTTTTGCTGAGCTAGTTAGTAAATTTTATAAAAAAGAGAAATATTTATGACAAAAAAAGACTTTAAAAATGAACCATTAACTTACACTAAAGAAACAGATTATCAGTGGCCTCTTCCTGCAACAGAGGAAAATAAAATGGTTCATCAACTTGATGATGTCACAAAAGAAAGTGAAATAAAAGCCAATGAAATTCTTGATATTATTGAAGAAATCAGCAATGATTTAACGCATGAAGAAAAAAAAGTGAATAAAGCTATGGAAGTGTTTAGTAGCAATATGGAGCTATTTACAATGCTAAATAACAAATTTCCTGATGTTCATACTTTTAAGATTCAATTGGATAATAATTATTCTGCACTAAACGATGTAAATGAAATTTTAGAAACATTGCATAGTAGCGGTAACTCTCTAGCTAGTGTTATTGATATTATGCAGTTTCAAGACATTCATCGCCAAAAGATAGAGCGTGTGATAAATGTTATGCGTGCGCTTTCAAACTATATGAATAATCTCCTTGGAAGTAGAACTGATGATAAAACAAGAGTTTCTTCAACCCGACATGTGGCTAACAATTCCGGCGATAAATTGCTTTCAAACGAAGATATTGAGCTTCTTTTAACGCAGTTTCATAACTAACACTTCTATTTGAAATAAAACTTCCAAAAACCTTTCTTATTAACCGGAGTTATACATGCATGAGAATTATGAAAATATTATAAAACTTGTAGAGAATATAAAAGTCGATAAGTTTCATGTCAGCTGCTACTTTAAATGTAATATCACAAACGCAACGCTAGTTTCAACCGTTGCGTTTGAACCATATAATGGAAAAATAGAGTTGTCATGGAAAGAGATGCTACTTCATCCGATTGATTCATATAATAAATACTATCACACTCCTATTACAATTTATGGCAATAGTTGTGATGAAACGATAGTTCTCAAAGCATTTGAAAAAGTTGAAAAACACTTTGTATGGAACAATGAGTTAAAGCAATATGTGCGTAACATCAGTTAATAAAGATAAAATTGCAACATACTTGCAACATTAAGCCGTCATAATTCAGCACACTAATTTAGTAAAGCAAGGAATTTGATGCATACCGGCAACTCACCTCTCACCCTTCAACATGAAGCGGATATTCATAAACTTCAACAAGATTTAGATCAAATCAATAAAAGCCTTTTCGATGCTACTGCGCACACTGCCATTTTGCTTGTAAACCATAAAGGCGAACTTCTCCAAACAAATAACTATTTTCACCAGATATTTGACTCGGTCATGGAACCAATCTATCCATGCCAAATACAAGCTCTCCCAATCAGCAACACTTACGGCTCCTGTCCCTCCGATACATGGTTCGAATTTTTAACATTTAAAGATGAACGAATGCTTCCAAAAGTGGAAATGACTATCCACGGAAAACTACTCTACTTTACCGTCATGTCCACCGTAATAGACTATAAAGAAGGAGATTCGGATAAATATCGAGCAAGCTACATTTTGTCACTTACCGATATTACGAATGTCGTTGAATTGCATAAAAATGAGATTAGCATTTCAAAAGAACTTGCGTATAAACAAGGGATTTTTGATGTTACCAGCGAATATATTCACAACATCGGTAATATCGTCACCGGGGCACAGCACCTCTCCGATAGGATTATTAAGAATCTTGAACCGATGCAGTTCTTTTTCAAATTTTTTGACCATATCAAAGAACAGCTGGAAGGAAATAAATGTCTGGTAAAAGAGCATGATCTCGAAGAGTATGTCAAAAATCTTAAAAAAATTGAAATGAGCCTTAATATTATCGAGTCATCACTGACCGACACCATTAAAAATGTTTTAGACAGCGACATGAAAAATCTTCAAAAAGCAATCAGCAATATTGCCACGACCATAGCGTATCAGCAAGATCTTTATAAAAATACCAAAAATAATATGGACGAAGTTGTTAAGTTTTCAGAACTTGTTACCGAGATTCGGAGCGTAATTGAACCGCAGCTTTACAAACATAGTATTGCACTAGTTCTTGATATTGATCCGGAACTCGCGTTTAAAATCAACCGTATTCACCTCTTTAACGGATTGCTGAATCTACTTAAAAACTCGATACATGCAGTAAATTCCGCCTATAAGGAAAAACATGTTTTTTCTAAACTTATCAAAATTACGGCTAAAAGTATCCCCGTAGAGGGAAGTTTTTTTGAACTCGACATGGCGAACGACACAATCGTTATGGATGAAAACACAATTATCATTGAAGTTTATGATAACGGTATCGGAATGGATGCAGAAACTATTAAAAATATTTTCTTGCAAGGCTTTACGACGAAAAAAGACGGTCATGGGCTTGGGCTTCATTCGTTTGCCAATTTTTTAACCGGAAACGGTCATACCATCACCTGCTCATCCAAAGGAATCGGAGATGGAACCCTCTTTTTGATTTCGATTATACCGGGGAGCCGATTATGATTGCGCATACGAATGTTCTCACCATTGACGATGATGCAAGTATTTTAGCGGCCTACGAGTCGATTCTTGTTCCCAATAAAAAAACAAGTCTTGAAGATGCCCTTTTAGAATTAGAAAAGCTGCATGAGGTTGAATGCAGTGTGGTCAATTCCGGAGAAAAGTTACTCAATTTTAACCTTTATCAAGCCAATAACGGAATGGATGGAATCGATATCTTTCGCCAAAAATATGAAGAGGGGTCAAACATTCCCGTTTGTATCGTCGATATGCGTATGCCAAACGGGATTAATGGACTTGAAACATCGTTATTGCTCAAACAAATTGATCCCGATGTTCATATTATTATCGCAACCGCGTATTCAGACCGAAGCAATAAAGAAATTTTGGCATGTTTGAAAAATAACATTTATTATATCCGCAAACCATTCAACAGCGAAGAGATTTATCAGTTGGTATATTCCCTCTCTATCAGCTACGAAGCAACACGAAAAATTCAACGGCTCAATAGTGATTTGGAGCGCAGGATTGAAGATGAAATTGAAAAAAATCGTCAGAAAGATTCTCTTTTATTTCAGCAGGCAAAACTTGCTTCAATGGGAGAGATGATTGGTAATATTGCTCATCAATGGCGCCAACCGCTCAATATCATCTCAATGTTATTTCAAAAAGTCTATCGTCAACAGAAAAAAGGAACACTTGACACCCCGATGATGAAGCACACTCTCAATCAAGCGATGGAGACGATTAATCATATGTCGCAAACGATTGATAATTTTCGTGGGCATTTTGAGCCGAATAAAACAAAAGTACATTTCACCGTACTTTCCGTTGTTCAAGGTGTGATTTCCATTGTGGAGGAGAGTTTCAAAATAGCCAATATTGAAATTCAAACCTGCATTGAGTCAGAAACCGGCCTCTATTCCTATCCGGAAGATTTGAAGCAAGTATTAATGAACTTACTCAATAACGCAAAAGATGCTATGAAATCAAACAATGTTGCAAGAGGCATAATCCGATTTGATGTTCTAACCACCCAAAACAGTGAAATATCCATCAACTTTTCTGATAATGCCGGCGGTATCAACGATGAGCATATCGATAAAATTTTTGAGCCCTACTATACAACAAAACACAAATCACAAGGAACCGGAATCGGCTTATATATGTCAAAGCGAATTATTGAAGAGCGCCTTGGCGGAGCGATTACCGCTAGCAATACCGATATCGGTGCTAATTTCAATATTTTAATTCCAATAAAAACTGCTACTAAGGACAACTGATGGAAAACACAATAATGTTAACAAAAAGACTTCATGTTTTATTTGTGGATGATGAAAGATTAATTCGTGAAATGGTTTCTGATATGCTCTTGGATTCCGTCGGTCATATCTCTTTAGCATCCAACGGACAAGAAGGACTTGAATTTTACCTCAGTTCTCTTCGCCCTATCGACATTGTAATCTCGGATCAAACGATGCCGGTGATGGAAGGTCTTGACATGCTCACAAAAATCAAAGAGCATAACCCTTCTCAAAAATGCGTTATGATGACCGCTCACTCTGAAGCAAAATATATGCTGCGCGCCATAGAAGTTGGGATTGAGTATTTTTTAACCAAGCCTATTTCGTTTGATAAACTTGATGAAGTCATCGCGGATCTGGCAACTCGAATAGAACAGGAAAATCTTCAAAAAGAGATGGAATTACTCGACAAACGCCAACAAATAGATCGAGCTTTTACCTTTTCTTTTGAATCTTTAGTCAACAACATTCCCTTACCGGCCTTCATCGTTGATGAGCACGACACTATGGTCATGTGCAACGATGAAATGCTCTCTATCGTAGCAGGGTCGCCCTACTATGCCAGATTAATTGCAAAAGAGCTTACTTTTAAAGATCTTCTTCCCGATGAATGTTCCATCAAAGATGAGACCATGTTCTGTAATTGGAAAGAGGAATTCTTACACATCGGGAGTGATGATCTTATTTTTAAGATTGAAGGAGAATCCTACACTCCAAAAATAAAACGATTACTCTCAAATATACAGAA
>CANMJR010000084.1 GCA_947498025.1 Helicobacteraceae bacterium
TGAATTTTCCAGTTCTGTTTTTTGTTTTTAATATCATAAGAGATTATATCGTTACTTAGAAGTGCCAGAAGTATCGTGTTTTCGTTCAGAAATTTTGCTTTTGCAATGGAGAGTTTTTCTGTGTGCGGAATGATGAGTTCCATTTTGCCTTGTGCCTCAGCGGCATCTGTAACTCTGCCTGAGAGCATGTGTATATGAACTCTTCTAAAACCTTTTTCTGCTTGGGAAAGAATGAGAACTTTATTATTTAAAACATCAACAGAATAAACTTTGGAGTCAATTGTATCGCCCATAAAATCTGTTGTTTTACCTATCTCTATTTTTTTTGTGAGTGTTTTTGTCTGCATGTCAAAAACATCAACGCAGCTTGCATTTGTTGCACTGTAGAGTTTTTCACCATCGAGTACCAAATCAACAACACCTCCGCTTGATTGCAATACAGTGTCGGGCAACGAAATATCTGCACTGCTCAGGGAGCTAATAAGCCAAAAAAATATCATTAGTTTTATCATTTACAGCACCTTTACATCTATCGCCAAAGTTGGACATCTGCTTATGCAAAATCCACAGGCAGTGCATTTTAGCATATTTATGGTTGGCATAAACATAGCCCTAAACTCTATTGCATCTTCTAAGCATGGGTCTTTGCATGAAAAGCACATAACACCCATCCAACTAAGACAAGTTTTTTCATTGATAATGACGTCTGCATCTATCTTTTTTTTATCTTCTATTTTTAAAACATCAAACTCACAGCCATTAGCACATGCATCGCAATAAGTGCATCCGATTTTTGAAAAATTAAGAGAGGGAGTTTTGTCGCTATTTATTACAATAATCTGCTCTTGGCACAAAGTGGCACATTTGCCATCGCACTTTTGACACTCTGTATCAAACGCATTTATATCACTAAAATAGGGCGGTCTTAGATAGCTCTCTTGCTCTGCTTTTGGTTTGAGCTGCGAAGAGAGAAAGCTAAAAAGCTCTCTTCTTTGCATTTACTTATTTACCATGAACAGTATCTAAACCTTCTGTCATTTTAGAGCCATTCCAGCTTGATTTATTTGCACCGTCTTTACTTGTGAAGACAGGTTTGAAATTACTTTCAACTGCTAAACCCTCCGATTGCGGAGCATGACACTGCGTACAGTTAAATCTTGTACCTGAGAGTTTATCACCGGTAGATTTAATAGAAATAGCATTTGTTTTACTGCTAGCAGCAGGATCAACAACTTCTCCGTTATTCATCAATTTTCCATCTTTAGTCATAGCAGTTGCAGGTCTAAAGTTTGTCATGTGTGAAGGTGGAACAGATGTTGCACCAACAGAAGCTGCAATTTCCGGCATGTGACAACTTACGCACTGATTGTTATCCTTCATAATTGGAACCATTCCTTCTACATCATGCGGAATCATAGGTGGAGCATCTTGAAATGCTCTTGCTATTTTATGACCACTTCCTGCAGCACTTTTACCATATTTTGTTGCATCACCATGTGTTGCTTCACTCTCTGCATAAAGATTACTCTTTCTAAGACCAAGTGACTCTTCGCTTACACTTGGCTTACTTACGCTTGGTGCGCTACAGCCGATAATTAGTAATGCTGCAGTAGCCAAACCAATTGTAATTTTACTTGTTAATTTCATACTCTTCCCCCATTTATGTTATTTTTTTACTAGTTTTCTAATTGAAAATCCTAAAGCATCATCTTCACAAACTTCTATACATCTTGCACAGTTTGTACACTCACCGGATGTAACGGACAAACTCTCTTTGCCTATCATGTGTAGAACTTGATGCTCTGGACAAACCGTTTTACATTTCATACATAAAGTACACTTCTCTTGAGAGTGCAACACTCTTATAAAACTAAAGCTTCCAAGAAGTGAATAAAATCCACCAAGTGGACAAACATGACCACACCATCCATCTTTTAAAACAAATAGATCAAACAAAAAGATTACGAGCATTGCTGCCCAGCCAAAACCTAAACCAAAAGCGATACCTCTATGAACCATAGATATCGGCGAAATAAACTCAAAAGCAGCCACTCCCATAATTGCAGAGATAACTAAGCTCATACCCAAAACCCAGTAACGAAGATTTCTCGATGCCGGTTGTCTAAAGCCTTGTGCACGGTCGATACCAAGCTTTCTTCGGAGAAAGTTTGCACTATCTGTAATTATATTTACGGGACAAACCCAACTGCAAAAAGCGCGACCGCCGACTATAAAATAAAATATAACGGCAACCGCAACGCCCAAAAGCAAGTCGGCACTCAAAATAGCTCCGGCTGCAAACATCTGCAAAACTGCAAAAGGGTCGCTCATAGGAATCAGACCTAAAATTTTTGACGAGCTTAAATTGCCCATCAACAAACTCCAGCCCCAAGCATTTGCTCCAAAATAGAGCAGCATCAAACCAATTTGGGTAACTCTTCTAAGGATCAGGTATCTGTAATTATTCCATAGCGTAGCCATTAGTATAAACCTTTCCCATCATTTAGCGAGTCAACCGCAGTCTCTTTACTTATCTCAGTTGTTGTAGTCTTTGAGCTAGCATTTTCTAAACGCTTTTCATCATTTTTATCCCAACCTTTGATGTAGTGATCTCCGGCTTTTCCAAGTGCAACTTCTCTAGGAAGTACAAAAATAGCTGCTTTTTCTGTTACACAAGCTCTTTCACACATGCCGCATCCTGTGCAGCTCTCAGACTGAACCACCGGTTTCATAAAGGCATGTTTGCCGGTTCTCTCATTTTTGGAGTACTCAATAGTTATAGCTACACCCAAAAGAGGACACGCTCTATAACAAGCATCGCATTGAATTCCCCAAAAGGCTATGCAATTGCTTTGATCAACAACGGCAATGCCCATATCCGCTATGTTTATGTCAAGCTTTTCATTTTTTGTGACACTCTTTTCATCTAAAGCGCCAGTCGGACAGACCGGCACACAAGGAATGGTAGGACACATATAACAAGGCATATCACGAGGAACAAAATAGGGAGTTCCAAGAGGTTTGTTGTCACCTGCTTTAGCCAACAGCAAAGTATTATACGGACAGGCCAAAACGCAAAGTCCACATTTTATACATGTTTTGAGGAAATCACTCTCATTTATGGCACCGGGCGGGCGAAGCAAAAGTGATGAAGCTGTAACTTCATCAACATAAGCACTCCATATAAATCCACCCATGGTTGCAAGACCTGCGCCTCTAGCCATGTTGAGTATAAATTTTCTTCTATCGCTAATTGGTTCTCTTTTTATTTTTGTTTGGCTCAAGATATCATCTTCTTAGTAAATTTTTATGCTTTGTAAACTTTTACGGCACATTTTTTAAAGTCAGTCTGTCTTGACTGAGGACAGGTTGCATCCAAAGTTACTTTGTTGATAAAAACTTTTTCATCAAACCACGGAACAAACACAAGTCCGCGAGATGGTCGATTTCTACCGCGAGTCTCAACTCTGGCTTTAACTTTTCCACGACGAGATTCTATCCAACAGAGTTCACCCTGTTTTACATCAAATTTCTTCGCATCTTCCGGGTGCATGTAACAGAGTGCTTCTGGAACAGCACGATAAAGTTCAGGTACACGCATAGTCATAGTTCCTGAGTGCCAGTGCTCTAGCACACGACCTGTTGACAACCATGTTGGATACTCAGCATCCGGCATTTCCGGTGGATCCATATACGGACGAGCAAATATTTTAGCTTTATTTTTAAGAGCTATTGCCGTTTTATCTTTAACGCCCATCAAATCGCCCTGCATAAGAGCTTTAGCTATAGTTCCGTAGAATGCATGTGAGTTTCCGCTCTCTTTAGTCTCTTTGGCAGCATACGGGTCATATTTAGAGTTAAATCTCCACTGCGTCTCTTTGCCGTCCACAACAGGCCATTTAAGTCCGCGAACTTTATGGTAAGTTGTAAAGTCAGCTAAGTCATGCCCATGTCCGCGTCCAAAGGATGCGTACTCTTCAAAAAGGTATTCTTGAATCATAAATCCATACCCTTCAAATACTTTGCCATCACTCCCTTTAACATTTCTGCTGTCGCCGTTGCCGTCAGTATTATCATAGCCCTGTTGAGGGAAAGAATTTAAATCAATTTTATAAGATTTTGCTTCTTTGTTTGCAAAAAGAATTTCAAACATAGTCGTATCTTCAGTGTAACCCATAGCTTTTGCTGCTTCAATTACGCTTGGAAGAGAGTTTGCCTCGCCTTTATCATTTTTACCTCTGAGTGGTTGCGCGCCCCAAACATCTTTAACCGTAAATCTTTTTGAAAGCTCAACCCATTGCCAAGTATCACTCATAGCATCACCTACAGGAAGAACTTGTTGTCTCCAAAGTTGTGTTCTGCGTTCAGCATTTCCGTATCCGCCCCACTTCTCATAAATCATAGCAGATGGTAAGATAAGGTCAGAAACTTTTGCAGAAATACCCGGATAACCATCTGAGGTTACGATAAAGTTGTCCATCTCTCTTGCCGCTTTAATCCAATGCTCAGCACTTGCAGAATCTTGGTAAGGGTTACAAACATTTACCCATGCAAACTTCATAAATCCATCTTCAATATCTCTATGGATTTTCATGATGTGTTGGTTACCAATATGATTTAGAGTTTTAGCCGGAATCTTCCATCTGTTTTCAACTATTTCTCTATGTTTATCGACATTAACCATCATGTCCGCCGGTAAGCGGTGCGTAAACGTTCCAACTTCACGAGCAGTTCCGCAAGCTGAAGGCTGACCTGTTAAACTGAAGGCTCCAGAACCTGGAAGCGCTTGTTTGTTTACTAAAAAGTGAACATTGTAAGCAAGCGTATTACACCATGTACCACGCGTATGTTGGTTCATACCCATTGTCCAGAATGAAACTACTTTTCTTCCTTTCTCAATGTAAAGGTCTGCTAGTGTTTGAAGTTTTTTCTTGAATTCATTGATATCTTCATCAGGATTTCCTTTTGAGATAGCTGCAACATAATCAAGTGTGTATGGCTCTAAGGCTTTTTTATACTCGTCAAATGAGATTTCCCAGTGTCCAAGATTTGCCAGCGGAGCATCTTTATTTGTCATAACATCGCCCTCTTTATACCCGTAAGGTTTAAGAGCAGGTGCTTCTTTTGCAGAGACTACTTTACTCATCTCTTTATTTATAATTTGCATCTCTTTAGCACTATATTTTCCGGCACTTCCATCAGGATTAACAGGAGTGATAGATTTTTCGCCCGCTTTACGCAGTCCATAACCGATATTGACCGGAGATGCAGCAAAAACTATATGTTTTTTTATGAAATCCCAGTCAATTGCATCAGGTTTATTATAAACTATTTCATGCGCAATGTAATTCCATAGAGCAAGGTCTGTATTTGGTGTGAAAATTATTTCTATATCCGCTAAGTCAGAAGTTCTGTGTTTATAAGTTTGGATTGAAATAACTTTTACACGTTCTGGGTCAGAGAGTTTTCTATCCGTTACACGCGACCATAAAATCGGGTGCATCTCTGCCATGTTTGAACCCCAAGCTACAATCGTATCTGTAAGCTCAATATCATCATAACAGCCAGATGGCTCATCTATACCAAAAGTTTGGTAAAATCCAACAACCGCAGAAGCCATACAATGACGAGCATTTGGGTCAAAAGCGTTTGAACGAAAGCCACCTTTCATCATTTTTTGAGCTGCATATCCCTCCATAATAGTGTGTTGACCAGAAGAAAATACCCCTACCGCTTCAGGACCACCAGACTTAAGTGCTTTTTTGATGTTGAATTCCATCTCATCAAAAGCTCTTTCCCATGAAACCGGAGCAAATTTACCCTTCTTGTCAAATTTACCATCCGCATCAACTCTAAGCAGCGGCTGAGTAAGTCTGTCAGCA
>CANMJR010000085.1 GCA_947498025.1 Helicobacteraceae bacterium
ATCGGTGGTGAGGGTCATAACCTTCAAGAGCACTCAATCGTTCTTGTTCGTGGTGGTCGTATCAAAGATTTACCGGGTGTTAAGTACCATATCGTTCGTGGTGCATTGGATACTGCAGGGGTTGCTAACCGTAAAGTTGCTCGTTCTAAATATGGAACAAAAAAAGCAAAAGTAAAAAAATAATTTCTGCAAAGAAATTCAAAACAGATAAATGTCAAGCTAGCACAGGATATATCCAAGATGGTATATTTTGAGTAAATTTGAAAAAATTGAAGTAAGGAAAATTAGAAATGAGAAGAAGAAAAGCTCCCGTTCGTGAAATTATGCCAGATCCAGTTTATGGAAGCAAAGTTTTAACGAAATTTATTAACAAAATAATGTACGATGGTAAGAAAAGTACTGCTGAAAAAATCATATATAGTGCACTAGACCTAATAGGTTCTCGTGGTGAAAAAACTGGTATTGATACTTTCAATGATGCTATCGACAACATCAAACCAATTATTGAAGTAAAAAGTCGCCGTGTTGGTGGTGCTACATACCAAGTTCCAGTAGAAGTACGTCCAGTGCGTCAACTTTCACTTGCAATCCGCTGGTTAATTGATGCTTCTCGTAAAAGAAACGAGAGAACAATGGCCGAGAGATTAGCAAATGAATTGATGGATGCATCATCTGATAAAGGTTCTGCATTTAAGAAAAAAGAAGATACTTACAGAATGGCTGAAGCAAATAAAGCATTTGCTCACTATCGTTGGTAATATTTAATAATTGTATATCCCTTAGCTAGAAATAGTTTGGGGATGCACTTTAAAAACCTCTTTTATAAATTGGTATATATGCCCACTTATAAAAGAGGTTAACTCTATAAATAAATCACTTAAGGCATTATAAAAATGGCAAGATCACATAAACTAGAAGATGTAAGAAATATTGGTATTGCTGCGCACATCGATGCAGGTAAAACTACAACAACAGAGAGAATTCTATTCTACACAGGTGTTGAGCATAAGATTGGTGAGGTTCATGATGGTGCTGCTACTATGGACTGGATGGAGCAAGAACAAGAGAGAGGTATTACGATTACTTCTGCTGCTACAACATGTGAATGGGCTGGAAAACAGATTAACATTATTGATACTCCGGGTCACGTTGACTTTACTATTGAAGTTGAGAGATCTATGCGTGTTCTTGATGGAGCTGTTTCAGTCTTTTGTGCAGTTGGTGGTGTTCAACCTCAATCTGAAACTGTTTGGAGACAAAGAAATCGTTATGGCGTACCATCAATTGTTTTTGTTAATAAAATGGATAGAACAGGAGCAGATTTTTACCAAGTTGAAGAGCAGATTCGTACGCGTTTAAAAGGTAACCCGGTTCCAATTCAATTACCAATTGGTGCTGAAGACACTTTTAAAGGTATAGTTGACCTTGTTAAAATGAAAGCAATTGTTTGGGATATTGATGCTGAAATGGGATCTAATTACCATGTTGAAGAGATTCCTGCTGATATGCAAGATAAAGCTGAAGAGTACCGCGAGAAAATGATTGAATCAATTTCTGAAGTTGATGGCAATGAAGAACTTGCTGAAAAATATTTAGAGGGTGTAACATTAACTGAAGAGGAGATTGTCGCAGGTATTAAAGCGGCTACCCTCGCTATGCATATCGTTCCTATGACGGCAGGTACTGCATTTAAAAACAAAGGTGTTCAGACTCTTCTTGATGCCGTTGTTGCGTATCTTCCAGCTCCAACTGAGTGTGCTCCGATTAAGGGCACAATGATGGATGATGAAGAAATTGAAGTTATTGTTCCTTCAACAGACGATGGCAAATTTGCATCTTTGGCATTTAAAATTATGACGGATCCATTCGTTGGAACACTTACTTTTATTCGTGTTTATCGTGGTTCATTAGAAGCGGGCTCATTTGTTCATAACTCTACAAAAGACAAAAGAGAGCGTATCGGTCGTATCGTGAAAATGCATGCTATCAAGCGTGAAGAGATTAAAGAAATTTACGCTGGTGAAATCGGTGCAGTTGTTGGTCTTAAATATACAACTACCGGAGATACTCTTTGTGATCCAGATGAAACAGTTGTTCTTGAGCGCATGGTATTCCCAGAGCCGGTTATCTCTGTTGCAGTTGAACCAAAAACTAAAGCAGACCAAGAAAAAATGGGTATTGCTTTAGGTAAGTTGGCAGCTGAAGATCCATCTTTTAGAGTAAATACTGATGAAGAGACAGGTCAAACTATTATTTCAGGAATGGGTGAGTTACACCTTGAAATTCTTGTTGACCGTATGAAGAGAGAATTCAAAGTAGAAGCTGAAGTTGGTGCTCCACAAGTTTCTTACCGTGAAACTATTAGAGATGCAGTTAAGCAAGAGTATAAGTATGCTAAGCAATCAGGTGGTCGTGGTGCATTTGGTCACGTATACCTTGAAATTAAGCCGGGTGATGCTGGTACAGGCTTTGTATTTCACAATGATATCAAAGGTGGAACTGTTCCAAAAGAGTATATTCCTGCAGTTGAGAAGGGTTGTAAAGAGTCTATGGCTAATGGTGTTCTTGCCGGTTATCCAATGGAAGATATTGATGTTACTCTTTATGATGGTTCATACCATGATGTTGACTCGAATGAGATGGCGTTTAAACTTGCTGCTTCAATGGGATTCAAAGAGGGTTGTAGAAAAGCTAAACCGGCTATCTTAGAGCCAATGATGAAAGTTGAAGTTGAAGTTCCTGAAGATTATATGGGAGATGTTATCGGAGACCTTAACCGTCGTCGTGGACAAATCAGCAACATGAGCGATCGTTCAGGCAATAAAATAGTGGATGCATTTGTTCCACTTGCTGAGATGTTTGGTTACTCAACTGACCTTCGTTCTGCTACTCAAGGGCGTGCTACGTATGCTATGGAATTTGATCACTATGAAGAAGTTCCAAGAAATGTATCTGAAGAGATTATCAAAAAACGAAACGGCTAAATTAGCCTATAAGTTACTTCCCTTTGGAAGTAGCTTCTCCTCTATCCAAATCTTATCATTACGCTTAAAGTATTAACTTTCTTTATTTTTTAAATATAAAATTCAACGCATTATCAATCTTACAATTCCATAATTTGATATAATTTTTAAACAAACTAGATGGAGCGGCAAATGATAAAAATACTTATTCTCTGTGTCATAACAACACTTTTGTTAGCACAAAATCCTAAAACTTATTCCTCATTGGGTGATGTCTTGTATGAAAATAGCTTCAACATTGAGAAGCTTAAAGAGATTGACATATATGTACAATATGGCGAAAAGATCGAGGGATATTTAAATGATATAAAAAGTCTGAAAGAGCTTGGTTTTGAAGTGGATAAAGCAGATAGCAGCGACGAGAAAAAACGGTATCTCAATAGGCTAAGAGAGCTCTCGAAGATAAATGATTTTTTTGTTAAAAGTGTAAACAGTCATTTTTTTGCTTCAATCAAAAGCAGCAATAGTAAACTGTTCTTACAGATGGTAAACAGTAAAATGTTGGACACGGAGAAATATAGAAGTGAGATATTGAAATATTACAACCTCCATAGTGATGAAATTACTCCTTTTGATATTATGCAAAATTTTTTACCAACAGATAAAGAAATACAGAATAAAGTGCCTGTAAAAAAATCCGACAAAAAACGCCAAGAGGAGAAGATTTCAAGAATAAGAGAGAGCGATAGAATACATCAAGAGGCTATGGAACAATCCTTAGAAGAGGAAGTTGCTAAAAAGAAGAGCGCCATAAACGATGAAAAGATGAAGCAACTTAGTAATTAAGTGTACTCTAGCTCCACATGCTTTTCTCGTACTCTGTCGGTCTTCCATGGAGAGTAAGATAGGGTTTGTACTCTGATTTATAAGATAAGCTGGAACACTCTTCAACATAATAGCCTAAGTAAATCCACTTTTTATTGGAACTTTTAGCATATTCTATTTGAAGTAAAAGCGAGAGTTTTCCTAGCGAGTAGTCAACATAATCCGGGTCGTAATAAAAATAGATAGATGAGATTCCATCTTCAAGAATATCTATTAAATCAACACCGATAAGTTTATCTTTATCGTAGTATAAAACTTCATATCCGTAGTTTTCATGTCCGCTCACAAAAGAGTTGTAATAGTGTTCCGGACTTGTCTCTTGATAGTTCCAGCCCTTCTTCTCGCTCATGAAGAGATGATATTTTTTAAACAGAGCTATATGTGCTTTTGTAAGAGTAGGGGTTTGAATGTAGCTACTGAAATGCTCAGCTTTCTTCATGACTCTTTTATGCGATTTTGAAAAAATAAAATTATCTACATCGATTTTTATACTTTGGCACTCGTTGCAATCACCACAAATTGGTCTGAAATACATCTTTCCAAATCTTCTAAAGCCTCTCTCTACCAAATTATGGCAGTGAATGGCATCACAGCCCTCGATTATTTTGTAGTGTGTGGTCTGCTCTTTATCTTTTAGATAAGAGCATTTGTCATTCAAAGCAAACTCTTTAAGTAAATTCATTTTAAAGAAATATTTTCTTCACAAAACTGCTATTGCTTTTGTTCTGAGGAGGTAGGTTGGGATCTGTTTTGAGAGATAAGTACATCCTCTATCATCGTATCAATATCGCCATCAAGTATGGCAGAGATATTTGAATAAGCCATGTTGCTTCTCGTGTCTTTAATCTGCTGATAGGGCTGCATAACATAGGAGCGAATCTGATGTCCCCAGCCTATTTCGCTCTTTGCAACTCCATCTTTTTCTGCTTTTTGGGTCTCAAGCTCAAGTTCGTATAGACGAGATTTTAACATCTTCATGGCAGTTGCTCTATTCTTATGTTGGCTTCTGTCGTTTTGGCACTGAACAACTACATTGGTCTTGATATGAGTGATTCTAATTGCAGACTCTGTTTTGTTAACATGTTGCCCTCCGGCTCCGCTTGATCTGTAGGTATCGACTCTTATATCTTTGTCTTCCACAACAATGTTGATGTCATCATCCACCTCGGGAGAGACCATGACGGAGCTAAAAGAGGTGTGTCTTTTTGCATTGGAGTCAAAGGGGGAAATTCTCACAAGTCTGTGGATGCCGTTTTCGACTTTTAAATATCCGTACGCATTTTCACCTTTAATGAGCAGTGAAACATCTTTTATTCCCGCCTCTTCGCCCGATTGATAATCTAACACTTCAACACCAAACCCGCGTCTTTCGGCAAATCTTTTGTACATTCTGAGAAGCATAGATGCCCAATCTTGGCTCTCTGTTCCGCCGGCTCCCGGGTGAATAGAAAGAATGGCATTATTTGCATCGCTTTCACCGCTCAGCAGAACTTCTATCTCCATGTTTCTTATAAACTCTTCAAGTTTTGCTGCATCATCAAAAAGAGCTTGGATTGATTCCTCATCTCCCTCATCCATCGCCATATCGTAAAGTTCTATGGCATCATCTATCGCATTTTTAGCAGCAAAATATTTTTTCAATTTTCTTTCTATCTGCGTTTTATCTTTTTGTATTACTGCTGCATTCGCTGCATCATTCCAAAACTCTTGGTCATTTTCCATAACTTCTATATCATTAAGTCTATTCTGAAGTTTATCAGGCTCAACAACACTTGTGATGTTTTTCATTTTTATAGCGGTACTTTTTAAAAGTTCGGTATATTCGTAGTTATCCATAAAATTATTCCAATATTGTTATAATTGCGATTATATTAAATAGAGGCTTAAAATGAAGATTATCACTCGGGCAGCGGAGTTAAA
>CANMJR010000086.1 GCA_947498025.1 Helicobacteraceae bacterium
TTCGGATGCCCTACTCTCAATGAAAAAGAAAGTTCGTTTACCTCTGCAATACAATTGAAATAATTTATCCTGCTTTGAATAAAATTGACAGTATTAATATTAGTTTTAATAACCGGCAAGCGGTCATGCTTCATGAGATATGTCATATCCTCATAACTGTTTTGAATGATTCTGGCACCGGCTTCGATAGAATTAAGAAATTCATTTTCAATTCCATCAATCCGTAAAAGATCAATATTTGTTATAATGATGGCTAAAGGTGTATGTATTTCATGGATTGAATTTTTAAGAAACTGGTCTTGCTCATCTAAAAGTTTAAGGGCGTACTCTTTAGACTGTTCCAAAAGTTTTCTACTTTCTTGCAGCTCCAAATCATAGTCAATTTTTTGCAGTACGCTGATAATTGCATCAAATAGTTCATCTTTTACTATAGGCTTTATAACAAATCTATCAATACCGCATCTAATAGATTCTATAAACACATTTTTGTCTTCTGTTCCGGAAATTGCAATAATTTTTTGGTAAGGATTAATCTTTTTTAAGCTGTATGTAAGATCAATACCGCTTTTTTTTCCAAGGTTTATATCTGATATGACAACGATTTGAGTATTTATTTTTAACGCATCTGTATAAATTTTTAATGCATCCTCTACATTCGTTGCTTGAAGAATAGTAGTGAAAAATTTTGATAACATTCGCGCCAATCCATCTAAAATAAGCTGCTCATCCTCTACTAACAAAACAATTTTATCTTTGGCAAGCCTTTTTAAAATTGTTAATGAATTTTTCAATTCAATATCCTTTAAATAAAAATTTCAAAACATTATAACTTTATATTCACTTATTATATAACTTGCTTGACTGAATATATTTCATTGAATCATTATAAGGAACAGGTTCTCCAAATAAAAATCCCTGAGATTCATTAACTCCTATCGAATTTACTATGTTACTTATTGAATCATTTGAAACATATTCTGCAATTGTTTTTATTCCCATTTTTACAGCAAAAGTAGAGAGCATTTCAACAATAGTAAGTGATAAAAACTCATTCTCTATTCCTAAAATCAATGAGCCGTCAATTTTTATATAGTCTACATTTAACTTTGCAATGTGCTCAAAGTTAGCATATCCTGAGCCAAAATCATCTATTGCAATTTTGCATCCAAGCTGTTTGAGTTTTGAAAAAAACTCTTTTACTTCATTGTATGATTCTATATTTTCAGACTCTAACAGCTCAAAAACGAGCCTTGACGGCTCAGGAAACAGAGTGATTTGTTCAAAAATAAATTCACGAGTCGGTATATGGTTAATATCATCCATTGAAATGTTTAAACTTACGCTACATTCAGAGTCATGAAAATCTTCAAGTGCTTTTCCTATTATTGCTACTGAAATCATGTTATAGGCTTTTGTTTGCTTAGAAACAGGCAAAAAACAGCTAGGAAAAATAACTTCTCCATCTATCATAATCAGTCTTGCCAAAGCTTCATATTTTTTTATTTGATTTGTTTTATTGTCAACAATAGGATGGTAGAATGGAACAAAACGATTCTCTATTAAGGCCCGTTTTATCATGTCATTGCACTGCAGTTGCGAAGCATGCAATTTAACTAAATTCTCATCCCTTTTGTAAATAACTATTTTTCCATATTTTTCTGCAGTTCGTAAAGCAGAATCAGCGTGAGCGAGTGTTATCTCATCTTTACGACTTACTATTCCTGCGTTCATTTCAAGATACATGAGTTGATTATTTACATCTACCTCTGTTGATTCAATTTCGTGGATTATTTTTTCTATGTACTGCTCTAAATGCTCTCCGTCAAGAGGTGAAAGTATCGCGAAATGCGCACCGCTAAGACGATAAAGTATACTATTTGCTATAAATTCATTTTTAAGAACTATTTTATTTAATAATTCTGCAGTCTGCTTGAGTATATTATTCCCAATGTCGTATCCATAAAAATCATTCATTACTTTAAAATTTTTTATTTTTATGACGGCTAATGAGTTATTATTTGGTTCGATAATATCCTGCTGAAGTTTAGCAAGTGAGTATAATTTACTTATGCCGTCAACCGTATATGTTTCAATAGCCTGACGACTTTTTTCAATAACAAGCTCCTCTAGGTGTTGCTTATACATTCTATTCTCTTTTTCCATTAAAATCTTGGAAACAATTTTATCAAGAACTTCTAGTGCCGGTTTGATTTGAATTGGTTTAAAAATGTACCCGTCTACTCCAAGCTTTACAGAACTATGAAGAATATCTGAATCATGACTGGCGGATATAAGTAAAGTCGACTGATCAGGATTTCTCTGTTTTATCTCATCTATCATCTCAAGACCGTTCATAACCGGCATCTGCACATCTGATATAATTAAATCATACTGTTTGTTTAAAGTCGCTTCCAAACCTTCTTTCCCATTATTTCTATTGTCGATATTGTCAAATATTCTTCCAAAGAAATTCATGTACTCCTTCCTGATTAATGGGTCATCATCAACCAGTAAAATTGTTAAATCCTTTGCCTTAGCTTTAAGTAATTTAATTGATTCAGCAGAATTTTTACCATTAATAAACATGGTTAACTCCTGCATTATCAATGTTTGGAATTTTAATATAAAATACTGTCTTATTTGAATCACTAGCTACTTTTATACTTCCATGTAAATGTTTTTCAATAATTATTTGGGACATATAAAGACCGAGACCTGTTCCGATTTCTTTGGACTTAGTAGTAAAATAGAGATCAAAAACTTGGTCTATAATATCTTTTGAAATTCCGCCTGCATTGTCTTGTATAGAAAATAGTATTTCATCTTTTTTGACATTAGTAGTAAAAATTATTTGTGGAAATTCAATATTTTTTTCTAAGAATGCATCTCTTGAATTCGAGAGGATATTTAAAAAGACTTGTAAAAGTTCATTTTTATATGAATAAAATTCATCATTAAGGTCTCCTTCAAAGGAGAAAGAGATCTTATTGCTCTCTAAATTCTTCCCTATCATATTTAATAATTCTCTCGAGACATCACTTACTTTTATATTTTGGAGGAGCTTGTTTGGACGAAAGAAATGGCGAAAATCATCTATTGTTTTAGATAAATAGTGTACCTGCTCATCCATAGAAGTTAAGTCTTCTAAAATTTTCTCATTATCAATTTCACCAAGTTCTACATCCAAAATTGTATTATTAATAAGCATTCCGATAATTGTGATAGGTTGTCTCCATTGATGAGCAATCATACTAATCATTTCACCCATGACTGCCATACGGGATTGACTTATCATTATTTCTTCGTTTATTTTATTTTTATTAATTTCTTTAGTTAATGAAAGTGTCATCTCACTACATTGTTCTGCCATGCGACAAGCGTCAATCGAATTTATAAGTTTTGTTCTAAAATTAGAAAACATATTTCCCAAAGTATCCAAATTTTCATCTGACTTAAAAAGAAATAAAAAATGCTCTTCTATCATAGGAATATCAAGTACAAATCCTCTCTCAGCTAAAACGATTATTTCATAAGAGTCAATATTATTAATTAAATTAGGAATAGTAAAAGTTTCGCCTATTGTTACTATACTCTTGCCATTAACCCCTTGAGAAACAAATTGACCGCCGCTTGCACCGGTTTGACGGATAAATGTGCTAATTACATCCCTCAGCATCTCATCAAGATTAAGAGAATTTCCAATTGCATTGATACACTCATAAGATATTAAAGATTGTTGCATCATAAAAATGCCCCCTCTGTTATTGTAAATTTTATTAATTATTATTTCAGTATTAAATGGTTGAATGAATATTGTATCTTTTTTTTGTCACTAGAAAGTCACTGTACAGTTATCTCAAATTTTCATAATATGTCTATATTTGTTAGTTACTTTGAGTAACCTTACCATTTAGAAACAACTCTACGTTTTTTATTGTGGACTTTTTCAACTTTTTTATTAATTGTACTTTTATTTACAAAAATATCAAAGTTGATATCCTGACTCCCGTTAAATAGTAAATTTGCCATAGAATGGTCATCTATATTTTTATTTGATGCTAAAGCCATTTTAGTATGTTCATTATTTTTTTCAAATATTCTTTTTTGCATATCAAAACTTATTGAGTTATTACGCGCTAACTGTGATGAATAATTTTTTATTAACATATCAAATATTTCATCATTAAGTATGATATATTTTGCAATATTTTTAGCACATAAATCATTTTTTACCAGAAGTTTAACAATTTTCTTATCAAGATTTACATTATGAGAAAGCGCCTCTGTCACGATCTCATCACCATCTTCGTATAAAATTGTCTGCATGGAGGCATCACAATCTGCTCTCATGGCTATTAGAGTCTTTACATATGGATCTGCCTTCTTTATAAACATATTTAGGACTGAGGGGGATGTCAAATTGTGAGTAGCAATTGCCGTTATGATATTATAATTTTGATCTTTTCTATTACTTTTAAAACTATTTTGCAATGGTTCAAGATAAGCGATAGCATCTAAAAGTGAAGGTTCTTTACAGCGCAGAATAATATAAATAAAATCTTGCGTTGAATATTCAATATGCTCTTTTCGTTCTATATTCGTGTAAAATCTAGTTATGATGGCTACACTCATATCACGGTTATCACTGTTTTCAAAAAAATCTTCGCCTGACCATGAATACATTTTAAGTAGTTTAAAAAAAAGATTATTGCTTATCACTTTATTTTGTAACATACTTTTTAACTTATCCTTGCTATGACTAAGTTTGAGGTTCATTAAGAATGTGCTGTCCTCAGTTTCACATACCGAGTCATTCTCTAACGAATCTATTGATACCGGCTCAGTTTCTTTTTCTTTGTACAACTCATTTATTGAGTTTTGTTCATAATGTATTAACTCAGTTTGTTGGTTGTTTTCATAACTATTTTGAGCTATCTCCATCTTACTAAATTTGGTTTTAGAGAGATTCATAAACCTATTGAAGGAGGAAGATACACCACAAATTTCACTAAAACGACCTTCATTTTTTACCGGCTCAAATTTACCTATCATAGAGACTACTCGATGTTTAATTATGTCATTTAATTTTTTTAATTTTTTATCTCCAAAGAGAACTTTTTCATATTTATAAGTATTTTGCTTCCCCTCTGCAATATCAAAAGCATTGTTTATTATATTCTCTAACAGTTGCAACTCATTTATTTTAGTTCTATGCATGATATTTCCTTGTATTCTTGTACAGAATGTCATTAAAACATAATATTCTATCGGTATCTTTTTACGCTTATTTTCATAATTTTGACATTTTAGTGTTGCAGGTTTGTCGCATTTTTTTTACGGCAGTTACCTGTGAATTCCACACAGGTATAATCACAACCGCTATATTCTCTATTATTTAAAAGTATCGTTAACTTTTAAATTCATTTATTGCTACATGTAATGATAAAGCTATCTTTACTAACTCCTGTAAATCAGCATCTATATTTTTTACGCTTGTTCTATTTGCATTAGATAGTGTTTCTATATTTGCTATATCACCTATCATTTCATTCATTTGTGATGACATTTTCATACTATCTTCTCTTAGATCATTTGCAACACTGCTAGATAAAGTAATAGCATCCGAAGTTATATTGATTTTATCTTCAACATCATTAGAAATAGTTGCTAATTGCTCTATCTTTTTTGCATTGGAATGCATTTTGTCACTTACATCATTTATAGATTGAACAATTACGCTAACAGATAGATCTAT
>CANMJR010000087.1 GCA_947498025.1 Helicobacteraceae bacterium
GTTGTTGCAGATGAAGTAAAAGGTCTTGCTCAGCGTTCTGCAAATGCTGCAACTGAGACATCAGAAATAATCGAACAATCAATTAAACAAATCAGAAACGGTTTGGATGTAGCGAAGAAGACAAATGAAGCATTCGGTAATATTGATGATAAGATTAAAAAGACTTCAAATCTTATCAGTGAAATCTCTATCTCTACAAAAGAGCAGAGTGAGGGCATGAGCCAGATTGCACAGGCGATGGGCAACATTGACCAAGTTACACAACAAAATGCGGCAACTTCAGAAGCAGCAGCAGCTGCATCTGAAGAGCTCAATGCTCAAGCTGTTGCTATGCAAGACATGGTTGCGGTAATTGCGACTATGGTTGGGATTGTAGGTACGGGACAGCCTGCTAAGGAACCGGTTCGCTCGTAAAGATGAAAATAGATTCAATGGAGAAGCTTTTACCTTACTCCAAACAGCTTAATTTGCTTTATGTTGAAGATGACCTTTCGACTAGAAAAACTTTTAGTGAAATTTTTGTAGAACTCTTTTCTGTAGTCTATGCTGCTAAAGATGCAGATGAGGGCATAAATCTTTTTAACACTCATAATATAGATATTGTTATAACTGATATAGAGATGCCGAGAATGAGTGGGCTAGAGATGGCTCGTATTATAAGAGAACAGAAGCATGATGTGCCAATTATCGTTATGACCGCATATATTGAGAATAAATTTTTTATAGAATCAATTGAAATTGGTATAGATGCGTATCTTCTCAAGCCTGTTGAACAAAAAATGTTATTAAATACAATAAATCGAATTGTATCTAATATTAAAGTGGTTAAAAGTCTGCATGATGATAGTCGCTATTTTCAAGTCTTAACGGAAGCTTCTATTGTTTCAAAGGCAGACATAAAGGGAACAATCACTTATGTGAATGATAATTTATGCAATATCTCCGGATATACTCGAGAAGAGCTCATAGGAAAATCGCATAATATCTTTAAACACCCGAATACTCCGACAACCATTTATAAGGAGATGTGGAACACTATCTTGCGCGGTGAAGTGTGGAGTGGTCGTATGGAAAATTTAAATAAAAATGGAAACTCATTTTTAGCAGATACGATTATTATCCCCCTTGAAGATAACAAAGGAATGATTTCTGAATTTATCGCCATACGCCAAGATGTTACGGAGTATGTAAATTTAAAAAGAAAAATGAATGCAGAGATGTTAAAAAAAGAGGAGGAGCAACGGATAAACGAAGCAAAGGAAGCATTTTTGATATTGTTTACCCATGAGCTTAAAACACCGCTCAATGCTATTATAAATTTTTCAAAATATATTCATACCAAATTAATCAATTCACAATATCTTGAACCCCTCAAAACTGCTAAACTTTTAAAATCTATTATCTCCAATGCTTATGACATGTTAGATAATGTAAATAATATTCTTGATATATCGAAGCTTCAAGCCAATAAACTCAGCTATGCTAAAAGATTATTCAGCCTTAACAAACTGATTATCTCTCTTTTGGAACAATTTGATTCGTTGATTAATGCAAAGCATATTGAGATTGAACTATTGATTGATGAAGAGTTTGAGATCCACTCTGATGAGTACAGAGTAAAACAAATTCTTAGTAATATTCTCTCGAATGCGATAAAATATGGTAACAATAAGATAAGCATAGAAATAAAAAAGTCGAATGGTACTATTGAAATTTATATTGAAGATAACGGAAAAGGTATTGCGAACAAGGAGTCTGTTTTCAACCTCTACGAACAAGGGAATGCATCGCTAATAAAAAGAGATACACAGGGGACCGGAATCGGTCTATACTTTGTAAAACTTGTATGTAACGATTTAAACATAAAGTATACTCTTGAAGATTCCAAGCGGCTAGGTGGTACCCGTTTTGGATTACTATTTGAAATGAATAATAAAAATAAGGAGGTTGATAGATGAATATTTTAATCGTAGATGATTATCAAGACAATAGAATGGCTATTGAACTTCTGCTTGAAGATATTCACGGGGTAGTTATAAAAGAGGCTGTCGATGGTGCCGAAGCAATTTCTACATGCAAAAAAAATAAATTTGATTTAGTTTTTATGGATATTATGATGCCCAATGTAGATGGCATTGAGGCAACCAAAGAGATTAAAGCTTTTTCTGCTTCAACCATGATAATTGCGCTGAGCGCACTTGATGATGAAAAATCTAAAAATATGATGTTGCAAAGTGGTGCTGAAGATTATATTACTAAGCCTATAAATTCCGAGCTCTTTGTGCAACGCGTAAAAAATTATATGGCAATTCTATCAATGCGTACCAAACCAATACATGTAACAAAAGCGGCTTCACTTTTTAGTGATACCGTGTATCCTTTATCTAAAACATTTACTATTGACTCAGAGGCATCACTTGCATATTTCTGGGATTATTACCTTAATAACAGCAGTTGTGGAGCAGAAAATATTAGTGATGTCGTAAGACTTATTTACGGAATTGGTTTATGGCTTTTAAAAACAAATCATACCTTGACAATTGTTTCTGAGGAGAACGAAAATAGTCTTTATCTTACTCAAACATCATTAGGCTCAATTAGTGAAATAGTTATCCGCAACATATTGCTAAAACATTGTCAGAATACACCATTTATACTAAAAGATGGTGTTTTGTCATTTAGATTAAAGAAATCATTACAAACACGACAAGGCAAAGCCTCGGCTTATACAGCTGATGACATAAAAGTTACAGCACAAGATCAGGAGATTCTTTCAAAAACCCATTTCAATAAAATAACTGCTGCAGAGTATGTAGAGACCACGGCAATAGCTCTTATGGATAAGATTGAATCGTTAGAGAGTATTGAAGACCGATTGGATGTCTCTCTGCTTGATTTTGAAAGAGAGAGTACGGCTACAAATATACAAAAGGTATCTGAACTCTTTTTGGATTATGTAGAGGTGATAGAAGAGCTTGTCGAATTTGAGCATCTCGCCTATGCCATTGTTTCACTTGCAAATTTTTTAGCAAATCTGGAAGAGTCCCAGCTAGATGAGAAAAAGATTAAGAAACTAACCACTCTCTTACTTAGCCTTATATCGGATTTAAGCAGCTGGAGGGTGAATCTATTTGTTAAGCAAGAAGCAAATGATATTCACTATCTTGACTCCTCCCTTCTTAGCTCATGTCTGCAAATTGAGTCCATCTTTGCAGAAGAAAAAACTAGCGAAGAAGAAGATAATTTAGAGTTTTTTTAAGAAAATAAATATAAGGTTTTTCATGGACAATACAGAATTGAAAAACAAAATCAAACTTTTAGAAGAGTATAAAAAAGTTGTAGATGTGGGTGCAATTGTCTCCAAAACCAATTTAACAGGTAAAATTACCTATATAAATGACCAATTTTGCAAAATATCAGGTTATCCTAGAGATGAGTTGATTGGGAGCAGTCATAATATTGTCAGACATCCAAATATTCCAGTTGATGTATATGGAGATTTATGGAGCACCATAAATAGAAAATCATACTGGAAGGAAAGATTAAAATCGTGCCAAGGATGGCTCAACCTACTATATTACGGCAATAATTATACCTATCATGGATGAAGAATATCTTGCTTTAAGACAGGATGTAACAGAGCTTGAAGAGTTAAATAATTTTTTAGAAATGCGGGTAACCAAGAGATAGAAAAATGATGAGCAGAGCATTGCAACTCTAACTGCTTTTCTAGAAAATAGTCCTAATCCTATCGTTGTTTACAATGGCAAAAATATTCAATATGCAAACTCGAAATTTTTAAAGTTGGCAAATAAAGAAAAAATAGAACTTTGTGTAAATGAATTTGCACTCGACTCGCTTTTTCAGACCAGAGCAGACTGTATAAGTTGTATCGAAGAGATTGATTCTCTCAGCAAAGAAAATAAAGTTTCCCTTTTGACAGGAAGGGGAATCAACATTTTTAACATTTTCGTGAACGATATACCTTTTTTAGATAATGCATCTTCAAAGATGATACTTGTTAAAAAAGACATAGAAGAAGATAAATCACTTAAAGTAAAAAGAGTGCTTAGCAATAAAGAAAAGAATGTTCTTAAAAAATCTCGTGAAAATGTGTCCGTGAGTTCGGAGGATTTTAGCACTGATATAGATGACTACGCATTAGAAAAAAATGAAGACCTCTGTGAAATAGAATATAAAGTAAATGAGCTTATAAGAGAATTTGATGAAGAAAAGAATTTTAATGCACTCAATCAAATAGCAACGAAGCTTTTAAACTATGCTATAGGTGTCGCTTTATTAGTTGAATTTGAAGATTTATCGTATGCAATAAGTTCTCTAGGTGAGCTGTTACAAACAATCACAATAGATTATTTAGATGAGAGAAAACACAAAAAAACAGAACTCTATCTCTCAAATATTATGCTTGATTTGTCTAACTGGAGATGCAATGAGTTTGTTGAGCAAACTACAAATGATATTCGTTATTTAGATAGTTCCTTATTTAGTACGATTTTACAGTTTGAACTTATTAGATATTATTGAGGATGAAGATGACTTTGAAATGTTTTAATTGCTATTGAGACATAACATGTAAATATATTTTTATGGTACATATTTTGCTTTTATAGCGTTAAATCGCTATGCTAGGGAGTATTATATGATTATCACTTTAGAAAAAAATGCAATTGTACTTATACCTAAAAATAATTCAATTAATTTAAAGCCTCTCTTGCACTATATAGACAATAGTTTTCAAAGAGTAAAACACTTTTCAAACAGTGTTGTAATTTTTAATGAAACCAGTGAAGAAATAAAGAAAAAGTATCTTTTAAAATGGGCATATAAAATATATGAAAAAAATAATTCGTTCAAAGATGGTATGTTTTTTCAGCAGTTAATTGCATCTTACTATTTGCCAATACATGTGATAACACCTAATAATCATTCTCTCAGCAAGATGGCGACCATTACAATTGACCAGATTAACTCTTATGAGATTAGCGTATCATGTAACCAATATCAAGAAAGAATCACACAATATTTTAAATTAATTTTTAAAGATTCTATGGCACTCAGTAGTAAAAAATCAACTTTCATTATTACTATTAAGACGAAAGCACATCTATCTCTTTTAAAAAGTATTTTATCAAGAAGAGAAATTTTAAACATACCTATAACTTTTATAGCCCATGGATTAAGTTTTAAGCGTATGCACCCAGAGGATACCTACACAGCTGAATATCTCTATAAAGAAAAATTACAAAAATCATATATGATTTTAAGTATTTCAGACGAAAGCACGGCTATGGAAATGAAAAAGAACTATAGGAATATGCTTAAAAAATATCATCCAGATATAGTATATAATCAAAATGATGATTTAGTAAAACTATACACAAGAAGATTTCAAGTTATTCAAAATGCATATGAATTTGTAAAAGAGCATCGTAAGATAGCATAATTATAAAAGAGAGTGTTCAAAATCCAGTATTATAACACAGCTAGTAAAGTTTAATAACAGGATTGATGACAGATGAAGGATTGATTAAATTTGAGAACTAGGCAGCGACCTACATTTCCACACCTGAAAGATGCAGTATTATCAGCGATGAGAGGCTTAGCTTCTGGGTTCGGAATGGAGCCAGGCG
>CANMJR010000088.1 GCA_947498025.1 Helicobacteraceae bacterium
TTCGGATGCCCTACTCTCAATGAAAAAGAAAGTTCGTTTACCTCTGCAATACAATTGAAATAATTTATCCTGCTTTGAATAAAATTGACAGTATTAATATTAGTTTTAATAACCGGCAAGCGGTCATGCTTCATGAGATATGTCATATCTTCATAACTGTTTTGAATAATCCTGGCACCGGCTTCTATAGAATTAAGAGATTCATTTTCTATTCCATCAATCCGTAAAAGATCAATATTTGTTATAATAATGGCTAAAGGTGTGTGAATTTCATGGATTGAATTTTTAAGAAACTGGTCTTGTTCATCTAGGAGTTTAAGAGCATACTCTTTAGACTGTTCTAAAAGTTTTCTACTTTCTTGCAGCTCCAGATCATAATCAATTTTTTGCAGTACGTTAATAATTGCATCAAATAGTTCATTTCTTACTATAGGTTTTATTACAAATCTATCAATGCCGCATCTAATAGATTCTATAAACACGTTCCTATCTTCAGTTCCGGAAATTGCAATAACTTTTTGGTTAGGATTAATATTTTTTAGGCTGTATGTAAGATCAATACCACTTTTTTTTCCAAGGTTAATATCTGATATGACAATAATTTTTGTATTTACACTTGACGCATCTGTATAAATTTTTAATGCATCTTCTACATTTGTTGCTTTAAGAATCGTAGTAAAAAAGTTTGATAACATTCGAGCCAATCCATTCAAAATAAGCTGTTCATCTTCTACTAATAAAACAATCTTATCTTTGGCAAGTTTTTTTAAAATTGTTATTGAATTTTTCAATTGAACATCCTTTAAATAAAAATTTCAAAACATTATAACTTTATATTCGCTTATTATATAACTTACTTGACTGGATATACTTCATTGACTCGTTATAGGGGATAGGTTCTCCAAATAAAAATCCTTGAGATTCATTAATTCCGATTGACTTTACCTTGTAGTTTATCGAATCATTTGAAACATATTCTGCAATTGTTTTAATTCCCATTTTTAAAGCAAAAGCAGAGAGCATCTCAATAATCGTAAGTGACAAGAACTCATATTCCATGCGTGAAATCAATGAACCGTCTATTTTTATATAATCTACATTTAACTCTGCAATGTGTTCAAAATTTGCATATCCGGAACCAAAATCATCTATTGCAACTTTGCATCCAAGCTGTTTGAGTTTTGAGAAGAACTCTTTTACTTCATGATATGATTCTATATTTTCGGACTCTAAGAGTTCAAAAACAAGCCTTGACGGCTCAGGAAACAGGGTGATTTGTTCAAAAATGAATTCGCGTGTCGGTTTATGGTTAATATCATCCATTGAAATGTTTAGACTTACACTACACTCAGAGTCACGAAAATCTTCAAGTGTTTTTCGTATTATTGCTACCGTAATCAAGTTATAAGTTTTTGTTTGCTTAGAAACAGGCAAAAAACAGCTAGGAAAAATAACTTCTCCATCAAGCATAATTAGTCTTGCCAAAGCTTCATATTTTTTTATTTCATTTGTATTGTTGTCAACAATAGGATGATAGAATGGAACAAAACGATTCTCTATTAAGGCACGCTTTATCATGTCATTGCACTGTAATTGTGAAGCATGTAATTTAACTAAATTTTCATCTTTTTTATAAATAACTATTTTTCCGTTTTTTTCCGCAATTCGCAAAGCAGAATCAGCATGAGCAAGTGTTATTTCATCTTTGCGGCTTACAATTCCTGCGTTCATTTCAAGATACATGAGTTGATTATTTACATCTATCTCTGTTGATTCAAATTTCTGAATGATTTTATCTATATACTGCTCCAAATGCTCTCCATCAAGAGGTGAAAGTATCGCAAAATGAGTACCGCTAAGGCGATAAAGTGTACTATTTACCATAAATTGATTTTTCATAACTATTTTATTTAATAAATCTGCGGTCTGCTTGAGTATGTTGTTTCCAATATCGTACCCATAAAAATCATTCATTACTTTAAAATTTTTTATTTTTATTACGGCTAATGAGTTATTATGTGGTTCAATAATATCCTGCTGAAATTTAGCGAGTGAATATAATTTACTTACGCTATCAATCGTATATGTTTCAATAGCCTGACGACTTTTTTCAATGATAAGTTCCTCAAGGTTTAGCATACACATCCTATTCTCTTTTTCCATTAAAATCTTGGAAACAATTTTATCAAGAACTTCTAGAGCTAGTTTAATTTGAATTGGTTTAAAAATATACCCATCAACTCCTAGCTTTACAGAATTATAAAGAACATCTGGGTCATGACTGGCAGATATAAGCAAAGTTGATTGGTCTGAATCCCTCTGTTTTATTTTATCTATCATCTCAAGACCGTTCATGACCGGCATCTGCACATCTGATATAACTAAATCATACTGTTTGTTTAAGGCTGCTTCCAGACCTTCTTTCCCATTATTTCTATTGTCAATATTGTCAAATATTCTTCCAAAAAAATCCAGATACCCTTTCCTGATTAATGGATCATCATCAACCAATAAAATTTTCAAGTCCTTTGCTTTAGCTTTAAGTAACTTAATTGATTCAGCAGAATTTTCACAATTAATAAACACGATTAACCCCTGCAATATCAATTTTTGGAATTTTGATATAAAATACTGTCCCATTAGCATCACTAACTACTTTTATACTTCCATGTAAATGTTTTTCAATAATTATTTGAGACATATAAAGACCGAGACCTGTTCCAAGTTCTTTGGACTTAGTACTAAAATAGAGATCAAAAATATGGTCTATTATATCTTTTGGAATTCCACCTGCATTGTCTTGTATAGAAAATAATATTTCATCTTTTTTGACATTTGTAGTAAAAATTATTTGTGGAAATTCAATATTTTTTTCTAAAAATGCATCTTTTGAATTCGAGAGGATATTTAAAAACACTTGTAAAAGTTCATTTTTATATGAATAAAATTCATCATTAAGGTCTCCTTCAAAAGAGAGAGAGATATTATTATTCTCAAAACTTTTCCCTATCATGTTTAATAATTCTCTGGAAATATCACATACATTTATATTTTGGAGTAGCTTGTTTGGACGAAAGAAATTACGAAAATCATCTATTGTTTTAGATAAATAGTGTACCTGCTCATCTACAGAAGTTAAGTCTTCTAAAATTTTATCATTATCTACTTCATCAAGTTCTATATCTAGAATAGTATTATTTATTAGCATTCCAATAATTGTAATGGGCTGTCTCCATTGATGAGCAATCATACCAATCATTTCACCCATGACTGCCATACGAGATTGACCTATCATGATTTCTTCATTAACTTTATTTTTATTAATTTCTTTAGTTAAAGAAATTTTCATCTCACTGCATTGTTCTGCCATGCGACAGGCTTCAATCGAATTTATCAGTTTTGTTCTAAAACTTGAAAACATATTTCCGAAAGTGTTCAAATTTTCATCTGATTTAAAAAGAAATAAAAAGTGCTCTTCTTTTATGGGAATATCAAGTACAAATCTTCCCTCAGCTAAGACAATTATTTCATAAGAGTCAATATTTCCGGTTAAATTCGGAATATAAAAAGTTTCGCCCACTCTTACTACACTCTTAGTGTTAACTCCTTGAGAAACAAATTGACCGCCAATCGCATCGGTTTGACGAACAAATGTGCTAATTACATCTTTGAGCATCTCATCAAGTTTAAGAGAATTTCCAATTGCATTAATACACTCATAAACCATTAAAGTCTGTTGCATCATCAGATTACTCCCTACATAAATTTTGTTAAATGGTTTTCAGTATTAATTATTTATACGGATATTGTATCTTTTTTATGTTGCAAGTATGTTGCAAGAATTAGTCATGTTTATAGGTCTTTGTAGTCCTACCTTAATTTATAAAAATATCAAAGTTAATATCTTTACTCCCGTTAAATAGCAAATTAGCCATAGAATGATCATCTATATTTTTATTTGAAGCTAAAGCTATTTTAGTATATTCATGATTTTTTTCGAATAATTTTTTTTGCATATCAAAACTTATAGAGTTATTGCGAGCTAATTGTGATGAGTATTTTTTTATTAACATATCAAATATTTCATCATTGAGTCTAATATTTTTAGCAATATTCTTAGCACATAAATCATTTTCCACTAGGAGTTTAATAATTTTTTTATCAAGATTTACATTATGAGAAAGTGCCTCTGTCACTTTCTCATCACCATCTTCATATAAAATTGTCTGCATGGAGGCATCACAATCTGTTCTCATGGCTATGAGAGTTTTTACATAAGGGTCTGCCTTCTTTATAAGCATATTTAGGACTAAGTGAGATGTTAAATTGTGAGTAGCAATTGCCGTTATGATATTATAATTTTGATTTTTTCTATTATTTTTAAAACTTTTTTGCAATGGTTCAAGATAAGCAATAGCATCTAAAAGCGAATGTTCTTTACATCGCAGAATAATATAAATAAAACCTTGAATAGAATATTTAAGGTGTTCTCTTCGTTCTATGTCTGCGCAAAATCTTGTTATGATGGCTGCACTCACATCACGGTTGTCACTATTTTCAAAAAAGTCTTCACCTGACCATGAGTACATCTTGAGTAGCTTCAAAAAAAGCTTATTACTTATCGCTTTATTTTGCAACATACTCTTTAACCTATCCTTGCTATGACTAAGTTTCAGGTTCATTAAAAATATGCTATCACTAGTTCCACATGCTGAGTCATTTTCTAACAAATCTATAGCTACAGGCTCAATTTCTTTTTCTTCATACAACTCATTTATTGAGTTTTGCTCATAATTTGTTGGCTGAGTTTGTCGGTTGTTTTCATAACTGTTTTGAATTATATCTATCTTACAAAATTTGGTTTCAGAGAGATGCATAAACCCATCGAAGGAGGAAGAGACAACACTCATTTCACTCAAACAACCTTCATTTTTTGTTGATTCAACTTTACCTATCATAGAGACTACTTGATGTTTAATTATGTCATTTAATTTTTTTAATCTTTTATCTCTAAAGAGTACTTTTTCATATTTATAAGTATTTCGCTTCCCTTGCGCACTATCAAAAGCATTGTTTACTATATTTTTTAATAGTCGTAAATCACTTATTTTAGTTCCTTTCATGCTATTTCCTTTTATATTGTTGTACAGAGTGTCAATTAATAAATTGGCAACCGCTGTATCCTTGTTTTTTAAAAGTATTGTTAACTTTTAAATTCATTTATTGCTATATGTAATGATAAAGCTATCTTTACTAACTCCTGTAAATCAGCATCTATATTTTTTACGCTTGTTCTATTTGCATTAGATAGAGTTTCTATGTTTAATATATCATTTATCATTTCATTCATTTGTGATGACATTTTCATACTATCTTCTCTTAGCTCATTAGCTACACTGCTGGATAAAGTAATAGCATCCGAAGTTATATTGATTTTATCTTCAACATCATTAGAAATAGTTGCTAATTGCTCTATCTTTTTTGCATTGGAATGCATTTTGTCACTTACATCATTTATAGATTGAACAATTACGCTAACAGATAGATCTAT
>CANMJR010000089.1 GCA_947498025.1 Helicobacteraceae bacterium
GGTGTCACGGGTTCAGGTAAAACATATACTATGGCACGTGTTATAGAGAATGTTAAGATGCCGACAATCATCATGACACATAACAAAACTTTAGCTGCTCAGCTGTATAGTGAGTTTCGTCAGTTCTTTCCAAACAACCATGTGGAATATTTTGTCTCCTATTATGATTATTATCAGCCAGAGGCGTACAGGCACCCAACTTTGGTAGCATAATACTTTTAAAACTGTTTGTTACTAATGTGTTTAGTGTGTTTAGGAATTTGAGAGGATTGGTTTCGGCAGCTTTATGACAGCCAGAGTGTTATTCTAATAAGATTGTTTCAAAAATATATTTGTATCTTTTTGCTACAATTACTCAGTAAAATTTATTTATCAAAGGTTAAATGTGCATACTTTAAAACTACAGGTTAATGAATCTATATACTCTCAAGTTTTATCTTTTATAAATAAATTTCAAAGTAATGAGATAAGTCTTATTGAAGACACTCAACAGGAAGATTATATAGTATCATCAATTGAAGAAGTCCAAAGAAGAGTTCTAAAAGCAGAATCAAATGCTAATTATATTTCAGCTGATAAATTTTGGACTGATATGGATAAAAAAATAGAAGCATTATAATTTTGAAAATTATCATCGAAATAGGTTTTTCTGAACCATTATTAAAAATATTAACTACAATCTCAAAAGATAAAAAATCTGCTGCCGTACAATTTAATAAAGATTTAAAAGGCAAAATAAACTTACTACTTGAATCTCCTTTTATGTGTAGAGCATCTCTGTATTTTGATGATACAAAATATAGAGATTTAACATTTAAAGGCTATACAATAATTTATAAAGTTGAAAATGATGAGATTAAAATCTTGGATATTTTTAAGTGGCAAGACAGATAATTTAACAGAATAATTGTGATAAAAACCAGCCCGAGGCGTACAGGCACTCTACTTTGGCGGCATAAATTTTTTAGTACTGTTTGTTACTAAGGTGTTTAAAGTGTTTTAGGTTTCTGAGAGAATGTGTTTAGGCAGCGTATTGGCAGCTGTCTTTACAAGAGTTTCTCAAACCCGCGTTAACTAGCTGCTTAGTCCTATCTAAAACCCTATATGTACAGCACTTTCCTACTCTTTTTTGATTTGGCAGCTTAATGAGAGCCTTTTTTATTATTTACTTTGTAATAATTATCTTGCATTAATATGGTTCCGAAATACTGGAGATAAAATAAATGATTCTTTAAAAATCTATTAAGTTCCGTAATATAGGGCTTTTCTCAAGCTATTCTATTTTAACTTGAAAATTCTACTATGTAAAGTCGCGTACTTCGATGCATAGTTGTGTTTAACTTATATTCTATTTTAAACACGTTAAACACCGTACTCACCGTAAACACTTTTAATGATATATTTACCAACACTCTCAGAACAAACCTATGATAATCTCAAATGGAAACAACTAACCCTAATAACAACCAAATGACTCTCTCAAAAAAGTACCAAGGCGTGTACTCTAAACAACTCCCAAACAATCAGATTATAATGTACATCGCTTATAAAAATAATAACGGTAACTACTCCAAATATAAAGTCGGTTTAAAATCCTCAACTGTCACGGAACAGTTTTGCTCCAACCTCCGACAAAATGAATTATCAAAGATAAGACTAGGCGATGAAATCCAACTCTCTTCAAAAACAATCATCAAATTTTATGAGATAGCAAACGATTACTATTACAACATGGAACTCAACCAATGCTCAGATACAAGAAATTCAAAAAATAAGTACATTAACCACATTAAACCCGTCTTTGGAAATATAAACATTTACGACATCGCACCAATAATGATAAATGAGTACAAAATCTTAAAATTGAAATCTCTTGCACCAGCAACGGTAGCGATGCAGATAAGTTTTATCAGCAGTATTTATAACCATGCACTAAAAACTAAAAAGTTTAAAGGTTCTAACCCTGCCCTTGGGATAGAGAGTACAATCCATGTCGATAACGCTCGTGAGAGGTATCTTACTTTAGAGGAAATTCACTCATTAATAGAAGTTCTAAAATCCAATAAATATAAAAATAAACCTGCAATAGCTAAGCTTTTACTTTACTTTGTGAAGTTTGCACTCTCAACAGGCGCTAGAGCCAGCAGTATAATCAACATAAAGCGCTCAAATATCGACTTAAAGACTCAAACAATACAAATCTTCGATACAAAGAATAAATCATGGTATACCGCATATATGAACTCTAAAATATTTAATGAAGAGGATTTTTTATTTATTGAAGGCTTCGGAAAAAGTGATTATATTTTTTACAACAGTGGAAGGAAATTAACGCATCGTATCATCGCTTATCATACACGACCTATTTATAATGAGATGTTTAATGTTGGTTTAGCAGAGGATGATTACAAATTTAGAGTTTGCAACCATACATTACGTCATACATTACGTCATACATTTGCTTCACATCTTGCTATCAATCAAGTACCACTCTTTGAGATTCAGAAGCTCTTGAATCACAAAGATATCAATATGACTCTGAGGTATATGAAGCTGAGTGAGGCGAATAAGGTTTCGGCTGTTGAGGGGATTTATTAAAATGAGATATAATATCGACAATAAAAACGTACAAGGTTGATTTTATGACTTTACATTTAAATGCCTCAGAGAGTGTGTCTCAAAAAATACTATCTTTTTTAGAATCATTAACAAAGCAGGGCGACTCTATAGAGATTATAGATGACTCAATTTATAAATTTGAAAAAAATGGCATTTTACAAGGTTTAAAACAAGTTGAAAATGCTGAAGTATATTCATCAGATGAGCTTATTAAAGCACTCAACTCATAATATTTATGAAAATAAATTTTTCAAAAGACGCTAAAGAATTTATATTTAAACTTAGAGACTTCATATCTAAAGACAATCCTTCAAAAGCAAAACAATACACGCAAAAATTAGTATCTAGAATTACAAATATGTTACAGCATCCATACATCGGTAAAGTTAATGCTACTTTTGACAATAAAACCATTCGAGAAATTGTTCTTGATGGAATGAAAATAATTTATAAAATATATCCAACAAGTGTTGCTGTATTAATGATTTATAAATATATTGACTTTGATGAGTCACATATTGAAATGGATTAATATCTTGGAGTAAGAATGATAAAGTTCGATAGAAAAGCTATGAATAAATTTAATCAGATTCCAGATGATATAAAATTGAAACTGCTTTCCAATGTATATTGCTCTAAATGTAACGATATGGTTAAAATAGTTAATTTTGAAGCTACTACTGATAAAGATGATTTAGTTTTAAATGGTAAATGTGAAAATTGTTCTAATAATGTAGTTCGTTTGGTTGAGAGTAGTTAAATAATTTAAGGTCTTATGTCTCAGCAGTTGAAGAGATTTTACTAAAACGAGATGTAATTATAAGAATATAAGACACAAAAAGACAGTATGCTATAATTTAATGAATTTAATTAGGATATTTATAATAAAACCTAGTAAAGATATAAAAAGTGAAACTTTTGGGTGGATGTTATCATTAACAAATGGACATATTACTTTAAATGAATTACACAAAGATTTAGATATAAATTTTCATGATTTAAAGTATTTATATAATTCTATTTTGAATGACAATTTAACTACTCGGAAAAAATCCATTACAATTTTATCATACTTTAAACATATTAGTAAAAGTGCTATTTCTAGGTTTCTCTATGTTAATAGGGATACAGTTATAAAATATATTAAACTTTATGAAACAGATGGCATTGATGCACTTATGAATTTACGAAAGAGAAAATATAAAAAGTATCAAGACAAAGAATATATTAATTATGTATTTAAATTACTTCATGAACCACCAAGTTTATACGACATAAACAGAACTACTTGGAGAATGGATGATTTATACAAAATATTAGATAAGGAAGGTCATAAAATTAATCGAGGATATATACGAAATATTATTAAAAATGCTGGATATAGGTATCGTAAGGCAAAAAAAGTTTTAACAAGTAATGATCCAACTTATAGAGAAAAAGTCAACAAAATAAAAAATATTTTATCAAATTTACAAAAAGATGAAAAATTTTTTTCTATTGATGAATATGGTCCATTTGCTATTAAGATTCAGGGTGGTAAATCATTAGTACCACCAAATCAAATAAAAACTTATCCACAATGGCAAAAAAATAAGGGATGTTTAATAATGACTGCGGCACTTGAATTATCTACAAATTAAGTGACCCATTTTTATTCAACTAAAAAAAACACTACAGAAATGATTAAAATGTTAGATAGATTAGTAGAACAATATAAAAATAATAATTGTTTATATCTTTCATGGGATGGTGCTTCATGGCATGCTTCAAAAAAATTTTTAAAAAAAGTAGATGAATATAATAATCAAGAGTATAGAAAGCAATATGATAGTCCGATGATTAGATTAGCTCCATTACCTGCTAATGCACAATTTTTAAATGTAATTGAATCTATATTTAGTGGTATGGCAAGGGCTATAATTCATAACAGTGATTATCAAAGTGTAGATGAATGTAAAAATGCAATTGATAGATATTTTGATGAACGAAATATGTATTTTCAAAAAGAGCCTAAAAGAGCAGGTAATAAAATTTGGAAAAAAGAGAGAATGGATACAATATTTAGGGAATCTAATAACTGTAAAGACCCATATTATAGATAAACAATTCCTCGGCGGCTTATAGGCAGTCATCTGCTTCAAAATCATCACCTTTCCCATCCATTTTCCACAATTAGCTATAATTCCAAACATGAAAAAAGAAGTAAACTTTAAAGTAATATCAGATTATTCTCCTGCGGGAGACCAGCCGACTGCAATCAAAGAACTCACAAACAGCATTCTAAAAGGTAATCGTTACCAAGCCTTAGAAGGTGTCACGGGTTCAGGTAAAACATATACTATGGCACGTGTTATAGAGAATGTTAAGATGCCGACAATCATCATGACACATAACAAAACTTTAGCTGCTCAGCTGTATAGTGAGTT
>CANMJR010000090.1 GCA_947498025.1 Helicobacteraceae bacterium
AGTTTTGGGTTACGAAAGAATATTGAATTATAAGCTTTGAATAAACTTTTCTAAAGCTCTACGGTAACACCAAACTCCATTCTCTGCGCATCTATATTGAGCCTCTGTTTTATCTCTTTAGCTAATATATCCATCTTAGAAGTTTCACCGTGAATGAGGTAAAGATTTTGAAGATTTTTTATAGGGCTAATCCATTCAATAAGGTCATTTTGGTCTGCATGTGCTGAAAAACCGTTTATGGTATAAACACTCGCTTTGCAGACAATCTCTTCCCCATATATTTTGATAGATTTTTCTCTATCAACAATTCTTCGTCCAAGTGTTCCCTCAACTTGGTAGCCTACAAAAATTATTGCATTTTCACTATTCCACAATCTGTGTTTGAGATGCTGCATAATTCTGCCGCCGTTACACATGCCCGCACCCGCTATGATTATGGCTCTCTCCTTCACCTTGTTTATCATGATTGACTCATCTTTTGACTGCGTTGCCTCTAACCAGCTAAAAGAGAATGGGGCTTGTCTTGAAGCTCTCTCTTCTACTGCATCAATTAAATTAATAGGATATTTATTGTAGAGCTTCGTTGCTTTTATGGCGAGCGGGCTATCAAGAAAAATACGGCAATTCTTCAGTGCACCCTCATCATACATCTCATTCAGGAGCCATAAAATCTCTTGAGTTCTCTCCAATGCAAAAGAGGGAATTATTACATTTCCACGCTTTTTAATGGTTGTAATCACTGCATCTTTAAACTCTTTGATACTCTCCTCCAGTGGCTTGTGATTTCGGTCGCCGTAGGTTGATTCGATAAATAGTGAATCCGCTTTTGCAACGTTGTCTGCACCATCAATTATGAGTCTTTTTGGACTGCCGATATCACCTGAAAAAACGATTCTCTTTGACTTGTTCTCTTGCATATAATCAATCATAACAAAAGCACTTCCCAAAATATGACCCGCATTTGCCAAAGTAACTATAATGTGATGTCCTAGTTTATGCTCCTGAAAATAATCAAGCGTTTTCCACTTCTTTGAAAACAACTCTTTCACATTTGCTTCGCTGTAAAGGGGCTCAAAAATTAACGCTTCTTCTCCTCGTCTTTTTGCTTTTCTTCTTAGCGTTTTATACTCTTCTTTTAAAATCTTTGCACTATCAAGAAGCATTATTTTGGCAATATCTTTCGTCGGTTTTGTAGCAATTATTTTGCCGTGGAAACCTTCTTTTATGAGTTTTGGAACTCTTCCGATATGGTCAAGATGGGCATGTGTTAAGATTAGATAATCAATTTTTGAAGGGTCAAATCCAAACGCGTCATAATTTTTTTTGTGTCCACCTTCTCCTTGAAACATTCCGCAATCAATTAAGATGCGCAGAGAAGCTATTTTTACAAGATGGCATGAGCCTGTTACCGTTTGAGCGGCTCCGTAGGATGTTACTTTTATCATTTTGTCTCCATTAATTCAGAATTTTTTGCAGGTAACTGTTTTATATACACATCCATTTGCTGGAATGGGATTTGTATATTATGTTTATTGAGTGCATTATATATGAGGATTAAAAAGTCTGACATGATGGCATTTGGACGATCTTTATTATCCCACTCTACCCAAACAAGCAGTTCAAAATCTACACTGCTTTGACTCATTGCATTCATCCAAATCTCCGCTACTTTCTCTTCATGATTTTTTACATAGATTAAATCGCTACTTTCCAGTTCTTCTAAAATTATTTTTTTTACAAGCTCAACTTTCGTTCCATAAGCAACACTAAAAGGCACATGCAACCTTCTTGAAATATCTTCTAGCGTCAAATTGATAACATTATTTTGAATAAACGAGGAGTTTGGAACAATAATGTCTATGTTGTCAAATGTTTTTATGGTTGTTGAACGAATACGCATATCCGTCACTCTGCCACGTAAGGAGTCACTAATTTGTACAACATCTCCGATGCGAATAGTTCTCTCAAACATCAAAATAACACCGGCTATAAAGTTTGAAACAACAGTTTGAAGACCAAAACCAATCCCGATAGAGAGTGCCCCTGCAATGAGAGACATGGAGGACATGTCAATCCCGATGCTGCTAAAGGCAATGATGAATGAGATGAGAATTATAAAGTAATATCCCATATTCGTAATCAATCTTACGGCCATTTGACTGGCATTTGGCCATCTTTTTGCCGTACGGGTTATCCAGCGGTTGTAAAAGAATCCTACAATAAATCCAAGAATAATTAAAATCAAAGCCTTAATTAGACTAAAAATACTTATCGAGCGTTCATTAAATACGAAAATAGGGGATGAAATATAACCGATTAATATTTTTAAAACTTCCTTTGTTTCGTGGAGCGTTGCTCCAAAGAAGAGCTTTGTTACCCCAAACGCTTCTTTTGATAGGTCTCTAAGGGCTGAAGTTTGCTCTTTATATATTGGTCTCATATCCGATGCTAGAGTTGAAGTGAGCTCTTCTAACTCAATAAGCGATTTAAAATAGTCTTGATTGTTTTCATTTTGAATCATGCAGATGGATTGCTCTGTTTTTAACATTATCCTCTGCAAGAGTAATTTTTGTTGTTCAGATTCAGCATCTTTTATTTTTTTTGAAATAACATCTTTTGCTTCACTCTCTGCAATCAGTGCGTTTTCAAGATTAATTTGCAGAGCAATTTTCTCTTGAGTAATATCTTTTATCTTATTGTCATGCAAGAGTAACTTCTCTTCAATAAGAGTTAGTTTATTGCACTGTACAAATTGCAAACTGCTTAATAACTTTTGGAATATCTCCTTCTCATGTTTTTGAAGAAGCTCTGTTTTTGTTTCAATATTTTTTTGTTGCAATTTATAGTATGCAAATTGCAGCTGATAGGAGAGGAGTTTTTCCTTATCCTCCTCAACTAAATTTGCAATTTTCTGCTTTATAAAAGCCAATTTCGATTGTATATTTACGAGCATTTGCTGATGTTCATTGATGCTGTTTCGTATTCCTGCATCACCACCGAGTGCATTATAATAATTTTCTATCTCTACTTGATTTTTAGAGATTTTACTCAAATCATAACTCTCTATCACAATAGTTTGTAATGCAGCACCACGAACCCTGGAAAGTTGCAACTTCTCTTCATTGACTAATTCAGGGAGTCGCTTGCCGCCAATAGGTGCATCGTCTATTTGCTTTTGAATTTCCTTGTAATACAACTCTTTATTCGCACCTTCAAAGAGCTTTTCATCAATTGAAGCAGAGAATAGCCAGAGATTAAAGAGTAACAAAAAAATAAGAATTTTCATCAATGAACCTCTCAAAATTATTTTTTTACATTATATTATTATTTTATTAAAGAGGATAGGGAAGTTGTTTAATTCTGTATGATATTATGAAATTAGCATAATCAAAGAAGCTAAGTTATAATTCGCACATGAGAAGAGGGTAACCCTGAATATATAAATTTAAGTGAGAAAATAATGAATGATAACTTACTCCCATACCACGCACATGAAGCGTTCATCTTAGAGGCAAAACTACATTTAAGCGGTCTCCTCGGCGAGGCATTTCATCACACAAATAATGAGTGTGCAGTCGTTGTATATGACACGGCTTCTGTGCTATCTGATATTTTGACGCAAGCGTATAAATATTGTTTGCCTGATGCAATTTTTGTCGATTTTCATGCCGTGGAGCCGGAGCAAATACTGGAAATACTAGCAAAGCTGCAGCCGTCTGATTTGGTAGTATTGGTGCAATCAAAAAGTTTCCGTCTTGATGCGTTTCGCATGCGGGTTGAGTTGTTTAAACGCAAAATTAAAGTAATAGAACATCCGCATTTGGGTCGCATGACGGAGGATGAGGTGCAATACTTCATAGATTCATTGGCGTACGATTCTAGTTATTATCGCAGAGTAGGGCGTGCACTCAAGAGTAAAATAGACGGCGCACCCTCGGGCATCATCGATAGCGGAGGCGAATTTTTGGTGTACGGTTCGCCTTTTGAGTCTGCCAAACTCAACATCGGAGATTATTCACAAATGAGTAATGTCGGCGGTCAGTTTCCTTTGGGTGAAGTATTCACGGAAGCACAGGATTTAAGAGCACTGAACGGGCGCGTAAAAATTTTTGGCTTTGGCGATACAAACTACAGACTCAATTATCCGCAAACACCGATTACACTTATTATCAAAGAGGGGCAAGTGGTGGATTGTGAAAATTCAACTCCTGCCTTTGATGAAATACTTTTTAATATCCGTGCGGACGAAGGCGTGGTTTGGGTGAGAGAGCTAGGACTCGGACTCAACCGAGCATTTACCAAAACACGCACGGTGAGCGACATAGGCACCTATGAGCGAATGTGCGGCATCCACTTCTCATTGGGTGCCAAACATGGCATTTATGCCAAACCCGGCTTCAAACGCAATGACGGCAAATACCATGTGGATGTTTTTGCCGACACTCAAACCTTTACACTCGGGAGTGAAGTAGTCTATAGAGACGGTGAATGGGTTGTTTAAAAACACTTTGTAATTCTCGAAAAACAAAGTTTTTCGTAGTGTAGTGACGTCTGTCCCTGCAACTAAAACGAACAAGTCCGTTTTAGTGCGTAACATTAGTTTTACTCTTTTGGCTCTATCTCTTGTTGAAGCCTTGCCATCTCAAGCCGTATCTCATCCATGGTATGCGGCGAGACATTTTCGTCTTTGCTCCATACCACTTCATTAATCTCGCCGCCATAAGCAGCTCCGAAATCTTCAACTTTTTGAGAGTACTCATCCATATTAAGACAAACTTCAACTCTTCCGGAGCGGGTGTCTTTGAGCTCAATGAACCACTCTCCCCTCTCATCCACTTTTATGCAAGACTCAAAGATAACTTCCATCTATTTCTTACCCGCTTTATCAAATGATTGAGCAAAACCTTCTAAATCTTTTTTTCTCAAATCGCCGTTATAAACTATGTCACTAGCTCTTATTGAGTCGTCGTT
>CANMJR010000091.1 GCA_947498025.1 Helicobacteraceae bacterium
GATATGACATATCTCATGAAGCATGACCGCTTGCCGGTTATTAAAACTAATATTAATACTGTCAATTTTATTCAAAGCAGGATAAATTATTTCAATTGTATTGCAGAGGTAAACGAACTTTCTTTTTCATTGAGAGTAGGGCATCCGAACCTTCCAAGTATATATTTTTCAGAACTTAAATTATCTCGCATAGTTGATAACACTTTATCAAATGCTATTAAGTATTCAAATAGACCTAATGCGATAAGCATAACAATCGGTTTACAAGAAGGGCATATATTCTTTGAAGTGAGAAACCATGGTCCAATAATACAAGATAAGAAAAAAATATTTGAAAGATTTTATAGAGAAGCACAACAAAAAGGCGGGTATGGATTAGGATTAAGTATAGTATCCCAAATATGCAAGGAAGAAAATATAGAGATAGAAATTTCTTCTACGCCTATAAGAGGAACTGCTTTTCGATATATATTTAAAAATGAAACAAACTTGCAACACAATTAGTTTACAATGACAGTAATAAATTAAGTAGGACCCTAAATGAAAATATTGCTTCTTGAAGATGAATTCTTATTGTCTCGTTCAATACGAACCTATTTGGTTGCGCGTGGGCATCTAGTAGAACATTATGACAATGGAAAAGATATTCTTGATATTATCGAAGAAAAACAACATGATTTCTATATTTTAGATATCAACACACCTTTGATAGGCGGGTTAGAGTGCCTTAAAGTCATCACTTCCAAATATCCAAATGTACCAAAAATAATAATAAGTGCATATAATGACATAGAACATATTTCAGAGGCATTTGACATTGGATGCAGTGATTACCTCAAAAAACCGTTTAATCTTAAAGAATTACAAATACGCATAGAACACCTTACTTCGAATAGTGATAATTCGATTGCGGAAGTAAAAGACCCCGTTATACATTTAAGTAAGCATTATACTTTTGATAAAGAATCGAATTTTCTTTATTATGATGGAGAAATTCAAAAATTTACAAAAAAAGAATATTCTTTAATTGTACTGTTTATTAGTAATTTGGGGCAGATAATGACAGATGAGAGCATTCAGTCGTTTATATGGAATGGAGAGGAAGTGGAAGCTTCAACAATTCGTTCACTGGTTAATCGAGTACGCACAAAATTAAAAGAAGAGTTACTCCAGAATATTCGTGGTTTTGGATATGTTATGACAAGGATTGCTGTTGCATAATATAATCCAAAAATTAAAAATAGGATATGAGTTTCGATCCGTCTTAATCATAGATGATGATATAGATGTAGTACTATCACTCGCTAGAATATTAAAAAAATTCTTTAAAGAGTGTATCACGGCTTCAGATGGGGAATCCGGATTAGATATTTTTTTAACTAGATTTCAAGCTAATAATCCTTTTACTCTTGTGATTACGGATCTTGAATTACCAAAGATAGGAGGTTTACGCGTAATAAGCGAAATAAGGGCTATCTCTAAAAATCAGTCTATTCTAATTCTTTCAGCACATGATGAATCAGAGTTTATGGCTGAGGCAATTAGAATGGATGTGCTCGGATATCTTTTAAAACCTCTCTCTATGCCAAAATTATTTGAGAGTTTAGATAAAATTTTTAATAACAAGAATATTGTAAATATGAATTCTGCTACCGAAATAGATAAGGTAACAGGGTGGAAAAAATATTCTGCTCTTACAAATAAAATGAATTCTAATAAGCTGATTCCAATAACTGTTCTATGTATAAGAATAAATAACTTAGCAAGTATGTTTAATATTGCAGGAAAAGCTTTTACTAATGAATATTTATCAGATTTGGCGCATACTTTTGAAGGCTTACTATTTGAAGCAAATGGTGAATTTTATAGAACAGCTAAAGATGAACTGTGCCTAGTTTTGGATGGTGAACAAATAAAATATGCTACTAGTTTAGCCAAAAATATGTTATCAGTTGTTCGATATTTTCATAAATATGAGCAAGGAATTATACTCAACTCAACTCTATCAATTGGTATTGCTTATGGGACAGAAAATACACTGCTTCAATCAAAATTAGCATTAGCAAAAACAAATAATCATATTGGCGGTATCTCTTTTTTCTCTCAAACTGAAGAAGACCAACATCATACTTTTACAGATGACCGTAACATTTTAAAGATTATTTTTAATGCCTTAACAGAAGAGAATATACTACCTTTTTTGCAACCTATAGCTGATGTTAACACTCGCGAATTTATACTTTATCAAAGTCTTATGCGAATTCGTGAAGATAATCAACTTTATGGACCTGAGACATTCTTACATCTTGCTATGAGTATGGGGCAAATGCCTATGATTACACGCTCAATGATAAGAAATACTTTTAAACTTTATAGTACATTGCCTGAGAATGCCATAATCTCCATCTCTTTGTCTTTTTATGATTTGAATGATGAAGGGTTACTCTCATATATTAGCTATTGGGCAGAGCGTTACGATATATCTTCTTGCAATATTGCATTTCAAATTAGGAATGAAATTGACATGTTGGAAAATAAATATATTTTTGATGTTATTAAAGAACTTCAGTCAAAAGGATATAAAATTATCCTTGATAATTTTGGTTTGTCGCAATGTAATTTTTTAAATCTTTTAGAACTTAAACCAGACTTTATAAAGCTTCAGGCGGATACTATAGAAAAATTACAAAGTGACTCTATGGTTTCAGTGATTCATAAAATAATAGAGATTGCACATGCCATTAGTTCTAAGGTTATTATTTCAAACATCTCAAATATAGATCTAATCAAACTACTCCATGCGGCAAATATTGACCTTATGCAAGGTTTTGCTATTCGAGTCCCTTATGAAGTATTATTCGACTAGTTCAAAACTGTTCTTAACTTTTGTCATGAAGAATTTGATCAAGAGTGCTAAAAATATCGTCACTCCCTCTTTCCATCTCTTCAAATGCTTTAACAAGTGAATTGATATCAATATTTTCTTGAACCATCAAATCAAAAACTTTATGTGTTCCGTTATGAACTATTGCATGTGGAGTTTCTAGTTTAGAATAGTGTGAAGTTTTAGAGAAGTTTTCTTTTCCGTCTCCTTCATAATACCATTTACCTAAACGACAGTTGTGGTGGTCTACAAATTTGAATTGCTCTTCCCGAGTTATTGCTGAATAATAGGTATTAACCTTCCATAATATATGGTCGAGTTTAGCCAAAGTCATAAAAAGGCGATCATTAGTAAAGCCCATTCCTTTAAATGAGTGTTTCATGTTGGCAGAGTCATTCGATAGACTATTATGGATTAAATGTACCAACTCATTTGAACTAGCTATTCCTTCTTGTATATCACCAAATTGATTAGACATGCTGTCCACATCTTGCTTCATCGACTGTAAGGATATATTTATTTCACTGACTGCTTTATTCGTTCTATCTGCAAGTTTTCTTACTTCATCTGCAACAACTGCAAATCCACGTCCATGTTCCCCTGCGCGGGCAGCTTCAATAGCTGCGTTTAAAGCAAGCAGGTTTGTTTGATCAGAAATGTCTTTTATAAGTAATAAAATGTTTGCAATATCCTCAGTTCTTTGCGCGAGTCCATTAACAGTGTTCATAGAGTTTACAGATAATTCATTCAGGTTATCCAAAGTGTTTACAATAGTATTTGCATTTTCACCAATTCTGCTTATGCTTTCAACCTGCTCATATGTTGTGGTTAAACTATTTTTTGCATTAGCTACCGATTCAGCCACATTGCTTTGAACATCCATTATATTTGCTTTAAGATGTATGTTTTGCATTTTCATTAATAAATCGGATTTATTTTCCTTAGGCATAGAGTTATAATGATTCAGCTTAAATTCTAAATCTATGTTACGCTTGTGTAAATCATCATTATTTTGTAATAACTTTTTATTCTCTTCTTTTAGTCTATCGTATTCAGCCAACTTGACGCTTGAAATTCCAAATATACCCATCGCAAACCCTTTTTAATTAAAATATTTTATATCTAAATTAGATTATGAAACTGTATTCCTATTTTATTGCGATTGTTTTAAAGTAAGTACTTGCTTTGAACAGTGTCAACAATATTATTTAAATGCAATTATTTCATTTTAGTGTTGCAAATTTGTTGCAAATAAGTAGAAATTGTAATTTATGTTCAATGAACGCTATATATTAATTTATTATCGCTGTTGATTAACATAAGGTATATTCTATTGAAAATAGTTGCTTTAGAGATGCCCTATTTTTGAGCGTAAATCAGTTTCAAATTCTGCAACAACCGATAAAAGACCAATTATTAATCTCCCCCAGAGCCGGTTGATGTGTCAATCTTTTAGTCGTGTTAGCACCACTTTTCTTCTCATGAAATATTTTTTCATATCCTGCTTTTTGAAGCACGCGAATGTCCGACTATCATTTTAAATCATTCAATTCATTAATTTGTTTTTTATAGTAATCTAGTAAATAGTATACTGCAGCAAGAATGTTATCCGTATTATAATATTGAATCATTGTTTGGTTAAATGATAGTTTATCTTTTGCTTTTATATTGAGCATAGGATAGCCATTACTTAGTAAAATCCCATTCATCATAACTCTTGCAGTTCTTTTGTTTCCATCATAAAAATATTGAGTTTTAGC
>CANMJR010000092.1 GCA_947498025.1 Helicobacteraceae bacterium
CCGTTAGCACCTTTACGAATCATCTCTTCAAGTTGATGACCTCTTTCAAAAACAAACATCTGTACAGGTGAATGTTTTTTTTCTACTTCTTTGACATCTAAATATGCTTTTCTTAAACACCCTGTTGCTGCTGACGCACCAATATATCCGCTTCGATCGCCTAGATCTTGACATTGAATTGATGGTATGACTGCTGTTGAGTTTTTAAGTCCCCATGCGATGTGTTGCATAAAGATAGACATGTTAATGGATGTGTCAAGTTGAAGTTTTGAGGCATGTTCTTTAGAGAGAATTTTATGCGGTATTGCTGACATTTTTTTCCCTTTATGCGAGACAAGGTAGCAAAGCCAAATAAATGGGTTTCGTACCAATGTTTCGATTGATTTTTTTGAAGTTTTATGCTTCTAAAAACTAATAAGGATTTTTGAAAAAAATGAGAGTATCAGCCATATAAGCTAATACGAATTTTTTTCAATCCGTTATTAGCTTATAGAAAGCTAGTGTTGTATTTGTAAGTTAAAGAGGAGGAACTGGATCCTTCTCTTGTGTTAGCCTATTGGCGTGCCTCTAACATTTTCCCAACGAGCTTTTTTTAGCTTCGTCTTCTTTATGGTATTTTTTACCAAGATTAAGAGCGATAGCTAAAAAGACCAATACCGCGGTAATACTACCAAGCACTATAAGTCCCGTTGTTGTGTGTTCCATCATTTTCTCCTTTATGAACTCTTCCTTATAAAGAGTTATTTATTTAAAGCTCTTTCAATATAATAGCCACTTAATGACATTATTATACCAAAAACACCAACAACAACTAAGGTCGCCGCAGCAACTTCCAATGGTGGGATAAAATACCCAACTACCGACACTGATGCAACACCTGCTCCTGTGTTAATAGCCAATCTTGCCATGCTTAATATAAAGAATTTCATTTCTTCATGCGTCGCGATAGTAAACATTACCTTAAAAATATACCTCGGAATACCTTTGATTCTGTCGTAGTGGAAAACAACGAAACCAACAGCTAAATGATAGACGATTATCGCCAAAATTACATTCAACATTTTATATTCTCCTTTGCAGCCAAACTGCGCAACAGGAGCTCCATAAGGAGTCCTGCTTTTGTTACATATTTCTATGCAAGCAGAACTCCCTACTTATAAAAGCGGAGTCTAAATTTTCACTAGATGAGAATCACACGCTAAAACGGTATCTCATCTTCATCGATGTCAATTACAGGAACAGAGTTGCTACTAGGCATCTCTCTCGCCTGACTTGGAGCACTTCTTTGGGTTGCCGGCTGCTGATGGCTTTGTTGTGGAGCATTTGAATATTCTTCCTCATAACCACCATCATGATTATCACTCTGTTGAGCATGTTGCCCGCCATTTTGATTGTCACCTTTAGAGTCTAACATTTGCATAGTTTCAACAACAACGCTATGTTTAGAACGCTTCTGGCCATTTTGGTCCACCCATTGGTCAAAATTTAATCTTCCCTCTATTAGGATTTTACTCCCTTTGCGAAGGTATTGGTTAGCTACTTCTGCACTTCTTCCAAAGAATGTAATATCAACGAAACATACCTCCTCTTTTTTTTCACCATTTACAGTGAATTTACGGCTGGTTGCTATAGCTGTATTCGCTATACCCATTCCGCCTTGAGAATATCTGAGTTCGATATCGCGTGTTAAGTTTCCAACCAAAATTATTTTATTAAACATATTATCGTCCCTCCTTAGAACATTTTTGTGCGTTCATTATTGCGAATGAAAATGTGCACTTTCTCTACTTTTAAAATTGCAATAATTCGCAGAGGTTGATGAAAGAGTATGGCAACTTTACCATTAAATTTATTTCTAAATCTTAACACTTCTTATAGTGTTACTCAACTATTCCATAGGGTGAATTACTCTCCTTTCGGGAGTATAAAATATCCCGTTAGGAGCCAGAAGTCATATAAATGACTTATGTAAGAAGACAATAATAATGACTATGTAAGTCATAAAATATCTACTTACATAAGTCATCGATTGTAAAAGGTTTATAAACCGTGTGCTTTAATACAACTAAATAAGCTGTAAGACTTTTTGACATTTCTGTAGATACGAGAAGTATCTATTACTAGTTCAAAAAGACGAATTGATAATAAGATATCATTCATGCAAGTGGTTTATGTTATTCTTCTTTTCGCTGTATGTTGGCCTGCAGTACTAAACAAAATTAGTCTTTGTGTCAAACATAGGTACTTATTAATCAAACGATTGATTTTCCTCTATGAGAAAAACGCTGATTAACCTTGTTTTTCCATGCGGAAAACGAAGTGAGCTAGAAGAAGAACTTCCGATAAAAAAAATTTATATTATTTTCTTATCTTTTCTTGCCTATTATTAGGAAAAATAGCTAGACCGCAGTCTAAATATAGTTGGCGACTATACAACAGAAAAAACTGTGCTATGACCTGATGTTACAACTGGGTTGTAAGGGGTAAACTAAAAATATAGTTAAAAAAATTGTAATTATTATAATGATTTGTAACTTAAATAACGATAAAGAATCCTATAAAAATAAACTGAAGGTTTAATTAATGTTTCTTTCTGATACTCCGCCTAAACCATTACTTCTTGGTATATTATTTTTATATCTAACAACAAAGAAGTTGTATATTTTTACAAAAATAAATAAGATTGATTATGTATTTTGGTAAAGATATTTTCTTTTGCTCTGCCCTGCTCTTTTTGTATCGTGGCCGCTCAGCTCACTAATCATTTTTTCACTACTTTTATAACTAATATTGCGTTGTTGTTTTTATGGTCGCGTTATGCTGCGACCTCTTCAGTGTTTGTTTTTTGCGTTGCACCGTCTTCAACTTTTGTTTTTTGTTGAGCTTTCCAGTTAGGAATCATTAAAGTTAATTTTTCTTCATCAACCTTATGAGTTTTTGCAATGTCTTTGATGGTTTTTCCAGCGTCAAACGCTTTCATTATTTCATCTTTAATTGTGTAGTAGAATGATTTTTCAAGCTTAGCAAAAATCTTAGCGATTTTCTCTGGCTCAACTTTGATTGTTTTTGCAATCTCTTCCATTGTTTTACGAGCTACAACAAGGTTTTGAATCTCTTCCATTTTTTCATTTATATATTCAGAGATGATATTGTTGTATGAATTTTGTATGAGAGCTTGAGGGATTTTTGTTTGTTCCGCAATCTCTTGGATTGTTTTACCTTCTCTCACCAGCTCTTCAATTTTTGTTTTGGCTTCTCTCACCATCTCTTTTTGATGAGCTTCCACGTCACGCCCGTTTCCATAACCCAAAGCTAATGCTTTGTTTATTGCGGTTTGAAGCGCTGATTCAGCTGCTTTGATTTCAGTTTCAAGAGCCATTCCATGTTTCTTAATGTCATCACTATCCGCAGTAAATGAAATTTCATTTCTATAGTTCGTAGAAGAAATCTTTTCCGCTATGACTCTCATGCAGGTATCTGCTCGCTGAAGAGTTTGAATAGTATCTCTCACGGCGATTGAATTATAATTAACAATCATTGTGCCAGCTGATTCATACTTGACGCCCATCTCTCCCACTCTCGCAGAATTTTGTATTGTGTTGAATAATCTTCTATCATCACGATTTGCAGGATCGAGACCGGATATCATAGCAAGGACTAAATCCTTGTTTTTAAGGAAGTCTTTACTTTGCTGCTCAGGAGTTGGACGTGCCGGCTTCTGTGAATTGTTTTTAGGATTTTGTTTATTGTTTGCACTGTTTTTATTCGCTGTTGGCTTGCTATTGTTTTGATTTTTAGCAGGCTTATTATTACTTTGAATATTGTTTTTTCCTATTTCCGACATGTTGATGCCCTCCATTTTTTAACGCAATGAAATTTTATGGTTGGAATCTTATTGCGAGATGTAAATAAAAAATAATGAAATATGATTAGTGAGCTGAACCGCCCTATGTATATGGCTTCCTTTGTTTGAATATTTATATTCAGAACTAAGAAGTGCATTCACGGATATTGCATGTTTCAATTACTAAATCGTTTTAAATTGATTAGGCAATTAAATCAAGAATTCTCTGTGATTCATAGAGGGTATTAAGTAGCAGCAATACTGCTACTTTTTTGTTTTTATAGAGAGCGTTTTAGCTATGTTTATAATAGCTATCCTTTGGTCTCTGTGGTCACAGGATAGGACTGTGAAAATTTTTATATAAGAATATAAAATAAAATTACCAAATTATACAAATCTAATATTAATATTAAATTAAACTATGACCGTATTTATCGCTATATGCTCGCTTGATTAAAATATTAGTTGTATGTGTATTTCATTTAGGAAATACAATATCTTACAAAGCAACTATTACTAATTATATACTCTATTACACTTATACTATATAGGACGTACGATTTGAGCCCTAATCTATGGAGTAAAAATGCTCAAAGGGAGTGAACTGTTGTAGTTTAGGGAGTGAACTGTTGTCACTAAATTTGCATCGAA
>CANMJR010000093.1 GCA_947498025.1 Helicobacteraceae bacterium
TGCATTTAAACTACAGCGATGACTACTACAATTTTGAGATAAACAATGCTTTTTGGGTACAAAAGAACTATCCTATTTTAGACAGCTACCTAGATACTATAAAAGTAAACTATGGTGCCAATATTAAAATATTAGATTTTCTGAATGAAACAGAAGCATCAAGAGTTGCTATCAACGATTGGGTAAATGAAAAAACACATGATAGAATTCAAGAGATAATCTCAAAAGGAGATCTAGACCTTTCTACAGTTGCTGCTATGACCAATGCAATCTATTTTAGGGGAAAATGGCTCACTGAATTTCAAAAATTCTATACCAAAGAAAATACTTTTACAGCAGAAGACGGTTCCGTGAAACAGATAACTTTTATGAAGCAGTTTGGTTCTAATCTCAAATATATGCATGCCGACAATTATCAAGCGGTAGAGTTGCCATATATAGGAGGTAGAAGCTCAATGTTGATTGTTCTTCCGGATGAAGGAGAATTCTCTAACACCTTAAATAGTATAGAAACCATATATCAAAGTATCGGTGATATGAACTATGAATATGTTAACCTTACCATGCCAAAATTTGAATTTGCAAGTCCTGCTTATGATATCAAAGAGATGTTAATAAAGCTAGGGATGGCTACACCATTTATTAGAAGTGCAGATTTTAGTAATATGACAACTGACAAAACTGTGTATATAAATTCTATTCAACACAAAGCTTTTTTAAAAGTTGATGAAAATGGAACTGAAGCAACAGCAGTTACCGTAGTTACAGATAGTAATGGTTCTAGTCCTTCAATTTTTGCTCATTTGGATATTAACAGACCATTTTTTATTTTTATAAAAGATGATACAAGTAAACAAATTTTATTTCTTGGAGTGATGAAGAATTTTTAAGATAGAGATATTTGATTGATTAAGGGTACACTATATTGGTTATAGTGTACCCTTTTTCAAGACCGCTAAATTTCACCCCTTTACGGATACCATCTGTAACAGTTTTTCTACCCTGAGGGGTACTGAAGTCCCTTTAAGTCTAAATTATACTCAGCCTAAAGTTACCTTAATTAAATGTCAATAATTTAACTCCAAAAGAAGGCACTGTTTCTATAAGTTTATGCTCTAGTTTATTGCGAAGTCTATACACTAAAGTTCTAAGCGAACTATCTGCAACCGAATGATCCGGCCATAGTAGATATTCTAACTCTTTAAATGAAACGATATTCCCATTCGCATCAATTAGCCTTTTTATAAGGATACGCTCTTTTATACTAAGCTTAATTGGTAAATTTTTATAATACAAATGCTTGTTATTCTCGTCAAAGTAATAATCAAAACCAATATGTTTAAAATTTTCCTGTACTACAACTGCATTTTGATAGTTCATTTTATATAAGACTAAAGCAATTGTTGACTTCAGCTCTTCACGCTTAAATGGCTTTAAAAGATATCCCATAGGGTTTGTCTCTACTGCTCGTTCAATCGTCTTATCATCTGAAAAAGCCGTGAGATAGATAATCGAGAAGTTTTTAATTTTTTGAATATCGGTAGCTGTTTCAATACCATCTTGGCTGTTCGCCAAATTAATATCCATTAAAATAATGTTCGGCTCGTTATATTTAACACTTTCAATAGCATCTGTATAATTGGTCGCCATACCTGAGACTTCATAATTTAATTTTTCTATCGTATTTTTGATGTCCAGTGCTACAATTGTTTCATCTTCTACAATTAATATCTTTGGCTTATTCATGCACGCTCCATCTAATCTTGATTTTAACACCATCAGAAGTATCAATTTTCAGTGTTCCTTCTAATTGTTCTTTTACTAAGGTAGTAACCAACAGCAGACCTAGAGAGTTTTTTTGAATCTCCTGATTATATCCAATGCCATCATCACAAATATCAAGAGAATATAGATTGTTTTTTTTATATAGCTTAATAGTAATTGTTCCTACTTGCGCAGGGAAAGCGTACTTAAATGCGTTAGTTATAAGTTCATTTAAAATCAATCCACAATATACGGCTTGTTCCATTTTTAAATTAGCTGTAATATCAAAATTAATTTCCACTTCATTATGGCTGTAACTTTCTCTTACCTCTTCAATAAGTATTTCAAAATACTCGTAAGCATCAATATGTGTGATGTCTTCTTGTGTGTAAAGTAATTCATGCAGATGACTCATAGCATTTATGCGATTCTGAATTGTAATTAAAAAATCTTGTAATAATTTGTCATCCACTTTATCGCTTTGAAGACGGATTAAAGAGACGATAGTTTGCATGTTTTTTTTTACTCTATGATTTAACTCTTTTAATAATAATTTTTTTTCATCCAATGAAATCTGAAGTGCTAAAGTCTTTTTTTTAACCTCTTGTTTTAAATAATCTTTTTCATTTTTTTGTTGGGCTATAAGTCGTAGATTGGCTTCTTCTTTATCTATTTGTAACTGCTTAATGCGGTCAGCCAAAGCGATAGAAAAAACGATTGCCTCCACTACCAATGAAACCTCGACATAGTATGGAAAATATTTATAGATACTGAATATGCCTGTACTTGAAAGATACATAAAGAGTCCGGCACTGATGAATACTAGCCATCCAAATAAAATAAAATAGGCTTGACGGTTTCTTTTAAATGATGCGTAAATTGTCATACTCAGCAGATAGATAAGCAGTAGCACGGCAAAGATATTACGATACTTATTTAAAGAATCCGTCACCAAAAATATAGAAAGCAGAATAGGAAAAATGATGAGATAGATATTTAAAATTTTATTCCAGAGTGGATACTGCTTTGTTTTTAAAAATGATTTAGTAAAAACGGCTAAAGCAAAAGCCGGAAAACCTACAATCAGAGATGCATATTGAATGATTGCCTCGTTCCAAGATGGATTAATAATATAAATATTTGATAATCCTACATAAAAAAAGTGATGAATCAGGATGCCAAAAATATAAAGTGAATAATACAGATAACTTAAGTCCTTAGTAAAAAAGTAAATAAAGGTATTATAAAGTGCCAGAATGAACATTGAACCAAAGAAAAGAGCTAGAATTACTTGACGAGATATCTCTTTTTCATAAAAACTCTCAGATTTCCAAAGGTTGAGTTTAACAATCAAAGTTGTGATGTGAGACGAAGCCGATATGTAGCATGTTTGTGTCTCATTAGGTTTAAGCGTGATTGTGAAAATCGGATTGATTGTTTTTCGCTCATTAGTGATATGGAATAGTCCATCTTGTAGAGGCATGTAGTTGTTTTGCGGAGCATAAAACACTATATTGCTAGTTAGTGCATGGTCATATTCAAGTATTTGTTCAATTATCTTATCACTCGTATTGGTAATGCTAAAACGCAACCATACATTAAAATTCGGAGAGTAACCAAAACCTCGCAAGATCTCATGATTATCTTCAAATGGAGTTGACAAATCCGCTATTTCATCAAAATTTTTTGTTTTATTGATGTCAATATATATCTGTGAATGTGGCAATAAATCATAATGTGCTACCTTCGAATCCACATGTAAAACTTCGGCAGAAAATAGAACAGTAAAAAAAACAATAAAAATTATCAGAAATTTAGTTAAAAAAGTGATGTAACTTCCTTTTTTTAACACATTCTACAATAGGTACTTTTGATTTAACATTATGTGACACTACATGTGACTGGAATTAAATATTATGTCACATATAAAAAGTAAAGGAAATGTAATGAATATATCACGCTTTAAACTAACTAAAAACCCTTCTTTAACACAATCGTATCATTTTATGCACACCACTAACAAGAATCTTTATAACTATATTTACTACCATTTTTATAATGAAATGAGTTAGAGAAAAATTTTTATAATATCAAAAAATCTTAAATCTAAAAACTATATTAATCAAAGAGATAGATAAAAACATTTGAAACAGGTATATGCAATGCCTCCATTTTTGTTAAAAATGGATAAGGAGCTTAATATTTTGATTAAATCAAAAATAATGCATTTCTTGTTAGCAGTTTGTATAATTTTCAATGTTAATAGCTTACAAGCTTTAACATATAATAATGATATTTTAAATATTTTCTCAAAGATGCTACCGCGATTAGTTGTCATGAGCTCTCAAAAAGAGAGAATAAAAAACAACATTGA
>CANMJR010000094.1 GCA_947498025.1 Helicobacteraceae bacterium
TCGCAGAGCATTAGAATGAAATTGAGCCAATTTACCAAAGATTATGATGCTTTATCATCGTTACTCTCCCAATATAAAAAAGCCGTTGATGTAAGTAATATCGTTTCAAAAACCGATGCAAAGGGTATTATTACCTATGTCAATGATGAGTTTTGTCGTATTTCAGGCTATGAAAGAGACGAGCTCTTGGGGAAATCTCATAATATGGTACGTCATCCGGATATGTCTCAAGCTGCATTTAAAGATCTCTGGTCAACGATTAAAAAAGGTGATGTTTGGAGAGGTGTTGTCCAAAATAAAACAAAAAATGGAGAGAGTTATTTTGTGAATGCAACCATAGTTCCTATTCTCAATCAAGATCAAGAAATTATTGAATATATTGCTATCCGACACGATATAACGGAACGAATTAGATACGAGAAAGAGATTGGAAATCAGCTCAATGTGATTAATCGTCAAAAACAAGAGCTTATCTTTAAAAACCGTGCGGCGGCGATGGGAGAAATGATTGAAAATATTGCGCATCAATGGCGACAACCTTTGCAAGTCATTGCAATGACTCTTATGGATGCACATCTTGATTTAGAAGAGTTTAAAAATATTGATATGCAAAAAGGGACAAAAATTTTAAAGGTTATTGACTCTCAAGTAGAATATTTGTCACGAACTATTGATGATTTTATGAATTTTTTTGATCCAAAGAAAGATAAAGAAGCTTTTTATCTTGATAAAGTTATTCATTATGCCGTGGAATTAATTAGTCCTAGTATGAAAAAATCAGGTATCTTGATAGTTATTGAACATATTCATAAAGAAGGTTGTGCTTTAGGTCATGATTGTTTGTGGAATAGTGAATTTCTTGGGTACCCAAGTGAGTTGAGTCAAGTTTTATTCAATCTTTTTTCCAATGCAAAAGATATTCTTATTGAAAATAAAATCGAAAAACCAAACATTACCGTCTCTTGCGTTCCCAACGGGGATTTTGCTTCTATATGTATAAGCGACAACGGAGGAGGAATCCCAAATGAGATTCTTTCAAAAGTTTTTGAGCCTTATTTTACAACTAAACATAAAAAGCAAGGTGCAGGAATTGGACTGTATATGTCACGCATTATCGTTGAAGAACACCATCAAGGAATGCTTACTGTAGCCAATAGTTCACTCGGAGCTGTTTTTACCATAAATTTACCTATCAAGAAGGAAGTCGTATGACATTTACAGAGCTAACCCCTTACACTAAAAATTTAAACTTATTAATCGTTGAGGATGAAGAACAAATACGCTCAGCTACCGTTACTTTATTTAAAAGACTATTTGCTGTCGTAGATGAAGCTTCAGATGGAGCGCAAGGGCTTAAGATATTCCAATCAAAACCTAAATTTTATGATTTAATTCTGACGGATATCAATATGCCTAATATGGATGGTATCCAAATGATTAAGGCAATACGTAAACATGATGCACTCATCCCTATCGTTGTATTTTCGGCATACACAGACTTTGATCGAATGCTCAGTGTTATCAATACGGGGGCAGACAGCTTCTTGCCTAAACCACTCAATATGAAAACATCAGCAAACCCATTTTACCGTCTTACTGTTCGTATCAGTGATGCCAAAATAATGCAAGAGCATGTAGAACAAATAGAAGATGAAAATTATTCTTTAAATAAAGAGCTGTCAGTATTAAAAGAAAAAAACAGGTTAATGTATTCAGCATATCAAGCAATGCATTCTCCACTGCTTCAGTCTGAAATTATTAGAGTTCCGATTTCACAACCGGAGCCTATCGTAAATAATGATTCAAAATATTCGGTGATTACACCTGAAATTATTCCTATAAAAAAACTCAATAACCAAGCCAAACAAACCTATATTTATAATTATATGGAACCGGATGACTTAGAAGATATCAAAGAGAATCTTGCGCGTTTAAACTCTCTTATGCTCATTGTAGGCGGTGGAGATATCACACACGATGAAGTGGCAGAAATTTCTTATTATATTCAGCGCATAGGAAAATCAGCTTCATCTTATCATGAAAGCTATCCAATTTCCAGAGCCTTAGGAGCATTGTCTTCTGTTATTCAGGCAAATAACCAGACATTTATTGACAAGTCATCATCTTTGGGATCATTGTGTAAAGCTTTTGGTGTTGATTTGGTAAATTGGGTGCAAATGATTTTTCATGAGGGTGCAACAAGCGTCGATGTAATGGATGATACAATTATCAGTAACTCCCAAATGCTCGGAAGCATGCTAACAGTAAATGAATCCATTGACGAACCTGCTGATATGGATAATATTTTTGATTTTTAATCAGAGGACAGTTAAAAATAGAGTAGTTATTACAATGTTTTAAAACCGGAGAGAAAATGCAAGTTTCATCAGCCTCAAATAGTTTATATATTCAACAGGGAAACGGTGAGTATATTCATCGAGCTGTAAAATATACTGATGCAGACAAAATTATAGAATTTACAGATAAAGAGAGCGGTAGAAAGGTTCAGTTTTACTCTGATGATTCTATGGAAAAATCACTCCAAAGAAAGTTTGGAGTTGCTTTTTCTGATGATAACAGTATAGTCAAAGCTACGGGTAGCTTTGAAAAATATTTACAGAATATGTGGGAATTTAATACAAAAGAAAATTCTACAGTTGATAACAATAACGATGGATATCTTGATATGAGTGAATTTGCTAATGCAAAACGTATTAAAGATATAGATTTTGATGAAGTTAGCAAAAAAGTTTCAATAACTCTTTCGTCATTTAGAGACAATTATACTACAGAAGAACAAGCACTTGATGCTGTTAAAAAATATTGGGATATACGAGGTATAACTGGAGATAAATTTTCTGTTGATGAAAATTTTACTGCTCTGCTTTATGTAGATACAAACTTTGATGCAAATATAGAAGATATAGAAATATTGGCATCTATGCCTCCTGAAGAATTAACAAATCAAAAAGGCTTAACTTTAGATGAAAAAAGCATACTTTTTTCAATGCTGGACGAATGGAGAAAAAAAAGAGAAAATGAGAATAGTGCAACTAGTAGTTATGCAAATAGTATAAATACGATAAAAACAAAAGACAATATTGTAAATAAACTTTTAAGTAACGAAGCAGATATGTCAAAACTAAGCGAAAAAGAAAAAAGTGTTTTTTTACAAAATAGAAAAAGCGTTCAAAACAGCGAGACATTTTCTATGGAACAGCTGGTGCAAATGAAAGAGAAATTGCAAGTATCGGCAAAGTACATCGACACACAAGCAGATAATGCACGGGTGTTTAGTTTGAAAATATAAGTGCCAAAAAATTAAATCCTTCTTAGATTAAATATAATTAAATTTTTTCCGATATAAACTTTATGAATATAAATTACCTGTCGGTATTACCGAAAGTTGATCAGAATTACACAAAAAGCTATGTCTTAATCGATAGTTCTCAAGAGAGTATGAGAACTGTTATAGAGGACAAAATCAACTTTAACAATGCAGATAAAAATGGCGATGCCTTTTTAAGTTACGAAGAACTTTCAGATATAAAACTTTCCGTAAATTTTGATGTAAAAAAAGATATGTTTAAATTAATTCGCGGACTAGATTTGCTTGATAATAGAGCGATACAAAATATTTATTTTCAACAAGGTTTGTCACTTGATGTGCTTGAAGAAGAGTTAAAAAAACTTGATAAAAATAGTGACGGCAAGATAGACTCAAATGAAGTCGAACAAGATTTATCGGAACTAGCTAGAACGGAAAAAATGGCATATCGTGCGTATAAATTAAACGATATTAAAGAAAAAGATGGTGAACAATCTCAAAATGAGAGCGATAACAAACAAATAGCCGCATTAGAAAAACAGATACAGAGTTTAAAAAATATGCTAAGCAACCTCCAAACACAAAAAGCTTCTCAACCCCCAAGCAGTAGCACTGTAAGTTCAGAAGAGGCGAGTGAACATGTATCTGAAAGTATCGATAATAAACTAAATATGAAAGAGTTAGAAACAAAATACGGTACAGAGGATGTGGATAAAGTAGTAAACGCAGTTGAAAGAACCATTGATGTAACACATAACATAGATAGTATTATCATTCAAACAGACACCAATATGAGTAAAGAAGAT
>CANMJR010000095.1 GCA_947498025.1 Helicobacteraceae bacterium
TCAATCATCGCTTCAAATGTCTCTTTATTTACACCTATAAGTCGCTTGAAATTCTTTGGTTCTTTTTTAGTTAGTTGCTCATATTTACTCATGCTACTTTAACAGCAATTTTAGTGCCTATTTTTGGAGTTTTGCAAGAAGTCTATTGTCTAAAATAATCTCTATGAGCTTGTGTTGTCATTTCTAACGGCGATTTCACTTTATCATCTGCAATAGCGATAATGTTTATAAAATTTTCTATCTCATCATGTAGTGAATATTTAAAATAGTTAAAGTCTCCGTCATAATCTTTATTAATTATTGTTTTAAGACTGCCATTTTTTGGATTTGGTCTTATTAAAAAAGTTCTTCTATCGTCTGATGTGATTTTATTATGTAAATTATGCATGTTTGAAAACATCAACCAACTCGAAACATTTTTTGCTTCAAGTGGCTCACGACCTTTGAACTCCACTCTTAAAACAGGACTCCCTGTTATATCTTTAATATTCTCATACTTTAAATATTTATAATCTACTTCATCAAAGACTATGACCTTTTTATTCATAAGATTTGAATTGAAATTATTTTGATAAGTTGTGTTTGAAACAGACGATACAAGACCAGAGAAGATTTTGTTAAGCAATGTAATTAATACCCCTTTACCTGCTCCTTGCCCTTGTTCTTCTTCATTCGTGCCAAAAAAATTCCAGATAATATCTTGATTTTTGTCTTTGAATGACACCACTTTTAGCCATGCTATAAAATTTTCAATCACTTCATCTTTCTCATTATGAAATAGATTTTTCAACAGCTTATAAATTGTTGGTGTTTCTTGTTCAAGAAGTTTTATAATTGATTCATCATCATTATACTTTTGATTTTCTAAACACTCTAAAAAGACTTTACTCCCAAGAAATTGGTTAAAATATTGACGCTCTAAATTATTGTATGTTCTTCGGAATAGACCATTTGTTTGTAATGTAGATGAAATGATTTCGCATTTATGTATAAAATCATTTCGATTTTTAATTATCTCATCTAATGTTTCTTGCTTTGTAGTTGGCTCTGAATCTTTTTTTGTGAACAATACACGCATCTTCATGCTACCCCATTTTTCTCGTACTATGCTTTCAATTTTCATTTCATCAATATCACAGATATACAATATTGTTTCGTTTGTGTTGATAATATATTTGATATTATTTTCTTGCTGTATAAGACTGTACATAAGAACAGTCCTACGCCTTTGTATTAGATTCTTTTGTATCTAATATGTAGCGATTTAAAAAGTTTCTAATGACGCTTGAAAGCGTTGTATTGTTGCTAAATGCTGTTTGCATCGCTTGTCTTTTTAATTCCATTTCTGCAATTAAAACTATTTTTGTCTGATTTTTTATTACCATGTGTAATAACCTCCTTAAAAATTTTGTATGTACCTTTTATGTACATATGAGAATTATTTCATATTTTTTAAAAATAATCACATTGATTTTAAAGAATTCTTAAATTCTTTTTTATTGCAAAAATTGACAAGTAAACTTGCGTCAAGAAGCTAATCGCTTCTTAACGCTTCGCTCCTACAAAACGCACTTAATAGTAGTGTATATTTTTATTTTTTGTTATTTTTGTCATTTATATAACTGACAATTTGTCAAACAGCATGTGTCTAATGTTAAATATTACCAATCTATTTAAAAAAATATTCTGATGTGTCGTATATTTTATTATTATTGCTTGCTACTACAGTTCATAACTTTTAAAGTTTAAAAAACGAATGGTGCAAAATACTTCTAATACAAACAATTTTTACAAGCTATTTATTATATTTTTTGAGTCAAATAAGAAAAAAGCTCTGACTATGTCCGATACTTTTTTTCTTACATCCTTGCACCGTTCCTTTTTTTGTTGTTTATGATTTTCTCAAAATCAATCTGTCTTAACACAGAGTGCGACGAGCTGAAATTTTTATAGTAGTTTACTTGCTGTTTTTAGCTTGTCATAAAAATGAGTAAACCGTTTTTATAAGCATTCAACTACTGCTTTATCTTTTAGATTAAATTCATTACTGCCTTTTATAAGTCAGCACTAGTGCTGACTTATAAAAGATAAACTTTAACGGAGAAAATAAAAATGAGAGTCGAAGAATTAGAAACAAAAGTGCGTGCAGGTGTAAAGCTTTTAAATGAAAATATAGAGCTATGTAATAATTTAGAGGAAATACAAACAGAGCTTAATAAACTTTTATCATTATCTTATAGATATGCAACACCGCAAAACAATAGACCAAACAAGGTTCTAAAAATATTCACAGAATATCTAAATATTGAAGATACAAGAGAGCAAAAAGTCACAAAGCAGATAAGACGCAATCAGAATAATAAACAATCTTACAAAGATTATTTAGGCGAATTCTTATTACTTAGAAAAAGAGGTTATAGCTATCAAAAAATTGCAAAATATGCAAAAGACAAGCTAAGTATTAACATATCTTCTGAAACGCTTAGAAATGCTTTAAATGGTGTTGAAAATGTTTAATGCTATGCGTGCAAGTGCTAACAGCATCATAAATCGTGTAATGAGTAATGCAAACGGCATCGGAGAAAGTAAAAGAGAAGCAAGAGCAAAAAGTCAAATAAAAGGAGAAAATGGACACAAAGTAAGTGATAAAGCTCACAGCATCAAGGAGGTGCAAAACTTGAGAAGCACGACAACCCAATATATAAACTACATTAAAGAAAATTGCACAGGTAAGCTATCTCTAAATATTAATGCTCAAAGTGCTAAAAGCTTCATCATCTCAAAATTAGAAGATGGAAGCTGGAAAGGCTCATCAGCAAATACAAACATATCAAATCTCAATAAAATAGTTGATAATCTCAATAAAGACAATATCGGGTTACTTACACGAAGTGATATTAAGAAAATCAAAACAGAGATAAAACAAGATTACAACTTATCAAAGGTGCATATTAATAGAGCTTATATGAACCCAAATATCATCGTAGAAGCAATGAAATACACAATCATGGCTATATCTGCAACTCTCCAACATGAAGCGGGATTGCGTTCAGACGATGCGATAAACAGCAATAAATGGACTATTAACAAAGATAATACTATCACAATTAGTGGAAGCAAAGGAGGCATACACTACACCACAAAGCCGTTAAAAACTGAAACGATACAAAGAGCAATAGAAGCTAAAAAAATGAGCTACAAGGCAAATTACAGCGAGTATAGAGAAGCTTTAAAAAATGCGGTAGAACAGACTAACCAAAGATGGAGCGGAACGCATGGATTACGCTACAACTTTACACAAGAGAGAATAGAAGAACTTAAAAATCATGACTATGCAGATGATGAAGCAAAGGGACAAACAAGCTTAGAGATGGGACATAGCAGGTTAGACATCGTATATAACTATTTATAAAATCAACTACACAAGGAGAGAAATTGATGCAAATATTAATTATCGACAAAAACAAAGAGCTACACGATTTATCAAAACTTCTTTATGAGATGGACGAGCATAGAATAGAATATTGCGAGGATTACGATAGCAGTACAGATTTTTATGATAACAATACATATGATATTGTATTCATTAATTTTTCAGTTGAATATTTTGAAAAGATATTCAAGTATATTTCTATTAAAAGCCCAGAACAAAGGATAATTCTATTTAGTGAAGCATTGAAGTGTGAAAAACAAAATTACTGCCCACAAAGCCAATTGAAGCTAATATTCCCAAATAAACTCAAAAAATATGTTAAGAGCTTTAATGCTTCAATTTGTATTTATGCAGATAAACCACTTGACAATTGTGGTCTATATGAAATTATTGATAATGTTATTACAAGATACAGAAGCGTTGCCAATTACTTAAATACAAAAACTTTATCAATAGACTTCTTGCAAAACTCCAAAAATAGGCACTAAAATTGCTGTTAAAGTAGCATGAGTAAATATGAGCAACTAACTAAAAAAGAACCAAAGAATTTCAAGCGACTTATAGGTGTAAATAAAGAGACATTTGAAGCGATGATTGATG
>CANMJR010000096.1 GCA_947498025.1 Helicobacteraceae bacterium
AGCAAATAAGACATATTAAAATATGGTCTCAAACGTATTTCACGAAAAAAAATCTTACTATTTCTGAGTCTCTATTTGAAAAAATGATTCATAGAGAATTTGACCATTTTAGCAAAATTGACAGTGATGAACTATTTATGTTATTGCATGCTATTGTGGAGGATTATCTTTCAGAGAGGTTTGCGGAACATATTTTAGATATAGAGCTCTTAAAATATATATATCACTCTTGGAATAATTCAGATAAATATTCAGAGTTGGGTCTAAAACAAATTTTTAATACCATTATAGCTGATGCTAAGGATTCTCTAAATGATGATTCAACTAAAGAAGAATTAAGATTTGCAATTTTACAACCGATTCATCGACTTATTTCAAATGTATATAATAAGTCAAAAAGTAAACAGGCACTTCCTTATGATGATTTTATGCCGTACTTTCCAACATTGATTGAGAAACTTCATAAAATTGATAATAATATAGAGTTAAAACATGTTAATTTAATTTTATCTCATATTAATGAAATCAATGCTGCAAGAGATATGATTTTTACATTATTAGATACCTCTGAAGTTATTAAAATATTTCCATTTTTAGATAAAAATTCAAATCACTATGAAGAAATGATACTTACAATAACTCAATATTTTAGAATGTTTATTAATACTTTAGATAGACAAGTTATTCCACGATATGTACATGAAATAAATACTGCGCTCTGGACTAGCATAAAAAAATCACCTGCAATAAGAACGTATATAAAACAAAAGCTTCAATTTACTACACCAAATACACATAATGTTCTAGCACATTTTGGTGAGTTAAATATGATTGAAAAGGGAAAATATAAAAAATATGATAAAAAGACGGTCTATGTATTAACAAAACAAGTTGATGCATCAAAACTATTTCAGGATACACTCTTGAAAAATCTCCCGTCTTGGGAAATAGTCATTTTTTCAAAATACTCTTTATTAAAGAGTAATCTTGGACATAGAATAGTAGATAAACTAATAGTTGACTTAAGTTTCGCAGACAATATATTTAATAATGTATTGCAGCTTATAAACAATCTAAGAAAAAATTTTAAAAGTATTGATACTTTAATTGAAAATAATGGCTTATACATACTTGCTTCTTTGGACCAAGTAGAGCTACTGCATCACAATAAAGATAAATTAAAATACAACATTATATTAAATCCGCTGAATGAAAAAAACATCTACGATAAAGTTTTTTGGAATTGTTAAAAGAGTATTACAGGTGGGAGTATTCAAGATTCAGGAAAAGCATCGATAATTTCTAAAAGCTATTATACAAATGAAGTTGCAAGACATTTGTCACATGTAAACTTAAATCGTCAACAAGACGTCCTTCCCTTATTTTCTTTTAACACACCGGTGTTGCTCCCTGCTCAGTAAGATATAAATTTTGCAACATACTTGCCACATTAAAATGAAACAATTAGTGCGTAAAAACTTTTATAGGGGAGGGTAGTTCATGAATTTGATTTTTACAACTCTATGCAGCCATAGACGGATATATTAAATAATTTTATTAAAGGAAAAAAACAGTGAAAAAAAATCATAACATAGTATCTACAGACAGAGCTTTAAAAGAGATAGCGTTTGATATGAACATTTTACTTGTAGAAGATGACCTAATTCTTCAAGAGCAGTTAAAAATATTCTTGACAAGATTTTTTGGTCGTGTAGATACGGCAGATCATGGTCAAGAAGCACTAGATAAGTATGAAAAAAAGCAATATGATTTGATTATTACAGATTTGACAATGCCCTTTATGGACGGAATAGCACTAGCAGAACAAATTAAGCTTAGAAATGAATCTCAACAAATTATAGTGCTCTCAGCTTATTCAGAGAATGATACGCTAATCAAACTCATCAATATTGGCGTTGACGGATTTTTACTTAAACCTGTAGATGTCAAACTTGTAATAAAGCAACTTAGTAAAACTTGTCAGGCATTATATGACCACAAGATGCTTGAATACTTCAATCTCATCCTTGAAGAGATAACACAGGAGTTAAAAGATAGCAATATTGAACTTGAGAATGTATTAAATGGACTAATGAAGAGTAGAGCATCTATTAAAGAATCAGATATAGCATTAAGGGAGTTAAGTGATGATCAAAAGATGATGCTTTATACGCGGAGTGAAAGAATAGATGCAACTGAGTTTCATTCTGTGCATCCGTTTGAGCGAGATAGAAGAAAAGATGAGAGTTTAGAAGATGTTATATTTAAGTAGTATCTCTTTTTATTTTGCCACAAACTTGCAACACTAAAATGTCAAAATGTTTACAAGTATTTAAAAAATAGGGCGGGAATCGTAATGCTAAACAAGGTTAAATTTAAAGTAATTTTTTCAATAATATCGTTGAGTGTTATAGTTATGATAGTTACAAGTTATTATCTATCAAGCACTTTGTCTAAACTTTCTCATAAAACAACCGAGAAATCACTCACAATGTTAAGCGAGTCAATATTTCAAACACTTACAGGAAGTATGTTAACAGGTAACCCTGAAATTGTTGAGTCAACATTACATGAAGCAAGTAAAATTAACGGAATAGAGTCGTTAAAAGTCTTAAAATCACAATTTGTAATAGATGTTTTTTCACCCAATGAAAAGTTTACATCTGAGTTATCCGTACAAAAAGTATTTGAAAGTAAGAAAACAGATGTAATAGAAATAAATCAAAATAACCATCATACTATCCGTATGATAAAACCTATGATAGCTGAGACCAGCTGTTTATCATGTCACTATAATGCAAAGGTCGGCGACGTACTTGGCACAATGGATTTGACTATATCTTTGGATGAGAATGATGCCGATATATCTTCCACTCAAACAACTTTGGGAATTAATTTTGCCATAGGAAGCGTGCTGTTTATTATTTTGGCAGGTCTGTTTTTCAAAAGAGAGATTTTTAGTCCATTGTGTGATTTAAAAATTCATATATCAGAACTTGTCGGCGGAAATAAAGATTTAACAAAAAGATTAAGCACTATAAAAGCAGATGAGTTTACAGATGCAGCGATGGAAGTAAATAAATTTATAGACATGATACAAATTATAGTAAACGATGTGAAAGTTCTTGGTGCTAAAAATACACAAATAGCTTCAAAAATTCAAGAGTCAAGTTATATTATAAATGAGGGTACACAAAAAGAACAAGAAATAGTAAGCAATACTACTAAAAAAAGCAGATATATCAAAGAGTTATTAGAACATAATATAGAAAGAACAGAGGAGACTCAAAAAAATGTTAAAGATGCAAATAGTGAACTTAACACAACAAAAAAATCACTCACAATTCTCGGTGGAGAGGTAAGTTCGTTCGTTGAAGCAGAAAATGAATTATCAAATGAACTATCTGCTCTAAAACAGGATGCTGACCAAGTGAAACATGTATTGAATGTTATAAAAGAAATTGCAGAACAAACAAATTTATTAGCACTTAATGCTGCCATAGAAGCAGCGCGTGCAGGCGAAAATGGAAGAGGTTTTGCAGTTGTAGCAGATGAAGTGCGTAAACTGGCTGAGCGTACTCAAAAAAGTTTAATTGAAATAGATCTATCTGTTAGCGTAATTGTTCAATCTATAAATGATGTAAGTGACAAAATGCATTCCAATGCAAAAAAGATAGAGCAATTAGCAACTATTTCTAATGATGTTGAAGATAAAATCAATATAACTTCGGATGCTATTACTTTATC
>CANMJR010000097.1 GCA_947498025.1 Helicobacteraceae bacterium
ACCATGTTCTGTAATTGGAAAGAGGAATTCTTACACATCGGGAGTGATGATCTTATTTTTAAGATTGAAGGAGAATCCTACACTCCAAAAATAAAACGATTACTCTCAAATATACAGAAACATTTTTATGTAATCTGTTTAATTGAAACGTCAGCACATGATTAAAATAATTCAGTCGTATAAGGTTGATGGCAGTGTTATTGCGCTTCATGCCGACGAATCTTCCATTTTTTTTACAAGCACACTCGGAATCCTTTATACGGTTGACAAAATGCTATGGAGCATGGAGAGCCATTCTCTTATTGCAGAGGGACAATCCCCGTTGCATGCATATCAAAAAGGAGCTGCTTTCAGTAAAGGCGGGCATATCGGGTATTCCACCGGTGAAAAAGGAAGTTGTTCGGTATGCTTAAAACTTCCCCCATTATCGGAATCTCCTCCGACAAGTTCCGTCAATACGGCTGATGAACGACCAACACCGCTTGTGGAGAATCAAACCTTTTTACGGGGGCATGATCAGCGTTCGGTAGTAATGGCATTTTGCGGTGATACAGGTAAATATGTTTTAACCGGAGGAACCGACGGCAGAGTGTTTATGTATAGCACTCACTCCGCAGCTGTGCTCATGTCTCTTAAACCTAATCCTGATTATATCTCTCATATTACTCTTAATGATAAGGGAAGCCATCTAGCTTACGGTTCTTATGATAATTCACTATCCATATTTGATATCAGACACCAAAAAGAGATATTAATGACCTATCTCGGAGATGTCGTAATAGACTCTTTTTTTTATAATCGCTCCAATTCACTCTATGCGATTAGACGGGACGGCGTCTCATACACTTATAATTTAAAATCGAACGACTCTTCCGAAAAAGCACTTTTTCCGACTTGGCCTAGCTGCTGTGTTGTAGAAGCCAGTCACCGTTTTGCTATTGTCGGTACGAGAAGCGGTGATCTTCACATTGTGAAACTTTCTGATAATACAAAATTCTCAACATTCAAGCTAGATCAAGGAGGAATAGCCTCTCTCTACATCGACGGTTCAACATTGTTTGTCGGCTTTGAGAATGGGTGGATGTATATTATCGATATGAATGCCTTTGTTGACGATTTTTCTCAAGCTTTATCGGTAAAAAATTATAAAGCGGCTAAGGGGTATCTGGATCAAAACTTGTTTTTAACAATTCATCCGATGTCAGAAATGTTTCAAGATGCATGGGAAGAGATTCTTAAAGAAATTACCGATAAATTTTCTACCGGCAATGCAAGTTCGGCACTCGAATTTGCTGCTCCTTTTTTATCCGATGAGGAGCACAAAAAAGAGTTTGAATTTTTACTTAAAAAACAAAAAGATTTTGAGGAATTTGCAAATATTGTTCAAAATAAAAAAATTCTTGAAGCCTACATTATGCTTGAAAAATCTCCCTATCTCGGTAAAACAGATAGTGCACGAAAGCTTGAATACTTATTTAACAGAACATTTGCCGAAGCTAAAAAGCTGATTGCAGCCGATCCGCTCAATAACAGTTCAAAAGCACAAGAGTTGCTAAAACCCTATAGCAGCGTTGCAACAAAAAAAGAGATGATTTATTCATTGTTTAAAAATTATCAGCTTTTTCTCCAAGCAGACGGATATATCAAAGAAAAAAAATTTAAAGAGTATTTTACATTAACTGCTGAATACCCTTTTTTAGCATCCGAAGAAGTCTATACAAGAGTTTGTGCTCTTGCCGAATCCGCAATCAAGAAAATCAAAAATATGATAGAAAACCACCAATACGATGAGGCTATGCTCGGTATTAAACAAATAGCAGTTTTTCTCCCCTACAAAGAGACACTCTCGACCATGGTCAGAGAAATACATCTTCGTAAGAGATTTCTTGAATTACTTAATTCCGATAATATGGAATCGGTATATGAACTGGTTCATACGAATCCTGAACTTGAAACAATGCGCGAGTTTATAGAATTCGATGCAGCATTTGATGAAATACTTTCACAAGCAATGGTTGCCGTCGAAAAAGGGGAAATAAAATTGACGCAACAGATTTTGTCTCCTTATGCTGACATTAGAATGTTTCAACCAAAAATAAAAGAATGCGTACGCCAATCATGCTACAACAAGTTATCAAATCTTCTGTCTGAAAGTAATATGGGAGCAGCTAAAACGATTATGTCTTATTATCTTAAAGAATTTGGGAGAGATAACGAATATAAAAACTTGCTTAAAAAATATGGATTGGATTACTAAACTTCCAGTGACTTAGAAATGTAAAAGAGTTGCCACAGGAAAGGGATAGTCTATTATTATGTTTGCAACATACTTGCAACATTAGGAGGTTAAAATTTGTATTAAAATATATAAAAACCATCTTGAATTTAAAGGGTAACAAATGAGTGTATTTTATAAAGTATTAGAACAAATTAAAAATGAATCACTAAATGGACATGCGACTAGAAACATCGAAAATATTAAAAGTTTGACTATGGCTAAAGAAGAAATAGAAGAGATGTTTACAAGCGATGATTTACAAGAAGTGGCTAAAATAAGTGATATAAACGGTAAATTTAATAAATAGATTAGTTTTTCTTCAAAAATAATAGTATCTTGTCAACCCCTATTATAAAATAAACAAGGTCGTGAATGAATGTAACAAATGTTTTAGTGATAGATGATAGTAAACTTATTACAAAAATTATTGTAAAAGCTCTTTTGTCAAATCAGATAAAGAATCATTATTTCAGTGAAGAAAACATTTTTATATCTTATGACGGGATGGAGGCATTCGAAATGCTTAGTAAGCATCCAGAAATTACTTTAATTATATCTGATGTCATGATGCCAAACTTAAACGGTGATGAATTAGTTGAAATGCTTATTGATATCGGGAAAATACATTTATTAGAGATTATTTTTGTCACTACTGAAAATAATGCAAACTATCTTAAATCTACAATAAAAGATAACATCAAGGGGATTATTTATAAACCCTTTAATAACACTACTTTTTGTGAGAGTTACAATGAACTAGAAGTGCGGCATTTAAAAAAAAATGAACAAAATAAAAAAATAAAACTTGCACATGATAAACAAAAAAAACATATTAAAATATGGTCTCAAACATACTTTACGAAAAATAATCTTACTATTTCTGAGGCTCTGTTTGAAAAAATGATTAATAGAGAATTTGATCACTTTAGTAAAATTGACAGTGATGAACTATTTATGTTGTTGCATGCTATTGTGGAGGATTATCTTTCAGAGAAGTTTGCGGAACATATTTTAGATATAGAGCTCTTAAAATATATATATCACTCTTGGAATAATTCAGATAAATATTCAGAGTTGGGTCTAAAACAAATTTTTAATACTATTATAGCTGATGCTAAGGATTCTCTAAATGATGATTCAACTAAAGAAGAATTAAGATTTGCAATTTTACAACCGATTCATCGACTTATTTCAAATGTATATAATAAGTCAAAAAGTAAACAGGCACTTCCCTATGATGATTTTATGCCGTACTTTCCAACATTGATTGAAAAACTTCATAAAATTGATAATAATATAGAGTTAAAACATGTTAATTTAATTTTATCTCATATTAATGAAATCAATGCTGCAAGAGATATGATTTTTACATTATTAGATACCTCTGAAGTTATTAAAATATTTCCATTTTTAGATAAAA
>CANMJR010000098.1 GCA_947498025.1 Helicobacteraceae bacterium
GGTGAAAAGTTTTTTATTTAGTTTTATATTTTGAGTTTTTGTACTAAATTTAGGTGTTGTATTATCTTTACTTAGCAGAGTAATGACAGTCTCCGCATCAATTGTTCTTAGTAGTTTTGATAATTTATTTCTTCTATCACTCTTTTCCCAGTCACTTATCGTACTGCTAGGAATATCAAGTAACATCTGTATTTCTTGCGTTGTCATAAATACCACCTATGCAATAAAATAACTAATTTTCTAATTATATCCGATTAACGGAAAATATATAATTATTATTTAATTCAAATATTTACGGATTATGCGTCACATGTGGAATGTCTGAAGATATATACTCAATAAAAAATAGAAGTTTATGCATTTCACGCTCAATTTGTGCAAAAAACGGTTCAAATCGGACACTAATGTCGGTTGAGTTCGGACAGTGGTGTCGGTTCTAATCGGACAGTAGTGTCGGAAATGATTCGGACACTTTGGAGTAAAAACCGACACTTAAGTTTAATTTAATTAAACGAAGCTGAAGAGATATTTTCTAAATTTTAATAGACTCTTTGTAGATTATTTTACAAAGGTTTGAAATGAGGATAATATCAATGAAACAAGTTCGTGATGTGTTAAGGCTTCATAGTGTTATGAATCTCTCACTACGAAGAATAGAAGGTGCAACAGGAGTGGCTAAAAGCACCATCTCTGATTACATCAAAAGATTCAAGGCATCAGGATTGCATATTGAACAGATCAATGTGATTGATGATGATGCACTACGCTTGAAACTATTTGGGGAGGCAATATCAGATGTTAGTATAAAGAGATCCATACCCGACATGAGTCTCATTCACAAAGAGATGAAACTTCGCAAAAAAACAAAAGTTACCCTACAGCTGCTTTGGGAAGAGTATAGAGAGTCCAGTCCTGATGGCTACAGCTATACTCAATTTCGATTCTATTATCGTAAATACAAGCAGATGTTAAATCCTTCAATGAGACAAACGCATTTAGCAGGAGAGAAACTGTTTGTGGACTATAGTGGACTTACTATGCCCATTTATGATCAAAGAACCGGCGAAGTGCATAAAGCACAGATATTTGTAGCGGTACTTGGTGCTAGCGGATATACATTTGTACACGCTACGCACTCCCAAACACAGGAAGATTTTATTTACTCCCATGTGATGTGCTACAACTTCTTTGGCGGAGTGCCACGCGTTGTAGTTCCTGATAATTTAAAAAGTGCCATTATTTCCAATAATAAAAACGGTATCGTTATCAATGAGAGCTACGCCGATTTAAACAGACACTACTGCGTTGCCATAGAGCCTGCACGCCCTTACAAGCCCAAAGATAAACCAAAAGCAGAGCAAGGCGTACAAGCAATTCAGAGATATATCCTTGCAAGATTTCGTCATCATAAATTCTTTAGCGTTGATGAGCTTAATGATGCTCTGTCTCTCTTGCTTGATAGATACAACAACAAGATTGTAAAACACTTGCAAAAAAGCAGAACTGAGCTCTTTAGGGAGATGGACCAGCCTTATCTAAGCCCACTTCCTATGAACAGCTATACCTACAAGCAGTTTAAAATCGCAAGAGTGAATCAAGATTATCATCTCACTTTGCATAACTGCAACTACTCCGTACCATTCAAATACATCAAAGAGGAGGTAGAACTACGATACTCCACGCAGAGTGTCTCAATCTATCATAAACATAAACTCATCGCCACTCATCCAAGACTCAGGCGTATTGGGGATACTTCAACGCTGAGTGAACATATGCCAAGTGAGCATCAATATGTAAATGAGAAGATGAATCCGCAGAGACTTCGCTCATGGGCAAAAAACATCGGTGAGTTTAGCAGTGTGTTTGTAGAGGATGCATTTGATGCAGTAGAACACAAACCTAATGCATATAGAAAAATAACAGCGGTATTATCTCTTGCAAAACTCTATGGCACTACCGAATTGGAGCTTGCTCTCATGTATGCAACCAAAATGGGAACCATTACAACAAAGTCCATAAAATCCATTCTGGATAAAAAACTTTATTTGCAAAAAAGCTCAAACAACATAGCTCCTATAAAGCAATCACTCTTTAACACTCACTCCAATATCCGCGGTGCGGATGAATACAAATAAAAAAATAAAAAGGAATCTCACATATGAACCACACACCAATAGTCAATAAACTTACAGAGCTTGGATATAAAGGCTTTAAAGAGGCATATATGCACCAGATAGAAGATGTAAATTATGACTCTATGAGCTTTAATGAGAGGCTGTATCAACTTCTTGATGCACAAGATATCTCTCTTGCCAATAAGCGCATAATCATGAATCATCGACTCTCAAAAATCAAAGATAAACAAGCAGCACTTGATGCAATAGATTATAATGCCAGAAGAAAAATCAATAAAACGCAAATACTCTCTTTATCAACACTAGGCTTTATTAACGCCAAGCAAAATGTCATCATTACAGGAAAGACAGGCACAGGCAAATCATATGTCGCTCAAGCTCTTGCAAATCGTGCCGTATTTGATAGTTATAGGGTCTATTATGTAAGAACACCATCGCTACTTGAAGAGATAAGGCTCTCTAGAATAGATGGTACTTACACAAATCTTTTAAAAAAATACTCAAGATTTCAACTGCTTATTCTTGATGACTTTGGCGTGAGTCCAATGCTTCATGATGATGCTACAAATCTCTTTGAGATTATTGAGGATAGAACAGAGATAAACTCAACAATTATCACTTCACAACTACCTGTGAGTGAATGGTATAACTATCTCAACAATAACACAATTGCAGATGCTATTTTAGACAGAATCGTTCACTCTTCACACAGAGTTGAACTTAGTGGTCCATCTATGAGAAAAATGAAATCCAGTATTCAAAACAGTGTTTCTTTGGAAAAAATCGAAGAGGAATAAAAAATCATTCGGACACTTGTGCTAAAATATTGCTACAGAAAATATCTCTTCTTCTACTGTCCGATTTAAACCGACAGAGGTGTCCGGATAAACCGTTATATGCATCCACACAACTAAAATATCTTCTTCTCGTAAAGCTTTCAAACAATTTTCTAAACCGGGTCTTTCATCTTTGATTCCTGAAATTTTATCGGTATAGATTTGTTCAAGATTTACACCTGCATGAAGAAGCGCATCGATTTGTAAATCTAAAACTTGAGAATCATCCGCTTTTGAAACCCTTGCATATCCGATCAACATCATTTCATCCTTGGCGTAAATTAAACCTTCGTTTGCATTACACTCACAAGTTAGTCTAAAAATCAACCTGTAAGTATAAATCAACTCATAAATTAAACAAAGTATAGCAAATACTATATATAATTAGAATAAATTACATAAAAAGGGAAAAAGTGACTCCATTACAAATTTTGTCCAAAGAGGAAGAAAAAACATTTAATCAAAAACCTGTATTCAATTCAAAACAACAAAAATATTATTTTTCAATTCCAAAAAATTTGCTTGAAAAAATCGATAATGATCTGAACCAAATCTATTTTATAT
>CANMJR010000099.1 GCA_947498025.1 Helicobacteraceae bacterium
ATTTTCTAGCGGTTCAAATTTATCTATCATAGAGATTACCCGATTTTTAATTATGTCATTTAATTTTTTTAGTTTTTTATCTCTAAAGAGTACTTTTTCATATTTATAAGTATTTTTCTTCCCCTCTGCAATATCAAAAGCATTGTTCACTATATTCTCTAGTAGTTGTAACTCACTTATTGTAGTTCTATGCATGATATCTCCTTGTAGTCTTGTACAGAACGTAATTAATACATGATATCCTACCGGTATCTTTTTTACGCTTATTTTCATAATTTTGACATTTTAGTGTTGCAAGTTTGTTGCAATTTTATTTACGGCAGTTACCTGTGAATTCGCACAGATATAATCACAACCGCACTATCCATATTATTTAGGAATATCGTTAACTTTTAAACTCATTTATTGCTACATGTAATGATAAAGCTATCTTTACTAACTCTTGTAAATCAGCATCTATATTTTTTACGCTTGTTCTATTTGCATTAGACAGTGTTTCTATGTTTGCTATATCACCTATCATTTCATTCATTTGTGATGACATTTTCATGCTATCTTCTCTTAGCTCATTTGCAACACTGCTGGATAAAGTAATAGCATCTGAAGTTATATTGATTTTATCTTCAACATCATTAGAGATAGTTGCCAGTTGTTCTATCTTTTTTGCATTTAAATGCATTTTATCGCTTACATCATTTATGGATTGAACAATTACGCTGACAGATAAATCTATTTCAATCAAACTTTTTTGAGTACGCTCAGCCAGTTTACGCACTTCATCTGCTACAACTGCAAAACCTCTTCCATTTTCACCTGCACGCGCTGCTTCTATAGCAGCATTGAGTGCTAACAGATTTGTTTGTTCGGCAATTTCTTTTATAACATTCAATGCATGTTTCACTTGGTCGGCATCATGTTTTAGAGCGGAGAGTTCATTTGAGAGTTCATTTTCAGCTTCAACGAACGAACCTACCTCTTCACCTAGCATAGTGAGTGATTTTTTTGTTATGTTAAGTTCATTATTTGCATCTTTAACATTTTTTTGAGTCTCTTTTGTTCTTTCTATATTGTGTTCTAATAACTCTTTTATATATCTACTTTTAGTAGTGGTATTGCCGACTATCTCTTGTTCTTTTTGGGTACCCTCTTTTATAATATGACTTGACTCTTGAATTTTTGAAGCTATTTGTGTATTTTTAGCACCAAGAACTTTCACATCATTTACTATAATTTGAATCATCTCTATAAATTTATTTACTTCCATCGCTGCATCTGTAAACTCATCTGCTTTTATAGTGTTTAATCTTTTTGTTAAATCTTTATTTCCGCCGACAAGTTCTGATATATGAATTTTTAAACCGCACAATGGGCTAAAAATCTCTCTTTTGAAAAACAGACCTGCCAAAATAATAAACAGCACACTTCCTACGGCAAAATTAATTCCCAAAGTTGTTTGAGTGGAAGATATATCGGCATCATTGTCATCCAAAGATATAGTCAAATCCATGGTGCCAAGCACATCACCGACCTTTGCATTATAGTGACATGACAAACAGCTGGTCTCTGCCATCATAGGTTTTATCATGCGGATAGTATGATGATTATTTTGATTTACTTCTATTACATCTGTTTTTTTACTTTCAAATACTTTTTGCACGGACAAATCAGATGTAAACTTTTCATGGGGTGAAAAAACATCTATAACAAATTGTGATTTTAGTACTTTTAACGACTCTATCCCGTTAATTTTACTTGCTGCATGTAAAGTGGATTCAACAATTTCGGGATTTCCTGTCAACATACTTCCCGTAAGTGTTTGAAATATTGACTCGCTCAACATTGTGAGTGACTTCTCGGTTGTTTTATGAGAAAGTTTAGACAAAGTATTTGATAGATAAAAATTTACGCCTATCATGACTACGACACTCAAAGATATGATTGAAAAAATTACTTTAGATTTAACCTTTTTTAGCATTACGATTCTCCGTACCCTATTTTTTATGTTTTTAAAATACTTTATGTATATGCAAAAAAGTAAATTGAATACCCTTTACAAAAGAAAAAACACTTGCAGGTATTTTGACATTTTAGTGTTGCAAGTTTGTGGCAAAATAAAAAAAGATATTACTTTAACAATTCCAAAAAACTTTATCGTAGATATTTTTTTCGTTCAGCGGATTTAAGATGATGTTGTATTTAAATTTATCTTTATTGTGATGAAGCAGCTCTACTTGGCTCAAAGAAGCGAGCATGTATAAATCATTATTCTCTATTAAAGTATCAATGCTTTTAGAATGTTTTCTTAAATTATTAATAAGTTGCAATACATTATTAAAGATGCTGTCTGCAAAATTTAAGTCAACTATCAGTTTATCTACTATTCTATGGTCAAGATTACTCTTTAATAAAGAATATTTTGTAAATATGACTATTTCCCAAGACGGAAGATTTTTCAAGAGTGTTTCCTGAAATAGTTTCGATGCATCAACCTGTTTTGTTAATACATAGACCGTCTTTTTATCATATTTTTTATATTTTCCCTTTTCAGTCATATTTAACTCACCAAAGTGTGCTAGAACATTATGTGTATTTGGTGTCGTAAATTGAAGCTTTTGTTTTATGTACATCTTTATTGCAGGTGATTTTTTTATGCTAGCCCAGAGCGCAGTATTTATTTCATGTACATATCGTGGAATAACCTGTCTCTCTAAAGTATTAATAAACTTTCTAAAATATTGAGTTATCGTAAGTATCATTTCATCATAGCTATTTGAATTTTTATCTAAAAACGGGAATATTTCAATAGCCTCAGATCTATTTAGTAGTGTAAAAATCATATCTCTCGCGGCATTGATTTCATTAATATGAGATAGAATTAAATTAACATGTTTTAGTTCTACATTATTGTCAATTTTATGAAGTTTTTCAATCAATGCCGGGAAGTATGGTATAAAATCATCATAAGGCAGAGCCTGTTTACTTGTTGACTTATTGTACACATTAGAAATAAGTCGATGAATCGGTTGCAATATTACAAATCTTAATTCATCTTTGGTTGAATCATTGTTTAAAGAATTTTGAGCATCCGTCATAATATTATTCAAAATTTGTTTTAGTCCCAACTCTGAATATTCATCTGAATTATTCCAAGAGTGATATATATCTTTTAAGAGAGCTATATCTAAAATGTGTCCCGCAACCCTCTCTGAAAGATAATCATCCACAATAGAATGCAATAACATAAATAGTTCATCACTGTCAATTTTGCTAAAATGGTCAAATTCTCTATGAATCATTTTTTCAAATAGAGACTCAGAAATAGTAAGATTTTTTTTCGTGAAATACGTTTGAGACCATATTTTAATATGTCTTATTTGCT
>CANMJR010000100.1 GCA_947498025.1 Helicobacteraceae bacterium
GTGGATAAAGTAGTAAACGCAGTTGAAAGAACCATTGATGTAACACATAACATAGATAGTATTATCATTCAAACAGACACCAATATGAGTAAAGAAGATATAGTAAACCTATCGCAAGGTATGGAAGCCGTTGCAATGAGTGAGGCATCCATTCAAGGGGCTCAAGATTTAAGCGCCATAGAACAGTTTTCACCTGCCAGTACGCCTATAAATATAGATAAGAAAAATATTGATTTTACTATAGGCGGTATTCAACAAAAAATTGCCGATGTAGAGGGAATGAAAGATAAAATTATACAAAAGATGATGGACAGTAAGTTAAAGAAGCTCGATTTTATGGCTTAGTCTCACAAAAAAGAAGAAAAAGAGTGCCAAACACTCTGAGATGCATTTTCTTAGTTTTTCCTTATCGCAACATCTTCCTCTACTCTTCCCAGCTCTCAGAAATTGTGAAAGAACTTACTCTCTTTGGAACCGATGGCTTGCCTTCGGTATGAAAATGCTTAAAAATTGCTATTTTTATGATATCACTTAAGCGAAGGCAAGCCATCGCTTCCGAAAAAGCTGTTAAAAATTTCAGTTTTTACTCGTTCCCACGGTCTGCGTGGGAATGCATATACACCCGAAGCTAGAGTTATATGCGTTCCAACGCAGAGCATTGGAACGAGAAAAGTTTTTTCACAGTCCCTTACTAAGGGCTTTACACAACATAACAAAGTTTTGACAATTACACAATAAACCTTGTTGCAACATACTTGCAACACTTCAGCTATATAATTTTATTTGAAAAAAAACAAAAACAAAAACAAATCAAAGGCTGCATAATCGTATGTTACACAAAAAATCTTTTTTTTCTGCTCTTTTTCTTGCCGCGTGCATCCCAAGATACAAATCTTATGCATGCTCTTTAACTAAAAATACAAAAAATAACCCTTCTCAAAAAATGCTTCGATTTTTTATTACTTATAAACTCTTTTCTAATCCTATGTTTATACACAACTCTTCATTTTTTATTATCTTGAAGAAACAAAAATAAAAAAAGGAAAAATAAATGAATTTATTTAAGTTGTTTTTGTTGCTGTTTATTACGGCAACACTATCTTTTGCCGATGGAAAAGATTTGGCAAAATCGTTGAGTTTAGATCCTAGCTCTAAAGCCATAAAGCAGTGGGAAAAGATCTTTGAAAGTAGCGAAAAGATGGGAAAAATGGGAATAGACAAGTTGTCAGCATCTGATAAAGAAGTGTTGAAAAAGTATTTAGCAGATCATGCAGCTGATTCTGATCATCCAGCGGCAGCCGGAATTTAAACATAAATCAAGGAAATGAGTATATGAAAAAAGTAGTAAAGTTAAGCCTAATAGCTTCATTAATAGTTGGAGGAAGCCTCTTAAATGCATCAGTAAATACATCAGAAATAAATGCTGAATTACTAAATAAGGTAACTTCTCTAGAAACGCAAATCAAAGAGATAAAAGAAGCACAATCAAAATCAAATGACACAATTGAAGAGAGAGTAGATAAAATCGAAACTTCAACCATGACAGATAAAATAGATTTTGGTATAGACTTTAGAACCCGCGCGGATAATTTTGAAGCAGAAGATGCTTCGGGAGATAAAACTTCATCTAACAATGTATGGTCAAATCGTTTAAGATTAAACATGAATTCAGATATCACGGATGATATGAAATTTACGGGTCGTTTGAGCATGTATAAAAATTGGTCCGATACAGGCTCAAGCTACTTGTACTCTTCTATGGATCCAATGCAGGGAAGACGCCCGGCTGATAGCGGCATGTTTGTGGAGAGAGCATACATTGATTGGACGGCAATAAACGGTTTAGTCCCTGTTACTTTTACAATCGGTCGTCAACCCAGTTCAGATGGTCCTTCACATCAATTTAAAGATAACACGGTTCGTAAAGCTACCTATTCAGCACTTAGTTTTGACGGTGCAGCAGATGGAATTGTAGCAACTGCAGGATTGCAAAAGCTTACGGGTGTTGAGGAAATGGCACTTAGAATTGGCTACGGCAAAGGGTATCAAGATGATACTACATACACATATATCGGAGATTCCGGTGCAATAAAAGATACGAATGTTCTTGGTGCATTTTTTGATACGGGACTGGGCATGAGCGGTTCACTTTTACAGCTTAGCGTAGTCGGAGCTACCGATGTTGTGTCAAATACTACTGATTTATCAGGGGCAAACACAAACACAAATATTGGTGATGTAATGCTCTATACTGCTATGCTAGAGTTTACAAATTTATCTAATAGCGGCTTAGACCTGTTTGCTCACTATGGGATTTCTCAAAGCAAACCAAACGGTGTGACTTCAAATCAAGCAACTCCTTACGGTAATTACCCTATGGGACTTTTAACAAATACACCCGGTGATATAGAACAAAAAGACGGTAGCGCGTTTTGGTTAGGTACAAGATATACGATGCCGATAGAGAGTATGAAAAACCCAAAGTTAGGTGTTGAATATAATCAAGGCAGCCAAAATTGGTTTAGTTTTACTCAAGGTTCAAACTCTTTGACAAATAAACTTGCAACTCGCGGTAATGCACTTGAAGTTTACTACATTCAGCCAATCAACAGATACGCAAATCTTCGTTTCGGTGCAGAGATGATTGATTATGAGTATGTTGGAAGCGGTTATCAGATTGGTACCCCGATGAGTGTGTCGGACATGGGCGGAACAACTCTAGATAAATTAAATAATTATTATTTATTATTTAATCTAAGTTACTGATGTTACGCACTAAAACGAACGCGTCCGTTTTCTCTCGCTCCCACGCTCCTGCGTGGGAGTGTATATCTACATCATTACTTTTCGTCTGCATTCCAACGGAGACCGTGGGAACGAGGTTAGTAAGTTACTAAAAAAAAAGGAATAGGTGAAGCTCATGAATATCATAAAGCATTTAAGCGTTAAAACAAAAATTTGGTTCATTTCTGCAGTCGGTTTAATATCGTTAAGTATAGTAGGCATCATAAGTCTTAATGCTTTTAATGCTTCAAAGAGTAGTTTTGATGATTTTAAGTCAAAACAACTTCACCTCATTTCTACATCCGGCGATATAGCCGAATCAATAGCAACGCTTCAAAATATTTTTTTAACATCTGCGTCTTCACAATTAAAGCTAGAGAGTGATTATAAAGCTAAAAATGAGAAGATACAAAATGATTTAAAAAATAACATTCTTGCATTAAAAAAACTTGCATCCCATGCAGAG
>CANMJR010000101.1 GCA_947498025.1 Helicobacteraceae bacterium
TCGCAGAGCATTAGAATGAAATTGAGCCAATTTACCAAAGATTATGATGCTTTATCATCGTTACTCTCCCAATATAAAAAAGCCGTTGATGTAAGTAATATCGTTTCAAAAACCGATGCAAAGGGTATTATTACCTATGTCAATGATGAATTTTGTCGTATTTCAGGCTATGAAAGAGACGAGCTCTTAGGGAAATCTCATAATATGGTACGTCATTCGGATATGTCTCAAGCTACATTTAAAGATCTCTGGTCAACGATTAAAAAAGGTAATGTTTGGAGAGGTGTTGTCCAAAATAAAACAAAAAATGGAGAGAGTTATTTTGTCAATGCAACCATAGTTCCTATTCTCAATCAAGATCAAGAAATTATAGAATATATTGCTATCCGACACGATATAACGGAACGCATTAGATACGAGAAAGAGATTGGAAATCAGCTCAATGTGATTAATCGTCAAAAACAAGAGCTTATCTTTAAAAACCGTGCGGCGGCGATGGGAGAAATGATTGAAAATATCGCGCATCAATGGCGACAACCTTTACAAGTCATTGCAATGACTCTTATGGATGCACATCTTGATTTAGAAGAGTTTAAAAATATTGATATGCAAAAAGGGACAGAAATTTTAAAGGTTATTGACTCTCAAGTAGAATATTTGTCACGAACTATTGATGATTTTATGAATTTTTTTGATCCAAAGAAAGATAAAGAAGCTTTTTATCTTGATAAAGTTATTTATTATGCCGTGGAATTAATTAGTCCTAGTATGAAAAAATCAGGAATCTCGATAGTTATTGAACATATTCATAAAGAAGGATGTACTTCCGGTCATGATTGTTTGTGGAATAGTGAATTTCTTGGGTATCCAAGTGAACTCAGTCAAGTTTTGTTCAATCTTTTTTCTAATGCCAAAGATATTCTTATTGAAAATAAAATTGAAAAACCAACTATTACTGTCTCCTGTATTCCCAACGGGGATTTTGCTTGTGTGAGTGTAAGCGACAACGGAGGAGGAATCCCAAATGAAATTCTTTCAAAAGTTTTTGAGCCATATTTCACAACTAAACATAAAAAGCAAGGTGCAGGAATTGGACTGTATATGTCACGCATTATCGTTGAAGAACACCATCAAGGAATGCTTAGTGTAGCCAATAGTTCACTTGGAGCCGTTTTTACCATAAATTTACCTATCAAGAAGGAAGTCGTATGACATTTACAGAGCTAACCCCTTACACTAAAAATTTAAACTTATTAATCGTTGAGGATGAAAAACAAATACGCTCGGCAACCGTTACTTTATTTAAAAGACTATTTGCTGTCGTAGATGAAGCTTCAGATGGAGCGCAAGGGCTTAAGATATTCCAATCAAAACCTAAATTTTACGATTTAATTCTGACGGATATCAATATGCCTAATATGGATGGTATCCAAATGATTGAGGCAATACGCAAAGATGATGCACTCATTCCTATTGTGGTTCTTTCAGCATATACAGACTTTGATCGCATGCTCAGCGTTATCAATACAGGGGCAGACAGTTTCTTACCTAAACCATTCAATATGAAAACATCAGCAAACTCATTTTACCGTCTTACTGTTCGTATCAGTGATGCCAAAATAATGCAAGAGTATATAGAACAAATTGAAGAAGAAAATCATTTTTCAAATAAAGAGCTGTCAGTATTAAGAGAAAAAAACAGGTTAATGTATTCGGCATATCAAGCGATGCATTCTCCACTGCTTCAGTCTGAAATTATTAGAGTTCCGATTTCACAACCGGAGCCTATCGTAAATAATAATTCAAAATATTCGGAAATTACACCTGAAATTATTCCTATAAAAAAACTCAATAATCAAGCACAACAAACTTACATTTATAATTATATGGAACCGGATGATTTAGAAGATATCAAAGAGTATCTTGCGCGTCTAAACTCTCTTTTACTTATTGTAGGCAGTGGAGATATCACACTTGATGAGGTGTCAGAAATTTCCTATTACCTTCAGAACATAGGAAAGTCAGCTTCAGCTTATCATGAAAGCTATCCAATTTCGAGAGCCTTAGGAGCATTGTCATCAGTTATTCAGGCAAATAATCAGACATTTATTGACAAGTCATCATCTTTGGGATCTCTGTGTAAAGCTTTTGGTGTTGATTTAGTAAATTGGGTACAAATGATTTTTCATGATGGTGCTACAAGCGTCGATGTAATGGATGATACGATTATCAGTAATTCTCAGATGCTGGGAAGCATGCTAACAACGAATGAATCCGTTGACGAACCTGTTGATATGGATGATATTTTTGATTTTTAATCAAAAGATAGTTTAAAAATAGAGTAGTTATTACGATATTTTAAAATCGGAGAGAAAATGCAAGTTTTACAAAAATGCGTAAGATTAGTAAATATAATTAAACTTTTTCCGATATAAATTTTATGAATATAAATTATCTGTCGGTATTACCGAAAGTTGATCAGAATTACACAAAAAGTTACGTCCTTGTCGATAGTTCTCAAGAGAGTATGAGAACCGTTATAGAGGACAAAATCAACTTTAACAATGCAGATAAAAATTGCGATGCCTTTTTAAGTTACGAAGAACTTTCAGATATAAAACTTTCCGTAAATTTTGATGTAAAAAAAGATATGTTTAAATTAACTCGCGGATTAAATCTGCTTGATAATAGAACGATACAAAATATTTATTTTCAACAAGGTTTATCGCTTGATTTGCTTGAAGAAGAGTTAAAAAAACTTGATAAAAACAGTGACGGCAAGATAGACTCAAATGAAGTCGAACAAGATTTATCGGAACTGGCTAGAACGGAAAAAATGGCATATCGTGCATATAAATTAAACGGTATTAAAGAAAAAGAGGGTGAACAATCTCAAAATGAGAACGATAACAAACAAATAGCCGCATTAGAAAAACAGATACAGAGTTTAAAAAATATGCTAAGCAACCTCCAAACACAAAAAGCTTCTCAACCCCCGAGTAGCAGCACCGCAAGTTCAGAAGAGGCGAGCGAACATGTATCTGAAAGTATCGATAATAAACTAAATATGAAAGAGTTAGAAACAAAATATGGTACCGAGGATGTGAATAAAGTAGTAGAAGCAGTTGAAAGAACAACTTATGTAATGCCTAACATAGATAGTATTATCATTCAAACAGATAGCAAAATGAGCAAAGAAGATATAGCAAA
>CANMJR010000102.1 GCA_947498025.1 Helicobacteraceae bacterium
CTCCAATCAAAAAAAACAGATAGATAAACGAGCATAAGATGCACGAAGTGGCAAAGCCACTGTCCCGCATTCTATTGCTCGAAGCTATCGCCTCGTAAAAGCTTGAATGAATGGTGTAATATTCAAACTCGTTGATAAACCTACGCATATGCTACGGCTTTTAAAACTGCCATAGATACTTCACTAATTTTATTAGTGCTAACTTGACCGATTGGATATATAAAATTTGTACATGTCAAATCCTTTTTTTAGAATTTGAAAAAGCTTTTTCTTGTGTTCTAATTCATTAATGATGAAGAAACTATGCTAGAATTTTTAAAAAAAGTAAACTGTGACTTTTTTTCTTTTTTGAGTCGTTACGCAGGGGGTTAAAGAGGGGTGCAAGTCACACCTTAAAGCACTTTAAGTTTTGGAAATTTCAAAAATGGCTTTTTTGTTGTTTATTTTGTTAATATTGGGATTTGGTTTGAGGAGAGTTTTTAAGAATATGATGAATTAAAAAATGTACAATACTTACGTGCGATAAAAGATACAACTATGTATTCTTTATGATAAATATTTTTCATTAAAATGCAATTCATTGTATAAAGTCCATATTCTTTCAGCTAGTTCTTCACCTGTTCTACTCCTGATATTTAATTTCTTTTCACATATACTCAATGTGGCACTTATGTTATGTATTTTAACGTTTTGCAATTTAATTTTAATATCTTTCCATTCTTCCACTAATTCAGTTGGTAATTCACTACACTGTAAATGATTTATGACCTCACCAACTTTATAGAGACGATGAGCAATATCTTCTTTTGATATTACAAGTATCTCTATTGCATCACTTAATAATTCTCTTGCATGACAATATTTAAAATACACTTTTAACCTTAGTTTTAAAATTGTATAAGTTCACTATGAAAAAACATAAAAGTTGATTTACATACTCTTAAAAACATGTTATTAAAGATAGAAATAATTATTTTTAATATATTATCAAAATAAAATTTTTTACTATCAGCTTATTATTTTTATGTCCTAAAATTTAATAACATTTTTTAACTCAGTTGTCATGTGAATCTGATATATCAGAACAGTCCAATCGATTCGATTCGTAAGTCTTTCTTATTATAGAAACTTATTTTAAGTTTTGTTTTAGTTTGTTTCCTCAGACTTGGTTATATTTTATACTTCATATTATGGTACCCTTTATACTTTGTATTGTCAGTACCAAGCTTTCCAAACAGACCATCTAAATATAGTTCTACATTTACTTCTGTATATCCATTATTCTTGAGTTTAGTTTTTATAAAATACCATTTTGATAAATCCATATTGACCATCTGGTCATTAAATTTTTTTTCTTTAATAAAATAGTTTATTAAACTTGCTTCTGTTATTTTGGTTGCGTCTTCAAGTGTAATTTGAGTGTCATCCCCTCTATTTAATATGGCAAAGTTATTTATTTTATTAATCTCAAGTTTACTATAATCTAATTGAAGAAAGTATACTAAAAAATCTTCTTTTGCTTTATTTCTATATTCCTCAAGAAATCCCCATTTATTATGACTGTATAATCTTTGCCAAGTATTGTCATTACTTTTACCTATATATAAAATTTCTAAGTTTTGTAGTATATCAATATTAAAAAAATTAATTACTTGATATATTTTCAAATCCATATAGTCGCCTTCACCTCTTGTTACAGCTTTAGAGATTGGACATTTTATTCTTAATTTAGACTCATTTGAATTGTTTAAATCAATAGAAGATAAATCTTTATATTTTTGTTTATTACTTTTATTACCATCTTCATACATATCCATATATGTATTAATAAAACTTTCCAGAGTAGGATAATTGTTTCTTAATTGAGGCATGTCATATGGAATTTTCAATGGATTAAATTTAATAGCTTTAATAGTCTCTGTATTTTCTATGAAAACTTCTCCACATAAATTATAATTGTCGTCAATTATAAAACTTTCTGGTATAAAAGCAATTTTTGGTGTTTTTACGATTAAATATAGTGTTGCTTCATGCTTATTAAATTCACTAATCATATATTTCGAGTCTTCATTATAAAGTGTACTTTTTGGTAAAACTTGAAATTTCTTTATATAACTGTGATAACATTTTTCCATATTGTTTTCTCTTTTATTTAAATATATTGTTTATTATAGTGAGCTCAGGCTAAAAATAAAGAAATAAATTAAGACAAGAATATTACTATATATTCTTATGAAAAAATAATCTACAGTCTATAGAAAGTAAAAAGTTTTTTTTGATTTAAATTAAGTAATCTAGATATATTGGTTATCAAGTCGCTAAATATATGTCTCTATTGGTGAATTTTATTTATAGTCAAAAGATATCTACAGATGAGAATTACAAAAGTATTCTTTTGTGATTTTTTTTATCACTGTAATGTAATAATAATCAAAAATCAAGTTATTTTGAATAAAAAGTGCCACCAAAGTGTCACCAATATTGTATAAATTAATGGTAATTAGCGTTAATTGTATGTGACTAAACCCCTAAAATAGGCTATTCTGTGACTTATATAAGTCTCTGGCAGTGAAGAGGTAAGCGGTTCGATCCCGCTATGCTCCACCAACACACCCTCTAAAGCAATCCAACAACACCTTATAAATCCTCAATTTTGACTTGATTAACGTAGCAGTTATAAAAGTATTGCCAAATACTATGCTCGGCAATGCTAAGGAATATGCCCAAAGACTAAAAAAGAAAGGAGAGGAGTACTCTTTTGAAACAGTCGGTAAGGTCACAATAAGCATGGGTATTGTTGAGATTGAGCCTGTTGAAAATATAAATGAAATATTCAAAAGAGTTGACGACTTATTATATACTAGACTTCTTGCAAAACTCATTTTACGGGCACCTCAAATCCACGATCAAAATTTACCAATCCACATATCAAATTAAATCGTAAATTAAAGTATTTTCGGCGGTTACGATATTTTTGCGTCAGGATTTGAAATGTTTTCAGTTTAGC